>JBBQFQ010000001.1:0-338994 GCA_038322235.1 Chthoniobacterales bacterium
CAGGTTCAAATCCTGTCGCCCCGACGATTTTCCCGCATGCCCCCCTCGAGATCCTGGCGCGACGATCCCCTGCTCGCATTCGGCGGCCCGTTCTTTGTCTTCATGATCGGCCTGGCCCTGACGGGCTTTTTCAAGGCGGAAACCGGAACGCTCTGGCAAACCCACCCTGAGTTTTGGATGTATCCGCTCCAGACGATCGCCTCCGCAGTCGCGCTCGGGCTGTGGTGGAAGAACTATTCCTTCCGGCCGCTCGGCGTCTTCCCGGTGGTCACCGGAATCGTCGTGGGGCTCGTCGTCCTCGTTCTGTGGATTTCGTTTCGTTCCGTTTTTGAACCGTTGATGGACCGGCTCGTCGCGCTCGTGTCGGTGCCGAAGCCCCGCGGTGAAGGGTTCAATCCCACGCTGCTCGCCGAGAGCCCGGCGCTTTACTGGGGTACGATCGTTCTCCGCCTGCTGCGCCTCGTTGTGATCGTTCCGCTCGTGGAGGAGATATTCTGGCGGGGCGGGCTGTTGCGTTACTTCATCAAGGACGACTTCACGACCGTACCCTTCGGCACGCTGCACTGGCCCTCGTTCGCGATCGTCAGCGTGGCCTTCATGCTCGTTCATTCCACGTCGGACTGGCCGGCCGCGCTCCTGACAGGTGCGATCTACAGCGGGGTGGCGATCATCACCCGGAGCCTCGGGGCGTGCGTGATCGCCCATGCCGTGACCAACCTTGGCCTGGGTCTCTACATTTTGCAGACGAAGCAATGGGGCTTCTGGTAATCTTCCAGGATCTGGTTAAGCTCCCCTTCCGGAGGCGATCATGACGAACAGTTTCTTCCAAAAAGTGTTGCTCTGCGCGTTCATCGGCGTGGCGATCGCCGGCTTTGTCTATTTCTTCCGCCACGTCATCCAAGCCGGCGATGACGCGCTGAACGGGAAGTATCGGAAGCCGGCCGCCGCCGCTCCCTCCCGCCGCTAGCTCGCGGCGAAGATCAGCCCCCGGCGGACGCGAGCGCATGAAGATCGGGTTTGCCCAGATCAATCCCGTCATCGGTGACTTTGCGGGCAATACTGCCAAGATCCGTCAGGCTTACGCCAACTGCGTCCAAGGTGGCGCAGAATGCGTCCTCGCGCCGGAACTCGCGATCAGCGGATATCCTCCGCGCGACCTGATTTTTCAGCCTCGTTTTGTGCGGGGACAACTCGACGCGCTCTCCGACCTCGAGCAAACGGTGGGCGACGTCCCCTTGATCGTCGGATTCATCGAACCCCGTCCGCCGGGCGCTCCGGGTCAACATTTCCATAACGCCGCCGCCGTCATCCAGCGGGGGGTTCCGCGGCGGGTGGTTCGGAAGTCGCTTCTGCCGACTTACGACGTCTTCGATGAAGCACGTTATTTCGAACCCGCCGAAGCGAACGAGCCCGTCATCATCCATGGCCGTCGCGTGGGGGTGACCATCTGCGAGGACATTTGGGCGGAGCCGTATCTGCCGCGACATCTGTACCTCGCCGACCCGGTCCAGTCGCTCGTTCAGCAAGGCGCAACGTGCATCCTCAATCTCAGTGCGTCGCCCTTCCAGATGGGCAAGCCCGCCACCCGCGGGCGCATGATCAGCGAACGAGCCAGGAAATACGGCGTCCCCTTCGCCTACTGCAATCTCGTCGGAGGCAATGATCAGCTCGTTTTCGACGGCAACTCGTGCGCGTTTGACCACCGGGGAAACTGTCTTGCCCAGCTCGACGGATTCAAGGAAGCGAGTGCGGTCGTCAATCTTTCGGCCGATTCGGCTGAAACGTGGTTCGCCGCCGAGGACGAGGACGAGCTCCATGACGCCCTCTGTCTCGGGATCCGGGACTACCTCCAGAAGTGCGGCTTTCGCTCGGTCGTGCTGGGCCTCAGCGGCGGAATCGATTCCGCGCTCGTCGCCTGCCTCGCAACCGCGGCTCTGGGAGCGGAGAACGTCCTCGGGGTTTTGATGCCCGGACCACACTCCTCGCCGGGCAGCATCGCGGATGCGCTCGCCCTCGCCGAAAACCTTCGCATCGCCACGAAGACCATCCCGATCGTGGAGCCGTACGATGTTCTGCGCCGTCTCTACAGCCCGCATTTCGAAGGGCGCGCCGAAGATGCCACGGAGGAGAATCTCCAGTCGCGGCTCCGGGGCGTTACCCTCATGGCGCTGTCGAACAAGCTGGGTCACCTCCTGCTGACGACCGGCAACAAGAGCGAGCTTGCCGTGGGCTATTGCACGCTCTACGGCGACATGTGCGGAGGCCTCGCGGCGATCAGCGACGTTTCGAAGACGATGGTCTGGCGTCTCGCCCGCTGGATCAACCGCGAGCGCGAGATCATTCCAATCGCGAGCATCGAAAAGCCACCGAGCGCCGAACTCCGCGCGAATCAGACCGACCAGGATTCGCTGCCTCCGTATGCGGTGCTCGACGCCGTGCTGGATCTCTACGTGGAGGATAACCTGGGACCCGACGAGATCATCGAGCGGGGCTTCGAGGCGGAGACGGTTCGGTGGATCGTTCGTCGGGTGGATTTAAACGAGTACAAGCGCGCCCAGGCCGTCCCTGGGTTGAAGGTGACCAGCCGGGCGTTCGGCGTCGGCCGGCGGATCCCGATCGCACAACGCTTCATCCCATAGGGGTCCTCCACACGCGGACGCAGGACCACGAGTCTGAGACGGTTTCCTGACGGTGCATTTCCCGCGGGAAGATCGTTCCCTTCGACCGGCGTTCTGTGCCATAGTCTAAATCCGGTACCCATGAAAACCGGCTGGGCTCAATATCAGGCGGACGTCGACGGGCAAATCTGCTCGATCTGCGTCGACTTGGATATGAAGTCCGAGGCGCCGGACGTCGACCTCGGGATCTGCTACGTGGTGCGCGTCGCGCTCCTCGCCCCGAGTCCGCAGGGAATGGCGGAACCCGAGGAGGAACCGGCGTTGGAGGAAATCGAGCGGGAACTCGACGATTCGATGACCCGCCTCGCCGGCGCGGTTCCGGTCGGCCATTCGACGGGTGGATCCGTGCGCGACTATTTTTTCTACGGGCCCATGGCGGAACTCCTGGAGTCCGTGGTAAACGAGGTGTGCGGGGCGTTCCCTCATTACGAGATCGTCGCCGGCGCGGATCCCGACCCCGACTGGCTGCAGTACCGGGAAACTCTCTGCCCGGCCGAACCCGCGGCGGAGCCGGCCGCCGAACCTGAACCCACGCCTTCTGCAGACGCGCGCGTGCTGGAGACGGTGGAACTCGCACCGGAGGAGATCCGGGCGGAGATGCAAAAGGAGGCGCCCCAGCATCCCTCGCTCATCAAAGTGCGGGCGAAGCTCGAACAGTTGCGGGCGGCCGGGGATGACCCCACGCGCGAACGGCCCGTCAGCCACTGGCTCGCCTTCGGGGACGAGGAATTGCGGGCAACGTTTCTCCTCCAGGTCAATCACGGCGAGTTCGAGCACGAGACGCTCGAAACGAAGGACGATGGCCGGCTGAAGATGTGGGCCCGCCTCGAGCGCCCGCAGAGCACCGAAATTCGCGCGATCGAAGCGACCGTTTTGCGCCTCATCCATCTCGCCGCCGAGCATGGCGGCGACTACGACGCGATCGAGACGGTCGCGGTGAAACCGAAAGCCTGACGAGCGGCGAGCCGCCCGGGTACTGGCGGAGGAGCGCGCATGCGCTAGCCTTCGCTCCCTTTCACCTGAGAGATCGATGAGTACCAAGCATGTAGCCATTGTGGGTGCGACGGGCGCGGTTGGGCAGGAAATGCTCGACGTGCTCGCGCGCCGGAACTTTCCCGTCGCCTCCATCCGCGCCCTCGCCTCCGCGCGCTCCTCCGGGTCGAAGGTGACGTTTCGCGGCGAAGATGTGCTGGTCGAAACGCTGGGGCCCGATTCGTTTCGCGGCATCGACCTCGCGCTCTTCAGCGCCGGAAGCGGCATTTCCCGGGAGTTCGCCCCCGTCGCCGTCGCCGCCGGCGCGGTGGTGGTGGACAATTCCTCGGTGTTCCGGATGGATCCGGATGTCCCCCTCGTCATCCCGGAGATCAACGCCGCCGACGTCCGACTCCACCGCGGCATCATTGCCAACCCAAACTGCACCACCGCGATCGCGCTGATGGCCCTCGCGCCGCTGCATCAAGCGTTTGGCTTGAGACGCGTCATCGCCGCGAGCTACCAGGCCGTCAGTGGCACGGGCGCGAAGGCGATCGAAGAACTCCGCGAGCAGGTTCGGGCCATCTCCGCCGGCGAGCCGGTCGCGCCGTCGGTCTATCCCCATCAGATCGCGTTCAACGTCCTCCCGCATGTCGACTCCTTTCTCGAGACCGGCTACACGAAGGAGGAGATGAAGATGCAAAATGAGTCCCGCCGCATTCTCCATCACCCGACGCTGCGGGCTTCCTGCACCTGTGTCCGCGTTCCCGTCTATCGTGCCCACTCCGTGGCGCTGAACGCGGAATTCGAGCGGCCGGTCTCGCTTGAAGCGGCGCGGGCCGCCTTCGCCCGGATGCCGGGGCTGCGCGTGAACGACGATCCGGCGAACGCTGGCTATCCGCTCCCGCTCCTCGTGGCGGGCCACGACGACTGCGAGGTGGGTCGCCTCCGGCTCGACTGCGCGCTCGACAACGGACTGGCCTTGTGGGTGGCGGGCGACCAACTTCTCAAGGGCGCGGCGTTGAACGCGGTGCAAATCGCCGAACTCATCTGACTCCGCTCGATTTCCTCTGCAGCCGCCCATGTCGCCGCTAAAAACCTATCTCCAATCCGCCGCCGCCGAGGTCGATCAGGCGCTCGATCGATTTCTCCCGCCCGAGACCCGCAAGCCTCCGGCGATTCATCGGGCGATGCGCTATTCGCTCTTCGCCGGCGGTAAGCGCTTGCGGCCGATCCTTTGTCTGGCGGCGGCGGAGGCATGTTCGGGCACCCCGGTCGCAGCGCTGCCGCTGGCTTGCGCCGTCGAGTGCATCCACACCTATTCGCTGATCCACGATGATCTGCCGGCGATGGACAACGACGACTACCGCCGGGGGCGTCTGACGAACCACAAGGTTTTCGGCGACGCGACGGCGATTCTCGCGGGCGACGCGCTGCTGACCATCGCATTCGAGATTCTCGGGCACGCCGAGACCTGGCCGCGCTACGACATGCGCGCGCTCGTCCGGGAGGTCGCGCACGCGGCCGGCAGTCTGAAACTCATCGCCGGACAGATCGCCGACATGCAGGGCGAAGGGAAAAAGACCTCGCTCGCACAGCTCCGCTTCATCCACGAGTGCAAGACCGCCGCTCTCCTGACCACTTCGATCCGGCTGGGGGCGATGAGTGCGAACGCTCCGAAGGCGGAGCTGCGGGCGCTGACGAGATTCGGGCACGCGCTCGGTCTGGCCTTCCAGGTCATCGACGACATCCTCGACGTCACGCAGACGAGCGAGAAGCTCGGGAAGAGTGCCGGAAAGGATGCCGCCGCGCAGAAGGCGACCTATCCCGCCGTCCTCGGGCTCGCAAAGTCGAAGGTGGAAGCCCGGCGGCTCACGGCGGAGGCGCGCGCTGCGCTGGAGGTCTTCGGCGAGCGGGCGGCGCGGCTGCGGCAGCTCGCGGACCATCTGCTGGAGCGTGATTTCTGATGCCGCTCACCCTCGCCGAGCTCGAATCGCAGGAGGCCAGCCGGCTCGCGCGCTACGCCCAGCTCAGCCGCGACTCCGCGGGACGCACTCGTCCGCAAGCCGCGCACGCCTACCGGCTTTGCTACCAGCGCGACCGCGACCGCGTCCTGCGTTCGCGGGCCTTTCGCCGGCTCGAATACAAGACGCAGGTCTTCCTCAATGGAACGGGCGACCATCTGCGGACGCGGCTGACCCATACCATCGAAGTCGCGGCGATCTCCCGCACGATCGCGCGCGCTCTCGCGCTCAATGAGGACCTTGTCGAGGTCATCGCGCTGGCCCACGATCTCGGACACCCACCCTTCGGGCATCCGGGTGAGGGGACTCTCGATCGGCTGATGACTGGCCACGGGGGCTTCGATCACAACGAGCAAAGCCAGCGAATCGTCGAACACATCGAGTCGCCGTACCCGGATTTCGTCGGATTGAATCTGAGCTTCGAGGTGATCGAGGGCCTGCAGAAGCATCGGGCCTTTTACGATCCTCCTGTCGGCTCGGACGCCGGTGGGTACCCTTGTCCTTCGCTCGAAGCGCAGATCGCAAACCTGGCCGATGAGATCACGTACTACTCGCATGATCTGGAGGATGGGCTGGACGCCCGACTGATCACGGCCGCGCAACTCGAGGCCATCCCGCTCTGGGCCGACGAGGCGGCGAAAGTGCGCCGGGCCCATCCGGCGTTGGAAGGTCGCGAGCAGCTCAGCGCGGTGGTCCGGGCGATCATTGACCGCGAAGTGGAGGACGTGGTGCGGACGAGCGCGGAATTGATCGCCGATTCGGGCGTCCGCAGTGCTGAGGACGTGCGGCGGCAGCCCGAAAATCTGATCCGCTACAGCGCCAGCCTGCTGGAACGGAATCAAGAATTGCGAAAGTTTCTCTACCAGAATTTGTATTTCCATCCCGAGGTGAGTGGGATGAACCAGCGGGCCTGCCGCCTGCTCGAGGAAGTGTTTGGAGCGTACCTCGCGAAGCCCGAGCTGCTCGGCCGCGCCACGGCGGAACGCGTGGGGAACGATGGGCTGCACCGCACGGTCTGCGACTACCTCAGCGGGATGACCGATCGCTACCTGATCGAGGAACACCGGCGGCTTTTCCCGCTGCCCGCCTCGCTCGGGCGTTGAAGGGAAAACGAAGCGGAGCCCTTTCAATCCGGGATGTCGCGCGCCCGCCAGCATTGCGGAAAAAGTCTCCACGCGCCGTTCACATGGACGAGCCCGTCCACGCTCGTGCCCGTCGTCTCGCCGGGCTTTGAGAAACGAAAAACGTAGATCGTCAGGCCCGGTTTGAGATCCGTCCCCAGCTTCTTCCATCCGCCAGGCAGCAGTTCCTTCGCAGCCGGGGACCACACCCGGATCTCATCGCTCGTCGTGCGGTTCAGCACGACCTCGGTCTGTCCTGGCTTCGGCCCGATCACGAACTGGCCCTTCTTCCACGGTCCGTCGTACATCTGTGCCACCTTTTTCGCGATCGGCTCGGAGAAAACCGCCGCGTAGTCTGCGTCCGTGGCCCGGAACTGCTGGCTCAGCTGCGCGACGTCCGCCCCCGGCTTGACGAAGTCCGCCAGGAGGGCCCGGGCGCCGGCGTCCGTTCCGGGGTGTTTCACCTGGGCGCCCGCCGGAGAGACCATTAGGGCGAAAGGCGCAAGAAGGATGGCCACGAGCCCGGTTATTCTCATACGCTCCACTTCGACTTCGTCGCGGCGTCGCACAAGCGCGGCGCAACTTTTGCATCCGTCCGCCTGATAGTGTGGTATAGACATTAACAACATGAAAGAAAAGACCGAATCAACCGAAGTGGGCGTCATCGTGGGACGCTTTCAGGTGCCGCACCTCCATGAGGCGCATCTCGATCTCATCCGGAGCGTGCGGGAGCGCCACCCGGTCACTCTCATCGTCCTGGGAATTGCCCCCGTGCTCGTCACGCGGAACAACCCGCTCGATTTCGAGAGCCGCAAACAGATGCTGCTGGAGGCCTTTCCTGATGTGACGGTGCTTTTGCTGAAGGATGTTGCGTCAGACGAGGAGTGGAGCCGCCGGCTCGATGAGATTCTGGGCGACGCCTATCCCACCGCCGGCTTCACGCTGTACGGCGGGCGGGCCAGTTTTCTCGAGTGCTACAGCGGGCGGCACCGGGCGGTCGAACTCGCTCGCGAGCACGAGAGCGCGGTGAGCGGTACGGACCTGCGCCGGGAAGTCAGCGCCCGGGCGAAAGGAACGGCGGACTTTCGTGCCGGCGTCGTGTTTGCGGCCTTCAACCAGTACGCAAAATGCTTCCCCACCGTGGACGTCGCGATCTTCAGCGAAGACGGAACCAAGATCCTCCTCGCGCGAAAGCCCCACGAAAAGCTGTTCCGATTTTTCGGCGGATTCGCGGATCCCGGCTCGACGAGCTACGAGGCGGACGCGCGGCGCGAGGTGATGGAGGAATGCGGCGTCGAGATCAGCGCGCCGCAGTATCTCGGCAGCACCCTCATCGACGACTGGCGATACCGCGCGGAGGTCGACAAGATCAAGACGCTGTTTTTTAGCGCGACGTACGTGAGCGGCCGGGCGGAGGCGAATGACGATATCGCCGAGGTGCGCTGGTTTGATGCCGCCACCCTCGGCCAGGACGACGTCGTGCCCACGCATCACCCGCTCCTCTCGCTCCTCCGACGGGCGCATCCCGCGGGCTAGTCCCCTTTCTGAAGCCAAATCCTGATTCCCTTCTTCCATGCGATTCAATCTCCTGCGCCGCAGCGACAGCTACAAATACACCCACTGGAAGCAGTATCCTCCGGGCACCCAGCACATTTATTCCTATCTCGAGGCGCGGGGTGGCCGCTTCGATGAGTCGGTCTTCTTTGGCCTCCAATACTACCTCCAGGAGTATCTTGAGGGTCCGGTCGTCACCCAGGAAAAGATCGAGGAGGCCGACCGCTTTTGTCGCGCGCACTTCGGGGCGGATCTCTTCGACCGCGGGATGTGGGAGCACATCCTCCACGCCCACGGCGGTCAGCTCCCGGTTCGCATCAAGGCCGTCCCGGAAGGCAGTGTGGTCCCGATCCGTCATGTCCTGATGACGATCGAGAACACCGACCCGCGGTGTTTCGCGCTGACGAACTTTCTCGAGACGATGCTGATGAAAATCTGGTATCCGATCACGGTCTCGACGCTTTCGAGGGAGATCAAACGGCTGATCAAGCGCTACCTGGACGAGACGGGCGATCCGGCGGGGCTGCCCTTCAAGCTGCACGACTTCGGCTACCGAGGCGCGACCAGCGAAGAGAGCGCGGCGATCGGCGGAGCGGCCCACCTCGTGAACTTCATGGGGACCGACACCGCGGTCGCGGTCCAGATGCTCGAGGACTACTATGCCGCGACGGAGATGCCGGCTTTCAGCATTCCGGCGGCCGAGCATTCGACCATCACCTCGTGGGGCGAACAGGGCGAGGAGGACGCCTATCGGAACATGCTCCGCCAGTTCCCGGAGGGGCTCGTCGCGGTGGTGAGCGACAGCTACGATCTCTTCCACGCGGTCGAGGAAATCTGGGGCCAGCACCTCAAACACGAAGTCCTGAATCGGGCGGGGACGCTCGTAGTCCGGCCAGATTCCGGCGTGCCGAAGGACATCGTCCTCGCGGTGGTCCAGAAGCTCGCCGCGCGCTTCGGCGCGATTGAAAACGGCAAGGGCTTCGCCGTGCTGAGTCCGAAGATCCGCGTGATCCAGGGCGATGGCATCAACAGCTTCTCGATCGACGAAATTCTCCTGAACCTGAAGCGGCATGGTTTCAGTGCCGACAACGTGGCCTTCGGCATGGGCGGCGCTCTGCTGCAACAGTGCAATCGCGACACCATGCAGTTCGCCATGAAGGCCAGTTGCGCGACCGTAAACGGCCGCGAACGGGACGTCTTCAAGCGTCCAGCCACCGACACCAGCAAATCCTCGAAGGCGGGCCGTCTGGCCCTGATCCGCACGGCGGACGGCGGCTGGGAGACGCGGCGGAATCCTCTCGGGAACTACCCGGGCGACCTGCTCGAGACGGTGTTCGAGAATGGCCGGATCCTCCGCCGGCAAAGCCTCGCCGACATCCGGCAGCGCGCGTCGCTGTGAATCGGGCGGCGCCGGCCGCAAAAAAGCCCGTCACGCGCCGGGTTGGCGGCGGCGAAATCCCCCAACCCGGCGATAGTCCCGGCCATGACGATCTGGCACGCCTTGTTCGACCCTTGGAGCCGGCGGATGGCATGGCGCGACTCGCGCCGCTCCCGGGGCCGCCTGGTCCTCTTCGGCACGGCCCTCGTGCTTGGCGTGGCGGCGCTGACGGCGATCGGCTCGCTCACCCGCAATCTGGCGGCGACCGTCGACAGTCAGGCTCGCACGCTCCTCGGAGCGGATCTCGTGCTGGAATCCCGCCGGGCCTGGACCGAGGAAACCGAGCGCTTCTCGGCCTCGCTCCCCGCCCGCGAACGCGCCCGGGAGGCGACCATGGCGTCGATGGCCCTCTTTCCGAAATCGGGGGCAACACGCCTGACGCAGGTCCGCGCCATCAGCGGCCGCTTTCCTTTCTTTGGCCGACTGGAGGCCGACCCGCCGGAGGCCGCGGCCGCCTTTGCCGCCGGTCGGGGAGCGCTGCTCGAGGAGGCCTTGCTGCTTCAATTCGATCTCACGGCGGGCGACACCATCCGGATCGGCGGACGCGACCTTCTGATCCTCGGTTCCCTGCGGAAGGTGCCAGGCGAAGCCGCGACGTTTTCCGCGCTCGCTCCGCGGGTGCTGATCCCGCTGGCGGACCTCGATCCCGAGCTGCAGGCCCGAGGCAGTCTCGTTCGGTACAAGGAGTATTTTCGTTTCGATGACTCGATGGACACCCCTGCACTCCTGGCCGCGCAGAAGCCGGAGATCGACCGCCTTCACCTCGATGCGACCGATCTCGCTCGCAGCAAGCGCCAGTTGGGTCGCGCCTTCGAGCAGGTGGCGAGTTTTCTGAATCTCGTCGGATTCGTCGCCCTGCTTCTGGGAGGGATCGGTGTGGCGAGCGGGATGGGCGCGTATTTGAAAACGAAGGTCCGCACGGCCGCCCTCCTGCACTGCATGGGGGCTGCCTCCGCCCAGACTCTCGCGATCTATCTCTGGCAGGCGCTGGCGATCGGCCTGCTCGGCTCCGTCGCCGGCGCGCTGCTTGGAGTGGGCCTGCAATCGCTTGCTCCGCGTTTCATCGGCTCAGCCTCTGCGCTGCAAGTGACCTTTTCGCTCCAGCCGGTCGCGATTGCCCAGGGCGTCGCGGCCGGGCTCGTGGTTTGCCTGCTTTTCACGATCCTCCCGCTGCTGCCGATGCGGCGGATCCCGCCTCTGCTCACGCTGCGAACCGGGGACGATGTGCCCGCCTCCCGCGATCCTGCGTCCTGGATCGCCCGCGGCGCCCTCGCCCTCGGCGTGATCGCCATTCCGTGGTGGCAGAGCGGCAATCTCCGCCTCGCCCTCGGCTTCGCCGCTGCGCTCGGCGTCGCCATTCTCACCCTCGCCGGCGTCGCGCGACTGCTCGCGTGGGCGGCCCGGCGATTCACCCCGCTGGCGCTCCCCTACGAGTGGCGCCAGGGCCTCGCAAATCTGCATCGGCCCGGAAACCGCACGGTGCTGCTCCTTGGCACGCTCGGGCTCAGTACCGCTCTCCTGCTGAGTCTCCAGCTCACGGAGTCTCTGCTCCAGCGGCAATTCGCGCGCGAGGACCTCGGCAATCAGCCGAATCTCATCTTCTTCGACATCCGTCCGGATCAGGTGGAGCCCGTGCGCGCCGTGATTCGCGAGCAGGGCCT
The DNA here is from genome assembly GCA_038322235.1 of Chthoniobacterales bacterium. Classification (GTDB taxonomy): domain Bacteria; phylum Verrucomicrobiota; class Verrucomicrobiia; order Chthoniobacterales; family SZAS-18; genus SZAS-18. Next base: position 11,449 of record JBBQFQ010000001.1, read on the forward strand.
CCCGGATCTCGGCGCCGTTCCGGTCGTCACGATGCGACTGGCCGAGGTGAAGGGTCGGAAAGTGGAAGCGATCGTCGCAGACAAGTCTACGCGCACGCCCAATTGGGTGCTCAATCGCGAGTATCGGTGCACGTATCGCGAGACGCCCAGCGACACCGAACAGATCACGGCGGGAAAGTGGGTCGGCCGGGTCGCTCCGGGAACGACCCCCGTCCCCATTTCGCTCGAGGCGGACATCGCCCAGAATCTCGGGGTCAAGGTCGGGGATATCCTCACGTTCGACATTCAGGGCATTCCGCTTGAAACCCGGATCGAATCCCTCCGCCGCGTGGAATGGCGGCGCTTCTCGCCGAATTTCTTCGTCGTTTTTCCGCTCGGCTCACTCGAGGACGCGCCCGCGTTCTTCATCGCCGTCTCCCGGGCCGCGGACAGCAAGGCATCCGCCCGGATTCAAGGTGCGATCGTCCGCCAGTTCCCGAATATTTCCGCCGTCGACCTCTCACTCGTCGCCAACACGGTGCGCGACATCATCGGCAAGGCGACCACGGCGGTCCGCTTTCTTTCCCTCTTCACGATCGGCACCGGACTCATCGTGCTGCTTTCCGCGGTCCTCACCGGCCGCTATGCGCGGGTGCGGGAGGCGGTCCTGCTGCGAACGCTCGGAGCGAGGCGTCAGACCGTGTTCCGCATCCTCGCGGTGGAGTATCTCGCGCTCGGCTCGCTCGGTGCGCTCACGGGAATCGTTCTCGCGGCGGGTGGAAGCTGGGCGCTCGCGACGTTCGTCTTCGAGATTCCGCAGCCCGCGCTTGCCGCAGTCATCGTGCCGCCTTCGCTCGTCGCCTTTGCCGGGATGATGCTCCTCACGCTGACCGCCGGCCTGCTGACGAGTCGAGGCGTGAGCGACCATCCCCCGCTCGAGGTGCTCCGCGCCGAGGGTTAGCGAGCGGGGCGCCGAGACCGCTCTTCCATTGGCCAAGGCGCGATGCGGCGCCAGGTGCTTGACGATGGCGGGCGGGCAGGCCACCACTTCTTCGACATGGCGAGAAGACTTTTTGATGCGGCGGGCGTCGTTCGCGCCGGTGGCGGATCGAGATCATCCGCGGTGCACCGACCCGATCGATTTCTTCGTGGCGGCCGAGCGGCTCTGCCCCGCCCCTGAGTCCATGGCCGACGAACTCCTCCCCGGGGTCGGGGTCCACTTGAAAGTTGAGTTCGATCCCAAGGCGGCCGTGGTGTTCTTCGAATGGCGCGGGGCCGGCGGGAAGGCCCGCGTCTTGGCCTCGGCCACCATCCGCTACGATAAGGCGGCAGGTCTCGGATATTACTGTCTTAGCGCCGTGCTGGAGTGGCGGGGGAAAACCACGCGCGATTTGCTGGCCCTTGATGCCTCATCCATTCGTGCTGGGGTCATGCGTTGGCGGAAATTGCTCCCATGCGCACCCGATGGCATCTCGATCGAAGGAAGGCCGGCGGTCGATCCCGAGCCGTGGCTCGATCTGGCCCGGCGGATCTACTCCTTCTTTAAGCCGCTGCGTCGGATCTTAGACCGAATGGCCCCGCTTCCACCGCCCCGGTCGCCATCCACTCCTTGGAAGCTGGTCATCGTGGCACACGAAGTCTCAAATTACGTGGGCTTCATCTGGTCGGGTCAGGACGGCGCCCTGCGCGCGCAGTTGGAAGCGCGGGTCACGAGCCCCACTGAGCTCACGTGGAGCTACAGCCGGGACGGTCAGAGGGCCGAGCGCATTCGCTCCCAGAGCCCGCAATCCGTCCACTCAGAATTGGCGCGGTGGCTGCGAGAGTTCCCAGTGGCGAACCACGATGCGAAACCGATTTGGTATCGCTTTGGCGAGGCGCGGGGCGAAGTGGTCGCCCATCCGGAGGAACCATTTGGTCCGACCGAGGACGTCCTCGCCTACGCCGCCGACCTCGTCGGAAGGTTCATCGCGCATCTGCGCCTGCGGCTTTCGAAACTCGGGAGCCCCGGTTTTCCGTTGGAAGGATTGTTTCCGGAGGGACGCGCGGCCATGGCAGGGCCGGAATATCGCTGGCTCCGGGCGGATGAGCGCAAGCGGCGCGAGCGCGAGGAGCTGGAGCTACGCGTGCAGCAGCGGGCCGAGGAACGACGGGCGCGGGAGCGGGCGGCCGCCCCACCGAAGCGCCCGAGTCGCGAGAGCGCCCCGCCGGCTGTTCCGCGGGTAGAAACCAAAGCAGCTCCAGTGAATCACGTCGGCGTGAAGGTGGCTTTGCCGGCCCTTCCACTGGCCGAAGTCGCTGCCTGCGATCTGGAGGGATGGTTGTTGCGCGAGCGCGCGGCGCTCTGGTGGATCTCGAACCAAAGTGACGATTTGCTCTGCCTGCCCCAGTGCCGCATCCAGCGCCTTGAGTATCAAGTGCGCACCGCGCTGCGCGTACTCGGCGCCCTCCGCGGTCGGGCGCTTCTTTCCGATGAAGTGGGCCTCGGGAAAACCATCGAGGCCGGCCTGGTGCTCAAGGAACTCTTCACTCGCGGCCTCGCCCGCCGGGCGCTCATCCTGACCGTCCCTTCGCTGGTCGATCAATGGCGGGAAGAACTCTTCGACAAGTTCGGCCTGGCTGCCGTAACCACCAACGACGCCCTCTTCCGCGAGGATCCGAGCGCGTTCTGGCGCATTCCAGCGGTCGTGGTGGCCAGCTTGCACACGCTCAAGCAGCCGGCGCAGCTCGCCGTGGCGCGGGAAGCGGCGTGGGACGCGCTTGTGGTCGATGAGGCGCACCATTTGCGCGATCGCAACTCCCAGGCCTGGCAAGCGGTGAATGCCCTGCCCCGGCAGTTCATGCTGCTTCTCACCGCCACACCGGTGCAGAACTCGATCGAGGAGCTCTACCATCTCGTCACGCTGCTCCAACCCGGTCAGCTTCCCACCCCGCAGGAATTTCGGCGGCGCTTCATCGACCCCAAACGCCCGCGCGAACCCCGCGAACCCGCCGAACTGCGCCGCCTGCTTGGTCAGGTCATGATCCGGAACACGCGGGCAAATGCGGGATTGAACCTGCCTCCGCGCCGCGCGGAGACCGTGATCGTCGACCCGGAGCCCGCGGAGGCCGCGTTTCGCGATGAATGGGAGAGAGCGCTGCGCGAGACGCTGGGTCGTCTCTCCGCCAGTCAGGCCTCGCTGTGGGGACGATTGCTCTTGCAGGCGGCCGGGAGCAGCCCAGCCGCCTGGCGCAGCGCTCTGGAGAAATTCCCCGCGGCTGACGCCGCCCGCGCCTGGAGCAGCCGAGCGCCGCTGGAAGCCAGCTGGCAGCGGAAGTGCGCCTTCATTCCGCCGCTCGCTCGCCTGGAGGGTGGCTGCGTGGTCTTCACGCAGTTTCGCGCCACCCAGACTGCGCTGGATGCGGCTCTGCGCGCCAGCCGCGTCCCGGTGGTGTCCATCAACGGCAGCACTCCTGCAGCGGAGCGCCATCCTTTGACGGAACGTTTCCGCCGGGAAGGAGGCGCCCTGCTCCTCACCCGCAGCGGCACCGAGGGACGGAATCTCCAGTTCTGCCACCGGCTCGTGAATTTCGACCTGCCATGGAATCCGATGGAGATCGAACAGCGCATCGGACGCTTGCACCGGCTCGGGCAGCGAAACCCCGTGGAGATCTACAATCTCGTGCAGCGAGGCACCCTTCAGGAGCACCTCCTCGCGATCCTCCAGGAAAAGCTGAACCTCTTCGAACTCGTGGTGGGCGAGACCGCCCTCATTCTCGGCGAGCGCTTTTCCAGCGACGAGTTTGCCGAGGAAATCCTCCGGCGCTGGCGCTCTCCCGATGGCAGCGTGGCGGAGTCGCTGGCCGCGCTCGGCGAGGATCTAGCCGCCTCCCGCGAAAGCTACGCTGAAGTTCAGCGGCTGGACGAAACGCTCTTCGCTCAGGATTTCGAGAGTTCCTGAGCGTCCGCCTCCCCCAGTCCCCCACCATGCAGATTCCCCGCATCGCCCCCGAGCCCCGCGCCACAGCGGACTTCTTCGAGGACGCCCTCACCGCCCTCGGCGCTCTCTGCGATCGCTCGTGGCACGATCGGCTCGAGGTCGTGGCGGAAGGTGCGGCCGCGCGGCTGTGGCGGGAGGAACCCGGACTGCACACCGTCACGCTTCGCTTTGCGGAGACGGCCGGGGGCGGCGCCATCGACGCCAGCAGCGACGTCTTCCCAGGTTGTCCGCTCACGTTTCGGCTGGCCGAGGCACTGCGGTCGGAGGCCATTCCGTGTCAACGACTGGTTCTAGCGGGCGATGGTCGCCCCGCACCAGACGCCGCCGTGGCGGAAAAAATCTGGCACGCCCACATCCGCGGCACCACGCGCTGGCGGCTGACAAAGCCCTTCGCCGCCGCCCACCACTTCTCGCTCGTGGCATCCATTCGCTGCGAGGTGCAGGCCATCGATCAACACTGGAGCCTCCATCGGCTCGCCCTTTCGCTCGTCGATGGCGCCATCGATCAATCGCTCGCGGGCGAACTCGCCACGTTGGATCACGCGGCGGACAGCGGAATCGAGTGGCCGTCGGTTGACGCAGCCCACCTGCAGCAGCTCATCCAGCGCTCGATCGAATTCGAACTGGCGGAAGAGCTGGCGCCCATTCGCGCCCGGCAGCAGCGCTTTTTGACGCGCGAGTTGTCCCGCATCGACGGGTACTTTCACGAATACGAAAGTGAACTCGCCAGCCGCGGGGGCAGGAGTCGCGCGGCCGGCGCGCAGGAGAAATTAAAAGACCGACTCCGCGCCACGAAGACGGAGCACGCCCGTCGGCGCGAGGATCAAATCGCGCGGCACGAACTCCACATCGTGCCGCACGTGGATGCGTTGTTGATCATCGCGGAACCCGCCTGGCGCGCCACCGTCAATGCGGTGCGTGATCACCGCGAGCAACAGGTGCCGGCGCTTTTCGTTCCCCGCGCCCGCCGCTGGGTGCTTGGAGGAGGATCTGACACCACGACCGAGCCCGAAGGTGTCCGCTAGGCGAGCCGCAGCGACGTCTCGGGGTCGAAGAGATGGGCCCGCGCCGGATCGAACTGGAAGCGCATGCGATGGCCACTCTCGCGACCTTCCGGTGAGCCCGGCGTCCGGCAGACCAGCGTGTGCGCGCCCGTCTGGAGATAGAAGTTGGTTTCCGCCCCCATGGGTTCGACGAGGTCGACCACGCTCGGAAAGACCTCCATCCCCGCCGGCGCATCCTTCGGCCCGGTGGCGCGCGACGGCGCGAGATCCTCGGGCCGAAGGCCCAGCATGACTTCCCGTCCGACGGATGAGGCGAGGGCCGGACGATCCGCGCTGCGAAACCGGCAGGTGAAGACACCGCCCTCGATTTCCTTGAAGACGAGGTGTTCGCCGGCCGCGCTGAGCGCGCCCTTCAAAAAATTCATGGGCGGACTCCCGAGAAAGCCCGCGACGAAAAGATTCACCGGGAGGTGGTAGATCTCGAGCGGCGGGCCGATCTGTTGCACGACGCCGTCCTTCATCACGACAATGCGGTCGCCCATCGTCATCGCTTCGATCTGATCGTGCGTGACGTAGATCATCGTCGCCTGCAACCGCTGATGGAGCTTCTTAATCTCCGTCCGCATCTGGACGCGCATTTTCGCGTCGAGATTCGAAAGCGGTTCATCGAAGAGGAAAACCTTCGGCTGACGGACGATGGCCCGCCCGACCGCCACGCGCTGCCGCTGTCCGCCGGAAAGCGCCTTGGGCTTGCGATCGAGCAGCTGCTCGATCCCGAGGATGGCCGCCGCCTCGTTCACCCGCTTCTCGATCTCCGCCTTCGGCCGTCCCCGCACGACGAGGCCAAAAGCCATGTTCTCCCGGACGGTCTTGTCCGGATAGAGGGCGTAATTCTGAAAGACCATCGCGATGTCGCGATCCTTCGGCGGAATTTCGTTCACCCGCGTCTCGCCGATGAAGACATCTCCCTTCGAGATCTCCTCCAACCCTGCCACCATCCTCAGGGTGGTCGACTTGCCGCAGCCGCTGGGTCCGACGAGCACGACGAACTCCCGATCCGGAATCTCGATCGAAACGTCCCGCACCGCCGTCACATCCTGGCCCTTCGGGCCGGGGTAGATTTTGAAGAGATGCTGGATCGAGACTTTGGCCATCGCGGGGGAAAGGAGCGGCGGAGCATGAAGGCGCGCGCGCGGGTGTCAATCCACCCGCGCCACGCGCCTCCTCGATCACCGCGCTGGGAGCGACTACAACCCGAACGTCTCCGCGCCGGGGGTCGACGCCGCGTGATGCTTCAGCTCCGGCCGGTTCGAGGCGAGATGTACCAGGACGTGGTAGACGTCCTCGGGGTCGGATTTCACCCGCGCGGCAATGGCGTCCGCGGTGGCGGTCTTGCCGGAGTGGGCTTTCAAATCGGCGAGCACCTCCGCCTGGAGCTTGAGCAGCCGCGTGGCGGCCTTCTTCCCGGCTTCCACGCCGGGTTGATGGTAGGCGTTGATGTTCACGAGCGAGCCATAGAAGCCCACCGCCCGCTCATAGAGGGCGATCAGCGCGCCGACGGTGAACGGGTTCACGTCGGGGAGGGAGATCGTGATCGAGTCGCGGGCATTCTCGAAAAGCGCCGTCCGCGTGCCGCGCATGAATCCCTGCAGGTAGTCGCCCGCGAAGACGCCCGGCTCCACTTCCATGCCGGCCGCCGCGCGCGCCTTCCGCACTTCCACGAAGGTGGCGAAGAAGTTGTTCACGCCGTCGCGCAGCTGCTGCACGTAGGCGTGCTGGTCGGTCGAGCCCTTGTTTCCGTACACCGCAATGCCCTGATGCACGACCTTCCCGTCGAGATCGAGCTCTTTGCCGAGCGACTCCATGACGAGTTGCTGCAGGTACTTCGAGAACAGGACGAGACGGTCCTTGTAGGGCAGGACCACCATGTCCTTCGTCCCCTTTCCGCCGCCAGCAAAATGCCACATGAGCGCGACGAGCATCGAGACGTTGCCTTTCACCGACGGCGTCCGCGTGTGGTCATCCATCGTCCGCAGTCCGCGCAGGAACTCGTCGATATCGATCCCCTGAAGCGCCATCGGCAGGAGTCCCACCGCGCTCATGACGGACGTTCGCCCGCCCACCCAGTCGAACATCGGAAACCGCTCGAGCCAGCCGTTGGCCTTCGCGTAGTTGTCCAATTCGCTGCCATCACCGGTCACGGCAACGACGTGAGGGCCGTATTTCAGCCCAGCGGCTGCGTACGCGGCCCCGACTTCCAGCATGCCGTTGCGGGTCTCCTTTGTGCCGCCCGACTTCGAGATCACCACCGTCAGCGTATGGGCAAGCTTCGGCTTCAGCCGCGCCAGCACCCGGTCGAATCCGCCCGGATCGGTATTATCGAGGAAATGCGGCATCATCCGGTCATTCGCATCCGCGCCGAGGGCGTCCGCGATGAATTGCGGGCCGAGAGCCGAGCCGCCGATCCCGATCACGAGCACGTCCGTGAATTTGCCGCCGCCCGGGGGCGCGATCTTGCCGGAGTGCACATCGGCCGCGAACGCCTTGATCTTCGCATTCGTGTCATCGACTTCGCGCCGGACCTGCTCGTTCGGAGCGAGGGAGGAATTGCGCAGCCAGTAGTGGCCGACCATGCGCTTTTCGTCGGGATTCGCGATCGCACCGCCTTCGAGGGCGTGCATCGCGGCGAAGGCCTTGTCCGCGGTGGGCGTCATCTGCTCGAAGTAGTCCGCGGGAAAACGCATGCGGCTGATGTCGAGAGTCACGCCGGTGGAGTCGACGCGAACGAAGTGGGATTGAAAGCGGTGCCAGAGTTCGGCGGGGGTCGGGTTCATGGGGTCCGATGGAATCGAATCGCGCGCCGAAAGGGAATGCGAAAATCGTGAAGCTTTCTTCCTCGTCCGGTTTTGGCCGTGGAAAAGGGTTGCCCTGCCTCTCAAAGAATGATTTACACAGGTTGATCCCGTCTGCACTCATCATGAAATCGCGTCATTTCCTCGCCGCTCTCGCGTGCGTCACCTTTGCGGGTCCGGCCCTCGCCCAGGAGGCCCCTGCTCCAGATTCCAGCATGCCCGTGCTGGTTTCTTTCACCGAGAACAACGGTGCCGCGAGCGGTCTGCTGAGCCGCGGCGGGTCGTACAGCTTCGCGCCGACGAATACCCGGCCGGTGATCGTGACTGACCTGAGCGCCAATGTCCCGGTGCGCCGCGTCAGCGCGCGCTACAAAGGACCGGCCGGCCGCTTCGATTTCTACGTGCTCGAGGGCAGCAACAAACTGGGCGAGACGCGCGACTCCGCCGGCGTGCGAAGGGTTTCGTTCAGCTCCGTCAGCGCCATGATCGATGCCGCCCCGGCCGAACGCCGAACGCCGGTCGCCAGCATTCGGGTCGCCCGCACCAACGATTTTGTCGAGGTCCGGCGGTTCGTCGGTCCGATCGTCGGACGTTACATCATCGCGATGTTCACGCCGGATAATGGCTCCGGTCGGCTCGCCGTGCGCGGCGACGGAAAAACCCTCGTGACCAGCGCGAACGACGGCAAGTCGATCGTCGGCTCCGAGCCCGGCAGCACTCCCACCATCTCGGAGTACAATCCCGGCGGCTACAATCCTGAGCTGAGCCCGCCCACGGACATCCTCATCACGGGGATCAATCCGCCGCGGACCCCCGACGATCTGTTCGTCCCGCCGCCGAATATTGCGGTTCCCCCACCCGCCGGCATCCCGCCGATCAGCCGCTGAGGAACCCCGCTCGCTGAACTTCGAAAGCGCCGCCGAAACGCGGCGCTTTTTGTTTGGCGCGGAGAACCACCTCCCAACGTGCCCCCTTCGCTCGCCTTTCCCCGCCTTCGCGCCGAGGCGCTCGCCGCGGCGTGCGCCGTCCCGCGTGGCCGGGTGACGACCTACGGAGCGATCGCCGCGCATCTCGAGGTCAGCGCGCGACACGTCGCCTATGCCTTCGCCCAGGGCACGGACGGACTCGCGCTCCGCGTGCCGTGGCATCGGGTGGTCGGTGCCGGAGGCGAAATCCGGCTGCGGTCGCTCGCGGATCGCGCGCTCCAGCGGGAACGGCTCGAGGCGGAGGGGATCCGCTTCGGACCCGACGCTCGCATCGCGGAGTTTGATCGACTCGTCTACCGCTGGCGGGCCCGGCCGGAGCGATTCGGCGTTTTCGGACGCGGGCCTTACCGGGAGCCCGCCACGCCCCCGCTCTTCCAGAAATCGCTTCGGCTCGGGTATCCGCTGGGGCTGGACGCCCTTCCGCCAAAAAAGCGGACGGAACGGCCTCGCTGACGCGTCCGCGCATTGCGGCGGAGCCGGAACGCGGCACCTTGGGGAATGGGCGCCTCTGCCACCTTGATCGATCCTCGTCTCCCCATGCGGGAACTGCTGCTCGCGTTCCCCGGAGCGCAGCGGGCCCTTTTCCGGAAATATCACATCGGAGGATGCAGCGCTTGCGGCTTCAGCCCGGAGGAATCTCTCGAGCAGGTGATCTCCCGGAATACCGAACTGGTGCTCGATGACGTCGTTGCCTTCCTCGAGTCGGCCCACGAGGAAGACCGGCGGGTCATGATCGACCCCGTGGATCTCCACGCGCGCATTGGCGATCCGGAAACCCGACTACTCGACATTCGCACGCGCGAGGAGTTCGAGGTCGTGCGTATTCCCGGCTCGGTCCAATTCACGCAGGACCTGATGAACGAAATCCTGATGCGCTGGCCTCGCGACAAAGGCGTGATTGCGTTGATTGATCATCGCGGTCAACGCGGGCTGGATGCCGCCGCCTACTTTGAAGGGCACGGCTATACGAATGTCCGCGCGCTCACCGGCGGGATCGACGCCTACGCGCTGGAAGTGGATCGCTCCCTGGCGCGCTACACGCTGGAATAGCTCAGCTCACCCCAGCCCCCGTCCTCATGTCCGAATTCGAAGATCGCATCGAAGCCGCGCGCTTGAATCCGCAGAACCTCGGCGAACTCGCCGGAGCCGACGGCGTCGGCACGGTCGGCAGTCCCGACTGCGGCGACATGCTGCGCATGTGGGTAAAATTCGAGACCCGTCCAGACGGCCGGAAGGTGATCGACAAGGCGACGTTCCAGAGTTTTGGCTGCCAGACGGCGATCGCGGTCGCTTCGGTCGCCACGGAACTAATCAAGGGGAAAACGGCGGACGAGGCGTTGCGGATGTCGCACGCGGATCTCTCGGCTCCCCTCGGCGCGCTTCCGCCGATGAAGATTCATTGCGCCCAGCTCGTGGAAGGTGCCTTGAAGCAGGCCCTCGAGGGCGGAACTGCCCCGACGACGGCGCCCGCCCCGGCTCAGGCGCCAACCCTCTACGATCAGCTCGTGGCGGGTTCGCAGACCGCACCCGGAAAACTCAAGATCGTCCTGAAACCCTAACCGCTTTCCCACCCATGTCCGACAACACCGAAATCACGCTCGCTCGCGACGTCGAAGCGATCCAGATCCCCAGCGGCACGACGCTCCTTCTCGCCAAGGACACCGTCGTCGTCATCACCCAGTCGCTCGGCGGCAGCTACACCGTAGCGTCGAAGGAAGGCCTTTCGCGGATCGGCGAAAAGGATGCCGACGCCCTCGGCTTCGAGAAGGCGGCTGACGGCTCCTTCCGCGCGAAGCGCGATCCGGTCACCCCGGAATTGATGGCTGACACCGCCGGACGCGAAAAGCTCGTCTGGGAAAAACTGAAGAGCTGCTTCGATCCCGAAATCCCGGTGAACATCGTGGATCTTGGTTTGATCTACGACTGTGTCGTCTCTCCCGCGGGGGATCAGGCTGGTTTGCAGGCGGAAGTGAAGATGACGCTCACCGCCCCCGGTTGCGGGATGGGCCCGAGCATTGCCGCGGATGCCGAGGGAAAGATTCTGAGCATTCCCGGAATCACCGAGGCGAAGGTCGCGCTCGTCTGGGACCCGCCTTGGAATCAAACGATGATCAGCGATGCGGGGAAGATGAAGCTCGGGATCATGTGAGCCCATCGCTCGCCCACACGGCCTGAAGATACGGTTCGGCGGTGAAGTCCGCCGGCATCGGGCTCGTCGCGAGTCGGAGCGTGGGCCCGAGTGATTCGCGCAGCAACCGCTCCAGACCGCCCGCGGGCATCGTGCGGGCATTCGTCGAACAGAACAGCGTTCCCCCCGGAGCCACTAGGGCGGCGCAATCACGGGCGAGACGGCGGAAGTCCTTCTCCACCCGAAACACCCGGCCGTCACGATCGCGGGAAAACGTGGGCGGATCCACGATCACCAGGTCAAACCGACGGGAGCGTTTCGCGAGTCGGCGCAGCCAGTCGAAGACATCGCCGAAAAGAAAGTCGTGCGTCTCCGGATCGAGCCGGTTCAGCCGGAAATTCTCCTGCCCCCAGTCGAGGTAGCGCCGCGAGAGATCCACGCTCGTCGTCTGCGCCCCGCCCGCCGCCGCGGCGACGGAGAAGGCACAGGTGTAGGCGAAGAGATTGAGCACGGACTTCACGCGTCCGCTCTGCGCGAGCTCGCGCACCCGCCGCCGGTTGTCGCGTTGATCGAGGAAGATGCCCTGCGAGTACCCCGCCGCGAAGTCGATGTGGAAACCGAGTCCGTTCTCGTGCGCTTCGAACGACTCACCCACTCGGGGGCCATGCCACCACTCGGGCGCGGCTTTCTCGTTTTGCACGAGTCGTTTCCAATAGACGCTCCGCTCGCCTCCGGCCGCAGCGCTGAGCCAGGCAGGCGGCTCAGGAGCGTGACGTCCATCCGTCTGCACGAGCCAGCGTCCGGCGTATTCCTCAAGGATGAGCCCGGCGAATTCCGCGCCGTCGCCCGCGCCGTCGACGAGGCGGAGCAGATCCGTCCCGTCCGCGCGCAAGGCGTCCCGGCGCGCGAGCGCTCGCAGAAAGGACGGCGGCGGAAGGTTCGGCATCGATCCGACGTTCCCGTGGACGGGACCCGGCGTCGAGCGGTCCTTGCTGCACCATCCCTGAAGCGCGAATTGAAACTCCCGGCTCGCTGTGGCTTCATGCTGTCCGTCTCCCTTCCCGACCGCCATGCCCACTTCGCTTGCCGAACCCCTCCGCGCTGCCGTCACGGCAGGCCAGCTCCTCGAGTCCTCCGCCCGCCACCTCGTGGCGATGCTCGAGACGGCCCCGGAACCCGTCTACCTCGCGAGCATTCGCGAACTCATCGACGCCGGCGCTTGGGACGAATTGAACGACCGCTTTTTCACGACGCTCGCCTTCGGAACCGGAGGACTTCGAGGCCGCACGATCGGCCGCATCGTGACGAAGGCAGAGCAGGGCGCGGGCGGACCTCTCGGACGGCCGGAACAGCCGTGCGTCGGGACGAACGCGATGAACTATTACAATGTCGGGCGAGCGACCCGCGGACTCGTCTCGTATCTCTGGAAGTATCTTTCCACGCATGGGCTGCCCGGCCGGCCGAAGCTCGCGATCGCCCACGATACCCGGCATTTCTCACCCGAATTCTGCGCGCTCGCGGCGCGGGTCGCGAGTGAACAAGGGTGCGATGTCGTGGTCTTCGACGGACCCCGCTCCACGCCCGAACTTTCTTTCGCCGTTCGGCACACGAACGCCACGGCGGGGATCGTCATCACCGCGAGCCACAACCCACCACACGACAACGGCTACAAAGTCTACTTTGCGGATGGCGCCCAGATCGTGGAACCGCATGCGAGTGGCATCATCGGCGAAGTGAACGCGATGGCTCACGAACACGCCACGCCCCTGCCGGCGACTGCCCGCGGCCGCATCGAACGGGTGGGCGCGGAGATCGACGGACCGTATCTGGAGCGATTGAAGACGATCGTCCTCGATCCGCCCATGGTCGCGGCCCAGCGCGAGGCGCTGCACGTCGTCTTCACGAGCATCCACGGCACGGGCGGCGTGATCACGCGCCCGGCGCTGGCGGCCCTCGGGGTGCGCGTCAGCGTGGTGGAGGAGCAGGAGCGCCAGGACGGACGCTTCCCGAGCGTGAAATCGCCCAACCCCGAGAATGCCGAGGCCTTGAGTCTCGGGATGAAACTCGCGGATGAAATCAAGGCGGACGTCGTGATCGCGACCGATCCGGATTGTGACCGCATGGGTGCCGCCGTGCGCGCAGACGATGGCTCGCTTCAGATCATCACCGGCAATCAGATCGGCTCGCTCTTCGCCTACTACCGCACGCGTGCGCTTTTCGATCTCGGCGTGCTCCATGAGGACAACAAGGCGAACGCCTGCATCATCAAAACCTTCGTCACAACCGAACTCCAACATGCGATTGCCACGCACTTCGGGCTGCGGTGCGTCGATACGCTCACCGGCTTCAAATACATCGGAGCGAAGCTCGGAAAATACGAGGACGTCATTCCCCGGAATCTCCGTGCCGGCTATCGCTCGAAGAGCGAGGAGGAGACGCGCTCGCTGCGTCTCGCGCAGTCCACGTACCTCGTTTTCGGCGGCGAGGAGAGCTACGGCTACACGGCGGCGGATTTCGCGCGGGACAAAGATGGCAATGCGGCGGCGCTGATGATGACGGAGGTGTGTGCGTTTGCCAAATCGCGCGGTCTCACGGTGCCCGGCCTGCTCGACGACATCTACGAACAATTCGGCTACTACGATGAGAAAAATGGCTCCATCCAAATGGAAGGCGCCGAAGGCGCGGCCCGCATTCAGCGCCTTCTCTCCAGCTACGAAAACCATCCGCCCGCCGATCTCGCGGGCGACTCGGTGATCGCGGTGAAGAATTTTGCCAAGGAGGAGTTCCACGACATCGAGGGCGATCTGATTCCGAAGGAAAGGATGCTCCTTTTCGAACTCGCGAGCGGAGGCCGCGTCGCGGTGCGCGGATCCGGCACCGAGCCCAAGATCAAGTATTACCTCTTCGCCCGCCGGGTGCCCGCGCCGGGAACCCGTTTCACGCCGGCGGAGCTCAGCGCCATCAAACCAGAGGTGAAGGAGCGCCTGGACGTTATCTGGAAGCGGCTCCAGTCCGACGCCGACGCCCGGCTTTCGTAGGCGCTGGACGGCCCCTAGAGGCGCAAGCCTGACCACTGCCGGTGGATTCGACGACTGACCTTGCGACGCGCCCCTGGGTCGTCAAGACGGCCAGCACCCACTCTGGCCCATTCTCCTCCATCCCACGCCAACGGATTTCGGGCATGGCAAATCGCGTGGTGGAAGCCAAGGTTCGGCATGAATTTGCCGCGCCTGGAACAGCAGATCCGTTTCATCGCCGAGATGGATCAGCTGAAACGGGTTTTTCGGCAGACCCTCGTGACAGACCGTTCGCGCTTCGAAAACGATGCCGAACACACTTGGCACCTGACGCTCCTAACGATAACGCTCGCGGAGCACGCTAACGACCCGGACCTCGACCTGCTACATGTCCTAAAGATGTTGATCATCCACGACTTGGTGGAGATCGATGCGGGCGACACTTTTGCCTACGATTCCGTCGGCCGCGCTTCGCAGCAGGAGCGGGAAGAGCGCGCGGCGGAGCGCATTTTTGGCCTGCTTCCACCGGATCAAGGGGTCGAATTTCGCGCTCTTTGGGACGAGTTTGAAGCCCGTCAGACGCCCGAAGCCAAATTCGCGACGGCGGTGGACCGGTTCCAGCCGATCCTCATGAACTGCCTCACGGAAGGCGGCGCCTGGAGGAAGCATGGCATCACCGCCGACCGCGTGATCGCGCGGAATCAGCACATGGCGGAGGGTTGCTCGCCGCTCTGGGAGCACACCCTGCAAATGCTGTCCTCCGCGGTGGGATCCGGACACCTCGCGCGAGGCTCCTAATAAGGCTCGGTCGAGGGCGAGACCGGCTGTTTTACTCTAGAAAGGCCCAACGGCGGAGCAGTTGAATATTCTCGCTTTCTCGAGATCCAGAGTCACAAATCACGAGCATCCAATATGAAGACCTCATTTAAAATCACGCTCATCAGCTCGGTCAGCTTACTTAGCGTCGTTTCCTGTGTCCTTGCAGACCCTCCCGCCGCTGCGATCGGTGCCGAGGCCGCCTTTGTGAAACTCAAAGAAGGCAATGCCCGCTTCTCAACCAGCGCGGTTTCCGACGGCAAACCCACTGCGGCAAAACGGGCCGAAACCGCGCAGGGTCAACATCCCTTCGCCATTGTGTTGGGCTGCGCCGACTCCCGCACCGCACCTGAACTCGTCTTCGACCAGAACATCGGCGACCTTTTCGTCGTCCGCACGGCTGGCAATCTGATCGATGACCACGGCTTGGGGAGCATCGAATACGCCGTCGCCCATCTGGGCGCCCGCCTCATCGTCGTCCTCGGACACGAGCGGTGCGGTGCTGTCACCGCCGCCTTGGCCAGCGATTCGGCTCCCGGCCACGTGCTTTCGTTGGTTCGCGACATCCAACCTGCCGTCAAGGCCACCAAGGGCAAGCAAGGCGATATTCTGGACCTCACCATTGCCGAGAACTCCCGCCTCATCGCCGCCAAGATTCGCAAGGAGGCGAGCTTTGGCGACCTAGCCAAAGAGGTTCGCATCGTTTCTGGCGTTTATGACCTTGATACCGGCAAGGTCGAGTGGACCAAAGAGTAGTGACGGGACCGCGTCCTAACCCCAAGAGTTGTCTGCCGCGAAGCCGGCAATTCACTTGGCGAGCGGCGCGACGACGTTTGGTGTTGTCGAAGTGAAGGCCTGCCACCGGGGAAGACCCAAGCTGTCCTTCGGCAACGCCGTCGATCGGTTGGGGAATGTCCGGCTCTCGTTGGGTAACGTGCTCGCGGTCACAGCGGACGCTTCGTGTTCCGTCGACTGCGCGATTGCTTCCGCGGCGAACGTCACGGTTGACTTCGGTTCGGGTCATCGATGCCCTGGTGGACGCGAGCGATCCCGAGGGGGAACGCCTCGCGATCCGTCAGCTCCCGCGATCGATCCCGTGGGGGAACGCCTCCCGATCCGTCAGGTCACGCGATCGGTCCCGAGGGGGAACGCGTCCCGAGGCGATCGGTAACGCGATCGATCCCGAGGGGGAACGCCTCGCGATCCGTCAGGTCACGGGATCGATCCCGAGGGGAAACGGATCCCGAGGCGATCAGTAACGCAATCGATTCCGTGGGGGAACGCCCCGCGAGGCGCGGGGGAACGCCATCGATTCCGGAGCGGATCGCCTCGCGCGGCGTGGGGTGACGCCATCGATTGCAGAGGGGAACGCCTCGCGAGGCGTTGGGTCACGCCATCGATGGCGTGGTTTTTTGAACGACCGACGTCCAACGTCCCCGAACTCTCCAACGTGAATCGGATCTTTTTTCAACGGAACGTAAAAATCTTGTGGACGAGTTCGTCTGAGTGGGTTACTTTGAACCCGTCACCATCAGGTGACACTCACGCTCCGAGTCTCCCCATGGAGGCAAGGAGCACCAACAAACAAACCAACAGAAAAACAACGCAATTCGATACTAAACCCACATCCATCAACCCACAGGCCCTTGCAGCTCTGGACAGCGCCATCCGCGCCGCCCTGACTGCCGGAGCCTTCCTCCAAACCCTGGATCCGGCCGAGCGCAAACGCTCGGCCCGTCTCGGGAAACGGAACGAGCCCTTTGTGGCCCGTTCCATCACCCTCGGCAATCAGGCGCCCGACCTCGTCGTGCGTCAGATCTCGCTCGAGGAACTCAACACCACCAAGTCGAACCGTGAGGCGCTCCTGGCGCTGAGCGGACTCCTCGCCCAGCTCAAGCAGGGCGTGGACGACACGGCGCTCCTGCTCGGGGCGAAGACCTATGGCGATTCGCTCTCGATCTACGAGACGGCGAAGCGCTTCGGTCGCGCCTCGGGCTATGCCGAAGCGGTGAATGAACTGCGCAGCCTCAAGCGCAAGCCCAGGATCAAGACGGCGGCGGCCAGTCCGGCCGCTGGTGGCACCCCGCCACCGGCACCCGTCGCCCCGAAGGCCTAGACAGGCTGGCGAAAGCCCATGAAAAACAGTGAACCCAGAGCGGGCGCTCGCAAGAGCGCCCGCTCTTTTTTGTATACTCGAATGCTCGGAGGGCGCGTTCGGAGGGTAGCCCGATTTGACGCGGTCGCGTTTCCCGAACCACTCGATGGCGGGAATAAGATCGCAGACGGGATTCTCGTGGTGCTGCCGTCCCTGCGGGACTCGATCGCAATACCTCCTCCGATTCTTCGGGCTAGTACGCGCGATTTGCGCCTCACCGTCCGGGCCTCGGCGACACAACGGAAGGTGAGCGACCGCCAAGCTTGGGAGAGTAAGGCGCCCTAGAGCGCTCACCGTGGAACTGCGCGTTCTCCCAGCTCGCATCACCTCCACGACGGTGACCTTTCCCTCCCGCCACCTCCTGCCGTTTGCCGCCCTCGTGCTTGTGCTCACGAGCGTGGGGATTCTGCTGGCCCAAGCGCCCGGGACCAAGATTCCCGCTGCCATCGAAGCTGCCGCAGTCCCCACGGATTTACCGACGAAGTATCGCCCCGGCCCGCCGACGCCGCGCGTGCGGACGAACGAGAAGGATGTCCAGGGGAATGGCGTGACGGCGTCGTGCGTGACGTGTCACTCCACCGCGAAGCCCAATCCGCAGACGCGTTCCGCCGCCGACCTCCAGCAGTTTCACCAGGGCCTTAAAATTCAGCACGGCCGACTCTCGTGCCTGAGCTGCCACAACGACCGCGACTACAACACGCTGCGCCTTGCCGATGGCGCGCCCGTCGCGTTTCCCGACGTGATGACGCTCTGCGCACAGTGCCATGGCCAAAAGTGGCGGGACTACACGCACGGCGCCCACGGCGGGATGAACGGATTCTGGGATCAAACGCGCGGTGAACGGCTGCGGAACAACTGCGTGAATTGCCACGACGCGCACGTCCCCGCCCAACCGCAGGTGCTGCCGGTGCTGCCGCCCCGTGATCGCATTTCCGTCATGCCAAAATCCTCCCCCGAACACTAAGACGTGAGCACGGAAACCATCGACTCCCCGCCTCCCACCACCGCTGGCGTGACGCGCCGCAATGTCATCAAAGGCCTCGGCGCCACGCTCGGTCTCGCGGCTTATGCGAAGGCGATTGCGCCGCTCACCGAATGGAAGGAGTCCACGACGGTCGATGAATTCCTGCAGCAGCACTACAAGGAACTCAGCGCGGTGGATCTCCAGATCGTCCTCAGCCGGCTGGAGCGCGAGGCGAAGAAGGAATACGGCGTCGACGTCCACATCACGGACATCAAGGCGCAACCGGGCGTGAAGTTTGGCTACGCGCTCAATCTCTCGGTCTGCAACGGCTGCCGGAAGTGCGCCGAGGCCTGCCATATCGAGAACAATCACGACCGTGGGTCGAACAATTCCTACATCCGCGTCTTCGAGATGTCGCGCGGCTCCATGGACATGGAGAAGGGCAACGCGAACTACGAACATCCGGTCAAACAGCCGGACAAATTCTACCTGCCGGTACAGTGCCAGCAGTGCGAGCACCCGCCCTGTGTCGATGTCTGCCCGGTCGAAGCCACCTGGAAAGAGCCGGATGGCATCGTGGTCGTCGACTACAACTGGTGCATCGGCTGCCGGTATTGCGAGGCGGCGTGCCCGTATCACGCGCGGCGCTTCAACTGGGAGAAGCCGCAGATCGCCGCCCACGAGATCAATCCGGAGCAATCGTATCTCTCCAATCGCATTCGTCCGCAAGGCGTGATGGAGAAGTGCACCTTCTGTCTCCACCGCACGCGGGCTGGCCGGCTCCCGGCCTGTCTCGAAGCGTGTCCAACGGGCGCGCGCGTTTTCGGCAACCTGCTCGACCCCAAGTCCGAAATCCGCTGGGTGCTCGAGAACAAGCGCATCTTCATCCTCAAAGAGGATCTCGGGCTCAAACCCCAGTTCTTCTACTTCTTCGATGTCTGACGCCGTCGCCTCCAACGCCCTGCCGCACACGCTGCGCGAGCACGTGCGCAGCCAGAGGCGTTTCGCCTGGCGCGCCTTCGTCGAGGCTTTCGACGGCGGCGTCGCGTTCTACGTCTGGATGATTTTCCTCACCGCCGTTGCCCTCGTCGGGGCTAATGCGTGGGCGATCCAGGTGCGCGACGGCATGGGCATCACAAACATGAGCGACCACGTCTCGTGGGGACTCTACATCGCGAATTTCACGTTCCTCGTCGGGCTGGCGGCCGGCGGCGTGATGATGGTGATCCCGGCGTATCTCTACCACGACGAGGAAATGCACGACATCGTCATCGTGGGCGAACTGCTCGCGATCGCGGCCATCATCATGGCGCTTTTCTTTGTGGTGGCAGACCTCGGGCGCCCCGACCGCTTCTGGCACCTCATCCCCCTCATCGGGAAGTTCAACTTCCCGGTCTCGATGCTGACCTGGGACGTGATCGTGCTGAACGGCTACCTGCTGATCAACGGGTACATTTGCACGTATCTGCTCTACGAGAGATTCCTCGGGAAGAAGCCCAATCCGCGCTGGTATGTGCCCTTCGTCTTCCTCTCGATCGTCTGGGCGATCTCCATCCACACGGTTACGGCCTTCCTTTATTGCGGCCTGGGCGGACGGCCTTTTTGGAATACCGCCCTGCTCGCGCCCCGGTTCCTCGCCAGCGCGTTCGTGAGCGGTCCCGCCTTCATCATCCTCGCCATTCAGGTCATTCGCCGCGTCTACCACCGCGACTACGGCAACGGTCCCATCGCGACGCTGACGAACGTCATGCGGGTGACGATCCTGATCAACCTGTTCATGGTCGTCTCGGAACTCTTCGTGGAGTTCTACACCGGCGGTTCGCACACTTCGGCCGCGCACTATCTCTACCTGGGCCTGCATGGGAAGCATGCGCTCGTGCCATGGATCTGGTCGGCCATCGCAATGAACCTGACCGCTGCAGGTCTCCTGCTGACCTCGAGCATCACGACGCATCCATGGCGGCTGAATGTGGCCTGTGTGCTCGCCTTCGCCGGCATCTGGATCGAGAAAGGGATGGGGCTCATCATCCCGGGATTCATCCCTTCCACGCTGCACGAGATCGTCGAGTACCTGCCGAGCGTGGCCGAGTGGAAAATTACCGCCGGGATCTGGGCGTTCGGCCTTCTGATTTACACGGTCCTGCTAAAAATCACCGCCTCCGTCTTTGCCCGGCGGCGCGCGCTCGATGCGGTTGCCGCGGCCGCGACAACTTCCACCCCCGGACTCGCCTAACCATGCCGATCAGCGGACTTCTCCTCACGCTCAGTGCCGATCCCGCCGAGGCGACGGTGGCGACCGAACGCATCGCGGAACATCCCGCGCTGCTGCCGGGTTCCGCGAGCGGCCGGTGGCTCCCCGTCGCGCTGGAGGCCGAAGACGACGCGGGCTGCCGCGCCGTGCACGACTGGCTCCACGCGCAGCCCGGCGTCGCCTTCGTGGATGTCGTCTGCGTCAATTTCGAAACCGACTCGCCCGCGGCCGAGGCCGTCGCCGCGCCGGGCGCCTTCGTCCCCTCCTCATGAACCTCGATCGCCGTACCTTTCTCAAACTTTCCGCCCTCGCCGCCGCCTCAGCCGTGGCGCAGACGCGGGCGGCGGGCCAGACCGGAACTGGAGCCGTGCCGGCGGAACCGTCCACCGATGGCATCAAATGGGACAAGGCGCCGTGTCGTTTCTGCGGCACCGGTTGCCACGTGCGGGTGGGTGTGCGCGACGAGAAGGTGGTGGCAATCCAAGGCGACGAGTTGGCCGACGTGAACAAGGGCCTGCTCTGCGTGAAAGGATATCACGTGGGCCTCGCGCTCTACGGCAAGGATCGGCTGACCGAGCCGCTCCTGCGCAAGAACGGAAAGCTCACGCCCATCTCGTGGGATGAGGCGCTCGACCTCGTGGCGAAGCGCGTCATGGCTGCGCCCGAGAAATTTGCCATCTACGGCTCGGGCCAGTGGACGATTCCGGAAGGTTACGCCGCGAACAAGCTGATGAAGGGCGGGCTCTCGAACAACCACATCGAACCCAATGCCCGGCTCTGCATGGCGACCGCCGTGACCGGATTCCTTTCCACCTATGGCGTCGATGAGCCGGCTGGATGCTACGAGGACCTCGACAAATGCGACGTCCTCATCCTCTGGGGCAACAACATGGCTGAGATGCACCCGGTGCTCTTCTCGCGCTTCATCGACCGGAAGATGCGCGGCGAGAAGCCGATGCTGATCGACTTTTCGACCCGCCGCACGCGCACTTCGGAATTCGCCGATCACTACCTCGAGTTTCGTCCGCAAAGCGACCTCGCGATCTTCAACGGCATCGCGCATCTCCTGCTCAAGAACGACACCTACGACAAGGCGTTCGTCGAGAAGCATTGCGCCTTTCGCAAGGACACGGAGAAGCCCTCACTGCTCGGCCAGCCGATGACTTTTGAGGAATACCAGGCGGCCATGGCGGAGTACACGCCGGAATCCGTGGAGAAGATTTCCGGGGTGCCCGCCGAAAAGATTCGATTCGTCGCCGAGCTCTTCGGCCGGCGCGATCTGCGCATCACGAGCACCTGGTGCATGGGCTTCAACCAGCACACCCGCGGCACGAATGTAAATCGTCTCGCGCACGGCGTGCATCTGCTCAGCGGACATTTCGGGCGTCCGGGCGATGCGCCCACCTCGCTCACCGGCCAGCCCAGCGCCTGCGGCACCGCCCGCGAAGTAGGCACCCTTTGCCACACCCTTCCGGGCGGGCGTTTGGTGGAGAATGCCGAGCATCGGGCGGAGTCGGAGAAACTCTGGAACCTGCCGCCCGGCCGGATCGCTCCGAAGATCGGCTACCACACGGTGCTGCTCTGGGAGAAGTTTTGCACCCCGACGGAGAAGGGCGGTGACATCAGCACGATGTTTGTCCAGGTGACGAATCCAGGGCAATCGCTGCCGAACCTGCACAAACTTTTCCAGGCGAAGAAAGGTCTCGCCGACAAGTTCCTCATCGTCTCGGACGTCTATCAAACTGCGACGACGGAGCTGGCCGATCTTGTGCTGCCGGCAGCCATGTGGGTGGAGAAGAACGGCATTTACGGCAACTCCGAGCGCCGCACGCAGCAGTGGTTCAAAATGGTTCCGCCGCCCGGGCAGGCGCGGGACGATTGCTGGATGCTCCTGGCGCTGGCCCATCGGCTCTACGCGCTCGGACATCCCGGAATGAAGGACAAGGACGACAAGTTCCTTTTCCCCATCAAAAATGAACAAGGCGCGGAAGTGCCGGTTTGGGAGTGGGCGCACTATTACGACGTGAACGTCGACCGTGCGCTCTTCGAGGAATACCGCGGCTTCAGCACGTTGAAGCACAAACATCTCGCGCCTTACGAAGAGTACGTGAAGGCGCGCGGACTGCGCTGGCCCGTGGTGCAACAGGCCGACGGCTCGTGGCGGGAAACCAAGTTCCGCTTCTCTGAGTTCGACGATTCCTTCGTCAAGAAGGGCACCGGAATCCAGTTCTATCACTCCGTGACCAAGGACGATCGTGCTCAGGTCTGGTTCGCGCCGTATGAGAAAGCGACCGAGGAGCCTGACGCGGAATTCCCTTTCTGGCTCTGCACCGGCCGGGTCTTGGAGCATTGGCATACCGGCACGATGACCATGCGCATCGCGCCGCTCCGGGCCGCCATGCCCGCCGCCTATTTGGAAATGAATCCCACGGACGCGGCGGAGCGCGGGTTCAAGAACGGCGATCTCGTGGCCGTGAAGACCCGGCGGGGCGAGCTGCGGTTGCCGGTCTGGGTGGGCGGACGCGCGAATCCGCCCCGCGGCTCGCTCTTCGTGCCGTTCTTCGACCAGCGCATGCTCGTGAATGAAATCACGCTCGGCGACGTCGACCCGATCTCGAAGGAGCCGGACTACAAGAAATGCGCCGCGACGGTCGAGAAGGTCGCGCCCGCCACCCGAGACAAGTTGTGAACGACCCGCTCGCCCGCGCTGAATTCCGCCGGAAGGCACGCCTCGTTGCCGCGGCCGTGCTCATCACCGTGGCAGTGAGCGGCTTCTTCATGGGGTTACGGAGCAATCGTTCGGAGATCAGCTTGTCGCGCCCGGTCGAGACCATGACGCCCGATTCGGTGCGCCGCGTTGTGGAGGCCCCGGCCGGAATCACCGGGGCGGTGCGCTACAGCGAAGTGGATCGACGCAAGAGCGGCGCCAACGCCGGGTGGGTGAGCAACGTAGCGGATCTGCGCCCACCCGCGGCGGAACCCACGTCGCCCGGGAATTCGCCAACCCAGCCGATATCCGAAGCCGACCGCACGGCCGCGCTCGCGCTGCGCGCCATTCGCCGGGCCTTCGACGGCGCGCCGCCCACGGTGCCGCATCCCATTCAGCAGGAATCGCCCGCGGGCTGTCTCGCCTGTCATGCGCAGGGTCTCGTCGTGAAGGACCGGATCGCATCGAAGATCAGCCATCCCCATTACGCAAATTGCACCCAGTGCCATGTGCCGGCACTGGGCCCCGGCATCCCCTACGAGGCGTGGCTCACGGCGCCCTTCACGACGAGCACCTTCGTCGGTTCCACGCCCCAGGCGGGCACGCGCGCCCAGCCCGATGCGGCGCCCACCATTCCCCATCCCACCGCGATGCGCAGCGACTGTCTGAGTTGTCATGGTCCGAACGGGGCCCAGGGGCTGCGCACGCCGCATCCCAACCGGCAATCTTGCGTGCAATGCCACGCGCCAAGCGCGGAGCTTGAGCAGCGCGCGTTCTTGACGCACTTCGTTAACGATCCCGCCCCGCGGGCGACCCCAACGCGATGAGTGCGTCTGTCTCTCGGCGCGATTTCTTCGGTGTTTTTGCGCGGCCGTTTCGCGCCGCAGCCCACCCACCCGCGTTTGCAACCGCGCTGCCCGTGGACGCCGTCGCAATCATTCAAGGGCGGCACTGCCTCGCGTATCGATCCGTCTGTTCGGTCTGTGTGGAGCGGTGCCCGGTACCGGACGCCATCCGCGTCGAGCGCGGCATTCCGATGGTGAATCTTGACGGCTGCACCGGCTGCGGAGTTTGCGCTCTAGTCTGCCCAGCGCCAGTCCCCGCAATCCGCTTCGTCCCGCGCCGTCGCACTTTGGCCCGCACCCCATGAATGAGACCACCCCCGAACCGCCGCTGCCGGCTCTGCACCAGGCCGTCCTGGATGAGGCCGATCTCGACGCGCTCCTGCGTGACATCGAGGAGTGCGCGGAGCTGCTCGCGGTCCTGCCGAAGCAGGCCGCGACTGAGCACATCGGCGATCCGGCCCGCCTCACTCTCGCCGACGCCCGCGATCTGCTGGCGCACCGCACCGTGCGGGCGTTACAGATTCGCTATCGGCACGATGGAGCCGAATGGTGGGACACGCTGATGCAAGTGTCCGACGGGTGGCGACTCGTGCGCATCCGGCACGAAGTGGGATAGGCGGAGGCACCCATTTGACCGGGGAATCCGAGACTCAGCCGCGCGCTTCCCGTCCAGAGTCTCAGCAGGCTGATCACGATGAGGAACACGACCAGTCCGTAGAGCAGCATCCGCTTCGGCTTCTCCCTTGCGACCTTCTCGCGGGCTCTCCCGCGAATGGTGAACACTGGGCTTCCTGTCGTCCTTCATTCAGGTGTGACAGACCCTGCCGCACCCCGCGCGGCCTCCCTTCAAACGAGTTGGTTCTGGCATTCCGCCAGTGCGTCCGCCAGCGCGGGCGAGACGAGATTCGTGCCCAGATCATCAGCCCGGGCGCCAAACTTCAGCGCCATGGAAATCACGTTGATCAAGTCCCCCGCATGCTCCCCGATCAGCACGCCGCCGAGCAAAAGCCCGGTGTTCGCATCCGCCACCAGCTTGACGAATCCCACCGCCTGGTCGTCGCTCTCGCCGTGTTGGATCGCACGGGTGCGAGGCTGGGCGCGTCCGACACGCACGCGGTGTCCGGCCGCGACCGCTTCGCGCTCCTGCAGGCCCACAGTCGCGACCGCCGGCTGGGTCCAATAGCAACGCGCCACGCCGGCTGGATCATACCGATGGGAGGCGCCAAAGGCGTTTCCCACCGCAATCTGCGCCTGCGCCCGCGCCCCCGTCGCCAGCCCGTCCAGTCCCGTCACGTCACCGATCGCGAAGATGTTCCTGGCCGTCGTCCGAAGCTCGCTGTCGACCACGATGGTTTTCTCGACCCGCACGCCGACCGTCTCGAGCCCAAGATCCTGCACATTGGGGATGCGTCCCGTGGCCCAGAGGATCTTTTCGCCGGAATCCGGGGTCGGCGCAGGCGCCGGGCTGTTCGGCGCGGAGGCCGGAGTCGGGATAACGTCACTCGCATCCACCTTGACCCGCACCTTGATCCCTCGGGCTTCGAAGAGCGCCCGCATGTAAGCGCCCACTTCGGGATCCAGCTCGGGCAGCAGCCGGTCGCATTTCTCCAGGATCGTGACTCGCGTACCGATGGCGTTGAAGATCCCGGCAAACTCACATCCGATGTGTCCACCGCCCACGATGAGGAGGTCACTCGGCTCCTCGCAGGAATGCAGCATTCCGGCGGGATCGAGCCGGCCGGGAAAATGGGAGACCGCCGGGCTGGCGCCGGTGGCAATGATGACGTTCACCGTTTCGACCACTTCAGCGTCGCCATTCCCCCGGTCGACGAGCACCCGTCC
The DNA here is from genome assembly GCA_038322235.1 of Chthoniobacterales bacterium. GTDB lineage: Bacteria > Verrucomicrobiota > Verrucomicrobiia > Chthoniobacterales > SZAS-18 > SZAS-18. The sequence continues at coordinate 36,972 of JBBQFQ010000001.1, forward strand.
CTCCCCGACGAGCCGCGCGTGCGCCGCCTCGATTTCAATTCGCAACGAGCGCAAGTGATCGAACATGCGAGTCGATTGGCGCGCGATGCGGCGGCGGGTCCCGCTTACCCAATCGGCCAGCAATGATACCGGCCGTTCGACCTGTTGGGACGGATCGATCGTCCAATCGCGCCAGCGCCGCGCACTTTTGGCGAGGAGGCTGAGGGGCACGCAGCCGCTGTGGAGACATGTGCCGCCGAAAAGGTGCTTCTCGATCAAGAGAACCCGCGCACCCCGTCGCGCCGCCAGTTCGGCCGCGCGCGCGCCGCCCGAACCGGACCCGATAATGACGAGATCGAACGTAGTCATGGCCCTCAGCCTCCGACTCCCCAAGCGTTTTGGCTGCACCTTCCTTGGCGGGAACCTACCCTCGCTTGCGGGCGAGGCAGGGAAAAAGCCCGCCTGGGCCGGCGCCCGGCGAATGCGCCGCGGACCGGCCACTATCCGTCCCGCCGCGCGAGCCGTCATCGATTACACAGCCATCCCGATTTCGCCTGCATCTAGGTAGTCAGATCGCAACGCTTGGATCCGGCAATGGGCGGTGACTCTCCGCCAAGCCACGGGAGGCTGCCTCGCTCGCTTGGCCCCAGATTGAGTCCGCGCCCGGCTAGTCACTCTCGCCGGGGATACCACCCCAGTCCGAAAGAACCCATGCTCTCCAAATACCACGTCGCCTTCAGCGTCCCCATGCGCCGGCATTCCATTGTGCACGAGTACCGCACCGACGATCCCGTGGCGTGCGAGGACTTGCTCGTTGAGGTGCTGGAGCGGGGATACCGCGTCGATCATCTCATGCATGAGGGGGTCGAGCTGCCGCAAACGCAGCGCGACCGCATGCTGAAATCAGCCGCCTGCATCCTGGCGGCGAAACACCTCGGGCGCTCGCTTGGCCTCGACGAGGCCGAGGTGCGCCATCGGTTTGGCCTCCCCGGCTGAAGCGGGACCTCGATCGATCCCTCGTCAAGACCCCGAACAACGCCAACCATATGAAATCGAAACCTGACAGCACCAACAAAACCAAATCCAGCGTCGTTAGTTCCAAGCTCGGCGATAACCGCAACGAAGACGCGATCAAGCAACGAATTCTCGACCGCAACTTTGCCCAATCGCGCGATATTCATGAAAGTCGGGGTACCGTCCAAAGCCATCGTGGGCGCGCCAAAGGCAGCCCGAAGCAAGCGCTGCCGGGACGTCTGGCTCCTCGCTGACGAGATCGATGCAGCATGGTCCGCGCAAACGGCATGAATTTGCGTACTGCGACCAACGGAAGGAGGACGACGGATCACTCGCCGCGATTCTCGGCCTCGAGCCAGCGGATCGCGTGGAGCACCACTGCGGTTGCGTCCTTCAATGCCAACTTCGCTTTGATCCGGCTGCGATGCACGTCGACGGTCTTTGGGCTGAGATGAAGCTGATGGGCGATTTCGCGCACATCCTTTCCCTGGCCGATCAACTGGAAAATCTCGAACTCGCGGTCAGTCAGCTTTTCGATCGGTGAGAGCGAGCCGCGCGGCCGGCGGTCCGCGAGCCCCGCCAAGATCTTCGCCGCCATCCTCTCGCTTGCGTACACATGGCCGGCGAGCACTTTTCGAATCGCGGCGAGCAGCCTTTCGCCGCCGGCCTCCTTCATGATGTAGCCACGCGCGCCGGCCCGTAAAACGCGCTCCGCGTACATCATCTCGTCGTGCATCGAGATGACGAGGATGAGGAGCGAGGGATGGAGCGCGAGCACATCCTTGATGAACTCGATGCCGCTGCGTCCCGGCATGGTCATATCGGTCAGGAGGAGATCCACTTTCGCTTCCGCCAGCCGATCGAACGCCTCGCCCGGGCTCCCTGCTTCGAAGGCGACTTCGAGGTCGGTCTGCTTGTTGATGAGCTGGCTGAGCCCGGCACGCATCATCGGATGGTCGTCGACCAACAGGAGTCGCCGGCGCGCCGACTTGGACGGTGGCGCCGTGGAACTCTTCACGGGCGACCTGCAGGATGCCTTCGGTCCGCTCTCCTGTTTCAACGCGCGTTTCATGGGGTGAGTCGGAGTTTGCAAATGACGCTTACACCCTTCCGGGGCCGTGAGACCACCTCCAACTCCGCACCCATGTTCGCACAGCGGTGCTGCATCACGTCCAGTCCCATGCCCTGCCGTGATTTCCCACCTGCGGGTATTCCCTTCCCATTATCGGTTATTTCAAGACGAAGGACGCCTTCCTCGCGCGTCAGCCGGATGATCACCTTGCGCGCCTGGCTGTGCTTAACCGCGTTATTCACCGCCTCCTGCGCAATGCGGTAGAAATTGATGGCTATTTCGTCGTCACCCACCGAAACGACAGCGGGCACGTCGACCCGGCATCGCATTCGGCCGGCAGCCGCAGTCATCTCGCCCAGTTCCGCGAGGGCCGCCGGCAGACCGCCTGCTTCCAACTGGAAGGGAGCGAGGCCGCGAGCCAAAGCGCGGGTTTGCCCGATCGCCTCGCGCAGAAAGCGGCAAATCTGCGCCGCTTCCCGCTTCAACTTCGGCTGCGCTGCGCCGAGGTCGCTGCGCAGGGACTCGCACATCAGTTCGATCGCGGTCAACTGCTGGCCGAGGCCATCGTGCAGATCCTGTCCGATCCTGCGCTGTTCCCGCTGGGAAATGTCGCGCACCTCGTTCTCGAGCCGGTGTCGCTTTTCCGCCAGGTGGCGCGCCATTTCGGTCAGCTGTTCCTCGTCGCGCTTGCGAGCCGTGATGTCCGCGCGAATGGCGACGTATTGGGTCGGCTTCCCGGATCCGTCGAGGAAAGGAAAGATGGTGGTATCCACCCAGTAAATGCTGCCATCCTTGGCCCGGTTGCAAAGTTCCCCCTTCCAGATCCTGCCGCCGGCAATGGTGGACCAAAGGTCCCGAAAGAAGGTCTTTGGATGGTAACACGAATTGATGATCCGATGATCCTGCCCAAGCAGTTCCGCCGCGGAAAATTTCGAGATCTCGCAGAACTTATCGTTCGTATAGGTGATGCGGCCGCGCACGTCCGTGATCGCCACGATGGAGTGCGCATCCAGGGCGGCTTTGATGTCTTGGAGCTCGCGCAGCAGCGAGGGCACTTGCGAGTCCGGCTCCAGCGCGCCGCCGGCGGCGGCGGCCTCGAGCGCGCGGAGTTGCTCGATCAGTTCCGCTTTCGTCAGGCGGGAATAGTCACGCATCGGATAACGTGACGCTGCCTTCGTCACCGCGGGGGTTTTCCACTTTCATCCGGCGTTTAGGAAGCGGTATTACGCGTGCTCGAGCCGTCCGCGATACGCGGAGGGGGACAGACCCTCCACCTGCTTGAAGACCCGATTGAAGTGCGTCAGCGATTGAAAGCCGACTTCGTAGGCAATCTCGCTCACGCGGAGATGGCGATTGAGCAGAAGCTTCTTCGCGCTCTCGGTGCGGAGGCGGGAGAGAAATTCGGTAAATGTGAGCCCGGTCGCCTTCTTGAAGAGCTTGCAGAGATTGAATTTGCTGGTGTGAATTGCGTTCGCCACTTGGTCGAGCGAGAGATCTTCCCCTTGGTGCTCTTCAATAAAATTTTTGGCCTTCGACACGAGCGGGGGATCGACCAGCACCTGCGCCAGAGTGATCTCATTGCCCTTGAGCGAGAGATGGTCTGCAAAGATGCCGAGAAGGCGGAGGATCGCATCGAGCTTTTTCGCGGGGAGCACCGGTGTCTTAAAATACGCCTCCTGCAGCGTTTGCCGTTTAGACTCCACACCGGTTTCTTCGATCTGTTTCGCCACCCGGTCGAATTGAGCCTCTGTGGGCTTGGTCCGAAAGACTTGGCCGGTCTGGAGGAAGCCCACCGTGCGGTTGCCTAATCGAACGGGCGCCGCAGCTTCGCAAAGGCCGCGCGCGCAAACGGTGCTGGCGGGCTTTTCCAGCGCGCATTGCGAGAGCTTTTCCTGGGTCTGGAGACAGGCGGCACAAGTGCGGCTCTTCGACGCCATCAAGGCACAAAAACCATTCTCCTTGCGCCGGCCATGCAGCGACACCTGCCACGATTCGAGGGGCCGGAGCGTGAGCGGCAGCCCGGTCGATTCGTTGAAGGCCGCAGCGTATTCGCGAAACAGGTCGGACTGGGCGAGAGCAGTGACAAGGGAGGCGGTCTCGTTCATATCATTCAGCGGGCGGTCCCAAGGTGGGGTGGTCTTTCAGGGTGCGTCCTGAGACTGCGCAAAACCGGAACGCTTGGTAATTGGGAGTCAGGCGCGATCTCGCCGGGCGACATGTCTCGGGGGGACTAAGGGAATTCCTTAGGCGCGCGAAGCACCGGATCCGAAGGCGGGGTCCCGCGCCACGCCCAAAAATCTCTGCGAGGGCGGTCGTGGCATCGGGCATTCGATCTCTGACGAGCTCAGAGGCAGGCGCCACTGCGGTGGCGTAGAAGGAACCTTCTTCAAGGCTTCCGGGACCCGCCTTTTTCGAAGCGCTCGGAATCTACGAGCGTTCCTTCTCGTGCGCGCGATTCTCTCCCCGCCGGATTGATGGACGAATTCAACGAGGAGCGATGCGTCTTCCGAAGGATGATCCCATTCGGCCGGAGAACACGGCGCGCTCGTGGACATCTTCTCACCTGCGTTCTTACGGGCCCTCTTCCGAGCGGGTGATCCGATGCGGATCACGCAAGAGAGCGGGCGACGGGATTCGAACCCGCGACATCTTCCTTGGCAAGGAAGTGCTCTACCACTGAGCTACACCCGCGTTCTGCGGATGACAGGCTAGGCAGGAGGCGGGTCTGCGCAAGGGGAAATCCAGCCGGTCTACTTCAGCGCGGCCCAGACGCGGTGGACGTCGTCGTAGTCCTCGAGCGCCTGGAGGAATTCGCCGACATCCGCGCGGTCTGCTTCACTGAGCTCCGGAAACGTCTTGGCGATGTGCCCAAGTTCGCTCGTGATCACACTCCACCCATTTGCCGAAAGCCACTTTGAAACCGTGGCCGTGCTCGTGCGGTCGGTGATGAAGCGGGCTCCGCACGATCCGGCCGGGACGTCGTCATTCTGCTCGTGCGTAAGCTCCTCCACCTCGTTCGCGCCGGCCTCGATGGCGGCGCCTTCCCGGTCGGCCGCGGGATCGGGATGATGCGCTTCGACGAGGCCCACGTGTTCAAAGAGGAATTTGTTCGAGCCCGCGGTCCCCAGCACTCCCCGCTTGAAGAGCACCCGGATCTCGGGAGCGGTCCGGTTGTTGTTATCGGTGTAGGTCTCGACAATGACCGGAACCTTGTGCGGCGCGTAACCTTCGAAGGTCACGTGATCGAGCGTGATCTTCTCCCCCCCGATGCCGGCGCCCTTCTTGATCGCGCGTTCGATGACTTCACGGGAGATGCTTTCGCGGCGCGCCTTTTCGAGGGCGGCAAAGAGTCGGGCGTTCGAGTCCGGATCCGCGCCGCCATATTTCGCGGCGACCATGATTTCCTTCACGAATTTACCCGTCGACTGCGACTTGCGCAGCGACGCGACGGCACGTTTGGCGTGGAGCCATTGTCTTCCCATCCGGCAAAGGAGCGCGGCGGGCGCCGGGCGTCAACGCGGCGTGAAGGGACTTGATCTGGCGGCGCGAAGGCGGAGCATCGGCCCGTCTTGCAAAATGCCCCCGTCATCGCGGTGCGGAACCTGACGCGGCGCTTCGGTGCGACCACCGCGCTCGACGGAGTTTCGCTCGAGATCGCGCGCGGCGAATTCTTTGCCCTGCTGGGCCCATCGGGCTGCGGCAAGACGACGCTCCTCCGCATCCTCGCCGGGCTGGAGGAGCCGGACGCAGGCGAAGTCCGCATCGCTGGAACCGACCAGCGCGGCGTGCCGCCCGAGCGCCGGCCGGTGAACACGGTCTTCCAATGCTACGCGCTCTTCCCGCATCTTTCCGTCCGGGAGAATGTCGGCTTCGGCCTGCGGATGCGGGGCATCCCCGCCGCCGAACGCACCGCGCGGGTGGAAGCGGCGCTCGCCCTCGTGCAGGCCGGAGCGCTGGGCGAGCGGCGCCCGGCGCAGATCTCAGGCGGACAACGCCAGCGCGTGGCCCTCGCGCGCGCTCTGGTCAACGAGCCGCGGGTGCTCCTGCTCGATGAGCCCCTCGGCGCGCTCGACCTTCAGCTCCGCCGCGAACTCCAACGCGAGCTCCGCGCCTTGCAGCAGCGGCTCGGCATCACGTTTGTGCACGTCACCCACGATCAGGAGGAGGCCCTCGCGTTGAGCGACCGCGTCGCCGTGATGCGCGCGGGCCGGATCGAACAGATCGGCGCACCGGCGGAAATCTACGCCCGACCGCGGAACGCCTTCGTGGCAGAGTTTCTCGGCGGTTGCAACGTCCTCACCGGCGACGCCGACGGGACGGGGCACGTCACCACCTCAGCCGGTGTCGTGGAACTTCGCGACGGGGCCGGCGATGCGCGCGGGAACTGCCGCGTCGCGATCCGGCCGGAGTGGATCGAATGCCGCGCCGACCTTCCGATCCGCGCCCGCGTCATGGAAGCAACCTTCAGCGGCGCGGACGTCGAACTCGCCCTGCTCGTCGGCGAGACGTCGTTGCGGGCGCGCTGTCGCGCGGACGCGCCCGCGCCGACTCCAGGCCGCGACACGGGGATCCGTCTCCACGGCGTCATCATCGAGGCGTGAATCCCATGAACTCTTCTTTGCCGGGTCCGATCTATCTCTTGCCGGGCATGGGCGCCGACCGGCGAATGTATCCGGCCCCATGGACCGCGCTTCCGGACGCGACATTCATCGAATGGCCGGAGTATCACGGGGAGAAATCGGTCCGGGACGTCGCTCAGCGTCTCATGGAACTGCATCGCTTTCCGGCGGGCTGCACGCTCGTCGGTACGTCTCTCGGCGGGATTGTCGCCGGCGAGATCGCCAAGCTCGTTCGTCTCCGTTCGCTGGTGCTCGTCGGCAGCGCCACGCAGCGGGAGGATGTGAGCCGTCTGCTCGCCGTGCTGCATCCCCTCGCGGATCTCGCGCCGGTCGAGTTCATTCAGCGCGCGGCGGGGAAAGTGCCCAACGAGTTGACCCAGATGCTGAGCGCCGGCGATCCCCGCTTCATCCGCGCGATGAGTCGCGCGATTTTCTCGTGGGAGGGTATCGGCCCCCAGGGACCAGCGCCGCTCCGCATCCACGGGATGAAGGATCGCGTCATCCTCCCGCCGCCTGCGCCGGATCTCGCGATCGACGGCGGCCATCTCATCTCGATCACGCACGCCGGGGAATGCGTCCAGTTCATCCGCGCGCGGGTCCTCGGCGAGGGAGGAAGAATCGGAGCATGAGCGCGACGCGTTTCACCCGGCTCACGCTCGCTCCCGGCGCGCTCTGGCTGATCGTTTGCTTCGCGCTCCCGCTCGCCCTGATCGTTGCCGTCAGTTTCGCGTCACGCGGTGAATATGGCACGATCGAGGGGCCGCCCACGCTGGCGAACTACGCGCGTCTCGCGGGCTACGGCGAGCTCGACTACGACCCTTTCTACGCGCGGGTCGTGGGCCGAAGCGTGGCGCTCGCGGTGGTCGTCACGCTCGTCTGCGGTCTCGCCGCGCTGCCGGTCGCCTCAGCCGTCGCCGCGCTCGCCCCGGCGCGCCGGAATTGGGCGCTCGCGTTCGTCACGATCCCGTTTTGGACGAGCCTGATCGTGCGCACCTACGCGTGGCAGGGCCTCCTGGCGGCCGATGGCTGGATCGCACGCCTCGCGGCCGCCCTCGGGCTGATCGAGTCCGGGACCGCGCTCCAGCCGGGGCTGGGCGCGGTAGTCACGGGGATGGTTTGCGACTTCATTCCCTTCTTTGTCCTGCCGCTCTACGCGTCGGTCGAGAAGATCGACTGGACCCTCGTCGAAGCCGCGCGCGATCTCGGAGCGACGCCGCGCCGCGCTTGGATCCATGCGGTTTGGCCGCAGATCCGGCCGGGTGCCTTCGCCGGCGCGGCGCTCGTGTTCCTGCCGTCGCTCGGGCAGTTTGTGATTCCCGAATTGCTGGGCGGCGGGAAAATCTTTTTCCTGGGCGGCGTGATCCAGCAGCAATTCGGACCTGCGCTCGACTGGCCCTTCGGCGCCGCGCTCGCGAGTGCGGCCCTGGCGCCGGTTCTGCTCGGCCTCGCGCTGATGGCGTCCCGTCGGGACGACGCTTCGGCATTCCTCCGATGAAACCGCGCTGGCCCACCCGTCTCGCCGCGCTGGGCGTGCTGGCGTTTCTCTACGCCCCGATCGTTATGGTCGTCAGCTGGTCGTTCAATGCCGCCCGGAACGGCACCGTGTGGGAGGGATTCACCCTCCGGTGGTATCAGGCGCTGATCGAATCGCCCGAAGCGCTCGGTGCGCTCCGTCTGAGCCTCGGGCTGGCGCTCGCGAGCACGCTGCTTTCCACGGTCCTCGGCACCCTGCTCGCGCTCGGCCTGCGCGATCGTCGCGCGCGGTTCCTCGAAAGCTTGCTGCCACTCCCGGCATTCGTCCCCGACGTCGTCTTTGCCGCGGCGCTGCTCCTGCTGCTCGCGCTGATCGAGCGAGCGACGGGATTCTCCACCCTCGGGTTCACGGCCATGCTCGTCGGCCACGTCACGTTCCAACTGCCCTTTGTCACCCTGGTGGTACGGGCGCGGCTGCGGGATCTCGACCCCGCCCTCGAGGAAGCCGCGCGGGATCTCGGGGCCTCGCGGAGCCAGACAATTTGGCACATCACTCTCCCTCTCCTGCTCCCAGGCGTCATCGCCGCCGCTCTGCTCGCCTTCACGCTCAGCCTCGATGACTTCATCGTCAGTTTCTTCACCGGCGGGCCTGGTGGCACCACGCTCCCCGTCTTCATTTACGCTTCGCTGAAACGCGGGCTCTCCCCGGTCGTGCACGCGCTCGCCTCGATCCTGGTGGTGCTGTCCGTGCTCGCCGTCGCCGGTGCGACCTTGCTTCGGAGCCGGAATCCGTAGGCTCCCCTCATGCGCCGCGCCGTCCTCCTGCTCGCCGTCGTTCTCTCCGGTTTCGGGGCGCTGCGCAACTCCGCGGCGGCGCCGGCCGAGCTGAACGTCTTCATCTGGAGCGAGTATCTCGACCCGGCCGTGGTCGCGGATTTCGAGCGGACGTTCGAGTGCAAGGTGACGATCGATCTTTACGAGGACGACGCGGCGATGATGGCGAAGCTCCAGGCTGGCGGCGCGAAGCTTTACGATGTCGTCGTGCCGCCGGATCACCGCGTGACGGCCCTCGTTAAGCTCGGCCTCCTCGCTCCGCTGCGGCCGGAGAACGTGCCGAACCTGAAGCACCTCGATCCGAAGTTTGCCCGCCCGCCCTTCGATCCCGAGAACAAGTTCACCGTCGCGTACCAATGGGGCACGGTCGGACTACTCGTGCGGAAGGGGGCCGACGGTTCGATTCCCACCGCGACGTGGGGTCTCGTTTTCGATGAAAAGCAATCCGCCGGTCCGTTCGTGTTGCTCGACAACGCCCGCGACGTCCTCGGTGCCGCGCTGAAGTTCTGCGGACGGAGTCTGAACAGCACCGAAGCGGCCGACCTGCGGGCCGCGCGGGAAACTCTCCTCCAGGCCAAGCCGCGGGCCGTCGCGCTGGAAGGCAGCGTCGGAGCCCGGAACCGCGTGGTGGGAAAATCCGCCCGCGTGGCGATGGTCTATTCCGGTGAGGCGGCGCGGGCGATCACCGAGGACGCGTCGCTCGTCTATCTGATTCCGCAGGAAGGCAGTCAAATCTGGCTCGACAGCCTCGCGATTCCTTCCGGTGCGCCGCATCGGGACCTCGCGGAGAAATTCATCAACTTCCTGCTCGATCCCGCGCAAGGCGCGCGCATTTCGAACTTCACGCAGTTCGCCACGCCGAACGCCGCGGCCCGCCTGCTCCTCGATCCCGGCGTGCGCGCGAATCCGGCGATCTACCCGTCGGAAGACGTGGTCGCCCGGCTGGAATTTCTGCGTGATCTCGGCGCGAAATCCCGGCTCTACGACGAGGTCTGGACGCAGGTGAAGGCGCGGTAGTGATCAGCGGGGCGCCGCCCGCAATTCCTTCGCCGTCGCCGCATCCCGGTCGGCTGATGCCGGCTGGTTGAGAGACCGGAAGGCTTTCGAGCGGTTCTCATAGTACGTCGGGTTCTTGGGATTCAGCCGGATTGCTTCGTCGTAGTCGCCGACCGCCTTTTCGAACTGCTTCAGCGTGGCGTACGCGAGCCCCCGGTTGTGCCTGACCCAGGGCAGTTTGGGATCGAGGCGGAGGGCCTCGTCATAGTCCTTCACCGCCCGCTCTGGCTGGCTGAGATTCGCATAGGAGGCCCCGCGATTGCCGAAGGCGGAGGCTGCCTGCGGATCGAGCCGGATGGCTTCGTTGTAGTCCTGGATCGCCCGCGGATGCTGGCCCAGGTTGGCATAGACGATCCCGCGGCCCGAATAGGCAGGGGCATATTTCGGGTCGAGCCGGATCGATTCATCCAGATCCTTCAAGGCCCGATCGCGCTGTCCGAGTTCCGAGAGCGCGTTGCCGCGAGCGCAGAACGCCTGCGTGAATTTCGGATCGAGCCGGATTGTCTCGTCGTAGTCCTTGAGAGCGCGCTCCCTTTGCCCCAGATTCACGTGCGCATTCCCCCGGTTGTAGAAGGAAGCGGCGTATTTTGGATCGAGCCGGACCGCCTCGTCATAGTCCTTGATCGCGCGCTCATTCTGCCCGAGTGCCGCATAGACCGTCCCCCGACTCGTGAAGGCGCGTGCGTAGGTCGGGTCGACGCGAATCGCTTCGCTGTAATCCTGCAGCGCCTTGTCTCTTTGACCGAGGGAGAAATACAGGTTTCCCCGGCCGAAGTACGCGAGGGCGAGCCGGGGATCGCGTCGAATCGCTTCGTCGAAGTCACGCAAGGCAGGTTCCTTCAGGCCCAGATTTGCCTGCGCCTGCGCGCGCGAGCGGTAGGCTCCGGCCGACTCAGGATCCAGCCGGATCCCCTCGTTACAGTCGGCCAGCGCGCGATCCTTCTGGCGTTGGATCGAAAGTTGGACCCCCCGCCCGCTGAACGCCTGCGCAAACTGGGGGTTCAGTCGGATCGCCTGGTCAAAATCCGCGATGGCGCGATCGCGCTGCCCGAGGCTCGCGTAGGCAAAAGCCCGGCGCTCGTACGCTTCGGCGAGTTTCGGATCGAGCCGGATCGCCTCATTGCAATCCTGCAGGGCAGCCTCGTCCTGCTGGAGGGCGGCATAAATGGTCCCCCGGCGGGCGTACGCGAGCGCGTACTTTGGGTCGAGCCGGATCGCCTCATCGAAGTCGTTGATGGCCGCGACGAACTCGCGGCGGCGGCCGAGCGCATACCCGCGGCCGACGTACGCATCGCGCGAGCGGCGATCCAGCGTCAGCGCAGCGGTGTAGCGACCCGCCGCCTCCTCCCACTTCCCGGCGGCGCTCAGCCGGTCACCATCGGCCACGATCACGGCGGCGCGATCCTGGATCGACGAGCTCCGCGCCGGCGTCGTTTGCGTGGCGGGGGTTCCGGCCCGCGCTGCCGCCGGATCCGCGCCGCCGGATCCGCGCCACCACCATCCGCCGACCGCGAGCAGGCCCACGGCCACGGCTCCGGCCGCGATCAGAGGCGCGCGCGAGGGAGCGCGGGGGCCCGCGGCGGGCGGCACCGGGAGCGCACTCCCCGAAAGCGGAGCGGACTCCGAAGCGGTCCGCGGAGCACCTGCGCCGGAAGGGAAGAGAAAAGCAGATCCGCCCGCAAGGAGCAGCGCCTCCCAGAGCGCGCTGGCGCCCGCAAACGCGGTCCGTCCACCCCCAGGGCCAAGCGCGCGGCGAAGCGTGGCGTTTGCCTCATCACCCAGCGCGGAAAGCGGCGCGTGCGATCCGGCTCGTCCACCGAGCAATTCCCGGACAAGCACCGCCAGCGCGACGACCGGCTCCTCGACGGCGCTCGGCGTCTCGCCCGCAGTCTGGGTCACGCTCACAGCGGGTGCTCCTTCGGGGCGAAAGCTCACCGCGTTCCAGCGCAGGCAGAAGGCCGGCCAGTCCTCGATGGGTCGCGATCGCAGCGATGGCCAGTCGCTCCCAGCCGGAGCGTTCGCCGGTGGTACGACAAAAAGTTTGCGCAGGAGCGGCTCGGCGAAAGTGAAAGCGTGGCTCACCGCGTGGTCGATCGCGGCGGGCAGTTCCGCGAGGAGCCGGCGCACCTCGGGAGCGCGGAGCTCGCCCCGGGCCGCGAGGAGCTCGAGCAGCGAAAATCCATCCGCCCATTCCCGGACGAAAAAGGCGCTCGCGCCCGAGCGCATGATGCCACCGGACGCCGACAGGCAGATCGCCTGGGGGTGAGCCCTCATCCGGGCGAATTGCGCGTCGAGCTGCACCATCAGCGCGTTGTCGTGCCCGCAGGCCGGTGAAAGCAGTTTGAGCGCGAAGAGGCGACCCTCCGCGGCGGCGTCCGTGGCCCGATAGAGTTTGCCGCCATCGCCCTCGGCCAGCTCGCTCCCGAGCTGGAAGCGCTGGGCGAGGGTCGTGCCGAGGCGAATGCTCTCCGTGCCGGGAGCGGCACTCGCGGCGACCGACCCGCCAAGGGAGTGAAAGGCTCCGTCGGCCAAACTTGCCGCGCAGGCACCGAGCGCGGTCCGCAGTTCACGGGGGGTCTGGAAGCGATCGTCCCGCTCCTTCGCCAGGAGCTTGAGCAGGAGATCCACCACCGGCGCGGGCACCCCGGCCAGCTGCTCGACCGGGGGCGCCTTGAATTGATGCATGGCGAGCACCTGACCGAGCCCTCCCGTGAAGGGCCGCTTCCCGCAGAGCATTTCCCACAAAATGATCCCGAGGGAGTATAGGTCGGAGCGCGTATCGAGTTCCTCCGTGGTCCCACACTGCTCGGGACTGGCGTAGTACGGTGTGCCCGAAAAAACGCCGCTCTGGGAAATGCTGCTCGCGAGATATGTCTCGACGTTCTCGCCTTCTGCGCTGAAGCCGCGCGCGAGGCCGAAATCGATGACTTTCACGAGCTGGCCGAAGCGCTGCTCCTCGTCCGGCAGGAGCATGAGATTCGAAGGCTTCAGATCGCGATGCACGATGTGCTCACGCGCCATGACGCTGAGCGCCGCGGCGATCTGATCCGCGTAGTCGAGCGCCTCCGCCACCGGCAGGGGTGTGCCGCGCGCCTTGAGCACGTCACCGAGCAGACTTCCGGCGACGAACTCCATCGCATAGTAGTAAGGGTCCTCGTCGTGGAGATTGATCACCGCCGCGATGTTCGGATGCCGCACCTTGGCGGCAGAGCGAGCCTCCCGCAGGAAGAGGCGTTTCATGCGTTCCGACTGGAGCACATCGGGATGGATGAGCTTGAGGACGACCTCGATCTTCAACTTCGTATCGAAGGCCCGATAGGTCACCCCCATCGCTCCGCGGCCCAACTCCCACAACGTCCCGTCCGCCCGCCGCGGGACATGGTACTGCCCGAATTCGAGCGGCTCGGAGTTCGTGGACATGGCGGCGGACTCGTTAGCGTGGCAGGCGGGCTTCGGACGGAAAAGGCCAATCTCCCGGGAATTGCGTCGCGTCGCAGCGCCAGCTTGCGCCGCCCGCAGTTGCGGCCCAAGGGAGGCGATTGGGACGTGAGAGTTCGGCCCATTTCATGAACAAGCCTCCGCTCACGCGCTATGCCTGGATTTCCATCGGTGCAGCCGTGGCGACGATCGTGCTCAAGGCCGGGGCGTACTGGCTCACCGGATCGGTGGGCCTTTTGTCGGATGCGATCGAGTCATTTGTGAATCTGATCGGAGGCGTGATGGCGCTGGCCATGCTCGCGCAGGCCGCGCGCCCGCCCGACGAGAGTCATCCCTACGGCCACGATAAAGCGGAGTATTTCTCGAGCGGCGTTGAGGGATCACTCATCGTGCTGGCGGCGTTGAGTATCGCGTTCGCTTCGGTCGAGCGACTCTTCCACCCCGCCCCGCTGGAGCAGATCGGACTGGGTCTCCTCGTCTCGACGGTGGCCTCGTTGATCAATCTCGCGGTCGCTCTCCTGCTCCGGCGAGTGGGTCGCGCGGCGCATTCAATCACGCTCGAGGCGAACGCTCAGCATTTGCTGACCGACGTCTGGACCTCGGTCGGCGTTGTCGCGGGCGTCGGCCTCGTTTCCCTCTCGGGCTGGCAATGGCTGGACCCGACGGTCGCCCTCCTTGTCGCCGCCAACATTGTCTGGACGGGCGTTCGGATCGTACGCCGCTCGATCCTCGGACTGATGGACACCGCGCTCACGGATGCAGAGCGCGCGCTCGTGCTCGGCATCCTGAAACCGTATGAGCAGGAAGGCCTGCAATTTCACGCGCTCCGGACCCGGCAGGCCGGGGCGAGGCAATTCGTCTCGATGCATGTGCTCGTGCCCGGCGAATGGACGGTGAACCACGGTCACCAACTCCTCGATCGCATCGAGAACGAAATCCAGGTCGTGCTGCCGAGGGCGAGTGTCTTTACGCACCTCGAGTCGCTCGACGACCCCGCCTCATGGGCCGACGAATCGCTGGATCGGCGGCATCTGCGGGAGCCAGAATAGGCGGTCGGAGCCACGCTGCTGGCGAGACTTCAAATTTCCGGATTGAGCCTGACTCCCGTGGTTGCCTCGCGGGTCGCGGCCGAAAGAAAGCGCCGGGCGACGAAGACGAAGACGAGCCCGCCAGCGTACATCATCACACCGTAAACAACGCCGGGAAGCGCCATCTGGTCGTTCTTCAGGATGCTGCTTCCGATGAGGATCGCGAGGGTCGCATTCTGCACCGCGGTCTCCAAGGCGACCGTGACGGCCTGGCGTCGCTCCAGGCGGGCCAGTCGGGAAAGTCCATAACCGACCGCCAGCATGCTGAGATTGAGGGCGAGCACCAGAGGAGCCAGCCGGCCGAAGGTGCCGACGAAGAGCGTCCAGTTCTTCGCAAGCGCGCCCGCGACAATCAGCACGAACAGCACCGAAGCCAGCTTTGTGGCGATGGGTTCCGCGCGGAGGGCGGTGGCCGGACGAAACGCGCGGAAGAGCATTCCGAGACCGACCGGCAGTCCCACGATCAAGAAGATCTGGCCCATCATCAGGCCGATCGGCAGCTGGATCGCTTGGTCCGCTCCCATGAAGCGGTTCAGCGCAAAGCTGGTGATGAGCGGGAGGCTGAAGATGGTGACGAGACTCGCGACGGCGGTGAAGCTGACCGCCAGCGCCACATCGCCCCGCGCGAGATAGGTCAGCAGGTTGGAAGTCGTGCCGGTCGGACACGCGGCAATAATCATGAAGCCCACCGCGAGCGCGGGCGGAAGATTCACCCCTTGAAGGAGCGCGAAGCAGGCGGCCGGGAGGATGATGAAGTGGCAGAGAAACCCGATGACGAAGGCCCGCGGCTGCGTCAGCACCCGCTGGAAATCCCGCACCGTCAGGCCCATGCCCAGCGAGAACATGATGAAGCAGAGCATCAAGGGCAGGAGGACCGTGGAAATGATATCGCCTTGCATGGGAGGGTCGGGAAAATGCGGTCTGGAGGGTGCGGGGAAGCGCGGCCTTCTTACGACAGCTTCGGGGCGCGGGCATCGACCTTTTCAATCAACCCGCGACCAGCCCTCGTCATTTCGGCGCCAGCCCGGGCAACTCGGCGAAACGCGTCGCGGCTACGTTCCTGCCCGCGTCCGATCCGCCGCTTCCCGAACCATGCGGATGAGCGCAATGAGACCGGCCTGTTCGGCCGGCGAGAAGACGGAATTGGAAGCGGCCAACCCCGCCTCGGTGAGCAGATCTTCCATCCGGCGCTGGAGGCGGCTCACCGCGCCGCTCTTTGAGATGAGTTCGCGGGCTTTCGAGACAGTGGCTTCATTCGGCGACGAACCGCTGAGCGAAAGCTGAAGCAGTCCGCGATCGGTCTCGCCGAGCATCTCGAACGCGGTATGGATGAGGAGCGTTTTCTTCCCCTCGAGAATGTCGGCTGGCACCTCGGCGTCGCTGATCTCGAACCGGGCGAACTCCTGCAGGTCATTCTGAATCTGAAAAGCGAGCCCCGCGGGCTGTGCAACGCGCTCGAGTTGAGCGACTGCGCCCGCTCCTGCCCCCGCGAGCACTGCGCCCATGGCGAGCGGGCATTCGATGGTGTAGCGCGTGGTTTTGAGTAGATACATCTGCTCGATCTCCGCGAGGCTGAGCTTCGAAATGTCGCGCGTGCCGTAGATGATGTCAGCGGCCTCGCCGAATCCGGTCTCCATCATGCACCCGAGCAACATCCGACTCAAACGCACGCTCACCGCTGGATCGACCGATGGTGTGTCGAGGAGGCACTGCTGGGCGAGGGCGAAGAGGATGTCCCCGAGGACGAGGGAGAGATTCTTCCCGATCCGGGCCCGATCCGAATACGCCGGAATGCGCATCTCCAGGACGCGGTGCAGCGTGGGAAGTCCACGACGCGTCTCGGAACGGTCGATGATGTCGTCGTGGATGAGGATGAAGCCGTGGAGCAGTTCAAGGCTCGTGCCGATCGCGAGCAGGTCGTGATCGCTGGGATGAGCCTCCGACCGATGGAAGACACGGTGGGAAAGGAGAAACAGGAGTGGGCGGAGACGCTTGCCCGGCCGGCAAAGGAACTCGGAGGCGTCGTCGTAGAGCGTCGCATTGATGGCCTGGCGAGCGTACGCCGGACGCATCGCGGCGAGGTGATCCGCCATGAACCGGTCGACCGCCAGCTGCAGACCGCGCAAATCCGGTGCCGTGACGCCGTCGGAAGCGAGCGGAACGTCGGGCAGGAGCCGGCGCCGGGGCGCGGCTGTTTCGGCTGGTGAAGGATGCGTCGCGCCCACGCTGGCCATACGGTGCGGCGGAGAAAAACAGATGCCCCACCGCGAGGCCCGTTTAAGGTAGAGGCGTAGTCAGGTCAACCTCTCCATGGGATTTTCCTCGCATCTCGAACGCGCCGTCGCCGAGCCCAGCCCGCTGCTGCGGCGCTTCGCGCGATTGCTGGATCCGTGCCCGGATGCGGCCCTCGAGGCTCTCGCAGCGCAGTCTCAAGCACTCACGCTAAAACACTTCGGAAGGGCCATGCGGCTGTTCGCGCCGCTCTACCTTTCGAACGAATGCGTGAACAACTGCCAGTATTGCGGGTTCTCCCGCGACAACCCGATCCTCCGCGTCACGCTGACTCCGGACCAGGTGACGCGCGAGGCGCGCCATCTTGCGCGCGAGGGCTTCCGCAATGTGCTGCTCGTCGCGGGTGAGCACCCAAAGTTCGTTTCGAACGGGTATGTCGAAGACTGTATCCGCGCGCTGCGTCTCGAAGCCGGGATTCCGGGCGTCTCCCTGGAACTGGGTCCGCTCGAGGCCGACGAGTACCGCCCGCTCGTCGCCGCTGGCGCGGAAGGACTCGTCGTCTACCAGGAGACCTATCACCGCGAGACTTACGCCCAGCTGCACACCGCGGGCCCCAAGCGGAATTTCGATTGGCGGCTCGATTGCCCGGAGCGGGCACATGAGGCGGGATTTCGGAGGATCGGGATCGGCGCACTTTTCGGATTGCATGAGTGGCGCTCCGAAGCGCTCGCACTCGCTGCGCATCTTGAGCATTTGCTCCGCACTTGCTGGCGCTCGCATCTGACCGTCGCCATTCCGCGCATGCGTCCGGCCGCAGGCGAGTTTCATCCTCCGTTCACCCTTCCCGACCGGGAGTTCGTCCAGCTCGTCTGTGCGCTGCGGGTGACGTTTCCACAGGTGGGCCTCGTCCTCAGCACCCGTGAGCCCGCAGCCTTGCGGGATGCCGTGATCCCCCTTGGCTTTACGATCATGAGCGCCGGCAGCCACACGGAGCCGGGCGGTTATACGCGTCAGGGCGTCGAGGATTTGCATCTCACGGTGCGCGGCCGGCGCCAAGAGGCGGAAGGGCTCGATCGCGCGTCGGCCTGCGCGACGGGCCAATTCGACATCGCGGATCATCGCCCGCCCGCCGAGGTCGCGAGAGTTCTGCGCGAACGACATGGGATGGAACCGGTTTGGAAAGATTGGGACGATGGCTTGGTCGATTCGCCGGAAGATCGAACTTTGAATGCCGGGACTTCAATTTTCGAGGCACCGCAATGAACGATGCAGAGGGAACCGCGGTGGTGGTGAACGACGAGAAATATCCGATCCGGAACCGGACCACCTTGCCGGAGCTGCTGGTCACTCTGGGAATGTCCCACGGAGTGCTCGTCGAGTACAATGGCCGCGCGCTTTTCCCCTCGGAGTGGGCGGGCGTGACCCTGGCCGAGGGGGATCGCCTCGAAATTCTGCGCATCGCGGCGGGAGGGTAACGTCATCATGGTCGGACCGCGGGACGCGCATTGTCACTTTCAGGACGCGCGGCTCGATGGGCAGCGACCGGCGTTCCTCGCGGCTCTGCGTCACGCGGACGCTCGGGCCGTCGTGAATGGCACGCGCGAGACGGATTGGGAGGCGGTGCGCGCGCTCGCGACGGCGGAGACCTGGATCATCCCCTCTTACGGCCTCCATCCGTGGTGGGTGGGTGAACGTTCTCCGAGTTGGCGAACCCAGCTCGAAGGTCTGCTGAACGCCGATCCCCGCGCGATGATCGGGGAGGTGGGACTCGACCGTTGGAAGAAGGGTTACGACCGCGATGACCAATTGGCGGTCTTGCTTGAGGAACTCCTGCTCGCCACGAGGCTGGACCGCGCGGTGACGATCCACTGCCTGGAAGCGTGGGGCCCACTGGAGGAACTCACGCGCGACGCGCCGCTGCCCGCGCGCGGCTTCCTGATCCACGCCTACGGCGGCTCGGCCGATTTGGTCCCGGTTTTCGCGGAGCGCGGGGCGTATTTTTCGTTCTCACCGCATTTTCTGCTCGAGCGCAAGGCCGCGCAGCGAGCGGCGTTCGCGGCAATGCCCGCGGATCGGCTCCTGGTCGAAACGGATGCGCCTGATCTCGCGCCCCCGCCCGAGCGAAACGCCCATCCGCTCGCGAGTCCGGACGGGCGGGTCTTGAACAGCCCGCTGAACATCACCGTCGCGCTGTCTGGATTAGCCGCCGTACGCGGCGTTCAGGAGCCCGCGCTCCGCGCTCAAATCGCGGAGAATTTCGCCCGCCTGTTTGGAACCTGAACGGTCCCGCGAGCCCGCCCGCTGCGCCGGGGCTCACGTCCGAACGCCGGAGACGCAAGACTGTCTCACGCCTCTCCCATGCGCATTCTCTCGCCCCTGCTGCTCGCTCTCTCCGTCCTTGCCGGTCCCGTCGCCGCCGAGGAGGTGGGTCGGATTCCCTACTCAAAGCTAGCCGAGATCTACGAGAAGTCAGCGGCGATCGACGCGAAAAAGGCGGTCGTAAGCGCGACCGTGAGTTCGAAGAATAAGGGCGTAAAACCCTCCGACATCACCCTCGTGATCGAGAGCAAGGCGAAGGGGCCGATTCCGTTGGCACTGACGGCTGATGGCGCGATCAAGGATTTCCCGCGCGATGAAGCGCTGCGCCGCGAGGATCCGCCGGTCGTGACGAATCAGCCGAAGGGCTCGATGAGTCTGACGGTCTCTGTCCTCGTTCCCGTGCCCGAGCAGAATACGTTTCCCTTTGCGCGCTTCGCCGATGGCGTCACGGAGGCTAACCGGATGATTAAGGCGCAGGCGGGAATGCTCGCATTCGTCGCACCGGAGGTGAAGTCGGTCGAAATTCAATTCCCGAAGCAAACCCCTGCGGCGACGGTGACCATTGCTGCGAAGGCGGGAGGGAAGGTCATCACGGCGGACACGAATGGCGTCGCCAAGGTGCCCGTAACCGCCGCACTTTCGGCGGAGAATCCCTCCGTCACGGTTTCCGTGAAGCCGATCCGGATCGGACTGGGAACGTGAGCTACGTCTTCAGCGCGATCCGACGCACCACTTCGGCTGCCGCGGCGAGACCAAATGCTCCGGTCGCGAATGACGCGGTCCCGAACCCACTCGCGCAATCCAACCGAAGCGAGGTGCCGGGCTCCGGTTCCGCGCAGACGCTGCCGTTGGACCAGGCGTAACGCGGAGGCTCTTCGGAGTAGACGCACGGAACGCCGAAACAGGTCCGTTCCCCGGGGGGGAAACCGTGGTCCCGGCGGAGTTTTTTCCGCACTTGGCGGAGCAACTCGTCCTGCGTGGAGAGCGCAAGATCCGCGCAGCGAATCCGCGTGGGGTCCATGCGCCCACCCGCTCCGCCGCACGTGAGCACCGGGATGCCCCGATCACGACAGGCGGCGATGATCAGGCATTTCGTGGAGCGTCGATCGACCGCATCGACGACGAAATCAAAACGCGGCTCGAGCAGTGCTTCGGCCGTCTCTCCGCTGAAGAAGGCCATCACCGGAGACAGCGAGCACTCCGGCGCGATGCGTTGGAGCCGCTCCGCCAGCACCTTCACCTTGGGCCGCCCAATGGTGTCATCGAGGGCGTGCAGCTGGCGGTTCACGTTCGTCAGGCACACGTCGTCGAGATCAATCATCGTGAGCGCTCCAACGCCGGAGCGGGCGAGGCATTCGGCAGTCCAAGATCCCACGCCGCCCAGTCCGACGATCGCGACGTGCGATTTGTGCAGGTTCTCGAGTCCTGCGCCTCCGACCAATCTGGCGACGCCGCCGAAGCGCTCCGCGAAATCCGGGCTCATTTCCGTGTGGCCGTCGGTGATGCGTTACTGCCGGCTGGCGATGTAGGCCTCGAGCCCCTCGCGCGTGATGACGTAGCGAACCCCGCAGCGAGGGCAACTCATCCGGAGCGAAGCATCGTGACCAAAGAGAGCTTCCTCGTCGGCTCGCATGAGCGGGGCGAGAACCGCGTGCATCTTCTCCTGGGAGCAGCCGCAATCCCAGCGGTAGTTCCGAACCTCGATCTGACTCAGCGTCTCGCGCTGATCGAGCGTCCGCACCGCTTCCTCGTCCAGGCCAGCCAGCCACTCGACGTCGCAATCGGGCTGCGCCGAAATCAGAACGAAGTCCTCCGGCCCGTGGCGGAAAAATCTCGCGGGCCGCTGCTCGCTTTGGGCGTAGTAGCGCTCCGCGGAGCGAAACGCATCCGGCGGGGCGTCCTCGAGGTCCACCACGCTCCGGCGTGGATCGCCGCGCTCCCTTACCACATCCGAGATGAAGCGCGGCTCACCGTCGGCCTTCACGTTTTCGGTGAAGAGCTGGCCAACCACCGAGCCGCGCCGGTTGTCGCCCGCGACGAAGAGATTTAGCAGCGGATCCTGGAGATGAATCGTCCAGGCCGTCGCTTCGTTCCACGGCCGCGAGGCGCAGTGGAGCGTCAACGCCGCGAGCGCTTCCTTGAGGAGGCCATCGTGCGCCGGGTCATGCTGTTGCCCCAGCTGGCCCTGATGCAGGTAGTAGTCGACGTACAGCTCCCCGAAATCCCCCCGGGCGATGAGCGCATTCCGTCCGCGCACGAAGTAAGTGCGGATCTCGGTGCCAGCGTTTTCGATTTCGGTCGGCGGAGGGTCAGGATCCATGCAAGGGCGCGCAACTTGGGCGCTCCGCGCCCAAATTCAAACCCGACGTCCGTCACGAGCGGCGAATGACCGGACGGTACCTGCGGGACGCTCGCGGGGGAGTGTCCAGTCAGGAAAAGTCGAAGCCGAAATCTCAGCGATGGTCCGGCGCATTGCGGGACGGTCCGGTGTCCTGATGTTGCCGGCGGCGATGCAACAGGAGGCCCGCCGCCCCCAGCGCGAGCAAGCCGAGCGAGGTGGAGGGCTCGGGAATTGGGAACGTTCCGACGGGTGCGCCGGAAGTATCGTAGCCGGCGGCGAGCAACGTGACGGCGCGCGGTGTCGCGCTGAAGTTTGAGTCGATGGACAGTTCAACGAACCCGTTGACCGTGACGCCTCCGATGGAGAAGCGGATCCCGAGAAATCCGTGGTCTGCAGGACCACCAGGCGTACCCCACCTACTGCCGGAGAACCCAGACTGACTCACCAGAAACGGCCGATTCCCGCCTGAATTGGTCAAGTTGATGAAATTTGTAACGGTGCCGCCAACGGTCACCCCCACTCCGAGTCGCGAGGCGTAACTGAGGCCGTTTCCCGAAATTGCGATGACGCTCAGGAGCGGGGAATTCGCCGGACGGGCGATACGAATCGAACCATTCTGTGCACCCGGGAAGATCCGCTGTTGGATGATAAAATCGACAATTCCATCGGCGTTAAGATCGATCGGAAAATTGGTGTAGGCGCTGTCGGTCGTGTTGGAATCGACGAGCACCTGATTGTTGAAGTTGACGTAGACGAATGCAGCGTCCGCCGTCGTGACGCTGCCGGCAAAGAGCGCCGCACCTACGCCGGCCGCGCAATATCGGCCGAGTCGCAGGTCGCGACCCGGTGGTTGCGATCGATCGATCGAAGCGGATTTGCTGGATTCTTCTTTCATGACGGGCAGCTGTTTTTACAGATTTCTGAAACAGTGTTATTTACTCCGGGATCTGGTCGCGCGTCCAGCCAAAACGAAGGGGAAAAGCAAATCCCCGGCTTTGCGTTGGCGCAAGCTTGGTGCCAAGGTTATGCGCATCGTGACTCACTCGTGTCTTAAGGCACCCGCAATTGGTAGGTCTGCTTTTTCCCGATCTTATCCAGAAACTGGAGTTCACCGTGCCGAGCCGCGTGCTCGTAAACGAGCTTAGTTACCTTCACATCGAAGCAGCAGTACTCTGCGATCTCACGGATCTTCCCCTCGCGCCACCAGCGCAGCGCGTCGAGCCCGTCGGCGGTCTTGCCAAGACCAAGCGTCGCCTGCGCGATCGATTCAAGTTTTACCCGGTGGCCGAGCACCTTCTCCGTGTGCTCCAAGAGGTCGTAGGAGGCAATCTGATCCGGAAGATCCAGAACGGTATACCCCATCAGGACCTCGTAGTCGAAGCTGACATGATTGAAGCCGACGACCAAATCAGCGCGCCGGAGTTCCTCGATGAGCGCATCCACCATCCGCTCTGAGTAAATGCGGTAGGCCGCCGTCGCGGTCGAGTACGTCACGCCGACCGACATCAGCATGTCGCGCTTGTTGTTCCATCCGCCCACATCGCCAGCCGTGAGCTGGGTTTCGAGATCGAAGAAGACGATGTTTTTGGCGGTCATGGCTTCGGATCAGGTTGAGCAGTCGGGAACGGTGGGGGCGGAATCAAGCACGCGGCCGCCGGCGTGCGAAAAGAAAAACGGCCGGCGCACACATGCGCGCCGGCCGTTGAAAGAAGCCGAATTGATCAGGCCTTCGCGGCGACGCGGCTGCGGTGCGCCATCAGGCCGGCGGCGCCGAGAGCGACGAGGCCGAGCGTCGTGGACGGTTCAGGAATCGCGGGCTGGTTTTGCGCGACGATGGCTCCACCAGAAGTCTCGTACCCCGCACCGATGAGCGTGATCGCGCGCGGCGTGCCACCGGTCCCATCAGCGATCGTGAGCTGGATGAATCCATTCGCGACCTGACCAGTGCCGAGGGTAAATTGAATGCCGAGGAAACCGGTGGTCTGATTCGGGCCCCACTTGCTGTTAGGGTATCCCACCGCGCTCCAGAGACTCGCGCGATTGGCGAACCCAGTACCTATTAGCGGCGCGAAGTTTGTGATCGTCCCACCGACGTTTGCGCCCGCGGCGAGCACCGATGCGTAGTTGTAAGCGTTAAAGGTCTGAGCAATCACACCAAGCGTCGGTGCGGCCGTCGGACGGGTCAAAATCGCTCCGCCGGTTCCACCCGAAAGTCGCTGCCCGAGACTGAAATCTACCCGACCATCGTTGTCGAGATCGAAGGAGAAAAACGTGAACGAGGTGTCGGAAAGATTCGTGTCCACGATAACCTGGCTGTTGAAATTGATAAAGACGACGGACGCGTCTGCGCTCGTCGCGGCACCGACCATCGCTGCGACGGTGGCGCCCGCCGCGCAGTAGCGAGTGATGAGTTGATCGCGGGACAAAACGGAGCGGGAGATGAGTTCTGGCTTCATGCTGAGCTCGACTGAGCGGGTCGCCCGGGCACGAGGTAGTGGAACTCGCCGGGAATATTTGGTGTTAGAATGAAAATTGGCTGGCGCCAAGCAGGAAACGTCCGCGCGCGAAAAATTTCTGCCCCCGGCGGCTTTCCCGCGAGAGGCTGGCTCGAATCACGCTCGCCCTGTAGATTGCCCAGCTTCGATGACTGAAAATCGCTCCTCGCCCCCGCCCCGACGCGTCCTCCTCATCGGTTGGGACGCGGCGGACTGGCAGATGATCAACCCGCTGATCGAGGCAGGGCAGATGCCAAATCTGGAGCGGCTGATCAACGGCGGTGTGATGGGAAATCTCGCGACGCTCTACCCGATCATTTCCCCGATGCTCTGGAATTCGATCGCGACGGGCAAGACGGCCGACAAACATGGCGTGCTGGGATTTACCGAGCCTGATCCTGCGGGAGGGATCCGTCCGTTTGCCGCGACCTCTCGCAAGACGAGGGCGATCTGGAACATCTTTCAGCAGGCGCTTGGATGGCGCTGCAATGTCATTGGCTGGCTGGCCAGCCACCCAGCCGAACCGCTCGATGGCGTCGTTGTCTCAGATCTTTTCGCGCGCACGAAACGAATCGGTCCAAATCTCTGGAATGTCCCGAAGCTTTCCGTCCACCCAGAAGACCTCGCCGCGGCCTTCGGGCCCATGCGGATGAGCGTGAATGAGGTCACCGAGCATCTCGTTCTGCCTTTCATCCCGCGGGCGGCAGAAATTGATCAGAAATCGGATCCGCGGCTGGGAATGTTTGCGAGCGTCTTGAGCGATGCCTGCACGATCCAAGCCGCCGCGACGGCCGCGATGGAGAGCGCGCCGTGGGATTTCACCGCGGTCTATTTCGACGCGATCGATCACTTTTCGCACGGGTTCATGCCGTTCCACCCGCCGCGCCAGGAACACATCCCGGAGCGCGACTTCGAAATCTACCGGGAGGTGATGAACGGCGCGTATCGTTTCCACGACCTCTTGTTGGCCCGTCTGGTGGAGTTGGCGGGACCGGATGCGCTCGTCATCCTGTGTTCCGATCACGGCTTCAAGAGCGGAGTGCTGCGTCCGATCGCGAACCCGCACGAGCCCGCCGGACCCATTCTTTGGCACCGGGACTATGGCATCCTAGTCATGCACGGACCGGGGGTAAAGAAAGATGAGCGGGTCTATGGGGCGGGTTTGCTCGATCTCGCTCCAACGCTGCTCACGCTTTGCGGCCTTCCGGTGGGAGAAGACATGGACGGGAAGCCGCTGCTCGACGCTCTGATCGATCCGACCCCGCCGCAGCTCATCCCCTCCTGGGATGCGGTGGAGGGACGCTCAGGCATGCATCCGGCGGGCCTGACCTGGGAAGCCTCCCCGGAAGCCTCCCGCGACCTGATGAAGCAGTTCGCCGCGCTTGGATATATCGACGACCCCGCCGCGAACGAGGCCGCCGCCGTCGAAGGCGTTACGCTGGAGTGCCGCTACAATCTATCCCAAGTCCATCTCTCGGCCGGACGTCCGGAGGAGTCTATGGCGATCATGGAGGACCTCGTTCGCCACCGGCCGTGGGAGTCCCGATTCATTCACCAACTCGCGAACGCCTACCTGAAGGCGGAATATTTTCAGGCCGCGACGGACCTCCTTTCGCGGGCGTATCCTCCCGAGGACTCAGGCTCCGCGACGCCCCTCGTGGTGTGGATCATGCGCGCCAAGGCGCACCTCGGGCGGGGGGAACGGAGCGCGGCGACGCAGTGCCTCGCGCTTTGCATGAGAATGATGCTTCTTCATCCGCACGTGTGGGTCGAGACGGGTCGCCTCTGGCTGGAGCTGAGAAGATTCGAAGCGGCGGAGGCGTGCTTCCGTCGCGCGATCGAACTCGATCCCGACAACGCCCCGGCGTGGCAGGCGTTGTCCACGATTCATCTCCATCGCCGGGAAAATGGCCCGGCCATCGATTGTGCGCTCGAGGCGGTCGCCCGCCTGCACCATCTCCCGATCGCGCATTTCAATCTTGGCGTCGCGCTCGCCCGCGATCAGCGATTTCCGGAAGCCATCATCGCCTTACGGCGCGCCCTCGGCATGCAACCGAAGCTAGTGAATGCGCACCGCTGGCTGGCCGCGCTGCACGCTTCGAAGTCGACGGATTCATTCCTGGCCGGCGTGCACCGGAACGCGGCGCTGCAGCACTCGCGGGAGCGCGGGAGAAAGATGGACGCGCAGCGATCGCGCGCGACCGAAGGGCGTGCGATCCCCAACCTTCCCACCCCGGCCGAGCGGGCCGACCGGGAATACCGCGCCCGTCCCGGCAGATTCGGCGAGGCGGAGGTCGAACCGTCTGGACGAACCTTCACCCTCGTCTCCGGCCTGCCGCGCTCCGGCACATCGCTGATGATGCAAATGCTCGCGGCTGGTGGACTCCCGCCTCAGACCGATGGCGAGCGCGCGGCCGATGTGGACAATCCTGAAGGCTATCTCGAATGGGAGGCCGTCAAGAGGCTCCCCCACGAGCCCTCGCTCCTCGATGCGCCCGAACTCGAGCGTCGCGCTCTCAAGATCGTCTCACCGCTCTTGAATCACCTCCCCCGCGAGCACCGGTACCGCGTGATCTTCATGTCGCGTCCGTTCGGGGAGGTCGCGCGCTCGCAGAAGAAGATGATCGGCCGTCGGGGAAAGGACGGGATGGCCGATGACGAAGCGTCCGTTGCCACGGCGTTGCGGGCCCACGCCGAAGCGACGCTGCAAATGCTCCGCGCCGCGCCGTCGGTGTTTGACCTTCTCGAGGTGGACTACCCGTCACTCGTCCGCGACCCCAGTCCGTGGGCGGTGCGGATCTCCGACTTTCTCGGCTCGGAGTTGCTCCCGCAAGCGGAGCGAATGGCCAGCGCCGTGCGGCCGGACTTGCACCGGAATCGCGCTGGGTGACAGGAAGGGGGCTGGCTACCGGGCCGCGTTCTCGCGGGAAAAGCGAAGATAGCGTCCGGTGATACGGTCGAGTTCGGCGGAAGCGATCGCATTTTCGACGCGCACTTGCAGGAGTCCTTGCCGGGCCTCCAGAAGGTTTTCCTGCGCATTCAGAAATTCGAGCTGCGAAGCGCGACCCGCGCGCAGTTGCTCGTTTACCGCGTCGAAGCTACCGCTCGCGGCCTGTGCCGCATCGGTGTAAGCCGCGCGACGCGCGGCATTCGCCGTCACTTGGGCGCGCAGCCGCGCGAGGTCGCGGGGGACGTCGGCTTCTGCGCGAGCGAGTGCAATCTCCTGGCCGGCCCGGCCGGCGGCAACGTTCCGCGATTGGCCTCTCACGACTCCGGGATCAACAATCTGCCACGCCAGAAAGATGCCGTACCGAAACTCGTTCACTTTGTTGATGTCGATCGAACGGAGAGCGTTTGGATTCGACGATCCGCCACCCGACGGCGGCACCAGCGTCCCGCCAAGCCGGGCCTCGATCAGAGGAAAGTACCCCGCCTCCACGATCCGCTGATCCTCCCGCCCCGCCTGGATCGCAATCCGCAAAGCAGCCAGATCCGGTCGGCCGGAAAGCGCGTCGTGCGCCGCCGCCGAGGTTTCAAACGCCATCAGAGGGAGGTCCGACAGGGGGACCGGGTCGGGATCATCATCGCCGGGACCCCGGCCCATCGACTGGCGCAGATTGGCCGTCAGGCGCGCGCTGTCTCCCGCGTAGACTGAGACGCCACGCTCGACGTTCAGCCGCTGCACCTGTGCCTGGACGGTACCTCGCCGGCCTGCCAGGCCCGCGCGCTCGAGATCCGTCTGTACCTGCACGTTTCCGTCGAGGCGGCCCGCGATCTCGCGCTGGAGGGATTCCAGGGCCCGACGGAATTGCAGGTCGTGAAATTGAATCCGCGCGACATGCAATCGCTCGCTCACGACCTGGTAGAAATTTTGCCGGATGATCAGGGGCTCGAGGTTCCCGCGGCGCAGTGAGGCAGGCAGGCCAGCGTCGAAGATTGACTGACCGAGCGTGCCGTACCCAATGAGGATCGCAGTCGCGGCGCGTCCCGGCCCACGATCGGTCTGGTAACCCGCGTTCCCTTCCACCCGCAGGCGCGGAAACGCGCGCGAACGGATAACCAGGCGGGTCCCCTCGGCGCGCTCCAACTCGGTGCGGGCGCGAGCGATGTCCGGATTTCGCTCCATGACTTCCCGAAGGCATGCCTCAAGCGTGAGCGAGCCCCCGCGAACAGAGGCGGCACCCAGGCCGAGAGAACCGAGCGAGCAGGCGAGAAGAACGAGAAACTTTCTCACGGCTTTAGGAGGGAAACGGTTTTGGCGTCACGCCCCACGCCGGAGGAAACGGCGCGTTCGATGCGGGCAACAGCGGTGGCGTGCAGCACGCGGCCCCCGAGCTCACTCACCTGCGCGCGGGTGAGATCAAGTTGTGCTTGGAGGATGTCCAGCTGAGTCGCGAGTCCGGCGCTGAAGTTGTCGAGCGCCAGTCGAAGCGCCTCCCGCGCGAGCGCAACATTTTGGGCCTGACTGCGCATCGTCGCGCGCGCCTGCTCAAGCGTGGCGAATGCCGTGCGAACCTCGTTTTCGACGGCGATTTCCGTGGCGCGAAGCGCCTCTCGGAGTCCGGAAGCGCGGGCCTGCGCGGCCCGCACGCGTCCAGGCGTGGCGAGGCCGTCGAAGAGCGTCCAAGTGGCGGCCAGGCCAACCGTGAAGCCGTTGAAGTTTTCGCGCGGCGCGTTGCGGTCGGGCTCGCTAAAGAGCTGATGGTTGACGAATCCACTCACCTGGGGCCGATTTCCGGCCTTCTCTACGGTCTGCTGGCGTTCCGCGGCCTCAAGTTCGAAGCGGCGCGCCTCGATTTCCGGGCGCTGGGCAAGCGCGCGGATGATGCTGCCACGCAAGTCTTGCGCCGGACCATGGAGATCGATCACTCCACGGATCTGAAAGGGAGCGCCGGATTGCCCGGCGGAATACTTCACGCCCATCACCTGCGCGAGCTGAATGAGGGCAGTCTGAAAATCCCGCCGTGCCTCGATCAACGCAGGACGCTCGTTCGCCGCGGTGACCTGAGCCCGCGTGACGTTCAGCGACGACACGGTACCAGCCTTCAAACGACCCTGCTGATCCTCGACTTGTTCTTCAAGGATCTGGACGCCCTCGCGGCGGATGCCGATCGCGCTCTGCGCCGCGAGCACCTGCAAAAATGCGAGCCGCACGTTCAGCGCGGTGTTGTCGAGGACCGCACGGAGGCTTCGCGCCGCGATCTCCTCGTTAAGCCGGGCGATGGCGATCCGCTCCCGGACGGCGCCGGCGGAGTAGAGGCTCTGGACGAGCGAAGTCGTGAGGGTGTAGTCCTCCCGCCGCGTGGTGGGGTTCACCCCACCGCTCGTGGCAAGGTCGCGTTCTCGAATTTGGTAATAGCCATCTGCGCGAAGCGTCGGAAGACGGCCCGCCGCGGCGACCGTGACGAGTGCCCGGGCCTGTTCGACCTGCTTGACGGCAGCCAGCACCTCCGGGTTCTGACGGCGGGCCACATCGAGGCATTCGGCGAGCGAATAGGCGGGCCCGGCCGCGGCGCAAGTCGCGAAGAAGACGCCCACGAGAAAGGAGATAGCGAGACGGCGAAGGCTCATGAGGGAACGCGTCAGATAGTCACGGAGCGCGGGGAAGGCGAGCGATTTTGGCCACGGTCGCTCGCGCCCCGCCGTTGCGTTTCGCGGGCGCGGACGCTACGGAACGGAATGCTCTCCGCCCTCTCGCGCCTCCTGAAAAAGGGAAAGCCGGTCCTAGAACGGGCCCGCGCGGACTCTTCCACGAAGCTCCGCGCGAAATTCGCGCCGTACTATCACGCGATTGAAGCGCAGGGACCGGGCATGGACGTGACCGGGCCGGGCGGAAAGTCGCTCGTGATGATGTGCAGCAACGAGTACCTCGGCTTGAGTCACCATCCGGACGTCCGCCGCGCCGCGCAGCGTGCCATCGACACGTGGGGAACGAGTCCGTGCGGCTCGCGGCTCGCCAACGGGACCCGCCGCTATCACCTCGAGCTCGAGGAGGAACTGGCCGCTTTTCTCGGAAAGGAGGCATGCCATGTCAGTGTCGCCGGCTACCTTTCGCAGCTCTCCGCGCTCTCCTCCTTCGCCCAGCGGAAGGACGCGATCGTGGCGGACAAAAGCATCCACGCGTCGCTCTGGGACGGCGCCCGACTGAGCGGTGCAGAAATCGAGCGATTCTCTCATGAAGACATGGCGTCGCTGCGCGCGCAGCTCACCTCGCTGGATCCCGAAACCGGCAAGATCGTTGTCGTGGACGGCGTGTATTCCATGGAGGGTCACATCGCCAGCCTGCCGGAAATTACATCGCTGTGTGACGAATTCGCCGCGGCGCTTGTCGTGGACGACTGCCACGGCTTTGGCGTGCTCGGTCGCGACGGGCGCGGGACGGCGGACCATCATGGAGTGACGGAGAAGGTCGACCTAATAACGGGCAGCTTCTCGAAGTCTCTCGCCAGCACAGGCGGATTCATCGCGGGCGACAAGGCGGTGATCGAATACCTGCGCACAAGTTGCCAGCAGATCATTTTCAGCGCGGCCATCGCCCCGTCTAGCGTCGCCGCGGCGCTGGAGTCGCTTCGAGTCATGCAGCGCGAGCCTCAGCACCTGGCCCGGCTGTGGGAAAACACCCGTCACTACATTGCGATGCTCGAAGCGCTCGGACTCGATACGTGGGAGAGCCCGACCCCGGCCGTCCCAATCGTGATTGGCGACAAGGAAAAGTGTTACTACTTCTGGCGCTCGTTGATGGATCAGGGATTCTTTACCGTGATGTCCATCTCCCCGGGCGTGCCAGTCGGGAAGGACATGATCCGCACGGCGATGTCCAGCCTCCATACGCCTGAGCAGATCAACCGCTTCGGCGACGCCCTCAAGGTTGCGATGAAGAAGGCTGGCGTGAAAGCAGCTCGATCGCCGCTCCGGGAACAGTTCCAATAAAAAGCGCCGCCTCTCGGCGGCGCTTCAAAAAGACGGCCTCGGTCCTTACTGAAGGACCGGTCCCGCAGGCGCGGTGAATGCCCGGTCGGAAATCAGATAAGCTCCCGGAGGATCGGGATCGTTATAATCATTCGGGCGCCTAAGATTCCGTCCGATTGTGGCATCCTCGGGCTGCGAGTCGGCAATCGAGATCGGCGTGCCCATCTTCGCGAGCGCGAAAAACTTTGGAGAGACGGTCTTGTGCAGGCGCAGACATCCATGGGTTCTGGGCTGCGGCCAAACGAAACCTTCGTGGAAACCATAAGCGGGCAGGAATTCGACCCAGTTCGCCATGGGATAGCCGACGTAGCTCGCACCGGAAACGGGCTTTCCGGACGTGCCCGGCGTGATCTGACCACCTTTGACCCAGAAGCCGTAGCTCCCGGACCGCTTGCGGGCGATCTTATTGGTCACCCGGAACGAGCCCCTTGGCGTAACCTTGCCGGGCAGGCCCACACACGTGGCGGCTACAAGCAGCGGGCGGTCGCCCTCGAGGACGTAGACCGCCTGGTTTTGGAGCGAGACTTTGATGCGCACATTAGCCGGGTTCGTGGGGCGATAAGCGACGACGTTGTAGTCGCCACCCGACGAAACCGTGGAGCACGCGCTAAGCCCGAGTGCGACCGCGGCGATCGCGAAGGCACTGAGGCGGAGGAGGGTTTTCTTCATAGAGGAGTTGGAACTGGTTGGTCCCGAGCGCCGAAGTGAACGGAACTTTGCGCCGAGAGCAAGAGCGGAGTGCTGTCTCACCCGCGACGTCCGCCGGCCGCGTCCGCTCGGGCGACCAGCGAGTCGAACGCGATATCGGGGTTCGCATACCACGGATGCTCGCATTCGGGACGCGTCGGGCGGTAGCGAAAATGCTTATAGGACCAGAGCCAAAGACTCGGACGCCGGCGGATGACCTTTTCAAACCGATCCCACACCCCTTGGGCGATCGCCTCGATCGGCGTGTCCGGCGGGAAAACCAACTCGGAGTGCATGACGATTCGGTACCGACCGTCGCGCTGCGGAAAGGCGCTGACCGGAGTGATGGGAACGCGCGTTCGATCGTGGAGCAGCGCATGCAGAAGCGGGGCGCAAATCCGGAGGCCGCCGAAAGTACGCAAGGCAACGGACGGCGAGGTGGGCGGAAGCGAAAGGTCGACGAGCATCCCCACCCCGGCACAGCCGGGTCGCCCGCCTTTCACCGCGCGCAGCATCTTCAGCATCACCTGGGTGCGAGGTACAATTTGATGCCCCGAGATTTCGCGGAGACCGCTGAAGACCGCATCAAGTCTTGCGTTCTTGAACTCCTGGGCCGAGACGAGGCGCGGCTCGCCTTCGAAGCCGGTTGCCAAGCTCGCCCATTCGAAGTTCCCGAAGTGCGCGGAGCACATGATACTGCCGCCGTGCCGGGCGCGGCTCGCCCGGACTGCGTCCGCGCCCTCAACCACCATGAAGCGCCGCCAGTTTGCCGGCGTGAGATTCCGGGCCCAGAAAAGATCGAGAAAGGTGCGCGCGAAATTTCGGGCTGACCCGCGCGCGAGGAGGTCACGCCGCGAGGCGCTGAGCTTGGGGAACGCGCAGCGGAGATTTTCGAGCGCAACGCGGCGCGACCTGGCATCAAACCGGTAGAATGCGGCCCCGGCCAGCGCGGCCAGCGCGAGCAATGCGCGGCGCGGGACGAGCGGGATCGTGACGGCAACGAGCCTGACCCCGACCTCTTCCATCCGGTAACGGAACTGTTTCCAGCGATGCTTCACGCGTTGTGTTCGTGCAGACATCGAACATCTTCGCCGTCATCGCAATGGAACCTGCCGTCCTTCTGGAACTCATTCTTCCGATCCTCGCGGAACCGACGGCGCCGTTTCATGAAGCGGGCGTGCGCCGCGTCATCGAATCCCTCCTTGAGCCGCTGCCACACGTAAGCGTCGACCGGGATGAGTTTGGGAACCTGATCGCCCGCTATCGTCGCGGCGAGAAGCCTGCCCGCTGGGCCTTCGCGGCCCACATGGATCATCCCGGCTGGGTCCGACCGGATGGCGCACCCGCCGGAGAGTGGAAGTTCTTTGGAGGCGTGCCGGAGGCGATCCGGGAGGCGCATCGACACCTGATCCGGCCTTTCGGAGACTTCGCGATGTGGGACCTGCCAGTGGGTGAGTTGCGAGACGGGATTCTGCACACCCGGGCGTGCGACGACCTCGCCGGCTGCGGCGTCATTGTCGCGATGTTTTATGAGCTTGAACGATTATCCGCAGAGGCGGAGGTCTACGGCTTCTTCACCCGGGCCGAGGAAGTTGGCTTCGTCGGGGCACTGGAAATCGCGCGGTCCGGCGCCTTCCAGGGCCAGGGCCTTACGGTGATCTCGCTCGAAACCAGCGCCGAGCGCGCGCCCGCGAAGATCGGCGCCGGACCCATCGTCCGCGTCGGCGACAAAACCTCGCTCTTCGACTCGGATGCGACGGAGGAACTACTGCAAATTGCCCACGAGAGCGGCATCGCGGTGCAACGCTGCCTCATGTCTGGAGGGACCTGCGAGGCAACGGCCTTCCAGCTTTATGGCCTGCCCAGCACAGGGTTGTGCGTCGCCCTCGGAAATTATCACAACATCACGTCCGACGAACGGATCGACGCCGAATACATTTCGCTAACCGATCTTGCCGGGCTCGCGAACCTCTGTCGTGAAATTGCCGTGCGTACCGAGCCGGCTTCGCGCTACCATATCCCCCTCGCGTTGAAGAAGCGCCTCGAAGAAGAGATCGAAGAATTCCGCCCATATTATGGCCGAGCCGACGCCTGAACCCTCGTCAAAGAAGATCCTGATCGTCGACGACAATTTCAACATCCTCCTGCTCTACCACACGCTGGTGAGCGAGATGGGGTTGAACGTCCGCACGACGTCGAATGGATTTGAAGCACTGCAATGGATGGAAACCGAACCGTTCGATTTGATCCTGACAGATATGCGGATGCCGGTGATGAGCGGCTTGGAGTTCATCAAACGAGCCCGGGAGACGGGGGTGAAGAGCAAGATCATCGCGATGACGGCGTTCCAGAATCTCGCCGATGCGAACCAACTCGCGAAGCTCGGGGTGTACGCCTGCCTTCTGAAACCGGTCCTCCTCACGAAGCTCGAAGAGATTATCCGCAAGGCCCTCGCCGACTAACCGCCAGAAGAGACCAAAAACGAAACCCGCGGCCGCTTTCGACGGCACACGGGTCTCGGGTGAAATGCGGGTAGGCTGGCGCGCTTAATCGCCGGCGACCTCGATCTTGCGCGGCTTGGCCTGCTCGACTTTTGGTAGCGTCAGGGCCAGGACCCCATCTTCAAATCGGGCCGAGATGGCGGCCAAGTTGATCCCGCGATCAAGCTCAAAGACGCGTCGCACGGCGTCTCCGGCCGATTCGCGGTGAATGAGCTTCGCGTCAGTTGGTCTCTGTCTACGGCCCGAAATGCTGAGTTCACGGTTCTCGACGGAGATCTCGAGGTCCTCCTTCCGAACGCCGGGTAGATCCATCGTGAGAACGTAGGCAGTTTCAGTCGCGACGATCCCGACTGGCGGGCGGGCGAAGGAGACGGGCGGGGAAGAAGCGCTGACGGGCGCAGCGGCGAAAGTGGGGGAGCAGAGGGTCGTGTCGTTACAGTT
Organism: Chthoniobacterales bacterium; assembly: GCA_038322235.1. GTDB lineage: Bacteria > Verrucomicrobiota > Verrucomicrobiia > Chthoniobacterales > SZAS-18 > SZAS-18. Next base: position 71,530 of record JBBQFQ010000001.1, read on the forward strand.
CATCATGAAAGCAGCGAGGAGTTGAGAGAGAATTTCCCGGCGGCGGGGCCGAAACCCCCGCCGCCGGGTGGGGTTGTTCCGACGACACGGACGTGGCGCCGGAACGGTGATTGTGCTGGGTGGTCAGTCGATCGAGATCGAGCGCGGCTTCGCAACTTCCGCTTTCGGCACTGTGATGGTGAGAATGCCGTTTTCGAACGCAGCCTTCACGGCTGATTCATTGACCGGGCCCGGAAGCGCGATCTGCCGGTGGAAGGTGCCGAAGATGCGCTCCTGACGGAGTGCCTCATGGCCCGCCGCGACCGTCTCGGGCCGGCGTTCCCCGGCGACGGTGAGCACCCCTTCCTGAAGGTTGACTTGAATTTGGTCCTTCTTCACCCCGGGCAACTCCGCTTGGATCGCGAACGCGTCCTGGCCTTCAAATAGATCGAAGGATGGGACCCAGCGATCGCCCGCGGGCCGGGTCGTGCGGGGAAAGAACGGAACGTCGAAGAAACGCGTCATCTCGTCGGCCAGGGAGTGGATCCGGGCGAACGGAGCGAACGTGGTGGCGGGCGTCTGATAGCGGAGAATGTTCATGGATTAACAAACGTGGTGGGATTCGAGAAACTTTCGATTCGGACCCACCCACTCAAAGCTGGCGGCGTGCCACGTGTCCGGCGGCGAGCCTAGAAGTTTTACAACTATCTGATTAACAAAGAATAAGGTCAATCATTTGAGCGCTCACGTCTTGGATCGATGACTCGCGGCTGGGACAACACGGCGCTATTTTTCCAAAATCGAACCCCGAGAATGAGCGCCTAAATGACGCAGTCCGATGACTTGCCTCGTCGAGCATCTTCGTCACATTTTGGACCATGCCCCGTTTGCGCGCATCGAGCCTGACTCACCCACAGCGAGGGCGTGACGAGTTACTGATGCGAGAAGCGCTGACGGGAGCGGCAAACGGAATCGGTCGGACAAGCCCAAATCCCGCCGTGGGCGCGATCATCGTTCAGAACGGTAGAATTATCGCGCGGGGCTGGCACCGCGGGGCTGGCCAACCACACGCGGAGATTGAAGCGATCTCCGCGTTAGCCGATCGGCAGCTCGCTCGAGGCGCGACGCTCTACATCACGCTCGAGCCCTGCTCGACCCACGGTCGAACCCCGCCCTGCACCGCTGCGATCATCGAACGCAAATTCGCGCGCGTCGTGTTTGGGGCGACTGATCCAAATCCGCGGCACGCTGGCCGGGCCGTGGGGATGTTGAGAAATGCGGGGATCGACGTGAAGGTGGGAGTGCTCGCGGCCGAGTGCGGCGCCTTGAATCGGGGCTTCAACCGGTGGGTCACCACGGGACATCCCTGGGTGATCGCGAAGTGGGCGATGAGTCTCGATGGACGATTGACGCGGCCATCCGGAGAGCCGCCCTGGCTGACTTCGGCGGCCGCCCGGGCTGACGCGATGGGGTTGCGGGCACGGGTGGATGCCATCCTGATTGGCGCGGGAACGCTGCGGGCGGATAATCCACGCCTTACCGTGCGGGGGATCCGGGGAGCTCGGCAACCCTGGCGGGTGGTCTTGAGCCGCAAGTCCGGGCTTCCGCCGGACCGGCATCTTTTCACTGACGAGCATCGAGACCGCACGATCGTCCTCAGCGGGATGACCCTGCGAGCGGCGTTGAGGGCACTAGGCCGACGTCAGATTACCAGTGTCATGATCGAGGGTGGCGGCGAAATCCTCGGCCAGGCCTTTGACGGCGGACTCGTTGACGAGATCCAGTGCTACCTTGCGCCATTGGTTTCGGGCGGGACTACCCCTGCGGTCGGCGGGGTGGGCGTGGCGGAGAATCCGCTTCGCCGGAAGCTTTTCGGAGCGCGTTTCCGGCCCATCGGCTCGGACGTTTGTCTCTCGGCGCTGGTCGCGCGAGAACCTTTCCAAAAAAGCTCGTGTTCGGGCGCAGACATGTGAATACAAGTCCTTTCACTCCGTCGATCCTCCCATCATGAAGAAACTTCTTATCGTCGCCCTTGCCGTGATCAGCGGTGGGATATTTGGAACAGCCCGCGGCGCGGAAGGCCCTGTGCCGACCAGCCCCGCCGCGCGAACCGAGGCCTTATTCGAGAGCGGTGGCACGGTCCGCGTTGCGCAGACCTACTACCACCGCCGCCACCGTAGGTTCGTCGGCTACAGGAATTACCGGGTGGTCTATTACCGTCACGGAGTGCGCTATGTCCGCTACGAGCGGCGTGCGGTTTACGTTTGGCGTTAGTATTGAGGCCGACTGGATCCACCCAGATTGCGGTGCCGAGCGCACCGCGTTTTTCTTTGCTCCCGCGACGCGTGCAGCGATGGGTGGAGCATGCGGTTTGTCATCGCCTCCACCGGCGCCAGCGGCGCGCTGTATCTCCAGCGCCTGCTCGACCGGCTTGACCCGGCCCAGCACGAGATCCATCTCGTGCTGAGCAAATATGCGCGGCAGGTGGCAGCGGAAGAACTCGGGGAATTGCGCGTCCCACCTGGCATCATCGAGTATCGGGGCGAGGCAACCATGCACGTCCCGTTTGCGAGCGGTTCGGCCGCATTCGATGCCATGGCCGTCGTTCCCTGCTCGATGGGCACCCTTGCCCGAATCGCTCACGGCACGAGCGAGTCGACCATCCTCCGCGCCGCGGACGTCTTTCTTAAGGAGCGCCGCAAACTCATTCTGGTGCCGCGCGAAACGCCGCTAAACCTCGTTCACGCGCGCAATTTGGTCAGCGTCATCGAAGCCGGGGCCATCGTGCTGCCCGCGATGCCCGCCTTTTATCATCGCCCCACCACGGTGGAGGCGGTCGTGGATTCGGTAGTCTTTCGGATTCTTGAGCACCTCGGTATTTCCGCCGGGGACGCGCCTCGCTGGATGGAGCCTCGTCCGTGACCGACGATCCACCTCCCACGGCGGCCCCCCCGCCCTCTCTCACCCACCGCCTGCTCGGCGGACTCGGCGCCTTGCTCGTGCGCCTGCTCGCGCTCACGCTCCGGATCCGGATCAATGATCGCGCTGGGCTGGCCGGACGTGCACCCGATGCGGCCGTGATGTGGATTTTCTGGCACAACCGGATTTTGATCGTGCCGTCCTTCTGGCGGTTGTACTGCCACCGCCGCAAGGGCGGCTCCGCCATGACAAGCACGAGCAAGGACGGCGAATGGATCGCCCAGTTGGTGTCGCGCTTCGGCATTCGCCCCATTCGCGGATCGACGTCACGCCGCAGCCTCGGTGCGATCAAGGAGATCAGCTCGATCCTTCGCCGCGGTGAGGACGTGGCCATCACGCCGGATGGCTCGCGGGGTCCGAAGTACGAACTCAAGCCCGGCGTGCTGATTGCCGCGCGCCTTGGGCGGGCGCCGATCGTTCCCATGGGTGTGGAGTACTCCCGCTTCTGGCAATTGAAGAGCTGGGATTCGTTTCGAATTCCGAAGCCGTTTTCGGCGGTTGAGATCACGCTCGGCCCGCTCGTGGAAGTCGCGGCGACCGCCACGGAGGAGGAGTTTGAGGTCGAGCGCCAGCGAGTCGAGCGAGCGTTGCTCGCCGTCACGAATACGCTCTGATTTGTGCTTCCCGCCTGATGGCGGCACCCTCCCCGATGTCCTCCCCCCAACTCATCGACGGCCGCGGGATCGCCGATCGAACTCTCGCCGAATGCAAGACGCGGGCGGAATCGCTCCGGGCCCGGCACGGCCGCGCGCCCGGGCTCGCCGTCGTGCTGGTCGGCGATGACCCGGCCTCCCGCGCGTACGTCCGTTCGAAAGACCGGATGTGCCGCGAGGTCGGCTTTCACTCCGTAAAGCACGAACTTCCCGCCACGGTGTCCCAATCCGAGTTGATGTCTCTCGTGGCAATGCTCAACGCCGACCCGCTGATTGACGGCATCTTGGTGCAATCGCCGCTGCCGAAACCCCTCGACGAGTCCTTGGTCGTCCACGCGATCGACCCGACCAAGGATGTCGACGGTTTCCACCCTCAAAACGTCGCGCGCCTCGCGTTGGGAGATCCGGCCGGATTCGTGCCCTGCACCCCCCTTGGCTGCCAGCGTTTGCTCCAGGAGGCCAATGTCGCGATCCCGGGCGCGCACGTCGTCATCCTCGGGCGATCCCTCATCGTCGGAAAATCGCTCGCTCTCCTCCTGATGCAGAAGGGCCCCGCGGCCGATGCGACGGTGACGGTTGCGCATTCGCAAAGTCGGGACCTCGCCGCCTTGACGCGCAGTGCGGACATCATCGTCGCCGCAATCGGTCGGGCGAACTTTCTCCGCGCCGAGCACGTGCGGGAGGGAGCCGTGGTGATCGATGTGGGAATCAATCGGGTCGAGGATTCCACCGACAAGCGGGGCTATCGGCTCGTCGGGGATGTCGCGTTCGACGAAGTGGCGCCACGTTGCCGGGCGATCACGCCCGTGCCAGGCGGAGTCGGACCGATGACGATCGCGATGCTGATGAGCAACACGCTGAAGTCCTTGGAACAACGCGCCCGGGCGTAGCACTGCACCCCGGGATTGACCCCATCCCCTTCCCCGCAGTATGCACCCGCAACGCGATCCCTCCTCATGACCCGAAACCGCGCCGCCTCCCGTCTCGAAGTGGGCCCGTTCGACGAGGATCGCGTGATCGCCGCCGCCCGAGCCTGTCGCGCGGAACTCGACGCGGACGTGACGCTGGGGATGGTTTTCGTCACGACCGACTTTGCGCCACACCTCTCAGAGTTTCTTGAGCTGGTGCGAGTTTACGGACGGGTGTCGCTGCTGATCGGATGTTCGGGCTCTGGTCTGGTCGGCACAGCTCTCGAGGAAGAGAATGAACCGGGGTTTTCGTTGTTACTGCTCTCGCTGCCGAAGACTCGCGTGACCGCATTCGAGCTCACGCAGGCCCAACTTGAGGAGTCGAGCGGCCCCGCGTTCTGGCACATGGAGAGCGGGGTGGAGCAGGCCAGCGCCTGGCTCGTCTTCGCGCATCCGGCGCGAATTCAGGTTGATCGCTGGCTCCGAGAATGGGACCTCGCCTACCCGGACGTTCCGACGATTGGAGGGCTTGCGAGCGGCGGGGAGTCGGTGGACGAGATTTTCCTGCTCCGTGATGGAGCGGTGGTGGCGCACGCTGACGCTCTCGCGATTGCGCTGGTTGGGGGTGTCAGAGTGGCGACGATCGTCAGTCAGGGTTGTCGCCCGATTGGTGAGCCGTTGACGGTCACAGGCGCAAAGCAAAACCTGGTGCTGTCGCTTGCATCGAAGCCTGCCTATCAGGTCCTGAACGGAGTGTTTCTCGCCCTGAGTGAACGCGAGCGGGCGCGCGCGCAGGGCAATCTCTTCGCCGGCCTGGCGATCTCTGAGTATCTTGAGGATTTCAAACGCGGAGACTTTCTCATCCGAAACATTCTCGGAGCGGATCCCGCCAGCGGCGCCGTTGCGATCGGCGCCCTCCCGCGGATCGGCCAGACGCTCCAATACCAACTCCGCGATCGCGACACCGCGGACGAGGATCTCCGGGAGCTTTGCGTCACCGCCCACGCCGAGGATTTCGTGCGACCGTTCGCGACCCTGCTCTTCTCCTGCAACGGGCGCGGACGCGGCCTTTTTCAAATCCCGCATCACGATGCGGGTATTTTTGCCGACGTCTTTGGCCCTCAACCGCTCGCGGGATTTTTCTGCAACGGCGAGATCGGCCCCATTGGAAAAAAGACGTTTCTGCACGGTTACACGGCGTCGGCGGCCCTCCTCTGCGACGCCTGATTCTTCTCGGCGCGGCGCCGGCTGCCCGCTATGATGTCGCGATGGCTGCCCGACTCACTCTCTTCCTGCTCCTCCTCACCCTGGCGGCGTGCGAAAATACCCGCGGAGTCCAGCGCACCGTCACCCTCACTCAGCGAGTCCCCGGCTCGGCCGTCGTCGCGGCGGTGCAGGCGCTTCCGGATGTGCAACTAGTCAAGGCCCGGCACCTCACGCCCACGAACGGTTACGGCATCGTGCAGTTTCGCAACCGCTCGACCGACCAATTCCAGTATGTCTCCGCGAGCCGGCATGCGGATGGAGTGATCGAGATCGGTGGGAACGATCGCGAGGGACTGCGCTTGCGGATCTACTGCCTGTGGCAGAATTCCAATCCGAGTGCCGAGCAGATTGGCGCCACCCGGCAGTTGATGGACGAAATCTACGCGAGCCTCCGACGCCAGCTTCCTTACCTTCCAGCGCCCGAGAGAGTGCAGGAGGACTTGATGGGGGTGAACGGGTCTTAGCCGGAACGATGCACTTGGGAAGGTTCTGGCTGCGCCGCAGATTTTTGCGGAGTCCGCGGAGTGAGGACGGAGCAGCTATGAAATAGAGATGTAACCTACGAACGACAAAGGAGTTCGCGAAGAGATCAAGCAGACAAGGGCCTTTCCGGCTGGATCGCTCCGGCTGAGCTTGGGTTTAGCGGGTGTCGCAGCTAAGCACCCGCCTCCGACGCCGATTCGTGGTGGCTTGTTGAATTTACTTGTTCTCCGGTCGTCGGGCGTCTCATCGTAGCAGCCAGCTTGCCGGCCGAGAACCACATGCCCGACTTCGAGCGCACCGCTGGCGCGCACTTCGTCACCACGGAATGGGGACTCATTCGTTCCGCCGTTGGGTCGACGAGTCCGGAGGCGCAGGCCGCGCTCGAGCGGCTTTGTCGAAGCTACTGGCGCCCGATCTATGCTTACCTCCGACGGCTCGGACGCACGAGTCAAGACGCGGAGGACCTGACGCAGGAATTCTTTCTCCTCCTCCTCCGGCGCGAAATTTTTGCGCGGGTTGCCCCGGGGCAAGGCCGATTTCGGACCTTTCTTCTCGTCGCGTTGAAGCACCACCTTCTCGACCAGGATCAACGGGCTCGGGCGCTGAAACGCGGGGGAAGCTTCCGCATCGTTTCGCTCGACGATTTTGCGCGCGAGGAAATCGTTGAGAATGCCGTCGCGAGGTCGGGTGCACCAGATGCGATTTTTGATCGGCGCTGGGCGGAATTGATTGTCGAACGCGCGCTCACCCGTCTGGCCCGCGAGTACGAGCGCCGCGAGGATTTGCCGACCTTCGAAGCGCTCCGGGAGTTCCTCCGCACGGAACCCGATGAGTTCGCGTGCCGGGACGTGGGAGCGCGACTCGGGATCAAAGTCGAAACACTCCGCGTCGCCGTCCACCGCGTTCGAAAACGCTATCGGATCGCGATTCGCGAAGAAATTGCCCAAACCGTCGCGGAGGACTCCGACATCGAATCGGAGATGCGTCACCTCTTGAGTGCCCTTTCATGAAGCTTGCTCGGTGCCGTCGGTTGCCCGCAGCGTCCGCAAACCGTGCTGTGGGACCGCGTCGCGAGCGGATCCCCCTCCCGGGTTAATCCAAAATTTCCTTGCCAAGGAGGCTCAGTGAATGGATACGTCCCGCCCCGCCGATGCCAGAAGTGGCGCGGTGGCACGCCATTTCCAACCGCCCGCCGCCATGAACCTCATCGACAAGATCAACCAAGAGCAGCTGAAAAAGGACGCCGCCACCTTCCGCGTAGGCGATACGGTCAGAGTCCATACGCGTGTCGTCGAAGGTGACAAGGAGCGCATCCAGATCTTTCAGGGCGTCGTGATTGCTCGCAAGGGCGGATCGATCAACGCAAATTTCACCGTCCGCCGGATCTCCTACGGCGAGGGAGTTGAGCGCGTCTTCCCGCTGCATTCACCAAAGGTCGCAAAGATCGAGGTCGAGCGCCACGGCTCGCCGCGCCGGTCGAAGCTTTACTACCTCCGCGACCGGACGGGCAAGGACGCCCTCTTCGTGAAGGAACGGAAGGGTGTCGCTAAAAAGGCCGCAGCGGCGGTCTCTGCCGGCGCCGATGCGCCCGCAAAACCGAAGAAGGCGAAGAAGGCCGCAGCCAAGTAAACTTCCCGCTGGCCGTTCCCATGGCCAGAATCACGGGCCGCGTTCGGGCGATCTGCCCACCGCGGCCCGATTTTTTTTTCGAGCTTCAACTTCGGGCGGACGGATTCACCGTGGTTGCCGGGATCGACGAAGCAGGCCGCGGGCCTCTCGCTGGTCCTGTCACGGCGGCGGCGGTTATTCTGCCCGGGCTCTATGCGCAGCATCCGGTGCTGCACGATTCAAAGCTGCTGCACGGATCCCAGCGCGACGCGATCTATCGGGAGATCACGACCGATGTCCGCGTGCAATGGGCTTGCGCGGTCGTGGAAGCCGCGGAGATCGATGAACTGAACATCCTCCGTGCTACTCACGAGGCGATGCGCCGGGCGGTGCTGGCGCTCCCACTGCGCCCGGATCACGCGCTCATCGACGGACTGCCAGTGCGCCCATTTCCGATCCCCCACACGGCTCTCGTCAAGGGCGACGCCCGAAGCACGAGCATCGCAGCCGCAAGCGTCATCGCGAAGGTGACCCGGGATCGGCTGATGCTGACCCACGACCAAACCTGGCCGCAATATGGATTTGTCCGTCACAAGGGCTATGCGACGGCGGCTCATCTCGCTAGCCTGCGCACGCATGGGCCTTGTCCGATCCATCGCCGCAGCTTTGCACCGGTGGCGCAATGTTTCGGAGAGTTCCCCGGGAGCGCGAGACCAGAGCAGCTCGGATTCAGCGGAATTTGACGCGGAGGATCCCCGCCATCAGTTGGGTCGCCGCGGTGAGCGCGCTGCCGCGCTGCATCTCCGGCGTCTCGGTTGGAAGGTGCTGTACCGAAACTTTCGAGCTCACGGCGGCGGCGAGGTGGATCTGGTTTGCCGTGACAGCCAGACGTTGGTCTTTGCCGAGGTCAAGACTCGGTCCCGGCGCTCCGGCTGGGGCCGGCCATCAGACGCAGTGACGCGCGAGAAGGAAAAACTCGTCGCCCGCGGCGCGCTCGCCTGGCTGCGATTGCTCGGTCATCCGGATATCGCGTTCCGTTTTGATATCATCGAAGTCCTCCTACCGCCTGGCGAAGATCCGGAAGTCAACGTGCTGCGCGCCGCTTTCACGCTGCCTCGCGGCTGGAAGTATTAGTCAACGGCGCAACCTGCGCGCAGCATCATTCAGCTTCTGTTCCGGCGAGGAATCTGTGGTTCCTTCTCGCTTCATGACCACCCTGACTCGGCCCGCCACGGTCTTAGCCCGCGTCCGCCAGGCGAGAAGGCGCTTCGTCCGGGCGCTCGCGCTCGAATGGGCGGGGCGCGCGGCGATCCTTGCAGCGAGCGCCATGCTCGCCGCTGGAGTCGCTCGCTGGCTTCTTGGCGTGCCGCCGATCGACGTCGGACTCTGGCTCGCCGGCCTTGGGGCGTGGATCGGAATTACCGTGTGGGGCATTGTCACACGGCTCCCGTCGGACGCGGCCACCGCGGCCGCCCTGGATGCAGTCGCATCGACGCGGAACCGTTTCGCGACCGCGCTGGAGCTGAGCGTGCGCGAGCCCCGGACTCGTTTCGTCGAGCTGGCGATGCGCGAGTGCGAGGAGTATGCCGCCTCATTCTCGGTCGAAGGTTGGATTCCCCTCCACGCACCGCGCTTCGCAGCCTGGGCGCTGGCGCCCCTTTTCGCGCTCGCCGTCCTCCAAATTGCGCACCAACGTGTGGTCGACCCCCGCCGGCCGGATGGCGCGAACGTCGCCCGTGCCACGGAGGCGGCTGAATCCCTCAATCAACTTGCAGCAATCGTGGGGAAGGCGGCCGACGAACGAAAGGATGAGCGGCTGGCCGCGCTGGCAGAGCAGATGCGGTTGAGGGCGGAGCGATTGAAAGAGCGGGCGCCGAAGGATCGCGACGCCGACCAGCAGGCCTTGCGCGAAATGAACTCCCTTGAAGAGATGCTTCGCCAGATGCAGGCGGAGGCTGGCAAACCGGCGGCTTCGGCGGAGGAACTCGCCGCGCTCGCGGAAGCACTCGCCCGGCAGGCGTCCACGCGCGATGTCGCTGAAACTATCCGGAAAGGAGACGTGGCTGGCGCCGGACGGCAACTGGAGGAGTTGTTGCGCCGGATGCAGCAGCGCGGCGATGTGGAGAGACAACTCGATGAGATCGCGCGCTCGCTCCAGGAGCCGGCGGCGAAACTAACGGAGACTCAGAAAAACGAGGTCGCCCGCGAGATGCAGCAGGCCGCGCAAGCGGCGCAGGCGGGACAGAGCGAGAAGATGCAGCAACTTTTGCAGCGGCTCGCCAAGCTCCTGCAGCAGCGCCAAAATCAATCGCCGACGAAGCCCGCCGGGACGAGCGGCCCGGATGCCCGGACCGCCGAGGCGCCGCTCACGGAGAGGCAACTGGAGGACCTCATCAAGGCGCTTGAGCGCATGAAGCAGGGCGACGGCAAGGGTGCTCTCGATGCGGCCCAACGTGGTCTCGCCCGAATCCCGCTGCCCCGTCTGGAAGAAATTCGGGGCGAGGGAAAAGGGAAGGCCCCTCCCGGTGCTGAAGGGGATCTTCCCGCGGGCAATCCCGGCGGCGGCAAGGATGCTGGGGCAAGCGAAAAACTCTTCGCAGAAAAGTCAGCCGCCGTTCGCGACGCTGAAGGACCAGCGCGCAAACTGGAGGGAGTGCTGGGCGATGGCGCCTCGCTTCAGGAGTTTATGCAGTCGTCGGGCACAGGCGGAAAATCCGGTCGGGCGTACCGCGAGCTCTATGAAGCCATGGCGCCCGCCGCGCAGGATTCGGTCGAACAGGAGAACATCCCACTGGGATCCCGCGCGACCGTGAAGCGATATTTCGAGTCCATCCGCCCAGCCGAGTGAGCATCTCTCACCTCTCAGATTCCGGATTTCAGATTTGCCCCCGTCGCGACCGTGGCGGAAAGCGGACCGATCTTTGTACCGATCGATTCCCGGCAAATCTGAAATCCGAATTTTGAACGCTGAAATTTCCTCTCACTTCCGCACGAGTTTTCACCGACTGAAGGACGCGCTCCAGCGTGTGATCGTTGGTCAGAATGATGTGATTGAAGGCGTCCTCGTGGCGTTTTTCGCCGACGGACACGTCCTGCTCGAAGGTGCGCCAGGCCTCGGCAAGACCGCTCTCGTTCGGGCTCTCGCCGGTGCCGTCGATTTGCAGTTTTCGCGCGTGCAGTTCACGCCGGATCTCATGCCCGCTGACATCGTTGGCACGAGCATCATCCGCGAGGACTCCACGGGTCGGCGAGTGTTTGAGTTCCAGCCAGGGCCGATCTTCACGAACCTGCTCCTCGCCGACGAGATCAATCGCGCCACGCCAAAGACGCAGAGCGCGCTGCTCGAGGCGATGCAGGAACATCAGGTCACAGCCGGAGGGGAGACGCGCCCGATGAAACGTCCCTTCCTTGTTCTCGCGACGCAGAACCCGCTCGAGATGGAAGGAACGTATCCGCTGCCGGAGGCGCAACTCGACCGCTTCTTCTTTAAGCTGAAGGTGGGTTATCCGAGCGCCGACGAGCTGCACCAGATTGTCGACCGGACCACGACTGCCACGGCGCCGCAGATCGAACGGGTCATGAGCGCCGATGATCTGGCGCCCCTCCGCGACCTCGTGCGCGAGGTGCCACTCTCCCGGGATGTTCAAGATCGGGCGGTGCAACTGGTCCTGGCCACGCACCCCGAGAGTGATCAAGGGGTGCCGCTTGCGAAAAGGTTCGTCCGCTACGGTGCCAGTCCGCGGGGCGTGCAGGCGCTCATCCTGGCCGGCAAAATCTACGCCCTGCTCGATGGCCGCTATCACGTCGCGAAGGCTGATGTCGACCGCGCCGCGCTCGCCGCGCTTCGTCATCGCCTCATCCTGAATTTCGAAGGTGAAGCGGAGGGGGTGACGGCGGAAAAAGTGATCGGGGAGGCCCTCGCGCGCTGATCGCGCCAGCCGTTACGGCAGCAACATTAGCGCGGCACCCGCGATGAGCGTCGGGATGAGTGCAGCCAGGAGCAGTTTCAGCGGCGAGATACCGTCCTCGCCGAACGAACCGGAGAGGATCGACTGCCCGGCGGGGTTCGGCGCATTCGCGATGACCGTGAGCCCTCCTCCCGTCACGGCTCCCGCCATGACGGCATGCTTCAGTTCAGCGGAGAAACCCGGCACCAGCGACGCGAGGTAGGTGATCGCCGCATTGTCGTTAACGGCAGTCAACGCCGTGGCTCCGAACATCAGCGGCCACCGCGTCAGACCGTTGAGTACCGGCCCGATCCACCAACCTTGGCTGTTCCCATGCAGGACGAGGGCCGCGAGGAAAAAGCCCACCAAAACCGGAGTGCGCAGTTGGAGCGGTGATTGATGCCGCTCGGTGGCCTCGCTGAAAGCGAGGAAGAAGAGGAAGCCCAGCACGACGAGGGCGGAGTAGTGCGCGGTCGCGACCGTCCAGCTGATGAACAGTAAATGCGCGATTGTGATCCCCAACGGAATCCGTTCAGGTGCCGGGAAGAAGGACGGTCCCGCGGCGGAAAGGGCGGCGAGCTCGCGCCGGAACCACGTGAAATACGCCGCGTTCGAAGTCAGGATGGCGACGGCCGCCTTCCAGCCGAACAGCCTAGTCATCTCGGTCCACCCCCAACCCCATTTCGCTGCCACCATCACGACGGGCGGCGCCGCGAAATGCGTCAGGGTCCCGCCGATCGAGATATTTACGAATAAAAGCCCCAGCGTGGCGTAACGCAGTGTGGGGCCCGGCTTCAGGTCGTAAAATCGGTCGCGCAGCAGCAGTGCGCAGATCGTCATCGCAGCCGGCTCCGTGATGAACGAGCCGAGCAGAGGTCCAACGGTAAGAATCGTGAGCCACCACGCTGCCGGGGTTCCGCGACCCAGCGCGGCAAACCAGCCGAGGAAAATCTCGGTGAGGCGAAGGATCGGGCGCGACGCAGCGATGGCCATGATGATCACGACGAAGATCGGCTCCGCGAAACTCGTGTGACTGACGTAGGCGATCATCGCCGCCCACCCCTTCACTCCGGCGAGCGCCAGCAGGAGGGGAACGAGCCAGATCCCAAAGACGGCCTCAACCTCCCCCATGAAGTGAAAAAACTGCGCGCGAAAGCGAAGCCGGTCATAGCGCGCGGCCGTCTCCGGGTCGATCCCGTCCTCTGTCCGGGCGAGAAGCCCATCGAGCAAATGCTCGTAGCGATGCGCGATCGCCATGAAACGCGACGCAAGAAAGGTGTGGATGATCGCCAGCAGAAAGATCAGGGAGGCGACCACATTGAGTGGATCCTGGCGGGCGCGACCAAGGATCTTGTCCAGCGCGGGCGAAACCGTGGCGTCCCCGTAGGCATCCAGAGCGATGGGGAAGATCTGCTCGCCTGCGACGTCCGCCGCGCGAAGCCCGACGGGGGCGACCCAGGCGAAGAGGACGGTGACGAAAAAGAGGAGGCGACGGAATCTCATGGGAATGCGCAGCAGGAAGAAGCGGCCCGGAGGTTGTCTCCCGTAGCACGATCCGCCACGGAAAAAAGGGCGCGCCCTTTTCGGAGCGCGCCCTCAAATCGATCGAATCGGTGCGGTGGCGGAACTTACACCGCGGCCGGCGTTGGCTCGGTCGGCGCGTCCCCCTTGGCGGCGTCGTCGCGCTCCTTCATCGCGGCCTTGCGGCTCAGACGGACTTTGCCGTTGGCCTCCACACCCACGCACTTGACCCAGATCATGTCGCCCACGCGGACCACGTCCTCGGTCCGCTTCACGCGGAAATCGGCCAGTTCGCTGATATGGACCAGTCCTTCCTTTCCGGGGAGGCATTCGACGAAGGCGCCGAATTCCTTAATGCTGACGACGCGGGCGTGGTACATGTCGCCCACCGTGAGTTCCTTGGTCATCCCGAGGATGATTTCCTTCGCGCGCTGCATCGCCTCGGCACTGTTCGAGTAGATGTTGATCGACCCATCGTCCTCGATGTTAATCTCGGCGCCGGTTTCAGCCACGATCCCCTTGATGGTCTTGCCGCCGGGCCCAATGATGAGGCCGATCTTGTCCTGGCTGATCTTGATCGTCTCGATGCGCGGCGCGTAGGGCGAGAGCTCCGTGCGCGGCGAGGCCAGAATGCCGTTCATGATGTCGAGGATCTTCATCCGCGCTTCGCGCGCCTGATGAATCGATTTCGCCATCAGTTCGAGGCTCACGCCCGTGAGCTTGAGATCGAGCTGGAACCCGGTCACCCCCTGGTGCGTTCCGCAAAGCTTGAAGTCCATGTCCCCGAAGTGATCCTCGCTGCCGATGATGTCGGTCAGCGTAGTGTGACGGGCGAGGTTCCCGGCTTCGTCGAACTCGGTGACGAGACCCACGGAGATGCCTGCGACGGGCGACTTGATCGGGACGCCGGCGTCCATGAGCGCGAGACAGCCGGAGCACACGCTCGCCATCGAACTGGAGCCATTAGACTCCATGATTTCGCTGCTCACGCGGAGGGCGTAGGGAAACTCCGCTTCGTTCGGGATGACAGCCAGAAGGCTGCGTTCCGCGAGTGCACCATGACCAATTTCGCGGCGACCCGGCGAGCCGGTACGACCCGTCTCACCGACCGAGAACGGCGGGAAGTTGTAGTGCAGGATGAAGCGTTTTTCCGTTTCACCGCCGGTGTAGCCATCTAGTTCCTGGCGCTCCTTCAGCGTGCCGAGCGTTGCCAACGCGACTGCCTGCGTTTCACCACGGGTGAAAAGCGCGCTGCCGTGTGATCGGGGAAGGAGACCCACCTCGCCGCTGATGGGGCGGAGATCGAAATAGCCGCGCCCGTCCGCGCGCTTCTGCTTGTCGAGGATGCTCTTGCGGAAAGCCTTCTTCTGAAGGTAATCGAACGCTTGGGAGATTTCGAATTTCCCGGCGGTCGGGAATTTTGCGAGGATCGCCGCGGAGACTTCGTCTTTTAGCGCGCCCACGGCCTTCGCCCGGGCGGTCTTGCTGTGCGTGTAAATTGCCGCTTCGATCCGCTCGCCGGCGATTTCGTAGGCGACTTCCATCAACTCGTCAGGAACCTGGAAAAGCTTTACCGTCCGCTTTGTCGGATTCACTTTCGCGGCGAGTTCCTTCTGCGCGACGATCAGCGGCTGGATCGCGTCCTGCGCAAATTTGAGCGCGGCGATAAAGTCATCCTCCGGCATTTCGAGGGCTTCGCCTTCGATCATCACGACTTCCTTCTCGTTACCGACGTAGACGAGTTCCAGATCGCTGTAGGCGCGCTGGCTGTGGGTCGGATTTGCGATGAATTCGCCGTTGACGCGACCGACGCGGACAGCGGCCACCGGGCCAGCGAAGGGGATGTCGGAGATACAGAGCGCCGCGGAGGCGCCGTTAATGCAGAGCATGTCGGGATCGTTTTCACCGTCTGCACTCATCATGACCGCGATGATCTGCGTGTCGTAGAGGTAGCCCTTGGGAAAGAGCGGACGAAGCGGACGATCCGTCATGCGGCAGGTGAGAATCTCCTTCTCGCTCGGACGACCTTCGCGGCGGAAAAATCCGCCGGGGAATTTGCCGACCGCCGCCGCCTTTTCGCGGTAGTCGACGGAGAGCGGGAACCAATCCTGGCCTTCTTTGATGGAAGTGGCCGAGACGGCGCTGACGAAGAGGATCGTATCGCCGCAGCGAACGGTAACTGCACCATCGGCCAGCTTCGCGAGCTTGCCAGTTTCGATGACGATGGGGGTGGCGCCGACATGGGCGCTGACATTATGGATCATACAGGGAGGGAGCGCCGTCCCGCCCGCCCGAATCAGACTGACCGCCTAAATCCATCTTTAGGTTTCAACCTTTCGCCGCCTGAGCGGGACAAGGCAAACGCTGAAACCTACCGATGAAATTTGGAGTGGTCAGCCGACGCGAATCGAAGCGAAGTCGGGCGTTCGAGGGGTTTGGTCTTTTGGTTTTTGGTTTTGGGGATCGTTTCTCTCCCGGATTTCGCCGGAAAAACGAACGGGGCGGCTCAGCTTTCGGTGAGCCGCCCCGTCGCGGGAAAACCTGAATTATTTACGCAGTCCGAGCTTTGCGAGGAGCGCCTTGTAGCGTTCGTTGGCCGTGCGCTGGAGATAGTCCAGCAGGCTGCGGCGGCGCGCGACGAGCATCAAAAGACCCCGACGTGAAGAATGATCCTTCACGTGGCTCTTGAGATGTTCGGTCAGATGCGCAATGCGCTGCGTGATGATCGTGACTTGGACGTCGGCGCTGCCGGTGTCCTTGTCATGGAGCTGCGCCCCCGAAATGTTATGCTTCGGCGGGTTGGCGGCGGGTTTGGGTGTGGTGGCAGTTGCGGTGGGCATGATGGCTTGGTGGACCTTGTCACCCGGGATGTGACGCGGCCCGCGTTGGCGAGCGACAGCCTGTTCGCTGCCAGAGTGGATTTGTGGTTTGATGGCTGCCCCGCAAGGATTCGAACCTTGAAAAGCTGGTCCAAAGTCAGCTGTGTTACCGTTACACCACAGGGCATCCCGGAAGGTGGACCCTATTCAAGATTTGGAGGGGCGCAAGGAACGGATACCCGCCAGATCCAAAGCCGCTGTGGTAACCCGCTGGCGGGTGGATTCATGCCCCCGCCGGGCGAGGTTCAGGCGCCTCGGGCACGGAAGGCGATGGAAGTCGCGGCGCGGCGAACCGGCGCCACGCTTCACACGCAAGGAGCATGCCCAGCCCCATGGCGATTGCGATCGCCGCGGCCGTGAGAAAAAAGTGTCGTTGCGGATCGAGGGGAACGAAGCGTGCCATCACCCACTCCGCCGCAACCATTCCCGCAAACATCCCGAGCAGCATGACCCCGAAGTGACCCAGCGCATTAGCGTCCGCCCGCCGGGGCCACATTGGGAGCGAACCGAGCAGCATTCCCAGGTTCATCCACGTAAAGAGATGAAGGAGGCCGGACCCCATGCTGGATTTCGGACACCCGCAGAGACAAACACCGTCCCGGATGATGGGACCGAAGCCCGCATCCGCCCACCACCCGATCAGCATCGCGAGATTTCCAAAGGCAAACATTTCTGCCACGCCGCGCCAGCGATAGGACTCCGCAAAACGGTCGATCGGGACAAACAGGCCAGCCGCGGGCGGCGAGGCGAGCCAGCGTGCGAGAGCCACACCTACCACCACCAAGCAAACAATGAGCGCGAGCGCCGCCTGCCCGCTGAGCGCCCCGTGAAAGGCGAGAACGGGACCGAGCGTCGCACAGGCCAGCCCGGCTGCCGTCGCCCGGCGATCCGAGAGAAACGATGTGATCTCGCTCCAGCCGCGAGCGGGCGCGGCGGGCGAGTCCTTGAGCCGGGTCCGGCGATGGGTCGCCACGAAAGCGCGACCGGTGACGGTCAGGCTTGAGGCGACCATCAACATGGCCGCCGCGATCGGATGAAGCAGACCAGCGGCCGCGAGCGCGATCCCAATGAGGTTATAACCAGCGGCGAAAAGGAGGTTTTGGCGGACCGCCCGCATCGTGGCGCGGCAGATCGCGATCGCATCGGGCACTGCCGTGAGATCGCCACCGAAAAGCTGACCAGCTGCGGTCTCGCGACTCAGGCTTGCTCCGGACGCGAGGGCGAGACCGGCATGGGCGCCAGCGAGCGCCGCGGAATCATTGAGACCATCTCCGACAAAGAGGACTCGTCTTCCTTCCCGCTGCATTCGCCCGACCAATTCCGACTTTTCGAGCGGCGACATCGCCGCGTGAACGCGATCCGAAGCAAGCGAGGTCAAGCCCAGCCCGGCTGCATGCTCGGCGCGGTCGCCCGTCATAATGTGGCAGGCCAAGCCGGCGTCGGTAAGCTGCTGCACCGCCGAGACGGCCGTATCGCGCAGGCGCTCCCGCAATGCGGCGACCGCCGCGAGGCGGCCATCGACAGTGACGAAGAGAAGAAGCGGCGCATGTTCGAGTACACCCGGCGCAAGTTGGGAAACCAGTTCCTCGCCCTCGTCCACCGGCGAGAGCACGTTTCGGTTCCCGATCGCCACGCGGTGCGACTGTCCGGCATCGTCCGTGAGATCGGCCTCGACCCCAACGCCGGCGAGGGCGCGTACGTCGCTTCCCAAAGCCGCAGCGCAGACTGGGTGCCACGCTCGGAATGCTCTCGCCACGGGGTGATTGGACGCGCTTTCGATTCGCCCGATCCATTCCTGAAGCACCACCCGTTTCGCCCCACCCGCAGACTCGGCGGAAACAAAATCGACGAGCGTCATCTCATCGTCTGAGAGAGTGCCAGTCTTGTCGAAAACCACCGTGTCGACGCGGGCAAGCCGTTCGATCAGTTCGCCCGAGGAGGCGAGAATCCCGCGTTCTGCGAGTTGCCCCAGCGCCCCCCAAAGGCCGATGGGGGTGGCGAGACCGAGCGCGCAAGGACAGGCGACCAGCAGGACGGCCAGGCCATTGAAAACACCGGTGATCCATCCGGCTGAAAATGTCCACGCCACCCCGGTCGCGAGCGAGAGCACGAGAACCGCGGGCAGGAACCACAAGACCATGCGATCGGCCTCTCTTTGGATGGTTGAGGGATTCTCCTGTGCGGCTCGAACGGCGTCCAGCACCCGGTCAAGTTGGCGGCTCAATCCAGCTGCTGTCGCATCGATTACAAGCGCTTGATCGAGGACGTGGCCGCCGGCGAGCACCGCATCCCCCGGCCGCTTCACGACGGGGAAGGGCTCGCCCGTCAGTGACGCTTCGCGGACGAATCCGGTCCCGCTGATCACGCGCCCATCAACTGGGATTCCCTCCCCCGGACGGACGCTCACCCGATCCCCGGGCTCAATCTCGCGCACGTGGACTCGCTCCTCCCCGCCGGATCGATTCAGGCGGGTACAGAAATCGAACTGTTCGCGCAAGGCGTCCGCGGCCCGGCGCACCAACTCCCGCCGGCGATCACCGATGATGCGGCCGAGGTTGTAAATCGCGAGGAGGACCGCCACGATCTCGTAGTAAATGCTCCCGTGGCAGGTTAGGGAACAATGCACCGACGCACCAAACGCTCCGGCGATCCCGACGAGGAACAGCTGCTCGACCGCGATCCGGCTTGCGCGCGCTTCCGCCCAAGCGCGGCGGAGAAGTGGCCCGCCCACAAGGACGAACACGATGACGGCCGACGCAGCGAGGATCCCATGAATCCAAGGCCGTGCCTCCATCCCCGGCGGCGAGATGTTTACCGCGAGGCCAAACGTCATCCCCAGCATCGCGATGATCGCAGCCAGGCCGATGCGAAACCACTCTCCCGCCAGCCGCAGGTCCTCCGCCGCCACATCCACGTCCGATTGCCTTGGATCGTTCAGATCGGGTGGCGTGGCACAGCAGGCAGACATGGGGATCTAAAATCAGCCGCGCTGGCGTCCGCGGCAAGTCCGGCCTGATCAACGATCAATGTTTGATTGAACGATGGAAGCAGATTCACTTTCGAACCTCATACCACCATGAAGAAACTCCTGACTCTCACCCTGCTCAGCCTTTTCGCGATCACCGGGAGCATGCGCGCCGCCGATGGGTGGTTGACCGACCCCGAGCAGGCTCTGGCAACTGCCAAGGGCACGAAGAAACTTGTCCTCCTCGACTTCACCGGCTCGGACTGGTGCGGCTGGTGCATCCGACTCAATAAAGAAGTCTTTTCCCAGCCAGAGTTCCAAGCCTTCGCGAAAGAAAACCTTGTCCTCGTGGAGCTCGATTTCCCGCGCCGTAAACCTCAACCCGCCGCGGAGCGAGCGCGCAACGAGGCGCTCGCGCAAAAATTCAAGGTTGAGGGCTATCCGACCATCGTCGTGCTCGACGGAAACGGCAAAAAAGTGGGTGAACTCGGCTACATGGAAGGAGGCCCAGCTGCCTTCATTGCTGCGTTGAAGAAGTTGCTGACGAGCTGAGCGGTGCGCGGGAACGCAGCCGAAGTGCCCACCCAGTGACCGACACTGGGGCGAAGCGACAGAGCCGCTCAAACTTCCTTTCACCCGAGAGCGGCAACCACCACAGGCGCCGGGCCATTTCCCAGTTCGCCTGGAAGGCCGCAGACCTTTTCGCGGCGGCCGGCGTTGGTTGCCGCTTTCAAGACGAAGACAAGTTCGAGCGGCTGTTTGCCTCGGATGGAGAGGATTGTTTTCGATGCGATCTCCGCTTCGCTCCGGTCCCCTGCGGCCGGCTGCTGAGTGGACATCGCAGAGGATATTCCCCTTCGCTCGCGCCTTGCCAGCCCCAAAAAATCCCAACGGCGCATCCACCAGATCACGTCTGTCGGACCAAGAGTCAGATTCCGGCTTAGCCAACCGGCGCATCCCGGTGGAGGACTTCTTCGACCTTGGCCATCAGCTGGTTCAAATCGTAAGGCTTTGGCAGGTAGCCGGCCACATGCCCCTGCAATTGAGGATCGGCCGTGACGTCCGGGCCGTAGCCACTGGAGACGAGGATCTTCAGATCGGGCTTCATCGAGCGCATGATCAAGGCGCACTCAGGCCCCGCCATTTTCGGCATCGTGAGATCGAGGACGACGAGATCAACTTGATAGTTGACCCGCTGGAATGCATCCAGCGCCTCGAGGCCGTCCGCCGCCGTCAGGACATTTTCTGCGATGTCGGAGAGGGCCGCCGCACAGAACTCCCTGAGGTCGGGTTCGTCATCGACGACCATGATCGTCACCGGGCGGCGCTGGGAGGGATACACGGGCGCGGGTTCCGGTTCGAGCGGCGCGGGTGTATCGGACTCCGGGAGGAAGACGGAGAATTTCGTGCCCACGTTCTCTGCGCTGTTCACCTCGATGAAGCCATTGTGCTTGCGGATGATGCCGTAGACCATCGCGAGCCCCAAACCGGTCCCCTTGCCCACGTCCTTCGTGGTGAAAAATGGCTCAAAGACGCGATGCAGCGATTCCTTCGGGATTCCCACCCCGTTATCCTCCACATCGAGCACGGCATATTCGCGACCGACGTTTTCGCCTGTCGCCTGCTCGTCGACATCACGCCGGGTCGAGAGCGTGATGACCCCGCCCTTCCGCCCGCCCAACGCATCGCGCGCATTGATGACGAGGTTGATGATGACCTGTTGAATCTGCGTCTCGTCGGCTTCCACGAGCGGAATCTCCGCGTCTGCCTGGACCCGCATCTCAATCGTTGCCGGGACGGTCGAGCGAAGCATGGAATGCGTTTCCTCGATCAGCTTATTGAGGTCGAATCTCCGCATGATCGTCGGACTGCGCCGCGAAAATGCGAGCAATTGACCGGTGAGCTCAGCCGCGCGGTTGGCGCTGCGCTCGATCTGCAGGAATCGCTGGTAGTTCGGATCCTCCGTCTTGGCCCCACGCTTCAAAAGTTCGACGTAGCCGAGAATGGTCGTCAGCAGGTTGTTGAAGTCGTGAGCGACGCCGCCGGCGAGCGTCCCAATCGAATCCATCTTTTGCGAATGGATGATCTGCCGCTCCATCTCCTTGTCGTAAGTGATGTCGCGAAAAAAGAACATCCGGCCGAAGATGTGACCACTGCCATCGCGCGCGGGCGCCGAGTAGCGGTAGAGAATGCGCGTTCCCGCGCCTCCCGCACCGGCCAGGACCATCTCGTCGATGTGCTCCGCGCCGGGGTCCGCCAGCAATCCGTCGATGATCGCGAGCTGTTGGTCCGCATCCGGCAGGAGGGCCCGGACCATCTCAATAAATTCCTGATGGGTTCCGCCAGCGACTCGGGCTTTTTGCAGATTGAAGAGCTCGCGAAAACGTTGATTGACCATCGTAATCACCGTCCGGTCGGCCGTCGCCTGTTCGATGACCATAACCCCGATGTCCGACGAGTTGAGGAGATTGTTCAGGTAGGTCCCGCGCTCGGCCGATTGCTTTGCCAGCAGGTGCGACTCGAGCGCGAGCGCAAGAAGCGAGGCGGCGTCATCGAGGGTGGTCGCATCCGGATCCGCCCAGGCGGGTCCCCTCCGCCCGAAGAGGAGCACCCACGCGAAACCGGCATGGCCAGCCAGCGCGATCGCGAGATAATGCACCGCTGTCGCCCCTTCCGCGGGCGGGCTGTGAAAAATGGTCGCCCGTTGCGATCCGAGCAGTGGTTCGAGATGTTCGCCCGCCCACTCGGGTGACGGTGCCGCATTAGTGAAGGGCGGAACGGGGTAGCCTTCGGCCGCCGCTTCCGCGACGATCGCGTTCACGCCCCAGTCCCATGTCGCGCTCATCTCCTGCGGCATCAGCCAGAGGCAGGCATGCTCCGCCCGCAATAATTCACAGAGGCGGCAGACGATTTCGTTTTCGTACTGCACGCTTTCCACCGGGGTGCGGAGAATCGCCGTTTCGATTTCCCGGCGCCGCGCCAGAATCTCGTCCGAATAACGTTTAATCGGAGACGCAACCGGCTCCGTCGCCGGGGCGAAGAGCACGGCCTTGATCGCTTCCTCTTCGGCCTTCTTTTTCAGCCACTCCTCGTCGCCGGGAGGCGGCGAATACATTTCCCGGAGGGAAATCACCCGGCCGTTTCCCGTGCGACTGGCAAACTCCGCCGCCGCGATCCGCGCGTTGATCGAATTCTTCGGCCCCGTCGTGATCGGTGGGCGACGGGGTTCCCCAGGCTTTGGGACCGCCGCTTCACCCCGAAGCGCATTTTGCTGCTGCGGCTGGGGCTGCCCGGACGGTTGGGCAAAGCGGCGAAAAAACGACGGCTTTTCCTCCCGCGGCGTGCGCGAGAACATCGACTTCGGCTGGCTCGACGTGTCACTCATGCGCGTCTGGACAAGATGTTATTCGTCCTCCCCGACAGGCTTGGAAAGGAAATAGCGTCGTTCACGGGCGGAAATTTCCTGGCCCATGCGCTCTTTCACGAGGAGCATGTCCTCCCAAGTCGTACGCTTGTGAGCCGCTCCCGTGGGTCGGAGGAGGAACGACGGGTGGTAGGTCATCATCACCGGTGTACCGCGAAAATCGTGCCACTTGCCACGAATTGCTCCCATCGTTCCTCCCACCCCCAAAAGACCTCGGGCGGCGGTGCTCCCGAGGCCGACGATGACTTTCGGGCGGATGATGTCGATCTGTTCGACCAGATACGGCAGGCAAGTGCTCATCTCCTCCGGGCGCGGTGGGCGGTTGCCGCTCGTCTGGCCGGGCGTATCGGGGCGGCACTTCAGGATGTTGGAGATGTACACGTCACCCCGCTGGTACCCCATTACCTCGATGATTTTCGTCAGGAGTTGCCCGGCCCGGCCGACGAACGGCTCGCCGGAGGCATCTTCATCAGCGCCTGGCGCCTCCCCGACAAACATCAACTCCGCGTCAGGATTACCAACCCCGAAAACAACTTTGGTCCGGCTTGACGCGAGGTGAGGGCATTTTTGACAAACCGCGGTGATCGAGGCGAGCTGCGCCAGGCGCTCGGGCCTTGAACGCGCGGGGTCCGTCAGGAGCCGGGCCACCACGACCACGGGGGTCGGTAGTTGGGTCGGGAAATGCGTCTCCGCGACAATCAGCGATGGTTCGCTCACCGCAGCGGCGTCGCGTCCGGCCGGCCTCGCGGCGCGCAGCCCGGCCAGCCGAAGGATTTCTGCGCGCCAGGGACGCCGGTTCCGCCGGGCAGCCGCGAGGCGACGCTCCACGAGATCGAGGGCTTGGGTGAACTGGCTCATGCGAGGCCGTGATTTACAACGGACCCAACCCCGGCGCGAGGTCGATTCCAGCGGGCAAATAAACTGTGAAGTCTGGAGGCGGCGGAGCGAGATAGCGTACCCGCCGACCCGTTCGCGGATGCATGATCTCGAGCGACCAGGCGTGCAGCATCTGACGAGCTGGCTCAGGCGTGATCCCCCGGACTGGCCCCCCGTACGTCGGATCTCCCACGATCGGGTGGCCGAGGTGTCGCAAATGGACGCGAATCTGGTGGGTGCGACCGGTGTGAAGTCGGCAGGCGACGAGAGCGATGTTCGCGCCCACCCCGTCTGGTCCGAGAGGTCGGATGACTCGATAAGTCGTCAGCGCGTCGCGGCCCTGCAGCGGGGAGACGACCGCCATGCGTTTGCGCTCGACCGGGTGCCTGCCGATGGGTGCGTTGATCCGCCCGTGTGCGTCGCGGGGCCACCCCCGAACGAGCGCAAGGTAGCGCTTGTCCGTGGACCGATCGGCGAACTGTGCGGCGAGGGCCTGATGCGCCGCGTCGGTTTTTGCCACGATCAGGAGTCCGCTTGTATCCTTGTCGAGGCGATGCACGATCCCCGGACGCGCCTCTCCGCTCCCGGCCGAGAGCGTGGTGCAGTGGTGGACCAACGCGTTGACCAGTGTGCCATTGGGGTGACCCGGTGCAGGATGCGTGACGATCCCCGGAGGCTTGTTGAGGACGAGCAGATCGGCGTCCTCGTGCACGAGGTCGAGCGGCAGATCTTCGGCAGCGGCGCTCAGCGGCGTCAGGGCGACCACCTGGATCACGATGTGCTCGCCTCCCCGCAAACTGACTCCTGGTTTCGCAGGCTTCGCGCCGTTCACCAGTACGTGGCCGGACTTGGTGAGGCTCTGCAGGCGGGAACGTGTGAGATGAGGGAGCAATTCCGCCAGAACGAGGTCCAGACGGCGCCCCGTGGCGTCGCCAGGGACGAAGACCTCGTGATGCTCCATGGAACAGCAAAGCACTGCGGGGCCGAATCTCGAAACGCGAATGGGCGCGAGCTTGGAATTTTTCGGTTTCGGCTCGGCGGTTCTTTCGTCACGTTGCGGCGGTCCCGGCGCGAGCTGGGGCGAACTTGAAAACATGACTGAACAGCCCGCGATCCAGTCCTGCCCCGCGTGTGCGACCGTTTTGGATGTGACGGGTCTGGAGCCGCTGACGGAGATGGAGTGTCCGGTGTGTTCCGTAGCCTTCCGGATTGAACGAAATTACGACCATTTCCGTCCGCTCGAAAAGCTCGGCGAGGGCGGGATGGGATCGGTGTTCCGGGCCCTCGATGACAACCTGAACCGACCGGTCGCGTTGAAGCTCTTGCGCGCGGATGTCTCAAGCGACCCCGCCTTCGTCGAAAAGTTCGAAAGGGAGGCGCGGATCACCGCGTCAGTGAACCACCCGCACGTCGTGCGCGTGTTTTCCTTTGGCCGGGAGGCCGGGCAGTATTTCCTCGCCATGGAACTCGTCGGAGGAGGCAGCCTCGATGAGTTGATGCAGTTGCAGGGCCGGGTCGCGGAACCGCAGGTTCTCGGGGTTGGGGTGCAGATCGCGGAAGGCCTGAAGGCGGCCTACGAGGCCGGTCTTATCCACAGCGATGTGAAACCTGGGAATATACTTTTTGCCGACGCGCACACCGCGAAGATCACCGATTTCGGCCTGGCCAAAACGATCGGGTCCGGGGACGGCGGCGACGAGATCTGGGGGACGCCCTATTACATCGCGCCCGAGAAGCTCGACAAGCGTCCGGAGGATTTTCGCAGCGACATCTACAGCTTGGGTGGAACGCTCTTCCACGCCATCGCCGGGCGGCCGCCCTTCGAGGCGCAAAATGCCAGCCTCGTCGCCTTGAAGCACCTGAAGAGCCGCGCCGTGAGCCTGCAAGCGTTCGCGCCAGATGTCTCCAGCGAAACCGCCTACGTGGTGAATAGGATGCTCGAACGGGAGCCGGAGAACCGGTACCAGGACTACGACGAGTGCATCGCTCATCTTCGTTACGCGCTGGACCAGTGGCGCGAACGTTCCAGCCGACCCCGCGCTGCCCGCGAGCGGGCTGCAATGGAAAGCAAGGGGACGCAGACGACCACGGGTTGGGTGGCGGTCGCGCTCATCGTGCTGGTCCTCGTCGGGGCGGCGCTGGCGTTCGTTTTTCGCGACCGAATTGTCCGGCCGGACCGGACCACCGATCCCCAGGCGCTCGCGACGGCCGGTGGTTCGGATGACGCGGCCGCAGCGGCTTTGGCGGAAGCGCGCCGTTTGCTCGTAGAAGGGCAGACGGCGTCCGCGCTCGGTGCCTTGCAGAAGCTGGCAGCGCAGCCTGGCGTGTCACGACCGCTCGCCGATTGGATCAAGCTGCACACCGGCCTGGCGCTGCTGCTCGAGCGCGATCTCGACGGAGCCAGCGACTGGTTTGCCCCGCTTCAGCGGGAGAGGCTCTTCAGCGACGATCCGAGGAAGCGGAAGCTGGCGAACCTCTTCCCGGAGGTCGCGCGGAATCTGGCCGACCGCCGTCCGGTGGCCGCGAGTGTAGTGAAGCAATACGATCCCGCCGGTCCCGAGGCAATGGCTCTCCTGCTCTTCGGTCTGAAGGACTGGCAGGCGGGTGAGTTTGCCGCCGCGTCCCAGCTGCTGGAGGCATTCTCCGAGGCGAAGATCGGCTCTGATTATGGCTGGATCCGCGATCTTCAGCCGCTCGCGCGGCCGTATCTGGACGACTGGCGGTTGGCTGGTCCGATCCTGGCGCGGCGCAAGGCGGTCAGCGATGAAACTAGCCGGGCGTCGGTCCAGGCGGAGGCGGAGGCGGCACTCAACGCGATCCGGACAGGGGAGCCGTTGCGAAAGGCGCTGCGGGGGAAATAGAGTCGCTCCTCCGGCACAGGTTCAGGTGCTTGCAGAGACGATCTGCCCGCCCCGCGGTCGCGGGGCTCCTCAGGCCTCTTCCGGAAGCCCGCTCGAAACGAATACCATGGCAGGCCGCAGCAGCCGGTCGCGAAGCTTGTAGCCCTTTCGCAACTGCAGCGACACCGTCCCCTCGGAGTATTCCGAGCTGGGTTGATTGCCAAGCGCTTGATGGAGGTTCGGGTCGAACGGCTGGCCCAGGGCTTCAACCGCTTCGACGCCGTTCTCCTTGAGGAAGTCCGCAAGCTGCTTCTGGACGAGGTCGAAGCCGTTCACGATTGGCGCCGCGCTCTCGTGCTTCCGGGCTTCTGCGAGACCGAGTTCGAAGCTGTCAGAAACCGGAAGGAGGCGTTCAATCAGCGTCGAGTTGGCGTATTTGATGGCGTCTTCCTTTTCCCGCTGGAGGCGTTTGCGGGTGTTCTCGAAATCCGCTCTCGAGCGCAGGGTGGCATCTCTCAGCAGCGCGAGTTCGTCTTCCAGGGCCGCGATCGTCTTCGGAGTTTCCCCCGATGGAGCCGCTTCCAGGCTCGCCGCCCGAAGGGCCGCGATCTCGGTCGCCGTCAGGACAGGCTGTTCGGTGGACTGGTGGTTTTTTTCCTCAGGAATAGTCATTTCTTGGAGATGGCAATGAGGGTAATATCGTCGTGTTGGGGCTGGTCGCCAACAAAGGTCCGGAGATCGTCTGTCAGCCGTTCGAGTACCGCGACCGGCCCGGCGGGGGCGCTTTCGCGGATTCCTTGAATGAGGTTTACCATGCCGAATTCCGTGCCGCTGGCATCGAGCGCTTCCGTGACACCGTCCGTATAAAGCACAAGGCAATCGCCCGGCCGAAGCACCATCATTTCGTCCTTGATCACCCGGTCGAAGACTCCGCCGCTGTCGATTCCGAGCGCCATTCCGGGGGGTTTAATCGGGGCGACAAGTCCGTCCGCCGCGGTGTACAGGAGCGGTGCATCGTGCCCAGCGCGCGCGATTGTCACCGTTCCATCCTCTGGACCGAGGAGGAGGTAGGCGGCGCTGACAAACATGTCCTCCTTGATGTCGTCGAACAATTGCCGATTCACCAGTCGGAGGGCTGCCGCGGGCGAGGTCTGTCCACCCGCCGCGCTCCGGAGCGCGCTGCGGCACATGGCCATGATCAGGGAGGCAGGGATGCCTTTTCCCGAGACATCGGCAATCGCCACGCCAAGCATGGATTCATTGATCCGGAGATAGTCGAAGTAGTCGCCACTGACACTCCGCGCCGGCAGGTTGAGACCGCTGATCTCGTAGCCCGGGATCTCCGGCGAACCGCTCGGAAGGAGGATCCGTTGGATTTCCCGCGCGACCTGCAGATCCGTGTCAATTCGACGTTTCTCGTGGGCCTCGGCGAACATGGTCGCGGTGTAGAGCGCAAACGCAGACTGCTCGGCGATGGCTTTGAAGACGATGAAGTCCGCTTCGCTGAACGTGGCGCCCATCGGGCCGTTCGCGACGGCCAGAACACCGAGGCTGTTTCCCGCATACGTTAGCGGAGCGAGCATGGCGGAATCGGTCTGCCAGGGAGTGCCCTGCGACCCCGCGAGTTGCGGCTCCTGGTCCGCGCGCGTCAGGAGGCGGGCGCTCGAGTCGGCCCAAGTTGAGCCGACCGGTCCATCGCCGCTTCCCACGTGATGCAGCCGGACGTAGCTTTCGACCGCGTGGGGCGTTGCCTCCGCTTGAGCCCGAATTCGGGCGGGGAGACCGACCAGCGGCGGACACGCCTTGCTGATGTAGACGGGCGCGAGGAGGACTCCGGTCCGATCGACCAGATAAAGCGCACCTCCGTGCGTTTCGAGAATCCGCGTGGCCCCCTCCACAATTCGCGCGTGGAGCTCGGCTGGCCGCAGGTCGCCGCTGAAGGCCTCACCGAGTTCGTGGAGGAAGTCGAAAACCCGCTTTTCCTCGACCCGCAGATGGTCCCGCTGCGCGCGCAAATCTCCGATGCGTCGTCTCATCCGCGGCAAAACCGCAAGCAGATACGCGCCGGTCGCGATGGCGACGGCAATGGGAATCCAATAGCCTGGGCGGAACTCAGGGATCCGGTAGAGGGCCTGCGTCAAGACGAACGCGCCGACTCCCACTACCGCCCACCCGAGGATTGTCGCGAGGCGCGTTACCCGAGCATCCGGCATTATCTCCGTTCTCGCCGGTTTTTCAGCGAACGCAAGGGATCTATCCGTGACAGCTACTCAACGCTTCGCGATCGGCTCCGGCTTCCCCACCTTGTGGCGGAGAAACTCGAGAAGATCACTGAAGCGGTAGCGGTTCGATTCCGACTCTGCGCAGAGGGCCTCGTGCGCGTGGAGCATGTGTTCAGCCATCTCCAGCTTCGTGGGTGCCGGTCCAGCCGCGACGGGCCGACACGGGAACATCTCGCGCGGACCATCCAGCGTGAGGATCTGGTCGAGACCCAGACCGGTCATGAGGTCCGTATTTCGTTCGTTGTGATTGACGACGTGCATCACGCCGCCGTTAGCGTCGCGAAGCCGGAGGGCAAGGCCGGTGAGCGTGCCCATGAACGTTGAGTCCATCGTCGCGCAGTCCTTCAAGTCGACGAAAAAGGTCCGCTGGCCGCTCTCAATCATTTCACGACCGAATTGCTTCAGTGCGGCGCTCTCCTTGAACGAGCCCTTGCCATGCACTTGGATGCAAACAGCTTCCGGCGACAGACCGACCAGGATCGTAGACTCGCTGTTCATTGCGCCCGGCGGCTCTGGAGCTTCGTGTTTTTTCCGAGGGGTGTCAATTCCGTTGCACCGATTTGGGGGCGGGTCGCTCTGGCGCTGGCCGGTGAGGCCTTGCCGTTTTGGGAAGTTCTACAAGCTCGCTGGGGACCCCCTCCGAAGGACGTCGCTTAGATGCTGTCGATGCTTTCTCGCGCCGCTGGCTAAAACGAAGATATCGACCGCGAGTTCGGACGTCCGGATTCGGTTCGCAGCTTATGACCGGGCAAAAACAAAGCCGCCGGGGTTTCCCCCGGCGGCTGAGTGAATGCATCTCTAGATCCGCTTAGAACTTCTTGTTCAGGCCGATGTAGTAGTAACGATTACGAATCGTGTAGGTCGAGGTGTCGTAGTTATCGTTAAACGCAGCCGCATCGAAGGGCGGAGGCGTGTCGAACACGTTATTCACGCCAACCTTGATCTTCGTGCCCCAGAGCAGCTTCTGGAAGAACGAGCCGCCCGTGGTCTGAGCGACCTCGGTGCGAACACCCTTGCCATCTTTGGCGTAGGTAGCAGCGGCAGTAGCGGGCTTTTTGAACTCGTAGCTCGCTTGGAGATCCAGCGTAATGTATTCGCGGGAGTTCCGGTTGGTGAAGTAGGTCGGCTGAGCGGCCGTACCGCCGGTTACGACGTTGGTGATGAAACCGGGCGGAACGCCCGGCGTTGCAGTCGTGAGGAACGCTCCATCGTTATGGTAAGAATCGATGTAGTTAATCGTCCCGACCAACTCGAAGCCGCCGTAGGTCCAATCCGTCCGGAAATATCCCTTGTTCCGGGGAATTGCACCGGGAGCGAGCGGGATCGAGGTGAGATTCGAACCGTTGAAGTTCGTGGCGGGCAACCCAGGGGTGCCCGTCGAAGCCTTCCAGCGGAAGAAGTGGTTATATCCAAGGGTCCAGTCGAAGGTACCGAAGGCGGTCGGCAGCTGATAATTAGCGACGATGTCCACGCCTTCGACCAAACGCTTGCCGGAGTTCAGGTAGGCGGCATTGATCCGATCAATGTTCGGCTGACCATTGAGCGCGCGGTTATCGGGGTCACGAAAGACGCCAACGAGCCCACGGCGAGCGTCGGCTGCGTTAATCGCGGCGAAGGTGCCACCGCTCGCAGCGTTGAGACTTGCAAGCACCTGAGCCGCGTTTGCGGGACTCAGCACCAGATTGCGGGTGTTGGTCTGGTAGTAGTCGATCGTGAGCGTGAAGCCCTTGAAGAACTTCGGAGTAAAGACCATACCGGCGGTGAAGCTATCCGTCTTCTCCGGCCGGAGGGCGGGGTTGCCGGACTGATAGACACCGTTCGGTGTTTGCTGGTTCTGACCGGTGAGAGGATCATTGATCACCGGGAAGTTTTGCGTCGCTGGCAGGAACAACTGGCCGAAGGAGGGCTGGATATAGGACTTGCCGTAGGATCCACGGAAAGTGAGTTGCTCATCAAGCTGCCAGCGGATCGTGAAACGCGGGGTCCAGCCGTTGTCTCCCGAAACCTTGATCTTCGGACCGTTCGGAATTCCCGTAATGGGATCGACGATGCGCGGATCCAAGCCGGAGTTCTCGAAATGCTCATAGCGAATCGCCGCTTGGAAGTCCAAGCCCCTGACGAAGGGCACCTTCATGGCGGCGGTGATCACGGGGATCGCCAGCTCTCCGAAGAGCGAATAAGTGGTGCGCTTGTAATTGCTGTTCGCATCCGTATTGAATCCGAGGGGGTCGCCGGCACCCGTTATTGGGTCGACACCCTGGGTAGGATCCGCCCGGTGCTTTGCGTTTTCTTTCCGATACTCGGCACCGAGATTAAAGCCGATTCCACCTTGAGGAAGATTCGGAAACAGGAGTCCGCCGAACTTGGCGTCATACAGCTCGGAGGTGCCGAAATCAATCGCGTTCGCGATGTAGGCGGCGCGCTGAACGGCTGCAATGTTATCGAAGGTCCTGGTTCCGGTTTGGACCCCGTTGACGTAGATGGGAGCTGTTCCAACGGCCGGTGCACCCAGGCCACGAAATGGATTGAAGGTGCCGCCGTTGGAGGCATTGAGGGCGATGGCCTGCGTGAGGCGGCCGCCGCTGACGAACTGCCCCAGGATACCAGCAACGGTCGCCGATTGGGCGGGAGTCGTGGGAACCGCGAGATATTGCGCCAAGAGGAGCGAGAGGTTTGCGTCGCCGCCTGATGTCGTCACCTGCTTATACTGCTCATACAGGAGACCGAAATCGTAATTCAAGGCGGAAATGAAGGAGTTGCCCTTGAAGGAAAGGTCACCCTTCAATCCGCCCTCATAGCGGTAGAATTTCTGGTCATACCCGGTGCGGCGATTATTAGCCTCAGCCACGAGCCGGTAACGGAAGGCCGAGAGCTGATTACCGAACGGATTGAATGGGTTTCCGTAATACGCGGCGCGCTGCAATGCAATCGACTGATCACCGTTCAGACCGCCCTGCGCAACGTTTGCTCGGCTCAATTGTGAAATCGGCGCGGGCGCCAATCCGTTGTCTTGACGCGTTTCGGTGTAAATTGCGTCGCCGTAGAGGATCGCGCGTCCGTCACCGAAGATCTTATAATTGAAGGCGCCGTAGTAGTTGAACTTCTCCTGCGCAGGCACGGCCGGTGCAAATGCGAGAAAGTTGAAACCGTCGCCCGCAGTGATGTTGAACGTATGGGTTGTCGCCGCGACATTATTCCCGATCAACTGCGTGGGATCGTTAAGCACGCGGGTGTTGGCTGCGCCCGTGAAGCCGAACGTGTTACCAGTCACGAGTGTGTACCGCCCTGGGTACGAGCCGCTGAGCGTACTGATACCGCCGAGGCTCCGAGCGTCTGCCGTGGCAGACAGGCGACGGTCGTGCGCGTAGATCGCCTCGCGATTCAGGTAATTCGCCGAGAAGACGAGGTTGAACTTTCCGTCGGTGGACACAAAGCCGGCGTTGATGTAGCCCTGACGCACTCCGGCGTCCTTGTTCGTGGTGTTCCCGTAGAGGAGATCGATTTCAACGCCCTTGAAGGGTTCGGCTCCTGGGCCATTCAAGAGGATGAAATTCACCACGCCCGCGACGGCGTCAGAGCCGTAAATGGCACTCGCACCATCCTTGAGGATTTCCGTGCGGTTGATCGAGCCGATGCCAATCGCATTAATGTCAGCGAAGTTGAAGGTGCGTCGGCCGTTGATGAGCGTCAGCGTGTTTCCGGAACCGAGACCCCGAAGATTGATGAACGCGGAGCCGTTACCGGCGTTGGAATCGTTTTCCGTCGCGGTCGCTCCGATGTAGGAGGGCAACTGGCGGAGTCCTTCTGCCGGGGTCTGAGCGCCCGCCTTTTGCAGCTGCGAAGCGGTGTAGACGGTAACCGGGAGGGGGCCCTCGGTTTCGGCGGTCGGGATGAACGAACCGGTCACGATGACGCGTGTGGGCTCGCTGTCTTGAGCGAGAGCGGCACCGACGGCCAGTGAGAGGGCCGAAAGAGTGGCGAGGGTGCGGCCGGTCGCCTTGGCGACCCGACTGTAACCCCTTGCGCCAGAATTCTTTTTAATCATGGTTTGGCTTGGATTTTGGTTTCAGGTGAGAAATGATCGAGCGCCGTGACCCATTTGGGCGGAAAGCGTTCAATCAATTTCACCGACAAAGAGCAGGGGTTGCAGGGGTCTGTCTAGGAAATTTTTCGCAGAACGCAAAAAATGTGTGAACGAAACGGCGGGAGGATGGTCAAAGCGCCGATTCAATCCGCCGCACCCACGAAAGACGGCCCCTGGCTTGGTTGATCAGGGAAGCCAGGGGCCTGCCTAACTGGGGCGCGCCGGGCTCAGGCGACCGTTACTTCCGCAGGAAGGCCTGCGCCCGGGCCAGTCCGTCCCTTGCCTCGGGAAACTGGGGCCGGACATTGAGGGCCGCGGAGTATTGCCGCACCGCCTCGGCGTACTCACCTTCGTCGATCAAAAGATCGGCGAGCTTCGCGCGAGCAAAAGCTTGCTGAGGGTTGGCCGCGATGCTGCGCTCGAATTGTTCGCGAGCTTCGCGGGGCTTGCGTTGTTCGACGAGGATTGCTCCCAAATTCGCCCGGGCGGAGGGAGATTTGGGGTCGAGTTCAATCGCCCGGCGGTAGTGAGCGGCGGCGTCCGGAATCTCTCCGCGATCACTGGCGGCCAAACCAAGGTAGTATTCCAGATCCGAGAGGTTGGGGTTGAGCGCCTTGGCCGCCTCGTAATAAGGCACCGCTTCGTCAACGCGGCCCTGCTCATGGAGGACCATCCCGTAGTTGAGCTGAGCTTGGGCGTCGCTCGGGAGGGTTTGGGCCACAACAGCGCGTCGGGCGTCCAGCGGCATGGCGCGCCCCGTGAGCTGGATGAAGCAGAGAGTGGCGAACGGGACGACGAGGAGCGCCCACCGGCTACCGTGGA
This sequence comes from Chthoniobacterales bacterium, assembly GCA_038322235.1. Lineage (GTDB taxonomy): Bacteria > Verrucomicrobiota > Verrucomicrobiia > Chthoniobacterales > SZAS-18 > SZAS-18. The sequence continues at coordinate 105,046 of JBBQFQ010000001.1, forward strand.
TCAGCCAGGGTTGAAACCGCGGCCGGGCGTTCGCGGGGCCGCCCGCACCCGGGTCGATGCCCAGGGACTGCCGCGTCGAGGACTCGCGCACCTTCCAGATGAACCCATCATAATAAAAGTGGAGGATGGCCGAGGCGGTGACGACTCCGAGCAGCACCTGTTTCAGCAGCGGCGAAGGGACGCCACCAGCGAGGAGCGCGATCGCGCCATAAGCGAACACGAGGCCAACGTACAGGCCGACGAGGGAGCCACTGCGGCGGAAGACGAAGCGAAGGAAACCGCCGATCCCGGGATCCCTTTCCACCCGGTTCTGGTTGTACAGCCACACGATCGAAAGGTACTGCACGTCATGAAACACTTCGAAGAGGGCGATCCCGACGAGGATGTTCGCGACGCCATTGTTGCAATACCACCAGAAGGCGAGGCTCGTGGCGAGGAGCAGCAGCTTGATGCCGCTCAGGCCCCGGCCGCGGCGCCAATCCGTGACATGCTGCCAGGCGAAGACGAGCGTGACGAGGCCCACGGCGGCAAGCATCGCGATGCGAACCGCCTCCAGGGTGTTCGCGGAGAACGCGGGGCCGCCGCTCTCGTAAAACAGGTCGAGGAACGTCCTCATCCGCATCGGCGAGAGCACGACCCCGGCCGCGAACCAAGTGAGGCAGAAAAGGAAGTCCGCCCGCGCCCGCCGCGCGGCGAGCGCACCCGACGCCTTTGAGTCATAGATGCGCGCGAACCCGTAGGTTTGCATCATGCCATGCCAGATGCCCCAGACGAAGGCAACGACCTCCATCGCCTTCACGCCCCAGACCGAGCAAAGGGCGCAGATGCCGACAATCGCGATGGGGGCGAAAATGAAGCGGGTCCGAAAGCGCTCGAAAAGCGATGGATCCCCATAGGCCCGGATCATCCCCGGCAAATGATGCCCCATCGCGCCGAACGCCGCGACGAAGAGGTAGATGTCTTGCGCCGTCCACCGGGTCTGCGCGAGGGCGAAGAGAGGGAGCAGGAGGGCGGGCGTCGCAACGAAGAGCGCCAGATCACGCCAGCGGCTCAGAATCCACCGCGAGGCGGCCGGAGCGGCGGGCAATCTCGCCGCGGCGAGAGAAGGTGCGGCCTGGGCGACTGCCATGACGATCGTAGGTGGTTTGGTGAAGCGAGGCCGGCGGCGGCCGGACGGATGAATGCTGTGGAAATAGCCTAATTGCGGCCGCCCCGCCACTTCTGGATGAACGTTACCAGCCTTTTCCTTGACCGGACTGCGCCGCGCCGATACGAAGATTGTGTGCGGTACCCCTGTCTCTTCGTTGTTGCCCTGGCCGCTGGAGTGCTGCCAGTCCTTGGACAGATCCCGCAGGTGGATCAATCCCAGGTCCTCGGACCGCCTCCGGAGCAGCAGCAACCGCCCGAGTCCCGCAGCCTCGGCGAACTGAGCACGGGGGTCGCGCCAAAGAGCCCCGGCGACCCCGACCTCGGCGAGCAGGTCATTCTGAAGCGTCAGCAGAAGTCCACGCCGTGGCTCTTCTCCGCCGACACTTCGATCAACTACACGAGCAACATCGCGCTCGCGGACAAAGGAGCGAGGGGCGACACGTTTTTCCTCGGTCAACTCGCGCTGAGCTACCAGCGCAAAGTCATCGAAAACCTGTTCTTCGAGACGACCGTCTCGCAGGGATTCTTCAAGTATGACCGGTTTCCGGCCTTTGACTTCGACACCCTCAACGCCGGCACCGGCCTGACGTATTTTGCGAAGGGGATCGCATTCTCCGCGCGCTACAACTACAACCGCCTGACCGACGGCGCCCAGCACGACGAATTCTTCCGCCAGCATTCGGTGACGCTCGGAGCCCAGAAGACGATTTCGGTGAACAGCGCGTTTTTCGCCTACTTCGGCGCGACGGCCCGCTTCAACTGGAACGAGCCCCTGGTGACACAGCGGGATGAGTACTCGATCTACGTCGGAGGGCGGGTCGCCCTCACGCGGACGCTCACCTTCGATGCTTTCTACCGCGCGGGCGTCTTCAACTACAATTTCCAAAGCCGGACGGACGTGAACCAGACGCTGGCGCTTTCGCTGCGCTACCAGCCACGCCCGTGGTTTGCCGTCACCGCCTCAAGCTCCTTCGGACTCAACCTCTCGAACCGGGACACCTTCGACTATAAAGTGGCGAATACAGGGCTCACGCTGGGCGTGCAGTTCAAGTTCTGACCCCCTAGTCGAACGTCGAACTTCGAACGCTGAACATCGAACTTCGAAGGGCTGGCGCGGAAATCGAACCGGAGAGCGGAGGGTGTGATGGGTTCGCGACAGCCTTGGAACGGCCCCTGAAAAATCGCTCGCGAGCCGTGAACCAGCGCTTTTACTGGCGCGATGCAATTTCGTCTTCCTGATTGGCTGCCGGCGGACGAGCGGACTGCGCGACGCGATTATTACGGGCATCTGCGGGCGGAAGTGATCGAGGCGATCCCGGACGGCTGCCGCGGTGTGCTGGACGTGGGCTGTGGCCGCGGCACGCTGGGACGCTGGCTGAAGGACCAGGGTGTGGGGCAGGTGAGCGGACTGGAACTGAACGGCGAGGCCGGGGAGGAGGCCCGGCGCTGGCTGGACGACGTGGAGATCGGAAATTTCGAGCAAGTTCACTTCCCTTGGGCTCCGGGTTCGTTCGATGCCGTTATTTGCGCCGATGTGCTTGAACATCTTGCCGACCCCTGGACGGCGGTGGCGCGGCTCAAGGCGCTTCTGAAACCGGACGGCTGCATCGTAGCCAGCATTCCCAATGTGGCATTCCACCGGAATCTCCGCCGGATGATCCGCGGCAAGTGGCTCTACGCGGACGAAGGTCTCCTCGATCGCACGCATCTCCGTTTCTTTACGCTGGAGACGATCGAGGACCTCTTTGCACGGAACGGGATGCGGATCGAGAAAGTGTTCAAGAAGGTGGACGCCGGCGGCAACATCCGTTTGCTCAACGCGCTGCTGCTTGGCGCGCTCCGCCACACGCTGTACCTGCACTACATCGTGCGCGTTCGCCTGGCGTAGCCGGAACGCGGGAGCGAACGCTGAACGCTGAACGTCGAACGTCGAACGTCGAAGGTCGAAGGTCGAAGGTCGAGCGCGGAAATCGGAGCGGAGAGCGGAGGGCGTGATCGGTTCGCGAAAGCCTTGGAAGGGCCCTTAATCGGTCCGCAAACGGGAGCGGACGCGCGAACCGAACTTCTGTCCTTCGAAGTTCGATGTTCCGCGTTCAACGTTCGATGTTCCGCAGACCGTCCCCCCGTTCTTGCACTCCGGAAAAAGCGGCGTAACCTCCTGACCCTGTTGTAAGCGCGGGAAACGATTTTCCCGCGCTTTTTCATCGGCACAAGCGGTCAACCAAACAACCCAACCCCAACCTAATGAGCCTCGTCTCGTTCCATCCCCACTCCCCCCTATGATTTCGATGCAGGAATTGCTCGCGAAGTCCCTGCGCGATTACAAAGAGGGGACCATCATCAAAGGCCGCATTCTCGAAGTGCGTCCGCGCGAAGTCCTCGTGGACATCGGCTACAAGTCGGAGGGCGTCATCAGCCTCCACGAATTCGAAGACACCGATCAACTCGAGGTCGGTGATGAGGTCGAAGTGCTCCTGGAGCGCCTCGAAAACGACGAGGGCATGGTCGTCCTCTCCCGCGAAAAGGCGATGCATCGCCAGAACTGGGAGAAGATCGTCAAGGTCTTCCACGGTGGCGGCCTCATCAAAGGCAAGGTCAAGGCGGCGGTCAAAGGCGGCCTTCTGGTCAACATCGGCGTGGAAGCGTTCCTCCCGAGTTCCCAGGTGGACATCGTCCAGCCGAAAGACCTCAACGTTTACGTGGGCAACACGTACGATTTCAAGATCGTGAAGCTGAACGACGACCGCAAGAACGTCGTCCTGAGCCGCCGCGAACTCATCGAGCAGGAGCGCGCGGAAAAGCGAAAGGCTTTCCTCGAGACGGTCAACCCCGGCGAAACGATCAAGGGCACGGTGAAGAACTTGACCGACTTCGGCGCGTTCATCGACCTCAACGGCATCGACGGTCTGCTCCACATCACGGACATGACTTGGGGCCGGCTCAACCACCCGAGCGAATTGCTCAAGGTGGGTCAGGAACTCAACGTCCTCATCCTCGACATCAACAAGGAGAAGGAGCGCGTGTCGCTCGGTCTCAAGCAGATGGCGGGCAATCCTTGGGACAAGATCGAAGAGCGCTTCCCCGTCGGCCAGCGCGTCAAGGGCAAGGTCACCAACCTCGTTCCCTACGGCGCGTTCGTGCAGATCGAAGAAGGCGTCGAAGGCCTTATCCACGTGTCCGAACTGTCCTGGACGAAGCGCATCGTGCGCCCGGCCGACATCCTCAGCACGGGCCAGGAAGTCGAAGCGGTGGTGCTCGGCGTCAACAAGGACGAACAGAAGATCTCGCTCGGCCTGCGCCAGCTCGAGACCAACCCTTGGGACGAGATCGAGCAGCGCTACCCGACCGGCAAGGTCATCGAGGGCCAGGTCCGCAACATGACCGCGTACGGCGCGTTCGTGGAGATCGAGGAAGGCATCGACGGCATGATCCACGTCTCCGACATGAGCTGGACCCGCAAGGTCAACCATCCGTCGGAAGTCCTGAAGAAGGCCGACGTCGTGAAGGCAGTGGTCATCGACATCGACAAGACCAACCAGCGCATCAGCCTCGGCATGAAGCAGCTCGAGAACGATCCTTGGCGCGAAATCGACGGACGCTACAAGATCGGCGATCTCGTCAAGGGCACCGTCACGAAGCTCGCCAGCTACGGCGCGTTCGTACAGCTCGCCGACGAAATCGACGGCCTCGTGCACATCTCGCAGCTCAGCGAGGATCGCGTGGACAAGGTCAAGGACGTGCTCAAGGTCGGTCAGGAGGTCGAAGCGCGCGTCATCAAGGTCGACAAGGGCGAACGCCGCATCGGCCTCTCCATCAAGGCCGCGAACTACAGCGAAGAGGATCTGAAGCGTGAAACGGAAGCGTTCGACACGATCCGTCCGGGCGAAGACCTCGTGGGCCTCGAGCAGGCCTTCCTCGCCGCCGAGGAGTATCGTCCCGGCGACACGAAGAAGAAGTAATCGCCTCGCGAAGCCAGAATCGCAGCAATCCCGCGGCCCCGTCGAAAGACGGGGCCGCTTTCTTTTCGCCGCAGGATTCCCCGAGGATTTTATTTCGAGTGGAGCCAGTGCAACCCTGCACCGAGCACGTCATCTTGCGTTGGGTTGCTGCCCGGCTCAGCCTTTTCGTCCGGAGCGATTCCGACGCCCTCGATGACGGATCCGTCGGCATCCTGAGCCTCCCACGAGGGGATCATCGCGACGACACCGTTCCCCAAATCATAGGGCTGGGGATTTCCGGACGAACCGAAGCTCCGATCGCCGAAGAGTCTCGCACGCGCGCCGTGGCGCATCATGAGCAGGAATGACTCGTTGCTGCTGAAACACATCGGACCCATGAGCACCGCCACCCGGCCCTGAAAACGCTTCGCCGGATCTGTCGCTGGGGCAATGCGGCGCGACTGCACCGGGCTCCAGCCTCCGGGTGCGAGCGGATCGCGCGAGCGATGCCGGGCGAAAACGTGATCGTCCGTTACGAAACGCGCCGCCACCGCTTGGGCATGACGCTCGTCACCGCCTGAATTGAAGCGAACATCGAGAATGAGGCCGGCGGCCCCGCTGCTCGTCAACTCGTCGAGAGCCCCGAAGAGGACCCGAAACGACGCGTCATCGCCCTGCCAAGAGGCGATCATGAGGTAGCCAATCCCGTCGGGAAACCGACCGACCGCCAGAGTCGGACTCAGCAGCTTCCAGCCCGGAACGGCGCCGGGCAGTCGCGAAGCGTCGGCGTTGGGCCGGAGATCCGGCCGAAAGGTCGGTACGGCGACATCGCCCACCTCAAAAAAGAGGTGCCCATCCTTCGCTCCCGCAAGGAGGGCGCCCGCCTGGGTGGCCCAGGAAATCGGATCAGACCCGAGTTTCAGGGCCCCGTCGGCGCGATTCCAGATGACATCCCAGTCGTGAATCAGTCGGTCACGGTACGAATAGTGTTGGTCGATCGCCCGCCGGAGCGCGGCGACCGCAGCCGCGTTTCGGACTTCTGTCGTTTGATCTGAAACTGCCGCCCGCGTCTGGAAGCTCAGGGGAATCGACGAGAGAGACTCTCCGGCCAGGTTCTTGAAGCCCCGGGACGCAGCGCAGTTCAAGCTGAATGAGTACGCGGCCGCGGGTCGGAGCCGAACCGGGAGGACAAAGGTCCTCGGATTCTCCCACCGGCCCGGACCGGCAACGACCGGGAACGACGGCCCGCCACCGCACAGCGAATATCCTCGCTGGTCCATTTCCTGATCGAACAACAGACGGATCTCGGAACAGGCTGGATCAACGAGTTCCTTTCCGTTCGCCGGTGAAACCGAAAGCACAGAGGGAGGCGCCGCGCGCGCGGCGACGGCGCAACAGACGAGGACGAAAAGAGGCGCAGCTCTCCGCCATCGCCAGTCCGGCGTTCCGAAGGGTCGGACGTCCCGCATTTGCTGAGGCATACCTCCTCAAATGGGCCAGATCCAGCCTTGTCCGCCTTCCGCCCGGCAGTCTACCGGAAGAGCCGATTGGTCTTCCGGGTGGGAGATTCCGAAAGGCATCGCAGAAACCACGTCGTGGCCGCCCCCCGCGTGGAAACCGCCAGCTTCCGCAAGATGCTCGCCACGTGGACTTCGATCGCCGGCAAGGGAACCGCGAGGGTGCGGGCGATCTCGGCGTTTTGGGCCCCCTCGGAAATGAGCGCGAGCACCCGCACCTCCGTTGAGCTCAGGATCGCGACAGGACGCGGAGACACCAAGGGCGCACTGCCCGAGGCGTCGGCTGGCTCACACCTCGCGACGTCACCGTTCACACTGATAAAGACGCCGGACGGCGGGGGATATTACCAAGAATCGTCCAGCCGCTCAAATTTGTAGCGCTTCGTCTGGTCGAGGGCCACCCTCCTCTCCAACCTGGAAGACACGGGTTTCAGAATCCGACGATTGCCCACGGGCCGGAATGCATTCAGACTCCCGCACGCAGTCAACCCACCCGAATTTTACGAACATGGAAAAGCCCGTCATCACCGCCTACCTCAAAACGCATTGTGGCTGGAGCGCCGGCGTTCGCGCCGTGCTCAAGAAACACGATCTCGCCTACACCGAGAAAGACATCATCCAGAACCCGGCGTTTCGTTGGGAAATGGAGCAGAAGAGCGGCCAACCGCTTTCGCCGTGCGTCGAGGTCAATGGGACGATGATCCCGGACATCAGCGGCGAGGACCTCGAGGCCTGGCTGCTCAAGCACGGCGTTGTCGGCGAGAACAACGCCCCCGTGGGCGTGCCGCTCAACTCCCCGTGCACCGACGCCGAGCATGCGGCCATGGCGGCCGGTCAGCCACTGCACGTGCGCTGAAACGGTGACAGCCACGCGGAACTTCCGCGGCGATTTTCCGGCGGACGCGAACAAGCTTTGCGTCCGCCTCTTTTTTTCCCACCCGCATGGTCACCCTCTTTGTCCTCCGCCACGCTGAGGCCCACGCTTCGGCGTCGAGCGACTCCGCCCGCCAGCTGACCGACAAGGGCCGGGCGCAGGCTGAGAAGGTGGGAGGATTTATGGCGGCGCACTCCTTCCGTCCCGGTCTCATGCTGCACAGTCCGTATCTCCGCACCGTGCAGACGGCGGAGATCGTGGCGCGCGCGCTGGACTGCACCTCTGTCCCGGAGCGCTTCCTGGCGAGCGGGATGCGGGTTTCGGATGCACTCGGCCATCTCCGCCCGTTCGTGCGCCATGCTGGACCGATCCTGATCGTGGGACACGAGCCCGATCTGGGACTTCTCATGGGGACGCTGACGGGAACGGAGGAACGTCCCACGCTTCTGGAGGTCAAAAAGGCCTCGCTCTGGTGTCTGGAGGTTGCGAGCATGCGTCCCGGAGGCGCTGTTCTGCGTTTCGGACTCCCGGTTCGACTCATGCCGTAAGCCGGAAGTTCTTTTCCCGATGGTGAAACGGGGGTAGAAATCCGGGATGCGCTGCTTCCCCGGCGACCCGAATGATATGATTCCCTCCCGCCACGCGGTTGTTTTCGTGCTCCTGGTTGCCTCGATCCCTCTCGCTAAGGACGCCCTCGCGCAGAACGAGCCCCTCGCGCAGAATTCCGAGAGTTTTCTCGTCCCACCGCCCGAGGCGGTCTTCAACGCCCTGGCCAAGGTTCCCGGCGTCGACTTTGGAAAGCTGGCCGCGCTCAGCGCCCGGCAACCTGAGCCAGTCCAAGGGCGGAAGAAGACTGCGGTCGCTCCGACGCCGGCTCCGGCGCCTTCCCCGGCCGGCAAAGCGATGCTTCTCGGCGCCAGGGTCGCCGATGCGTATGTGGCCGTCCAGGCCCGCGACTTGGCGGCATATCAACGCGCGAGCGATGCTATCGAAAAACTGGCGTTCGAGTTCACGACCGATCAGACGTTCCGCCGGAAGCTCACCACCGCAGCAAAGATGGCAAAGGAAGAACGCTGGCTCGATTTGAAGACCGTTCTCGAGACCTTTCGGGGCGATGTCTTGCGCGAACTGCAGCTCAACCGGAATCAGGATGCGGTGGCGCTGGCCACATTTGGCGGCTGGCTGCGGGGCCTGCAATTATCCACGCTCGTGCTGATCCAGAACTACGATCCGGAATACACCCGACTCCTGCGTCAGCCCGCCCTGACCGGTCATCTGCGGCGGAAGCTGAATGCGTTGGGTCCCGATACCAAGGGAGAGGCCATTGTGGAAAGGATCCTCGAGCGGATGCCAGAGCTCCTGAAATTGATTGATGCACCTGGTGCGCAGCCGCTCAAACTCGACGAGATCAAGCGCTTGCATGAGATCAGCATGGAACTGATGACGGTTTCCTAGACCCGTTGAATTCCATGGGACTGGCACGGTGGATGAAGGCTCCACGAGCGCTCCTGGTGGGCTCGTTCATGGTTCTGGGACTGCTGACGGCCGCTGCGGCTGAGCCTGCCGGGAGACCACGCGTGGTTTTCCTCGGCGACAGCCTCACCGCCGGATATGGACTCGACGATCCCGGCGACGCCTATCCTGCCGTCACCCAGCGGAAGGTCGATGCCGCCGGGCTCGGTTTCGAGTGTGTAAATGCCGGCATCAGCGGAGATACGACGTCGGGGGGCTTGGGCCGCATGACCTGGGTCCTGCGGAAACCCGTCGACGTGCTCGTACTCGCGCTCGGCGGAAACGACGGGCTGCGGGGAGTGAGCCTCGCGGAGACGGCGCGAAATCTGCGCGAGATCGTCACCCGCGTGCGCGAGAAGAATCCGGCCGTGCGGATCGTCATCGGAGGCATGGAAGCCCCGCCAAACATGGGAGCCGCGTATACGTCCGGTTTTCGCGCGGTCTTTCCCGCGGTCGCGAGTGACGAGCACACCGCCCTCGTTCCTTTCCTGCTGGAAGGCGTGGGCGGGATCCCGGAACTGAATCAGGCGGATCAAATCCACCCGACGATCGCGGGTCACCGCGTCGTGGCGGAAAACGTCTGGAAAGTCCTCGAGCCGATCCTCCGGGCCCCGCGATAAAGGTCCTCGGTTTCGCAAAATTTCCCGCATGTGGCCGGGGGGCTTGCGTGCGTGTGTAGCCTGTGACGATCGCGTTGCCCATGAAGCTGCCGACCAAAGCCGTCGTCGCGTTCCTTGTCTGGACCGCCGTCGGCGTCCTGTACGGCTTTCAACTTTATAGTGCGACGGGATTTGCGGGGAAGCCGATCCCGCTCTTTTACGCGATCCACTGGCAGCTGATCGAATGGTGGGCCTGGGCGTTTCTCGCCCCCGGAATCTTCTTTCTGGCCCGCCGATTTTATCCGGAGGGTTCGCCTGCCTCCCTGCTTCTGGCGTTGGGAGTGCACGCGGCGGCGGCGGGCGCGAGCGTGCTGATCCAGCCTTTCGTCGTCGGCCTGCTCTACCAGATCATTCCGTGGGCGAATCCGGAGAAGCGGACCCTGGCCGAGATCTATCTCTTCACGCTCGGAACGCACTTCGGATTCCTGGCGCTCACCTACGCGAAGATCCTCGCGGTGGCGCTCGTCATCGATTTTTACCGTCGCTTCCAGCAGGGCAGTGCGCGGGCTGCCGAGCTTGAGCGGCAGCTCGCGGAGGCCAGGCTTCAGACGCTGCAAACTCAACTCCAACCGCATTTTCTCTTCAACACCCTCAACGCGATCGCGAGCCTCGTGCGCTCGGATCCGGGGCAGGCGGAGCGGATGATTTCGCGACTGGGCGATCTGCTCCGCGCCACGCTCACGCGCTCGGACCGGCTCGAAGTGACGCTCGCGGAAGAGTGGGAGTTTACGCGGCGCTATCTCGAGATCGAGCAGGTGCGCTTTAGCGATCGGCTGACGGTGCGGGTGGAGATCGATCCGGCGGTCCTCGACGCCCAGGTCCCCGCCCTTTTGCTCCAACCGTTGGTCGAGAACGCGATCCGACATGGCATCGCCCGGCGGGCGGAACCGGGTGAAATCGTGATCGCCGGGCGGGCCGTTCAGAATGGCGAGGCGCTGGAGATCTCCGTCTCGGACAATGGCGCCGGTCTCGACTCGGGGAGCCCCGCCGGTTCCGGGGTCGGGTTGGAGAACACGCGCAAACGACTGGCCCAGCTCTACGGAGCCGAGCGCGCCACGCTGGAACTTTCGCCGGCGCCCATGCGGGGAGCGCGCGTGACGATTCGACTTCCCCGGCGGGTCGAAGTGCCCAAGGATGCCTGCGCGGGAGAGGTGAGCGCCGCGCCCTGGGTTCCGGGTCGCGCCGCCCTGACTCCGCACGCATGACCCCCGAGCCGTGGACCGTGGTAATCGCCGATGACGAGCCGCTCGCGCGGGCGCGGATCGAGTCGTATCTCATGGATGCGCCGGACCTGCGGATCGTCGCCCGCTGCGGCAGCGGGACCGAGACGGTGACGACCGTGCGGGAGCTGAAGCCGGATCTCCTTTTTCTCGACGTCCAGATGCCGGAGGGCGACGGATTTGAAGTGCTAAAGCGCCTGCATCAGGACGCGCCCCGCGCGGTGATCTTCGTCACCGCGTTCGATCAACACGCGTTGCGCGCGTTCGATGTGCACGCGGTGGACTATCTGCTCAAACCTTACGACGAGGATCGATTCATGGCGGCGCTGGGGCGCGCCCGCGCGCGACTGGCGTCCGACGGCGGGGCGATCGACGCCCGACTGCGGGCGCTGCTGGAATCGCTGCAGCGTCCTGCAGCCTACCTCGAGCGGATCGCGATCAAGCCGTCAGCGGGCCGCATCCTCGTACGTCGCACCACGGAGATCGACTGGGCGGAGGCGGATGGAAACTACGTCCGCCTGCACTTCGGAAAGGAATCCCATCTCCAGCGCGAAAAGCTGAGCGCTCTCGAGAGCCAGCTGGATCCATCCGTCTTCGTGCGCGTGCACCGGAGCGCGCTGGTGAACGTGGACCGGGTGAAGGAGTTGCGGCAATCCTTCCATGGCGACTACGTGATCGTCCTGCAAAGCGGTGCGGAGGTTCCGCTGGGGCGGCATCAGCGGGAGGAGTTTCTCCGCCGGCTCGGTAAGGTTGCGGGAGACGCGGCCGACGCGTGATTGGCCGGTCCTGCCAGCTATTTCGGGCGGGAATCGCAAGAAAAGCCTGCCGTTCGTCCCAACTGGGAGGCACCTCGTCACCGCGCGGGCGCTGTTCATCACATGCTCATAGGCTGTTTGCGGGGTGGTGACGTATCTTCCGCTGCCATGATCCTGAACATTGTTCCCGAAGCCGGTTCCGGCGCCACGCCGGAAGAAGTTGTGATTGAAAAGATCCCTGCCGCCCGTCGGACGACGCGCGAGGAGCTCTTCCGCCGCCTCCAGCGCGGCCGGGAGTATCTCGAGCACAACTACGCCGGCGCGGCCGATCTCGCGGCAACCGCTCGCGCGGCCTGCCTTTCCCCCTTCCACTTTCTGCGCCTCTTCAAAGTCGTCTTTGGTCGGACCCCTCATCAATACCTCACGGAACTCCGGCTCAAGGTCGCCCAACGGCGCTTGTCGGAGACGACGGAGCCGGTGGGCGCGATCGGACTCAGCCTCGGGTTTGAGAACGTGAACTCGTTCGGCCGCCTGTTCCGCCGCCACCTCGGAGTGACGCCGCTCGACTATCGCCGTCAGGTCACGGTCTGATCCTTCCCCGCAAATCCCAGATCCCGTGCAGAGCCGCCGCGATTTCCTGAAGCTCTCCGCGGCCGCCGCGGGCGCATCCATTGGACTCGGCGTGTTCCCGCGATCCGCCCTGATCGCCGCTTCGGGACCAGAATCGGCCAAGCCAGTGGGTAAAGTTCCCAAGCCCTTGAACATCCTCATTCTCGGCGGCACGGGCTTTACCGGACCCTCTCAGGTTCGCTACGCGCTGGCCCGCGGGCACCAGGTCGCCGTGTTCAATCGCGGGAAGACTCATCCGGGCGAACTCCCGGCGGAGACCGAGCAGCTCCTCGGTGATCGGAATGGCAAGCTCGAGGCGCTCAAGGGACGAAAGTGGGACGTCGTGATCGATAATCCCACCACCCTCCCGGTCTGGGTGCGAGATGTCGCGGAAGTCTTGAGGGGGAACGTCGAGCGGTATGTTTTCATCTCGACGATCTCCGTCTACGCAGACAACAGCAAGCCCGGGATGGACGAGGGTGGGCCGCTGGCAAAATACACAGGTGCGGATGCGATGAAGGAAACGCGCGAAACCCTGCTCGCGTCGAAATTCGAACTCTATGGTCCGCTCAAGGTCCAAGCCGAACTCGAGGCGGAGAAGTGGTTTCCGAAGCAGACGCTCGTCATTCGCCCTGGGTTGATTGTGGGACCGGGAGACGAGACCGATCGCTTCAGTTATTGGCCCGTGCGACTCGACCGCGGGGGCGAGGTGCTGGCTCCGGGGAGTCCATCGGACCCGGCTCAGATCATCGACGCGCGCGACCTCGCAGAATGGACCATTCGAATGGTGGAGAACGGGGAAAACGGCACGTTCAACGCAACGGGTCCGGCTTCGCTGCTGACGATGGGCGAGATGCTCGAGGGTATCAAGACAGCGAACAAATCCGCGGCGACCTTCACGTGGGCGGATGCCGAATTTCTGGAAGCTCAGAAGGTGAGTGCGTGGTCGGACATGCCAGTCTGGGTGCCTCCGAAGGGCGACATGCTGGGCTTCAGCCGGGTGAGCAATCAGCGCGCGGTGGCAAAAGGCCTCTCCTTCCGAGCTCTCGCGGAAACCGCGAAGGATACGCTCGCGTGGTTTAAGGCTCAGCCGGCGGAGCGCCAGGCAAAACTCCGCGCCGGGCTTTCGGAAGAGCGGGAGAAAGCGGTGCTGGCCGCGTGGCACGAACGGAAGAAGTGAAGCCCGTCGAACGGCGAACCGCGCGGCGGCAGCTCAGCCCTTTTCCCGCCGCGTCAGCCGGTCCGAGGCTACATCGAGATCTGCGTCGGCCGGAAGATCCGGTGCTTCTCGTTCCAGTACGTCGCCATCGCGAGGACTGGCCAGTTGTTCCGGTAGCTATCGTACTTGAGGTAGAAAACCCGCGGAAATCCGGTTCCGGTCGTCCACGGTTCGGTCCACGATCCGTCCGCATTTTGGGTGGCGATCAGAAACTGCAAGCCCCGCTGGATCGCATGCCGATGCAAATCACCGCAGGCAATAAGGCCCATCAAGGCCCACGCCGTTTGTGAGGCCGTGCTCGGACCCTTTCCGCGGAACTGCGGATCATCGTAGGTCATCGCAGTCTCACCCCAGCCGCCGTCGTCATTTTGGCAGCTCTCGAGCCAGTCACGCCCGCGCTGGATCCAATCGGCTCGCATGTCGAGGCCGATCGAACGCAGTCCCCGCAAAACCTGCCAGGTGCCATAAATGTAGTTCACGCCCCAACGGCCGTACCACGAGCCGTCGTCCTCCTGCGTGCGCTTGAGCATGTCGATGCCGCGGCGGACGAAAGGGAGATCACGCGAGTAACCGAGATAGCCCAGCAACTCGAGGACCCGCGCCGTCAGATCGCTGCAAGTTGGATCGAGGATCGCGTTATGGTCCGCGAACGGCACGTGCTCCAGCCAGTGCTTGGTCACGTCCTTGTCGAACGCCGCCCACCCGCCGTCCTGGCACTGGAAGCTGAGGAGCCACGGCAGCGCCCGCCGGAAGCAGGCCTGCGCCACCTCGGGCACCTCCGGGGAAACGTGCCGGAGCGCCATCAACACCATCATGGTGTCATCCGTGTCCGGGTAATAGACGTTGTTGTACTCGAACGCCCAGCCGCTCGCTTCGGGATGGTTGTTGATCTTCGACCAATCGCCCCGCAGGCGCACCTCTTTTGCGTAGAGCCAGCCCGCGGCCTTCCGCAGGGCCGGATGGTCCGCGGCGAGCCCGCTTTCGGCCAGCGCAATCGTGTTGATCGCGGTGTCCCAGACGGGCGACAGACACGGCTGAATGCGGAAGTCCTCCGGGTCATCCACGAACAGCCCCTCGAAATCCTTCGTGGCCTTCTGGTAGATGGGATCGGTTTCCGGAATACCGGCCGCTTCGAGCGCGATCAAGCCGTTGAGCATGGCCGGGAAAATGGCCGCCAGGCCGTCCGAACCCTCCCCCATCCGCTCGGTCATCCAGCCCATGGCCTTCTTCAGAGCGCGCTGCCGGAACGGACGCCACGGGAGCGAGTCGACCGCCTTGAGAATCTCGTCCCAACGGAGGAAGAAATTCTTCCACGCGAGGTAACGCGGATCGCGCGGCAGCGAGAAATCCTTGTCCTCGGTCCCGACCGGATAAAGTTCGTGCAGTTGGAGATGCTCGGGCAGCGCCCGCGTGGGCTTGTGGTGATTGATGATCCCGAGCGGGATCAACATCGCCCGGCTCCACGACGACATGTCGTAGATGCTGAAATAAAACCAGTCCGGGAGGAGAACGATCTCCACGGGAATGATGGGCAGATACTTCCACGGGAACTGCCCCAGGAGCGCCAGATACAGTTTGGAATAGGTGTTCATCCGGGGGATGCCACCGAGCCGCAGGATGTTCGCCCGCGCCTCCTCCATGACGGTCTCCTCCGGACTCTCCCCGGCGAGCTTCAGCGCGAAGTACGCCTTCACGCTGGCATTGATTTCGCTCGGGCCTCCTTCGTAGATGTTCCAGCCGCCGTCCGGCAACTGGCGGCGGCGGATATGCGCGACGCACTTCTCCTGCACCGCGGCGTTCACCTTTCCGCGCCAGTGCATGAACAACACGTAGTCGGAGCACAGCGTGCTATCGACGAAGAGCTCGCAGCACCAGTGACCATCCCCCTGCTGCAGGCGCAAAAGGTTTTGCTGGCCGGCGTCGATCGAACGGCGAACCGCGGATTCCAGCGACGGGGCAGGGGCCAGCGGGACGCGGGTCGTGACGGTGCGCGCGGGAGGGCTCAAATTCGACATGTCAATCAGCTCCGGCGAATGAGGATGCGAAACTACCTGGTGATCCAGCAAGAAAGTTTCCCACCACCGCATTCGGAGGTGGGGAGCCGGCGAGCGGCGAGGTGCGTCAGGCCGCTCCGACGAGGCCTTCGGTCGCATTTTTCCGACCGGTGAGGTGTCCGCGGCCGGAGGTCACGCCGTTATAGGCGTCGACAAACTTGCCCCGACCGGAGGCTTTCGGACGGGCCCCGAAGTTGAACTTCACGTTCTTCCAAGTGTCGCCCGGCTGCGAATTTTCGGGCGCGCCGATCGCCGCGCTGGGTTCGTAGCCGCAATGCATCATGCAGTTTGCGCAGCGCGGATCACGGGCCTTCCCGTTCACGACGCCATACTTCGACCAGTCGACCTGATCCAGCAGGTCCTGGTAGGTGGCGTAGTGGCCGGGGCCATCGGTCATGACGTAGCAGGGGCCTTTCCAGCCGCGAATGTTTCGCGTCGGGATCGCCCAAGCCGAACAGGTCAGTTCCCGCTTGCCGGCGAGGAATTCGAAATACACGGGGGTGCCGAAGAGCGTAAAACGCTCCGACCAATCCATGATGTGCTTGAACTTCTCGCGGGTCATCTCGCGCGTCAGGAAGAAGTTCTCCGGCTGGAGGTTCAGGCGCTCCACCATGTCCTTCTTCGCGGAATCGTAGTCGTAGCCCGGCGAGATCGTGTGGCCGTCGATCTTCAGATCAGCCAGGAACTCGAACATCCCCTCGATCTCCTTCATGTCGGTTTCCTTGTAGATCGTCGTATTCGTGGCGACCTGGTAGCCGAGGATCTTCGCCATGCGCATCGCGAGGATGCACTCCGTGAAGACCCCTTCCCGCTCCACGATCAGATCGTGGATGTATTCGAGGCCATCGAGATGGACGTTCCAATAGAAGGCCTTGTGAGGCGCGATGACTGGCGCCGCTGCGTCCTTCGGTCCCTTCCGGACTTCGGTCGCGTCCTTCTCCGTCATCAACTCGTCTTTGATCAACCGCGTGATCATCGTTTCGATCGCCGCGGTCTGGGAGGCGTAGCGATTCGCCATGTACGCGCGCATCTTCCGCCGCATGAACATGGCGTTCGTGCACATATAGACGATCCGACCCTGCTTTAGGATCCCGTCGGTGAGCGCCTCGATCTGCGGGTAGATCAAGGGTTCGCCCCCGCAAATCGAAACCATCGGAGCGTTGCACTCGATGGGAGCCTCGAGGCAATCCTCGAGCGGCATGACGTCCTTCAGGCTCGTGGAGTATTCCCGAATCCGGCCGCAGCCCGTGCAGGTGAGATTGCAGGTGTGAAGCGGCTCGAGTTGGAGCACCGTCGCAAACTTATCTGTCTTCTTCAGCTTGTGGCCGACGATGTAAGCGGCGATTTTGGCCGTGAGGCCGAGCGGAAATCTCATAATGGTTTGGGAACGCGGAGGCTAAGGCAAGGGGGGGCGAGCGTCAATGCAGGCCGGGTCCTACAAGTGATGAGCGATCTGGCCCGGCCTTCTTCCCGGAATTGAAGCGGCTCCGCGCGCAGCACTTTTGCGCCCCCTCCCCTCCCGGGCCAGAATGCGTCATGTTGATCCTGCATGACCCGGCCTGTGCCGCCTATCAAGCGCCCGGCCACCCTGAGGCGCCCTTCCGAGTGCAGCGGACCGCGGCAGTCCTGCGCGAGCGGCACCCGACCTGGACCTGGCAGCGACCCACCACCGCCGACGATTCGCAAATCTTGCGGGCGCATTCCCTCAGCCATCTGGCGGCCGTGGACGCGGCGACGGATGATTTCGATGGCGACACGCCGGCGCACGCGGACCTCGGAGCGCATGCGCGCCGCGCCGCGGGAGCCGCCGTCGGAGCGATGGCCGCGGCCCTCGGAGGCGAACCGGCGTTCGCCCTGATGCGCCCACCGGGACACCATGCGCTGCGGGATCGCGCGATGGGCTTCTGCTACTTCGGGAATGTTGCGATCGCCGCGCTCGAAGCGCGCGACCGCGGGGTCGGCCGGGTCGCGATCTGGGATTTCGATGCCCACCATGGGAACGGGACCGAGGCGATCCTCCGGGGCGTGGACGGAACCCTCTTTGTCTCTGTGCACCAGCTTCCCGGCTGGCCGGGCTCCGGCGCGGAGTCCTTCGAGAATGTGCGAAACTATCCGGTGCGTCCGAATGCCCCGGCGGAATCGCATCTGTCGATCCTGGAACAGTCGTGGGCGGACGTGCTGGCGTTTCGACCGGACCTCGTGCTGATCTCCGCGGGGTTCGACGCCTACGTCGGCGATCCGATCACCCAGATGACGCTGACGCAGGGCAATTTCGCCACCCTGGGGTCGTGGGTGGGCGCGACGGGTATTCCCACGGCGGCGACGCTCGAGGGCGGCTACAGCCAGGAGCTCCCGACCCTCGTCGATGCGTTTTTGAGCGCCTGGGAAGACGCGCTGAGCCTCCGCCGCGGCTGACTCAACGCTTGTAGAAGCCCGCCAGTTCTGGTCGCCAAGCCTCCTCGGTGAAGGTGGCGTCCTGAAGCGCGACGAGGAAGATGAGGGGCTCCATGCTGCGCTTTGCCTCGGCGAGCTGCCGGGCGGCGCGGGCGAAGTCGTTTGCCTTGATGGCTCGACCCGCCTCCGCGATCAGGATGTCGCCCGGAACAGGCGGAGCTTTCAACGCCATTTCGATCCGAGTTTGGACTTCCGCCGGAAGCGTTCCCGCGCTGATCTGGGCGAGCCAGAGCTTGAGCTGATAGGTTATTTCATTCGTCTCGAACTGGTTCCGGTCGTACGCCGCCTGGAATCGGGCGGCCGCCTCGGCCGGCCGGCCCTCGCGGCGCAAAGCCTCTGCCCACATGAAGTGCGCGTCGGCGCGGGTCGGGGACGCCTCGGCGCAGCGGCGAAACGACGCGCTCGATTGCTCAAAGTTTTTCTCCGCCAGCTGGACGAGGCCAAGGATGAAGTGAGCCTCCGAGACGCCGCGGCCCGCCTCAAAGAGCGGGGTCAAGGTCCGCTGGGCCTGAAGGAATTCGCCCTGGAAATACTGGCAGCGCGCGACCTCGAGGGGAAACGCCGACGCCTGGGGAAATCGCTCGGCCAGGGCGCGGAATCGTTCCTGCGCGAGGACGAACTGCCTGGCTTTGCTGAGGGCGAACGCGGCCGCGATCTCGGGTTCGGCGTCACCAGCGATGCGGGCAATTTCTTCCGCCGCGACGACTGGCTCAGAAAGGAAGACCGGACTTCGGCGCGGCGTTCCAACGGTGAGCGGCGCGGCGGGGTTCCGAGACGAGAGCCCAAGGAAGTAGCCGCCCAGTCCGGCGGCGAAAATGCCGGCCGCTCCCACGAGGATGAGTTTGAGCCGGGGCGAGATGGCAAACGGAGAGGGCGCGATGAGCTCGTCGAGCGAAGTACCCGCGCGGCGGCGGTTCCGCATCATCGCTTCGGCGGCCTCCCTCATCTCCTCGCTCGAAGCCTGGATCGGCGGGAGCGAGATTTCCTCGAACGGGAGCGGAATCGTGAGGGGCTCGTCCGCCTCCGCGTCGGGGGCAGGCGGCAGCAATTCTCTCGCCGGCCGCCGATCGCCCGGCCGCTCCTGGGTGATTCCGCTGAGGCGGCGCCGTTCTCGACTGCGCGGGTTCGGTTCGGACGGCATGGGCGCCCGACGATGAACCGGGATGCACCATGCGGCAATCGTTCCGTCGCGACATTGACACCCGCCTCGGCGACCGTTTGTTCGCCGTCTCTCCGTGCCATGCCTGAACTGATTTCATCACCCGAGGACGCGATCGTCCGCCTGAAGACCGGATCGGCTCAGCTGGTCAGTGAGGCCGAGCTCCTGGCGAAACTGCGGCTCGGGAGACCGTTGCGCGTGAAGCTGGGCGTCGATCCGACCTCGCCAGATCTCCATCTGGGGCACTCCCTCGCCCTGGCGAAACTGGCTCAATTTCAGCAGATGGGTCATCAGGCGGTTTTGATCATCGGCGATTTCACCGCTCTCATCGGCGACCCGAGCGGGCGGAGTTCAACCCGGCCGCCGTTGACCCGGGAACAGATCGAAGCAAACGCGCAGACCTATCGCACCCAAGCTTTTAAGGTGCTCGATGCCGATCGCACCGAACTCGTTCAGAACAGCGACTGGCTCGGGAAGTTGAACTTTGAAGAGGTCATCCGGCTGAACAGCCGGGTGACGCTGCAGCAGATGCTCCAGCGCGAGGACTTCAAGACGAGGATCGAGAATTTCCAACCGGTCCGGGTCCACGAACTGCAGTATCCCATCATGCAGGGCTGGGACTCCGTGATGGTGCGCGCCGACGTGGAGCTCGGCGGGAGCGATCAGCTTTTTAACTGCCTCGTGGGACGCGATCTCCAGATCGAGGAGAAGCAGCCTCCGCAGGTTGTCCTGACCGTGCCGATCCTCGAAGGACTCGATGGGGTGAAGAAGATGTCGAAGAGCTTGGGAAACTACATCGGGCTGACCGACGCCCCGGGCGAGATGTTCGGCAAGGTCATGAGCGTTTCCGATGAGCTCATGCGGCGTTACTACGAGCTCGTCTTCTCCGAGACGCTCGATCCGCAGATGCATCCGATGGAGGCGAAGAAGCAGCTGGCGTCGCGGATCGTGGCGCGCTTCCACTCCATGGCGGACGGGCTCGCGGCGCGGGAAGAGTTCGAGTTGCGGTTCAGCAAGCGCGACCTGGAGCGCGCCGAGCTTCCGACGGTCGCGCTGCCGAATTCTGACGTCGTCAGCGCGGTCGTCGCCGCGTTTCTGGCCGGTTTCGCCCTGACGAAATCACGCGGCGATGCGAGGCGCCTCGTCGAGGGCGGCTCCATTCACTGGCGCGGAGAGCGCGTCAGCGATCCGAAAGCGGTGGTCGACTTCACGGCGGGCGGTGTGTTGAAGCTCGACAAGAAGCACGCTGTCCGGGTGGGCTGATCAGGTTCGCGGGATCTTGCGCGCCAGGTCCGCGAGACCGTAGAGGACGAGATTTTCCTCCATCAAGTCGACCCGTTCGATCGACTCCGCGAGAAGTCGGCGAGCGCCGCCGGTGATGGCGACGCGGAGTCGTCGTCCGCCGTGTTCACTCCGGATCCGCTCGATCAGACCCCGCACCATCGCGGGAAATCCGTGGACCACGGCGGACGCGATGGCCGTCCGGGTGTCCGAGCCGACGATTGGCGAGTCGGTCGAGATGCGGCGGGGGCGGAGGCGCGGCAGGGTGGCGGTGCGGTCGGCAAGGTAGTCGGCAAACGCGCCAACTCCGGGCGCGATCACCCCGCCGCAGAATCGATGCCGATCATCGATCACATTCAGCGTGCACGCGGTGCCCGCATCAACCACGACGAGCGGCGGACGGAGCCCCAGGCGCAGAGCGCCGGCCAGCCCCAGAAGTCGATCCACACCGACGCGGCCGTGGTTCTTCATCGCCTGGCTGATCTCGAAGCCGAGATCGTCCCGCGCGGACGCGAAGTGGATGAAGCGACCCGAAGATTCCTGCAGGCGCGCGGTGAGCTCAGGAATGACGCTGCAGACGAACAAATCACCGGCGGGGAAGATGTCGGGCCCCAGCTCCCGGAGCTTCTGGACGGTGAAGGAACGGCGGACGGCGATCCCGTGCGGTGTTTCCCGGGCGAGCCGGGCGTTCGTGTTTCCCACTTGGAGGAGCAAGGGGTGTCGCACAGGTCCGCCCTTCGGTGCGTCAGCGGGATCGTCAACCACTGGCTGCGCGTTGTGGGCCGGTCGATTCGATGATAAATCGTCCCGGGTATGTCCGTTGTTCGTTCGATTCAGCCAGCGCGCAAGCCGGAGGCTCGTCGGGAGCTGGATCGGGTCCAGCTCTGGAAGTGGGCGGCTCTCATTCTCGCCGCGGTGGTTCTGCTCGCCGGACTGCTTTTGTATCGCTCCCTCGCGCGGCCCGTGGCGGAGGTTTACACCGTGAGCCGGGGAACCGCCACGGCGGCGGTCTATGGAACGGTGAAAATTCAGTCCGCGATCACCCGGGAGGTACGGGCGCAAAATACCGGCATCATCAAGTTTGCCGAGGGGATTTTTTCCGGGGTGATTTCGCAGGGTTATGCGGTGAAGCGCGACCAACTGATGGCGGTCATCACGGACGAGACGACGACGAAGGCGTTGCGTTCGGCTACGACGGAACTCGTGGCCGCGCAGGAACGGCAGAAGCTGGGACCTCCGAGCGCCCAGCCGCTGCGAACCGCGAAGGACAGCCTCCAGCGCCTCCTTTCCCTCCGCGAGAACACCGTGCCGGCCGCGGAGATCGAGCGGGCGAAGGCGGAGGTGAAGCGGCTGACCGACGAGGACCGCGCCCAATCGCTGGAGTTGCGGAAGAACGTGGAGATTTACGAGACGAACGTTCAGGGACTGCAGGATCAGATGAAGCGAACGGAGATTCGGGCGCCGATGGATGGCATTCTCACCGTTATCAATCCCGCGGATGGTGACCTCGTTTTTGCGAACAACCTTCTTTTCACGGTCGCGACCCGGGATTCCTACGTCGAGGGTCTGGTGAACGAGGAGGATGTCGGCGAGATCCGCGACGGGATGAAGGCGGATGTGCGGCTTTACTCTTACAGCCAGCGCGAATTTGTCGCCAAGGTGGCGACCGTGGCGCCGAGCACGGACGCAAACAGCCAGCGCTACACGGTGGTGCTTTACCTCGATAACCCTCCGGAGAATCTCCGCTCCGGGATGACCGGCGAGATGAACATCATCATCGCCCGCCGGGAGAATACGCTCGTCATTCCGGCGCGTGCCCTCGTCATCGATCAGATCTTTCTCGTGGCGGACGGCGTGATCCAGCCGCGGACGGTGAAGGTGGGTTATCGTGGGCTCGAGAGCGTCGAGATCCTCGATGGCTTGAGCGAAGGTGATCAAGTCGTGGTGGCAGATCAGGATGAATTCCGGGCGGGGCAGGCGGTCCGGGCCGTTCCCGTGAACGTGGTGAAGAAGGCCGAGCGAGCGGCCAAGCGGTGATGCCGTCTGGTCGTCTGACCGCTTCGCCGAGCTGATCTCTCCGTCGCTGCAATGTCTCCCGCGCTTCATATCGCCCTGCGCTTCACCACGAGTCGGAAGCGCTCGCTGGCGCTTTCGCTGGTCGGGGTGATTTTTGGCGTCGCCTTTTTTATCCTGACTCAGGCGCAGACGCAGGGATTCGAGCGGTATTTCATCCAGACGATCCTCGGGTCGAGTGGAGCGATCGTGATCAGCGATCGGTTTCAAAGCCGGTTCACGAGTTTCCCCACGGACGATCAGCCGACGGAGAAGTCGGCGGGCTCAGTCATGCGGTCCCGCAGCCAGGGGCGGCGAAAGTATTACGAAGGGATCACGAATGCCGCGGAAATCATGCGCGTGGTCCGGCAGTTCTCGAATGTGATCGCGTGCTCGCCCGTGGTCCAAGGCACGGTGAGCGTGCGGAGCACGTTCACAAGCGAAGTGGTGAACCTTCAGGGCGTTGAACTGGACCTGCAGCTCGCGACGACGGCGCTGCGCGCCCAGATCATCGGTGGCTCGGTGGATGATTATCGCGCGAGCCCGGCGGGGATCATTCTGGGTTCCCTCCTCGCCGACAAGTTGCAGGTTTCCGTGGGCGATTCAGTCTTGATGACGGGTTCGGATTCGCGACCGAAGGCTTTCACGGTGAGCGCGATTTTTCGAAGTGGGAACAACATCATCGATGAGCGCCGAGCGTATATCGATGGGCGCGTGGCCCAGGCGGTGTTGAAGAAGCCGGGGCTGATCTCGACGATCATCGTGAAGCTCCGCGATCCGGATCGGGCGCCCGCGCTGGCGTCCCATTTTGAACGACTCTTCGGGCACCGGGCGCGCAGCTGGCAGGAGCGCGAGCGCGGAAATCTGCAGATCTTCT
The DNA here is from genome assembly GCA_038322235.1 of Chthoniobacterales bacterium. Lineage (GTDB taxonomy): Bacteria > Verrucomicrobiota > Verrucomicrobiia > Chthoniobacterales > SZAS-18 > SZAS-18. The sequence continues at coordinate 128,375 of JBBQFQ010000001.1, forward strand.
CCACGCTCCGGCTCTCCGCTGGCATCACGGTCAGCCTGATCATCGCTCTGGCGGGTTTCCTGATCTTCAACACTTTGACGATGGCGGTGCTCGAGAAGGTGCGGGAGATCGCGATCCTGCGCTCGATGGGATATCGGAAGCGCGATATCACTTGGGTTTTCTTGGGCCAGGGCGTCGTCGTGGCCACGATCGGTTCGGTGCTCGGCGCGGGAGCCGGGGCCGTTTTCACCTACTTGGTTTCGCTGATACCGATCAAGGTCACGGGGTTTTTCTACACGGATCGCTTCCTCGTCTCGTGGAACTGGGAGCACTATGCCGGTGCGACGCTGATCGCGTTCGTCGCGGTCCTCGGTGCGAGCTACCTCCCGGCTCGCCGGGCGGCGAATTTGCCGCCGGTCGCGACGTTGCGAGGCTCCGGGCAGTGAGTGTCAGGTGTCGAGTGTCGATGACACCGTCGACTTTCGACTTTCAATTTCTACTCACGCCGCAAACGCGTCGTAGGGTGGCGCAGGGGCGATGGCCTGGACACGCTCCGGTCACGATTGCAGGACGGCGCGCTGGGTTCTGCACCGCGATATTCGCGGCAACTCCGGAAGGTGCACGGCACGCACGGCCCGCACAGCCAGCGTATCCAGCACCTTATCGCGCTTCACTCGTTCGCTGCTGAGGGGATACCGCATTGTATCACCACCATCTTGAGCTTCCCATCAGCGCGATAGAACTCTAACAACAACTCTTTGTCTTCATACGGATAAAACAATTGTTCGCCCAAGGAAATCCCCCCGATATGATCGCTGCAAGCATTCGAGCGAAGTGGCTCACCCAGCATTCGCTTTATCTCGCTGACCGTGAGGCCGAACCGAAGCTGGAGAGGTAACGCCCCGTTGTACTGCTCGTGGTTTTCGACGCCGCCTGCGAACAGAAATATTGAATCAATCGTATTCTGACCATCAATCAAGAAGCAGATTCCGCGGTTTGGATAGTCAAGCTAACTGCGATCCGTCGTGCTAGTCCGAGTTGCCACACCAAGGGATAGCAATAGGCTAGAAGCAGGGGGACGACCTTGATCCGTCCCAATCAGCGCGGCTAAAATCCTAGGCGCAAATGCTAGCGAGTCCATTGTTTTCCCTTTGCGGGTGAGTCGAGAATCGTCTCCGATTTCTCCGCGGTCGACGCGTGGGCACCGCTCGAGGCGGGGATCGTTTTGGGGCTTTTGGGATGTTTTGGCCGGCTTTGCGGGCTCTTCGCTGTTTGGTATGGGTGATCGGGGTTGAGGGATCGGTTTTTGAGGAAGCGGAGCTGGGATTGTGGCAGGGAATGGGGATGGAGATGAAGCAACTTTTCACGCTGGCGTTGGGGCTGCAGTCGCCGTGGCGGGTGGCGGACATCCGACTGCACGGGGAGCCGAAGCAACTGGAACTGCGGTTGGAGTTCGAGCGCGGGGCCCGCTTTCCGGCGCCCGGTGCCGAGCACCAGCTTTTGCTGCCGGTGCACGACACGCACGAACGGCGGTGGCGGCATCTGAACTTTTTCCAGTTCCGCTGTGAACTCGTGGCGCAGGTCCCGCGGGTGACGCTGCCAGGGTGGGCAGGTGGTGACGGTGGAGGTGCCGTGGGCCCGGCCGCAGAGTGGGTTCACGTTACTGCTCGAAGCGTTGGCGCTGCTCCTGGCCCAGGAGATGACGATGGAGGCGGCGGCGGAGTATCTGGGAGAGCACGACACGCGGCTATGGCGTGCGGTGGGACATCACGTGGCGGTGGCGCACGAGCAGACGGACTGGAGCGCGGTCAGGGAGATCGGCATTGACGAGACGGCGGCGAAGAAGGGCCATCGTTACGTGAGCATCATCATGGACGCCCAGACGCGAGCGGTGCTGCTCGTTGTCGAGGGCCATGGCAAGGAGGCGCTGGCGGCGTTTGCGCGGGAGTTACGGGCGCACGGCGGATGTCCGGAGCAGATCGAGAGCATCGCCATGGACATGAGCCGGGCGTTCATCGCGGAAGCCAAGCAGTTCTTTCCCAGGGCGAAGATCGTCTTCGATCGCTTTCACGTGATGATTAAAAGCGGGGAGGCGGTCGATGAGACGCGCAAGGAGCTGGTCCGCGCGGGAACGCCGGGGCTGGAAGGCGCGTTATGGGCGTTGCGCGGCAACGAGTGGAATCTGAGTGAGGCCAACCAGCAGCGGCGGCGGGAGTTGATGGTCGAGCACAAACAGATTGGTCGGGCCCTGGCGCTGCGCGGAGCGCTCCAGAGCGTGTATGCAACGGCCTCGGCGGCGGAGGCGCCGGGAATGCTCCAGTGGTGGTGTGGCTGGGCCCAGCGCAGCCGCTTGTCCGGCTTCGTCGCTCTGGCCCGAACGATCCGCGCGCACTGGGACGGCGTGTTGGCGTTCTTCGCCACCGGCCTGACAACCGCGGCCATGGAGGCCATGAACAGCGTGGTCCAACTCGCCCGCCGCCGCGCCCGTGGTTTCCGTTCCTTCAAAAACCTCCGGACCATCACCTACCTCCTCGGCGCCAAGCTCAAATTCGACCTGCCCTCCCTCAAACCGGCTTGAACTCGTCGATCCGATTTACCCACACCAAACAGCGAAGAGCCGCTTTGCGGGACTTCTCCTTTGAGGCGGGCGCCTCGCGGGGGCCTCGTGCCTCTACAAAAGAAAGCGGGCGCTCTTTCGAGCGCCCGCTTCTTGGGGTTACTGCTGGGTTTCATGAGGCTTTCCTTTTAGGGCGCCTTCGGCGGCGGCGGCGGAACCGGAGTTCCGGGATTGCCGTCGGCCTTGGGCTTTCTCGCCGGCTTCCTCCGCAGGTTGCGGAGTTCGGCGAGGTGCTCATCCAGCCCGGCAGCGGAACCGAAGCGCTTGAGCGTCTCGTAAGTCGAGAACGCGGCGCCGTGGAACTCTTTGCTCAGGTGGATGTTTGCGTCATCCACGCCACGCTGAAGCTGTTTCAGCGTGTCGCCCAGACCACGCAGAAGGTCGCGCTGAGCGACAATCGTAGCGATTCGGGCGGCGGGGATGGCGGTCTGGACCGATGGCGGAAGCTTCTTGCCGGTCTCGATTGCTCGAGTGGCAAACTTCTCCGTCTTCGCGCCGACACGCGCAAAGCGGCGTCGAACGTTTTTATCCAAGGTGGGCAGGAACGTGGCGGTCGCCTCGACACCGCGGAGAGCGGTGCTGAGATTATCGAGTTGTTCCTGGGTGAACTGCGGGGTCTGATTCGATTGGGTTTCGAATGTCTTGGGTTTCTTACTTTGTTTTGGTTTGATGCTCCGGCCCTCCAACGGGACGACCAGAGCGGTGAATGTCACTTTTGGTGACAGCGGAAATATAGCGTGTGCGAATGAACGCGTCAACGAATTTTTGTGAGGCGCTTTTGTTTTATTTTTCCGCGATCCGTTTCGGTCGGGCGTTTGGCTTCGATGGATGATGAACGACCGCGTTTCCCGGGACGAGTCAGTCCACCCGAGTTGCGAAGCCCCTGCTTTCTGGGTGCGGGTGGGGTCGACGCATGTGCTTGGGCCAGCAGGGGTTGGGGCCGCGACGATGTTTTGTGGTCGTGAGAATTCTCGGGAACGGGGCGCTTTTTGTGACAACGTTGCCGCTTTTTGCGGGAACGTTGCCGCTTTTTGCGGGAACGTTGCCGCTTTTTGCGGGAACGTTGGCGCTTTTTGCGGGAACGTTGCCGCTTTTCGCGGGAACGTTCCCGCTTTTTGCGGGAACCTTGGCGCTTTTTGCGGGAACGTTGGCGCTTTTTGCGGGAACGTTGCCGCTTTCTGCGGGAACCTTGGCGCTCTTTGCGAGAACCTTGGCGCTTTCTGCGAGAACGCTCCCGCTTTTTACGAGAACGTTGGCGCTTTTTGCGAGAGCGTTGGCGCTTTTTACGAGAACGTTGGCGCTTCCTGCGAGAACGTTGGCGCTTTTTGCGGGCACGTTGGCTTTTTGCGGGATCACTCGCGCTTTTTCCTCTCCGGGTTCGACACCGAGGTCAGATGTCGCTCGGGGTCTCACCTCCGGCACCGTGGCCTTTGTGGCGCCCCCTTCGGAGCTTTGGAATTTGATAGGAGACCCAGAGCCGCGCTCGCAGGCTCGCTCTGGTGGCGCAGAGTAAACGATTCCCCATCCAGCAATTCCCGGAATTCGCAAAGACGTGGCCCCGACGACCGACTGCCAGCTGCGAACGGCCTCGCGTGGAAAGGGAGGAGCCATGTCTGCGGGGTCCGAAGGCCTTGGAGTGCGCGCGGCTTGCCGCCGCTTTTGGAAGGGAGCTTGCTCCCGTAGTCCCCGCCTCGCGGGCGGGGGCCACCCGCCACCACGGCGCCGGCATCCCGGCTTGGCCGAAAGCGGGGGAAAGCCGCGCGCACTCCAAGGCCTTCGGCTCGCGCGAATCCCACCGTGGCCTCCATCTCCCCTTTGAACTCCGCCATCGGCGCTCAGCCTTTCCAAGTTGCCCACCGAGTTGGGGCAGTGAGTTAGCCTCCGAAGAACAAAAAGGGGGTGCCCGGCAAAGCCAGACACCCCGTTGAGAGCAATCAGCGAGTCCTTACGGAGCCGGGACCGGAGCCGCGACGGCGGCCTGAGCATTCAGGAAGCCGAAGCCATCGAGCGGGGAGTAGCCCCGACCGATGCGGTTCTGGAACGTGGTGGTCGTGACCGAGGCGTCGGCCATCGTTACCGTCATGGTCACGCCGCCAGTAGCGACGGTTCCCTGCGGGATGCGCACGGCCGCGCCCCACAGACTGGCACTTTGACCAGCCGCGGTGGACGGCGCGGTGAGCGACGCGGTGGTCTGCTCATCGCGGTCGCAGGCGAACGTGAGAGATTTTCCACCGGTGAAGGCACCAGCCGCGAAGTTCAGCGTGAGAACGCTGAACTGGCCGGCAACCGACGGCGCGGGCGGCTGGATCGTGAAAACCGGCGTGATATCGCTGGTCGCGAGGCCAACCAAAGTTCCGAGCGTGAAGGGGAATCCTCCGGATGCGGTAGCGCGCGTATCCCAAGCGAGGCCGGGGATGTTCGTGTTCACATTACCGCCGGTGGGATTTCCGGTCGACATATCGAACTTGATGCTCGCGACCGAACCAGCCCCGACGTAGTTGACGGAAACGATCTTCAAGTCCGAGGCGGGATCATTCAGGTTGTTGCCGTCGCCATTGATCGCAACGGTGAGCTTGCCTCCCGGCACGCGCACCTGAGCCTGAGCGAACTGCGGATCCAAGTCGTGTTGGAACGTGGTGCTCTGGAGGATCTGCTTCATCTGGCGCACGTTTAGCGAGCCAGGCCCACCCTTCGCTTGGAGCACGAGCGCAGCGACGGACGCGGCATTCGGGGCGGCGCAGCTGGTGCCGAAGAAGTTGGGGAAGTTCACCGGATCCTGGGTGGCGTGTCCCCCGAAGAACGTGTTCCGGGACCCGTCCATCGCAGCAATGTCGGGCTTCTGCCGCATTTCGGGTTGGGCGAGGCGATTGCCCGCGGCGTCAAACACGATGGTCACCGGACCGGGCGAGGTGAACGCTTCCGGAACGTAGGGCGGAAAAAACGCATACGCGGCAACGCCGTGACCATCCCGGGCAGAGTTGTGTCCGAACGTGACGGGCGTCTGGTAGCTGAAGAACTCCTGCGGGGCTGAGTTTCCGCTGAATGCGACGTACCGAATGCGATTGGCGACGGCGGGCAGGTTGAGTTGCTTCGTTTTCGCGATCACGAGTTGAGTCGTGTTCGAGCCACTAAACACGATATTCGCGACCTTGTTTGGGCGATTCACGAAGAACGCGTCAGACGTCGTGGAACCGATGAAACCTCCGGTGGCGTTGAAGAACAACAGATTGTAATCCGAGGTCATCCCGGTCGAGACGAGCGTGGATGCAGCGATCGTGTACGGTCCGGTGGTTCCACCGAAGGCTGTAATGCGAACGGTGAAGTTGCCGCTGACGGCGGGCGTCAGGCTGACCGCCTCGTCCGTCCCGGTATCGGTCGTGGGAACAACCACGGCGCCGGAGGGATCCAGAACGGTAACGATCGCGTCGAAGCCGAGGGGAGCAGTCGCCGTGGCCGTGATGCGGACGGGGCTGCCGGCTGTCAGGGGGATGATGGTGTCCTGGGACGTCGTTCCCGCCGTGAAATTCCTCGCCTGCGAGAAGAAGTTGTTAAACACGCCGCTGTCATACGGATCGTCCCATTGGAACGTCAACGTTGTGGCCGTCGTGCTCGTGCGGGTGATGCGCTGCGAAATCTTCAGCCCACCATCGCTGCGGAAGTTGTGGAACCCGCCAGCGTAGAGATTAGGGTCGACGCCGGCGAGACTGATGTTGGATCCGGCGGTTGGATTTGAGCTCGGGGCTGGGCGGAAGGTGTCGAAGAAACAGCGGGCTGATTCACGATTTCCCGCGGAGGAGAAGTAGTGAACGCCAGCGTTCGTCACGGTGTTGACGCCCTGAGCAATAATGCCGTCGGAGAAGAACGGCTCCGCGAAGTAGATGACATCATCCACCACGATGTCGGCCTTGAATCCCGAAACGATACCCGTCGCGCCGGAAATGGCCGCGAGAGCGCGAATGTTATTGGAGAATCCGGCCTCGCCGGTGTTCGCGGTGGCGAACCCGAGCCTGGCCTTCGGGACCATGTCGTGAACGACCTGCATCATGCCGCGACCTTCGTCGGTGCCAACGATGCTGTCGTCGAGCTTGGTCACTGGCGTGACGTTACCGAGGGGATTGCCAACGCCCGGTAGATCTCCGGAAGCAATGTCCTGGAGTTCATGAGTCGTGGTCGAGGCTGACCGGTCATAGCTATCCGACATCACACCGATGGTGATTCCGGTGCCATCAAACTGCGGGATTTGATCAACCCGATGCTGGACGACTGCCTGCGAGGTGGCGGCACCCACGTCATTGATGGGCTTGAGGGACAGCAGAACCGCCATGACGCCCCGCTGGTTGGCGAGAGCGGCCGCGTCATCGACGCTGATCCATCCTTCGACCATGCCGTTGCGATAGTCGGAATTTGAGGCGGTGACCTCGAGACTCCCGGCTTCCTTCACCATCTTCAGGAATTCGTCGTGAGAAAACTCGCCGTTCAAGGTCACTTGAACGTGGACCCGCCCGTCGGGGTGGAGAATGGCGAGGGACTTTGCCTCACTCGCGGCCGTCTGGAGGGCGGCGAGTTTGGGATTGGCGGTGCGGATCGCAGCGACGCCTTTTTCTGTCTTTCCGACGGGCCGGCTGTTCGCGGCGGCGCGTTCGGCAACGCGCGCCTGGAGGATGGTCTCAAGGCCTTGGCCGACGTTCGCGGGAACGAAGCCGTTGGGATTCGCGGCGTTTGCGGAAAACGCGGTGAACCCAAGGAGGACCGCAGTCGCGACGGGCAGAGCCGAGCGGCGGTAATTCTGGGAGGAAACGAGATGCTTCATAGGGAAATAGAATCGGTATCGATGGAATCAGGCGGCCACCTTGGCGGAGGCGCGACGGCGCCAAACTGCGGCGAGCGCGCCAATCGAAAGGGCGCCCGCGAGATAGGTGCCGGGCTCGGGGACCGCGACGACGCTGGCGCCGGTGAGACTGATCTGGTAAGCGGAGGGGACGGTATTGCCGCCGCTGAATCCGCTGTCGACATAGCCACCGAGGCCACCGACGGCGTTGAGATTTCTCCCGCGGAGATCGGTGCTCGCGAAGCCCGCATTGAAGAGGAGCTGGGAAGCGGCCGTCGCGGGGTCATTCCCCGAAAGGGAAATGCCGAGGATGAAGTACCCCGGGCTGTTGTTGCCGAGGAACGCGCTGAGGGAGCCGACAGGGATCGTCGACTGAAGGGTCGTGCCGCTTCCGTCGTCATCATTCAGGACGATCGGCACGCCGGTGCTGGTCAACAGGAAGATCTGGGTGTCGAGACCGGTGGGCGTGAAGAGACCGACGGTCGTCGCCGAGAACAGCGACGGGTTTACGATTTGGATCCGGAACAGATCGACGTCACCAAGGGTCGCGATCGTTCCCGCAATTCCGGTCAGCGGCATGAAGTTCAGCGGGCCTGTGTAGCTCGCGGTGGCCACGGTCTGTCCGGCGTCGCCGGGGAACTCCGAAAAGCCCTGTCCGGAGGCGCTTGATCCAATCGCCAGCGCCATGGCGGCGGTGATGGCATGGAACTTGTTATACTTGATCATGATTGTTGGGTCGTAGGAGCGGTTAAGGGAAACGGTCTGAGCGGGTTTGTTAAACCCGGAAGCTTTGTGGTATGCCAACATCGGCGGAGTGGTCAATCACAATTGCGTCGCATTTCGCCTTTTTTGTTTGGTCTGGATCAATTCACCAGACGGTTGACGTTGTCGCGGTTAGCACTCGATGTCGTAGTGTCGGCGGAGGAACCACTCGAGAGCGCGCGCCGGAAGGAGGCGATGCGCCAGCGGGGCGAGACGGGATTGCGTAAAGTCGCCGACGACGGCGACCGGCGGGGGGGCTGTTCCACCAAGGATAATTTCGGAGATATGCGCTCCCGCCAACTCAGGAGGGGGGGCTGCATTCATGCTCGCCTCCATCGCGAGCCATGCCGCCCGCGCGCGCGGGTCCTCGCAGGCGCCGGCAGCCGCGTCCATCGGACGGTTGAACGCTGTCCGGATGTCCCCGGGCTGGACATCTACCCAATGAATTCCCGGGGCTTCCAGCCGAAGAGTGGCAGTCAGCGCCGCGAGGGCGGCTTTGGCGGCGGAATACGGCCCGAGGAAGGGAATGGGCAGCCGGGCCGCCAGGGAGGAGACATTTACGACGATGGGCCGCGGCGACTCCCGCAAGGCTGGAACCAGCCGTTGGATCAAGTCGAGGGGGCCGAGGGCGTGGATTTCAAAGGCTTGCCGGATCTGATGGGCCGGGCTGGACAGGAGCCCGCCGAAGGCCGCGTTCCCGGCGTTGTTGACGAGCACATCGATTCCCCCGGCTTCCCTCAGGAATTGTGCACAGCAGCGGGCGCGCGACGCCGGATCGCTGATCTCGAGCTGGAGGGGTCTGATGCCCGACTGCGCTGGGATCCGGCTCGCGTCGCGGGCGGTGCCCCAGACCTGAGAGCCCCGCGCCAAAAGCGCGCGTGCGGTGGCCAGCCCAATCCCCGCGCTCGCCCCGGTCAGGAGTACGCGGAGGGGTGCGCTCATTCCAGCGCACGCAGGGCAATCGTCACATTGGCTCCGCCAAATCCGCTCGAATTGTTCAGCGCGACCTTGGGAGCATGATCCACCGGCGCCGTGACGATCGGCACGCCGTCGCACATCGGGTCAAGTTCGGTGATCTTCGCCGAGACGGGAGTAAAGCCTTCCTTGAGTGCGAGGCAGCAGAACGCCGACTCCATCGCGCCGGCCAGCGACAGGCCGTGACCGGTCAGGCTCTTGGTGCTGCTGACGAGCGGGCAGGCCTCAGGAGCAAAAACCGTCTTGATCGCGGTGATTTCGGCACGGTCGCCGAAGTCCGTGGCCGTCGCGTGGGCGTTCAGGTAATCGACGTCCTTCGCCTGAAGGTTGGCGTCCTGGAGTGCCCCGCGCATCGCTCGGGCGAGTCCGTCTCCGCTGGGATCGGGCGCCAGAACATTGTAACCGTCTGAGGCCTGACCCCAGCCCGCGACTTCGGCGTAGTAGTTGGTCGCGCCTCGGGCCCGCGCGTGCTCAAGCGACTCGACGACAAGGACCGCGGCTCCGCCCGTTCCGACGAACCCGTCGCGGTGCGCATCGAACGCACGCGGCGCGAGCGCAGGATCCGTTTGGGGGCTCAGGGCGCGCAGGGTCGCGAAAGGCAGGATGCTGAACTTGTTGCAGTCTTCCGCTCCCACGACAAACACGACGTCTTGACGGCCGAGACGAACCAGGTCGAGGGCGGTTCCCAAAGCATGAGCAGACGAGGCACACGCGCTCGAGAATCCCAGCGCAGCTCCCTTGATCTTGAAGGCAGGGACCAGGTTGATGTAGAGCGATCCAGGGATGCCGTTGATGATCCCCATCGGTGGGCAGCGCATGACCCCGCGAGTCAGGAGGGTGCGAAAGTTCTCGTAGGCGAGCCAGAAGGAGCCGCCCGACGCACACATGAGCCCGGTCCGCTCGTGGGAGACCATCTCCGGCGGCAGCCCGGCGTCGGCGATGGCCTCGTGAAGCGCAAAGTAAGAGTACAGCGCATTCGGCGACATCGGGCGCAGGGTCTCGCGCGGAATGCGATGACGCGCCGGGTAGGTCCAGTCTTCGAAGTCGTTGCTGGGGAAGCCGAAGCCCTTGATCGTGCCGACCAGCCGGACCGGCTCCTTGTTCTCTTCAAACTCCGGGAAAACTTCGATTCCATCACGCGTTTCGCGCAACGAGGTGAGCACCTCCGCTTTGCTGTTCCCGATGCTCGTGATGAAGCCTAGTCCGGTAACGACTGCACGTCTCATGGCGGAGAGCCGGCTACGACTTCAGGCGTGCGCTCGCGGCAAGCTCCTTCAAGTCGTGGTGGGCGATGGGAGAGGTCATTCCGAGAGCGCCATTCGTGCCGGGATGCGAGGGGATGGAGCGGACGTTCGCCGCGACTGCCATCGATTCCGCCTGATCCGCGATCCCCGGTCCAAACGCGAGGATGAGACGCCGCACCTCGGCGACCCGCTGCCCACCGACCGCAACCGTTCCGCTAAAAATCGCCAGCGGAGGGCGGAGTCGATCGATCTCAACGGTCATCTCGAGGGTCTCGCCCGGCTTCGCCCGACGGTGGAAGTGAGCCTCCTCCATCGACGCGAAAACAACATCGTTTTTCGCATCCGCGGGCGCGCCCTGGGTGTGGAGGAGCCAGAGACAGGCGGCCTGACCCAAAGCTTCGAACACGATTGTGGCAGGGAAAACGGGCTGGTCCTTAAAGTGCCCCTCCAGAAACGCCTCGTCACCGCGGATGTGGTACTGAGCCTTGATGACTTGATCGTGAACCTCCGCCGCGTCGACAAACAAAAACGGCGGCTGCTGGGGAAGGAGCAAGGCGATCTCCTCGCGCGTGAAGCGATGGCCTTTCTCGGCTAGGCCTCTCGCGGCATCGCCCGTCGTGCCGTTCAGCTTCCGACCGATAAACGATTTGACTGCGCCAAGCGTCCGAATCTCGCGGAGTTCGTCGTTCTCAATGCTGATCCCGAGCGTCTCCTCGATCTGCAGGACAATTTCGAGCATGGTCAGCGAATCGATGCCGAGATCCTTGATCAGCTCTGCGTCATCGGTTGCGTCAGCCAGCCTACCCGGCGCCTCCGGGGGCATGTGGCGCTCAATGATTCCGTAGACGATCGTGGGCACGCAGGCAGGATCGCGGGTCGAACGAAACTTCAGCGCTGCTTCAATCGTGGCAGGTGAGCAACGCTTGAGGGCGGCCCGGATTTCTTCGGATTGTTCTTCGGTGGGCGGTGCGGACATCGGTTTGCGGCGGGAAGGAGTTCGAATAATGCACGGATCGCCGACAGGCGCGACCGACGATTCCGTCCTACCGCAACTGTTCGCGACCTGCCGATGAACCCGAATTCGAACCAAAAACCCGCCGAGGTGGTACTCGTCTCGCATGAGTTTTCGCCTTTCCGTGGGGGAATCGCGACCTTCGTCCGGGAGATCGCGGTCGCGGGGACGCGGCTGGGTTTCGATCTTTGCGTCTGGGCTCCGGAATATCCGCGAAGGCCGCAGGCGGCGGAAGACGCCGCCGAGGCGTTCCCCATCCGGCGGCTCCCGCATGGGGCACGCTTGAGCCCGTGGAGCATCTGGCGTCTTTCCCGCGAGTTTCGCGGCCGACTCCGCGAGGAAAAGCCGGCCCACGTTGTCTTGATGAGCGTCGGCGCGATCATGGCGGGCCTTCTCACCACCGGGTTTGGCACGCAGCCACTCGCCAGCCGGGTCAGTGCCGTTTTTTACGGGTCGGACATCGCGAAGTTGCGGCGGCGCCCGTGGTGGAATGCACTCATCCGGCAACGCCTGCGTCGGGACTGGCGGCCGGTTTGCGCAGGACAATTTCCGGCTGCGCTGCTGCGCGCGAGCAGTTGGATGCCACCGGCCGCGACAATCGCGCAATCGACCCCCGCCGTGCCGTCGGCGCTGAAGGGTCACGCCCTCCACCTCAGCCCGAGACGCCTCCGCTCCGCCACGGATCGGTTCCGGCTCCTCGCGCTCGCCCGATTGCATCCGCGGAAGGGACAATTGGAGGCGGCCGAGGCGTTCCACTTTCTCCCGCAGGAATTGCGGCAGCGCCTGCGCTTCGAGATCGCCGGCACGGGAGATCCGCACTACCGTGCCGACGTGATCCGAACGACCCGGGCGGCCGGGGTGGAGTGCGTCGTACACGGAGAGATCGATCAAGATCGCATCGGTGAGCTCTACGCAGGCTGCGATGGATACATCATGGCCAGTCGGACACTTCTGGAGAGCGTGGAAGGCTTCGGGATCACCTTCCTCGAAGCAGGGCTCTTCCGACTCCCCGTCCTCGGGTATCAGAGCGGAGGCAGTATTGAGGCCGTTCAGGACGGCGTGACCGGACTTCTCGCGCCGGAGGGCGATCGCCGGGAACTCGCGCGACTCCTCGGCCGTCTGATTAACGAGCCCGAACTCGCCGATCGCCTCGGTCGGGCGGGCCAGGAACGGGCGATGCGAAGCAACTGGGAGGACTCCGCCAATGCGCTGCTTTCTGGAGGCAAGTAATTAAGCAACAGGGCGTTAAGCGCGTTCAGCCGCTTGACTATGCCGACTGATCCAGACGCTCAAGAGGGCGATGTCGGCGGGAGTAATCCCACTGACTCGCGCAGCTTGGGAGAGATCGGCTGGTTCAATTCGTTGGAGTTTCTCTGAGGCCTCGAAGCGGAGACCGGGGACCGTCAGGTACGAGAAGTTTGCCGGGATCGGAGTGTCGCCGGTTCGACGGGCTCGCTCGACTTCACCTTCCTGGCGGTTGATGTACCCTTCGTAGCGAAAGTCGGTGGCGACCACGCCCCACGAGCCGGGAGAGAACCGCGAGCGGACCGCAGCGGGCAGGGAGGACCAATGACGGTCGGGCCGCTTCAACCAATGGGCGAGGCGGACGCCTTCGTGACTGATTTGATGAGCGACGGCTCGAAGCGTCGCGATTTCCTCCGCCTTTGCCTGATGCCGGCGCCAGTGCTCTTCGGCGATGAGTCCGACCGCACGACCTTTGGTGGTCAGGCGGAGGTCGGCGTTGTCGTGCCGGAGAAGGAGCCGATGCTCCGCCCGGCTCGTGAACATCCGATATGGCTCGTCGACCCCCTTGGTCACCAGATCATCGATCAGGACGCCAATGTATGCCTCCGTTCGGCTGAGCGTGAATTGGGGCTCACCTCGGACGCGGAGCGCGGCATTCGCTCCGGCGATCAGTCCTTGTGCGGCGGCCTCCTCGTAGCCGGACGTTCCGTTGATCTGTCCGGCGAAGAAAAGCCCGCGAATCCGCTTCGTCTCCAGACTGGAACGGAGCTGAGTGGGCGGGCAGTAGTCGTACTCGACGGCGTACCCGGGGCGGAGAATTTCTGCGCGTTCCAATCCGGGGATCGTGCGCAGGAATGCGAACTGCACCTCGTAGGGTAGGCTCGTCGAGACGCCGTTTACGTAATATTCGGCGGTGTGTCTCCCTTCTGGCTCGAGGAAGATCTGGTGGCTCGATTTCCCCGGGAACTTCACCACCTTATCCTCAATGGATGGACAGTAGCGTGGGCCCAATCCCTCGATTCGGCCGGCGTACATCGGAGACAGATGCAGATTCTCGCTGATGATCCGGTGGGTCTCGGGTGTCGTCGAGGTGAGGTGGCAGTCCAATTGTTCCACGTGGAACATTGGGTCCGCCCAGCGATTCAAGGTAAAAATGTCGTTCGGCCCGCAGGTGAGCTCCCACGGCCGGAAGCCAAACAGTTGCGGCGGGTCATCACCCCGTTGGCGCTCCAATCGAGTGAAATCGATCGTCCGTCCGTTCAGGCGTGCGGGGGTCCCAGTTTTGAATCGGCCCGTCTCAAATCCCAACTCGCGAAGACTGTCGCTCAGGGTGCTCGTCCCGTCGCCCATTCGCCCCCCGGCCGCGGTGGCCTGACCGACATGGAGCAAACCCCGCATGAACGTTCCGGTCGTAATAATGATGCTCGTCGCCTCGAGGCGAAGGCCAAAACTGGTCTCCGCTCCGACAATCTCGCCGTCCTTCACGATCAGTCGCGTGACATTCCCTTGGTGGAGATCCAGCCCAACGGTTTGCTCGCAAATCGCCTTGAGTCGGAATTGGTACGCCTTTTTGTCGCACTGCACTCGGGGGGCCTGGACGCTTGGCCCCTTGGACGCATTCAAGACTCGAAACTGAATTCCGGTCGCATCGGCGTTCATTCCCATAACGCCGCCCAAGGCGTCGATCTCGCGCACCATCTGACCTTTCGCCTGGCCCCCGATCGCCGGGTTGCACGACATCTGACCGATACTGTCGAGACTCTGGGAGAGGAGCAGCGTCGTCACGCCGAGGCGCGACGCCGCGAGAGCGGCCTCGACGCCGGCGTGTCCCGCTCCAATGACCAAGACATCGTAACGCTTCGGAAAGAGAAACATCGTTTAAAACCATAGTCTGATCGTCGATTTGTTCCACGTGGAACAATCCACGCAGGCCCTGCGAGAAATTTCGCTCGTTGCAGAAGCGTCCCGCCGCTGTCAGACTCAATTTCATGTCGCTTTGGCTTGCTTTTTTTCTCCTCAGCTTCGGAATTCTGACCCGCCTCGCCCCGATCGCCGGATTCAACGCGTGGCCGTGGCACTTTGCTGCCCTCACCGCCCTGGCACTCTGTGGTGGCGCGCTGGTTCACCGACCCATTGCGTTGTTCCTACCGGTGATCGCCCTCGCCCTTTCCGATCTTTTACTCAACCTCCACTACGGCGCGAGCCTCCTCGATTGGACGTCCGTTCCTCGTCTCGCTGTCCTCTTCGCCACCGCATTCCTCGGCTCCCGTCTGGTTGCGGGCGGAAACCTTCGGCTGGCGCCCCTCCTCACCGCCTCGGTTGGCAGTTCGATCGCGTTCTATCTCGTCACGAATTCTGTGTGCTGGTGGTCCGACCCGGGGTATGCCAAAACGATGACCGGTTGGGGGCAGGCCCTGAGCACCGGACTTCCCGGATATCCGCCAACCTGGACGTTCCTTCGCAATTCGCTCATCGGCGACCTGGGCTTCTCTTTCCTTTTTTACGCCAGCATTCGCCTCGGAGCGCGGTCGGAGCGTCCATCCGCTGCGCCGGTCGAGACCGTTGCCCACGTCTGATCCAAGCGGATTAAGCGACCGCGAAACCCCACGCCTCCCTTTACCCACCGACCATGGCCAAGACGCCCGACAAAGCTGCCGAGCTGAAACTACTCTACGATATGCTCGCCATCCGGCGCTTTGAAGAAAAGGCGCAGCAGCAGTATCAGATGCAGAAAATTGGGGGGTTTCTCCACCTTTACATCGGACAGGAGGCGGTCGCCGTTGGTTCCGTCGCAGCAACGCGGCCCGATGACTATATGATCACCGCTTATCGGGATCACGGTCATGCGCTTGCCCGAGGCATGGGGATGAACGAGGCGATGGCTGAAATCTTCGGAAAGGCCACCGGTTGCTCCCAGGGGCTGGGAGGCTCGATGCACTACTTTGACAAAGCCCGCAACATGATGGGTGGACACGCCATTGTCGGTGGCCATGTCCCTCTCGGAGCAGGTTTTGCGTTTGCAGCGAGGTATCGTGGGGAGGATCGGGTGTCTCTCTGCTACATGGGCGATGGCGCGATCAATATCGGCGCGTTTCACGAGGCCCTGAACATGGCCGCCCTGTGGCAACTCCCCGCGATCTTCATCTGCGAGAACAACCAGTTTGCGATGGGGACGGCCGCAACCCGCTCCAACCACCTCAAGGAGCTCGTCGACCGCGGGGCGGGGTACAACATGAAGTCCGTCGTGATCGACGGGATGGACGTCCGCGAAGTTCGGGACCGGATCAGCGAGATTTGCGCCTCGATCCGACAAAAGCCCGAACCCTATTGGGTGGAATGCCGGACGTATCGCTACCGAGGCCACTCCATGTCCGATCCCGGAACGTACCGGACCAAGGAGGAGTTGGAGAAACACAAGAAAGACGATCCAATCACGAACTTCTCGTCGGTTCTCATCAAGGAAGGCCTGCTCACCGACGCCGAATTCAAGAAAATGGACGCGGAGATCAAGGCTCTAGCCGCCGAGAGCGTAAAATTTGCGGAGTCGAGTCCAAACCCAGATCTCGCACGCTTGCATGACTTTACCCTGGTGGAGACCGATCCGAATTACCGACCAGTCCCGACGACACCCGAGGGAAAGAACGAGAATCCTTTCCAGTGTCATTTTACCGCCTGATCATGGAAATGCGCGAAATCACCTATCGACAGGCGCTGAACGAAGCTCTCGCAGAGGAGCTCGATCGCGATCAAAACGTCTTCCTCATGGGCGAAGAAGTCGCCCAATACAACGGGGCGTACAAGATCAGCCAGCACCTTCTGGAACGCTTTGGCCCAAAACGGATCATCGACGCCCCCATCGCAGAAGCAGGCTTCGCCGGCATCGGCATCGGCGCGGCCATGGTCGGCCTGCGACCGATCATCGAATTCATGTCGTTCAGCTTTTCCCTGGTCGCGTTTGATCAGGTCGCAAACAACGCCCCCAATATGCTCACGATGTCGGGCGGTCAGTTCCATTGCCCCATCGTTTTTCGGGGAATTAACGGACCGGCCCATCAGCTCGGGGCCACCCACATGCATGCGACCGAGTCGCTGTATTCGAATTTTGCCGGACTCAAGATCGTTATCCCGGCGACTCCCCGGGATGCCAAGGGGCTCCTCAAGTCCGCCGTCCGCGATGACAATCCCGTGCTCGTCATGGAGGTTGAACTCCTCTATGGGGCGAAGGGTCTCGTCGAGCCTCCCATGCCCGAGTATGACCTCCTCGTCCCGATCGGGAAAGCGCAAGTCGTCCGAAGCGGAGCGGATCTCACCATTCTAACCTACGGACGCGGCCTCGCCATGTCCCTCGAAGCGGCCGAACTCATCGCGACCCAGCACGGCATCCAAGTGGAGGTGGTTGATCTTCGCTCCATCAAGCCACTCGACGTGGAGACCATCTTCAATTCCGTCGCGAAAACCCATCGAGCGGTGGTCGTAGAACAGGGTCGTCCGTTCTGTGGAGTTGCGTCCGAGCTTTGTTTCCAAATCCAGGAACACATCTTCGATGAAC
This sequence comes from Chthoniobacterales bacterium, assembly GCA_038322235.1. GTDB lineage: Bacteria > Verrucomicrobiota > Verrucomicrobiia > Chthoniobacterales > SZAS-18 > SZAS-18. The sequence continues at coordinate 145,586 of JBBQFQ010000001.1, forward strand.
TCGATGCCCCGCTCCGGCGCGTCTCGATGGAGGAAATCCCGGTCCCTTACAGCGAGATCTTGGAACACGCGACGCTTCCCTCGATGGAAAAAATCGTGGCGGCTGTGCAAAAAGTCTGTGGTGTGTAGACCGGCCGTCATTAATCCCTGTCCCAACCCTTCCCTATCATGGCAGAAATTACGATGCCCAAGCTCTCGGACACGATGACCGAGGGAACCCTCGTCAAATGGAAGAAAAAGGTCGGTGACCGCGTCGAAAGCGGCGAGGTCATCGCGGAAGTCGAAACCGATAAGGCGACGATGGAGATGGAGTCGTTCGAGGATGGCGTCCTGACCGAGATCTACATTCAGGAAGGACAAAAAGTCGAGATTGGCCAGAGAATTGCACGGATCGGCGACGCTGGCGAAACGCCGCCCAGCGCGGCGCCTGCGACGAAAGCTCCGACGAGCGCACCCGTCACGCCAGCACCGACCGCCGAATCCAGCCGCCCCGCATCCGGTGCGAATCGCGTGAAAGCCTCGCCCCTGGCGAAAAAAATTGCGGTGCAGCGCGGAGTGGACCTTGGCAAGGTGACCGGAAGCGGTCCCGGAGGCAGGATCGTGCAAAGGGATGTCCTCAACGCAAACCCCAGCTCCCCGACCGCAGCTTCTCCTCGAACCGCACCGGCACCGATGACGGCGCCGGTTCCCGCCGCCTCCGGCGACACGCCTCCGAGCTCCCCGCCGACCGCCACCCATGGTGACAAGCGCATTCTGCTGACGGGCATGCGCCGAACCATCGCCGCGCGCCTCCTCGCGAGCAAAACTCAGATTCCCCACTTCTACCTGCACATCGAAGTCAATGCAGGGCCGATGATGCGAGTTCGGGCGGAACTAAATAGCGCCCTCGAAAGCGACGGCATAAAATTCTCGGTCAACGATCTGATCCTCAAGGCCACAGTCGCGGCGGTCTCCCGCCATCCCAAGGTGAATGCTTCTTTCGATGGAGACGCCGTCATCGAATACGAGAAGATCAACCTCGCGGTCGCGGTCGCGGTCGAGGACGGCCTCGTGACTCCCGTCATTCGGGACGCCCGATCGAAATCGCTCACGGAAATCAGCGCAGCGATCAAGGATCTCGCCGCGCGCGCCCGCTCGAAGAAGCTCAAGCCGGAGGAATTCCAGGGCGGCACCCTGACCGTTTCCAATCTTGGCGGCTACGGCATCGACCATTTCGACGCGATCATCAATCCGCCTCAGAGCATCATCCTCTCCATCGGGCGCGTGATGAAGAAACCGATCGTCAACGAGCGCGACGAAGTCGTCGCCGGCGAATGCCTGAACCTTGGCCTGAGTTGCGATCATCGCGTCGTGGACGGGGCGATTGGAGCCGCGTTCCTCGGTACGCTGCGTCGAATGATCGAGTGCCCCGCGGCCATGCTGGCCTGACGGCTCTGAACCCAGACCAAGCCATCATCCCCAATGCACTACGATCTCCTTGTCATCGGAGGCGGCCCCGCAGGATACGTTGGAGCCATCCGTGCCGCCCAGCTCGGAAAGAAAGTTGGCTGCGTCGAGATGGACCGCGCCGGAGGAACCTGTCTGAACTGGGGCTGCATCCCGACGAAATCCCTCCTCCGCAACGCCGAGCTCTATCACCTCCTGACGCACCGGGCCGCCGAGTTCGGCTTCAAATTCAACGATCTGTCCTTCGACTGGGAGAAGATCATCGGAAGGAGCCGGACGGTCTCCCAAAAGCTCGCCGGTGGCATCGAATTCCTCTTCAAAAAGAACAAGATCGACTACCTCGTCGGCGAGGGCGTCTTCAACGACGAAAAAACCGTCACGGTCACAAAGCGGGACGGTAAGACCGAGCTGCATACCGCGGATAAGTTTCTCGTCGCAACCGGAACCGTCACGCGTCAGTTGCCGGACCTCCCGATCGACGGCGAAATCGTGGTCGGCAGCAAACAGGCCATGGTGCTCAAGAAGCAGCCGAAGAGCATCATCATCCTTGGGGCCGGCGCCATCGGCGTCGAATTTGCCTACTTCTTCAATGCCTTCGGAACGAAAGTCACTCTGATCGAGATGCTTCCCCGCATCCTGCCCGTGGAGGATGAGGAAGTGAGCGCCGTCCTGGAGCGGAGCTACAAGAAATCCGGGATCGACGTGCGGACCGGAACCAAAGTCGTTTCGCAGAAGCTCTCGACCACAGGGGTCGAAGTGAAGCTCGAAAATGGTGATTCCGTCGCGGCTGAAGTCCTCCTCGTGGCGATCGGCGTCAGTCCGGTTCTCCCGAAAGGTCTGAAACTCGAACTCGAGCGTGGCTACATCAAAACCGGACCCCGCTACGAGACAAACATCCCAAACGTCTACGCGGCCGGCGACATCATCGGACCGCCCTGGCTCGCCCACGTCGCAAGTTGGGAAGCGATTCAGGCGGTCGAAGGAATGTTCGCCGGACATACTCCGAAAAAGATCGAGGTCTTCCCCGGCTGCACCTATTGCCAGCCGCAGGTTGCAAGCGTCGGGCTGACCGAACGCGCGGCCAAGGAAAAAGGCCTTAAGTACAAGATCGGAAAGTTCCCGTTCTCGGCCAGCGGCAAGGCGCTCGCGGTGGGCGAAAGCGACGGGTTCGTCAAACTCATCATCGGCGAACCAAACGGCGAAATCCTCGGCGCTCACATCATCGGCGCTGAAGCGACGGAGCTCATCGCAGAACTCGGCCTCGCCATTACTCTTGAAGCAACCCACGAAGAGATCGAAGCCACCATTCACGCTCATCCGACGATGAGCGAAGCCGTCCACGAAGCCAACGGAGCGGCCTTCGGCACCGCGATCCATATCTAGCGGAACCACCCCGCCGCGCGCCGCTTCCCATCCGCTGGGTAGGTTGCAGTCAGAGCCATGCACCAGGAACGCACCGCCGGCGCTTTTCATCTTTCAACCGATCCCGCCCGGCTCCAGCTCGACGTCATCCACCAGTATTTGACGCGATCCTACTGGGCTCAAGGGATCACCCGCCAACGCGTCGAACGTTCGGTCGCGCATTCGCTGAACTTTGCCGCGTACCACGACGGGTCCCAGATCGGCTTCGCCCGCCTCATCACGGATTCCTCGACCTTTGGCTATCTCTGCGACGTGTTCGTACTCGAATCATGGCGCAATCAGGGAGTCGCGCGTCTCCTCCTCGAAGAGATCACCCATCACCCCGACGTCGCGGAGCTGCGTCGCCTGATGCTCGTGACGCGAGACGCGCATGGAGTCTACGCGAAGTTCGGCTTCGTCTCGCCCGCGCGGCCAGAGGGACTCATGGAACTCGTCCGGCCAAAGATCTATCGCAACGCACCCGCGGACCTCGAATAGCTCCGACTCCGCTACGGCGCTTTGTTCCCAACCACCATGCGATAGACGGCCAGAAGGAGAATCGCCCCGACCGTCGCGCCGATAAAGCCCGTTGGCTCGCCGACCTTGTACCAATTGACGGCCTGACCAAGCAGGGTCGCGATCCACGCCCCCGCGACGCCGATGAGCATCGTGATGATGCAACCGCCGGGATCCTTACCTGGCATGACCAGCTTCGCCAGAGCGCCGGCGAGAAAACCGATCAGCATCGTGACGATGAAACCTTTTTGAAACGGTGACATGGGCTGTGAGGGTAGTTCCGGAAGCCTGTCACCCCGGACCCGCAAGTGTCGAGCATTTCCGAGCGCTTGACGCACGATCAAACAGCACCCACTCCAAGCCTCCACCGGACGGGTGCGGGAGCGTGCTGAAGCGGAATATTCCAACGCACGGCACCCAATATTCAATCGGGAGTCGGGCTCCGTTCGATCAACTGAAACCTCCAGGCACGCGCCCCTTCCATCGCCCGCTGGACACTGGCATTTTCGCTTGGTGAGACTTTCTCTAGTGACTTGCCCGGGGCGAATCCACGGCGGCGGCGCCTCTTGATTCCTTGAAAACTCTTGGGGAAGTCACGCCCTCCGACGCATCCTCCGTGAAATAAGGTTTTGACACTGCTACTGCGTTTTATTACTTCAAGGTTCGATGGTTGCCCCGCTCTCGCCCACCATCTCCATCAGTGAGCTGTCCGACCTCGTGAACCGATGGTGCGAAGAGCATCAGGTCGCGCCTGCGAACGGGCAAGCGGGCGAGAAGATCACCGAACGAAACATTCGCTATTACCGCTCGCGAGGTCTCCTCGACGCGCCGGGCGGCGATGAAATCGGACGAAAGAGGGGTTTTACGGAGAAGCATCTCCTGCAGCTGAAGGCCATCCGCCTCCTCCAGGCGCGGGGATTGCCGTTGGACCAAATTCAGCAGCGCATTCACGGGCGCGCCACCGAAGAACTCCGGGCTCTGGAACGGATTGAACTCCGGATGCTCGCTGGCGCACACCAGGACGGTGGCGGGGCCGCGCTTTCTCCTGCCGATCTCCTTCCGCTGGAAGGCGAGCGTTGGGGGGTCTCCGCGCTCGGCGGCGAATTTCTCCTCGTCTCAAGGCGGGGTCGAACCCTTTCTGTGGCCCAGCGACGAATGCTTACGGCCGTTCTTTCTGGCGCGCTCGAAGACTCCGGTGAGCCCGCTGCCGATGGACTGACCGACTGATTGCCCCTCGCAGGAGGGGAAATTGCGGTACTCACAACCGTCGGAAGAGCGATAACGTTACGCCTCCCTCCCCTTACCCATGAATGCCCGCACGCGCATTATCCTGACGATCGTCGCCGTCCTTTCCTACGTGGGATACACGTATCTCAGCTCCGAATCATTCAAAAATCCCGAGACCGGACGCTCGGCCCGCGTCGCGCTGACCGAAGTACAGGAGACCGCGCTCGGCCTGCAGAGCTACAAGCAGGTCCTTTCTGAATCGCAGGTCCTGACTAGTGGCCCGGAGTATGATCGTGTCGTCCGCATTGCCCAGCGCCTCCGCGTCTGCACCGGCGAAGCGGGAGCGAAGTTCCAGTGGGCGGTGAGCGTCGTGCGCAGCCCCCAGATCAACGCCTTTTGCCTGCCGGGCGGAAAGATCGTCGTTTACACCGGCATCCTCCCCGTCGCGGCGAATGACGCCCAACTCGCGACGGTGATGGGCCACGAAATGGCCCACGCGGTTGCCCGACACGGCTCGCAGCGAATGCTACAAACCAAGCTGGCCAATGCCGCCGTCACCGGCGCTCAAGTTGGGGTCTCGGGGATGGACTACGAACAACAGCGCGCGATCATGGGCGCGATCGGAGCAGGAGCAAAATACGGCATCATCCTCCCCTTCAGCCGCGAACATGAAAACGAGGCGGACTACATGGGTCTACTCTATATGGCCCGCGCCGGGTACGACCCTCGGGAAGCCGAAAGCTTCTGGAAAAGGATGGCTCAGCAATCCGGTGGGGGCGGAAAACCACCGGAGTTCGCCTCGACGCACCCGTCGGACGATACCCGGATCCGGCACATCCATGACTCCTTGCCGGCAGCGCTCGCGGAATACGAAAAATCCCGATTCCGCGGCCAGCCGTGATCCCGGCGAGGGCGCAACAATTGCGCTCGCCGATGACCGACCAAGTTGATAGACCTTAATTGATCCGGCTGCGCCTGCGTTGCGCAAGCGTGGGGCGGACGGGTCGCCTTCCTGGATCCGTCTATGAAAACAGCTCGCGTGAGTCTCTTCCCGGTTCTCGCCGTCAGCGTTGCCGCGCTCATCACCGCCAGCCCGCTTTCGGCGGGCCCAGAATCGAAATCCCTAGTCACACGAACGTTTGAACCCGTGCCACTAGCCCTGAAGGGAAAGGGCTACGATCCCGCCGTGCGCCGTGCAGATGACATCTATCCGGCCGCGCTTCGCCGCGCGCGACTCGAGGGGTCCGCAACGGTCCGGGTCCACGTCGACGAAAACGGTGTCCTGACGAAAACAGAAGTCACCCGCTCAAGCGGTGAACCTCTCCTCGACCAAGCCGCCATGCGATTTGCCCGCGCGCTTCAGTTCCGCGCCCTTTCCCCCGAGGGCACGCCGCGGGGATGGAGCGATGAAATTCCGGTCACCTTCCGCCTGGCCGAGAACCAATTCGTCTGGGCGCAACCGAAACGAATCTTCAAGCGCCCGACGGAATGGACCTCGATGGGCGTCCAGTGACGGCCGATCGCGCCCCAAGAGACCATTGATCCCGCCGGGAAATTCGGCACCTTTGCCGCCCATTTCCCGAGACGCATGCTTGATATCAGACTCATCCGCGAAAAGCCCGATTTCGTCACCGCTGGCTTGTCGACTCGAGGGGACACCGGTGCCGCCAAGGCCGCAGTCGAACAGATTCTGGAGTGCGATCGGCGGCGACGGGCCCTCGAGACGGAAGTACAAACGCTCAGTGCAGAACGCAATCGCCTGTCGAAGGAGATTGGTGGTCGAAAGGCAAAGGGCGAGGACATTTCTGAAGCGGCCGCCGAGGTCCGGATCCTTGGAGACAAGATCGCTGCCCTCAACCACGACGCCGCAAAGGCAGACGAGGAACAACGCGAACTTCTCCTCGCCACCCCAAATCTTCCCCATGCCGACTGCCCGCGAGGGACGAGCGCGGAGGACAACCCCGTCGTCCGCGTCTGGGGGGAAAAGCCCGCGTTCACCTTCGAGCCGCATAGCCACATCGCCATCGGGGAGCGACTCGGTCTCCTCGATTTCGAGCGAGCGGTGAAAATCAGCGGCAGCGCGTTTGCGGTCTACCGCGGGGCGGGCGCGCGGCTCGAACGAGCCCTCATCAATTTCCTTCTCGATCTTCAGACCCAGGAGAACGGTTACACCGAAATGGGCGTGCCGTATCTCGTGAAGCGCGAGGCGTTAATCGGCACAACCCAGCTCCCAAAATTCGCCGACCAGCAGTACCGTTGCGCGGATGACGACCTTTTTCTGGCGCCGACCGCCGAGGTCCCGGTGACAAACCTGCATCGCGAGGAAATTCTGCCCATCGCTCAGCTCCCCGTCCGCTACGTCGCCTACACGCCTTGTTTCCGACGCGAAGCCGGAGCCGCGGGCGTAGGCACGCGCGGGCTGATTCGAATGCACCAGTTCGACAAGGTCGAGTTGGTGAAGATCTCGACGCCGGAGAACAGCATGGCGGAGCTGGAGGCGCTCACCGCTGACGCCGAAAAGGCCCTCCAAGTCCTGGGCCTCCACTACCGCACGATCGAACTGTGCTGCGGCGATCTCGGGTTTGGCCCGACAAAGACCTACGACATCGAGGTCTGGGCTCCAGGACAAAATTCGTACCTCGAAGTCTCGAGCTGCTCGAACTTCGGGGACTTTCAGGCGCGTCGCATGAATCTTCGCTTCAAGGACGCGGAGGGGAAGAACCACTTCTGCCACACCTTGAACGGCAGCGGGACGGCACTGGCGCGCTTGTACGTCGCGATTCTCGAGGCCGGCCAGCGCGAGGATGGGAGCGTTCACCTCCCTCCCGCCCTCCATCCCTATTTCGGCGCGTCACAAATCCGGCTCCCTGACTGATCCGGCCACGGCCCGGGGCTCGCTCCCGAACGTCCCGCGGCGAACCGCGCTGGAGTGATGACGCGCATTGCGGGTCCACCCCACATTATCCGCTCGCTTCCCGCCCGCGCAGCGCAGTAGCGTTGCCCTTGATCGCCATGGACCAGCTCGAAGAATACGTCTCGTACGCCTCGCAACATCTCACCTCCGAGGAGATCGAGGACGCCGTCCGCGCCGTCCCGCTCGTCAAAGCGGAGGCCGCAATCGCCGACCTTCCGAGGCAATTTCCCCAGCTTCCGGCCCAGGTCGAATTGCTTTGCCAATTTATCGAAGACGTCCACAGCGGTCTTGTCTCCAGGGACGACGCCAGCACCGCCTACTTGGAGGCCTGTTTTGCCGTTCGCTACTTTCACAAAAAGATCGACGTGATCCCCGACCACATCCCCGGGATCGGCAAACTCGATGATGCCGTCGTCATCCAGTCCGTCTTGCGGAGGAACGAAGCCATCCTGCGCGCCTACGCGGACGCGCACGATCTCCCATGGGGCGAACTCAAGTCGCTCATGTGATGGGAAGGGGGCCGGAGCCTCCGCTCGCAGCGAGGAACGTCCGGCCCGACCGCGCCTCCCCTCGAATCATCCGGTGGCGCCACTGCCGATGAAACGGCCTGAATGGGTGTCTCAATTCGAGGCGACACTCCGAGCCTACCCGCCCCGGCGGCGGGCGCTGGTCGGCGTCTCTGGTGGGTGTGACTCGGTCTCGCTTCTGCGGCTCCTGGCGGAACGCGGCTACACGAAGCTCACCGTCTGCCATCTTCATCACGGTCTCCGGGGACGCGCGGCAGATGCAGACGCCCGCTTCGTCCAAAGACTCGCAACCACCGCCCGCGTGGAATTCGAACTCGACCGGACTAACGTCCGGCAGCTTGCCGAAGACCACGGTCTCTCCCTTGAAGCGGCTGGGCGGGCGGCGCGCCTCCGCTTCTTTACCCGGATCGCTCGCGAACGGCGGATCGGCGTGATCTTCCTGGCCCATCACGCCGACGATCAGGTGGAAACTTTTCTGCACCGCCTGCTCCGAGGTTCCGGTGCGCGGGGCCTGTCCGCGATGAACCGCGAGACAACTTGGGGATCACTCAAAGTGGTCCGCCCTTTGCTCCACGTGGGGCGAGAGGAAATCGAGTCGCTGGCGCGCGCCAACGCGTGGAAGTGGCGCGAAGATGCGTCGAACCTCGACCTTGCCCATACCCGAAACCGAATCCGGCACCAGATGCTGCCGGCCATGGCAGAAATTTTCGGGCGGGATATCCGACCCGCCCTCTGGCGCGCGGCCGAAATTCTCCGCGCCGATGATGAATGGCTCACGACCATGGTTTCCGAAGCGTTGGCCATTTCGCCCGATCACCTTTCCGTCGGCGCTCTGCGCTCCATGCCGCTCAGCCTCCAGCGCCGACTGATCGCAGCGTGGCTGGGCCAATTCGTCGACGGCATCGAGTTCTCGCATGTCGAAACGGCCCGAGCTCTCCTCGAACCCGACCACGAAGGACATCCGGCAAAAAGTAACCTTCCGCGAGATTTTCATGTCCGGCGCTCAGCGGGAAGGCTTTGGGTGCAGCCTCCCCTCGCCCGCGTCGGCCCGGCGCGTACCTAGCCGCGGTCCCGGCATCGCAACTGCTTCCCGTGGCAGGCCTGCGCAGGCAGTCCTATGCATCGCTCCGGCACCATCCCTCGCCGACTTCCCGGCTTCATCGCACTCGCTCTCGTTCTTACCCCGGCCCGGGCGCCGGCCCTGGACGCAAACGCGAATGGTTACAGCGACGTCTGGGAGATGATCTACAACGCGCAGAACCTCAACCCGTTTGCCGATGACGACGGTGATGGCTTCACGAATCTTCAGGAAGCACTCGCCGGGACGGATCCCCGCGATCCGTCCTCCCATCCACCTGTTCCACTCGCTGCTTTTGCGAACAACTCCATCACGCTGACCTGGAAGAGTCTCGCCGGAAAGGCCTATCGGGTTCAGACGACGGATTCCCTCGCCGCGGGCGCGGTCTGGACCAACTTGGGGAACGTTCTCCTCGCCGACGGCAGCGAGCTCACCACCACGTTCGGGACTGGCAGCGGCGCGAAGAAATATTTCCGAATTCTCGTCAGCGACTACGACTCTACCGGAGGCGGGGTGAACGACTGGGAAAAGCTCCAACTCGGATTTGACCCCAACAAACTCGACACCTTCAATACCGGCTTGGGCGACAAACAAGTGATCCTCGACGCCCTGGCGTCTACGAACACCGTCAACGTCAGTTCCCCGGATGGAATTGCCACAAAGGCATTTGGAGACACGGCGACATTTCGGTTCACCAGAACCGGAAATTTGAATTCCTTCACCGCTACGTACAGCATCGGCGGGACCGCCTCACCGGGGACAGAATACATCCCTCTCTCAGGCTCAGTTACATTTGGGGTCGGGAAGAACGTGGTCGACGTCGCCGTCACCGTCGGTCCGGGCGCAACGATCACGGCTCCCAAGACCGTCACCGTCACGTTAAACGCGAGTGGGCTCTACGCGGCGGGTCAACAATCCACGGCGACCATTACGCTCTCCCCTCTCCCTTCCGCGTCCGGCCAGGTGGTCGAAGAGATCTGGACCGGCATCTCAGGATACTCCGGCTTCGACGACGTTCCCTTTGAGGCGCCGGCCAACACCTCGCGACTTCTTTCCCAACTCGATACCGGCACGGATACGGGAGACGACTACGGTGCGCGCATTCGAGGGTACGTCACCGCACCCGCCACGGGAGCCTACACGTTCTGGGTCGCGGCGGATGATGTCGCTGATTTCTCGCTTTCGACCAACGACCAGCCCGCGAACCTGTCCCGTCGTTGCTACACCGACAGCTTCACGAACTACAAAGAGTGGAACAAGTACGTGACGCAGAAGTCCTCGTCGATCGCGCTGACAGCCGGCCAGCGCTACTACTTCGAGGCGAAACTCCGGGAGTACAGCGGCGGAGATCACCTGACCATCGGGTGGCTGAAGCCGGGCCAGACTGGCCTCGTCCCTTCCGAGGTCATTCCTGGGTCCGTTCTTTCCCCATATGCGGCCTCGTTCAACCCGACTGGGCTCACAACCTTGTTTTTTGCCCCGCTCACGCGTGAGCCAGGAGTGACAAGCGCGGCGTCCGGGTTTGCGTCGCTGCGTCTCTCTCCGGACGGAACCGTTGCGATCGCTTCCGTGACCACGACCAGCTTGAGCGGTCCGGCCACTGCCTTAAATCTTCGCGGTCCCGCGGGTCCCGGACAGACCGGACCCGTGCTCTCAAATCTCCTCGCAAGTTCGCCGCAGTCAGACGGCAGCTACGTGTGGCAGCTCCCAGCCGCCGCCGTCAGCACTCTGAAAGCCGGGAACGTCTATGTGAGCGTCACGACCGCGGCGAATCCAGCTGGGGAATTGCGGGGTCAACTCGGTCGCTCCGTTGGCACCGGCTCCTTCACGCCCCCACCGGACCCTCCCGCGCTGCCGGGTGGCCTGCCCACCGCCAACGAGGCATCCCGCTTCCTCATTCAAGCGACGTTTGGACCGACCAGCTCCGACGTCGCCGCGGTTCAGCGGGATGGCTACCCCGCGTGGATTGAGGCCCAGTTCCATCTCCCGATCACCTTCCACAGCGCGTTCATTGATGGCGTGGCGTCGAGCGGGCAGAACCTCGGAGGCGACTCGACCCAGGAGGCATTCTGGAAAGCGGCGGTCACGGCACCGGATCAACTGCGGCAACGCGTCGCGCTGGCTTTCAGCGAAATCATGGTGATCTCGGACAAAGACGGGGGCCTCTCCAATGAGCCCTACGCGCTGAGCGGGCATTTCGATACACTGCTGCGGAATGGCCTCGGCAACTTCCGCCAACTCCTCGAGGAGGTCACGCTCTCGCCGGGGATGGGTCTCTACCTCGACATGCTTCAAAACGATCGGGCAAACCCGGTCACCGGCACCGTGCCGAACGAAAACTACGGCCGGGAGGTCATGCAGCTCTTCACGATCGGGCTGGTCAAACTTAATCCCGACGGCTCTTTGCTGCTCGACAGCAACAGCCTCCCCATTCCGACCTACGGACAGAGTGAAGTGATCGGCTTCTCAACCGTCTTCACCGGCTGGAACTTCGCGCAGGACGGCTTGAACTGGGACTACGTCCGGGACAATTGGCGCCAGCCGATGAAGTTGGTCCCTGCCCATCACGACCCGGCCCCAAAACGTCTGCTGGACGGTGTCGTCCTACCCGCGAACCAAAGCGGAACGCAAGATCTCAAGGACGCGCTGGATGTCCTCTTCAATCACCAGAATACCGGGCCGTTCATCGCGCGCTCGTTGATCCAGCGCCTCGTGACGAGCAATCCGAGCCCGGCCTACATCTACCGTGTCGCCGCGAAATTTGCCGATAACGGGCAGGGCGTTCGCGGGGATCTCAAGGCCGTCGTCCGCGCGGTCCTCCTCGACTACGAAGCGCGCAGCGCTACTTCGCTCGCAAACCCGAATTTTGGCAAGCAGCGTGAACCCATCGTCCGACTTGCGACCGTCTTTCGCGCTTTCAACGCTCGCGCCTGGAACAATCGGTACCAATTGCCAACTTACGCCATCGGGCCCAACTACGGCCAGGCGGTCCTCGACGCTCCGAGCGTCTTCAACTTTTTCTCCCCGTTCTTCAGCCTTCCCGGAGAAATCGCCACGGCGGGTCTTCACAGCCCGGAGTTCCAGATCACGACCGAAACGACTGCCATCTCCTCGTCGAACGATCTGCGGGACCGGGTTACGGACGTAAAGTCCTCGTCCTCGCCATCCACGATCGGCTTCGATCTCAGCGCGGCGGCAGCCCTGGCGGCCAACCCCGCCGCGTTGGTCGACAGCCTGAACACGCTCCTCCTCGCCGGCCAAATGTCCGCGGGACTTCGCACGCAGGTCATCGATGCCGTGACGGCCCAACCGGCCTCCAATGCCTTGCTGAGGGCCCAAACGGCCGTTCAGCTCCTCGCCACATCGCCCGAATTCTGCATTCAGAAATGAGCCGGGTTGCCGCGTCCACCCACCGCTCCCATGCCTTCCTCTCCGCTCTCACGCCGCCACTTCCTCCGCCAGGCCGCGTGCGCCGCTGTCGGTACCAGCGGCATCGCCTCAACGATCTGGAATCTGCGCGCGCTCGGGGCCGCCGCAACGGCCGCCGACACCGGAGGAATCCAGGCCGGCGACTTCAAAGCGCTGGTCTGCGTCTTTCTCTACGGCGGGAACGACTCGGCCAATCTTCTCGTCCCCCGCGACCCGGCGAACTACAACGCGTACGCCACCCAGCGGGGAGTTTTGGCGCTCCCGCAAAGCGCCATTCTGCCGATCAATGATCTGGTGAACGACGGCCGGGACTTCGCCCTGCATCCGAGCGTTCCCGAACTCCGCGATATCTACAACCAGGGGAAATTGGCGTTCGTCGCAAACGTCGGATCGCTCATGGCGCCCGTCACGCGCGACACCTACCTGAACGGCTCCGTCCAGCTACCACCCCAGCTTTTCTCCCACGAGGACCAGCAAACGCAGTGGCAAACGTCGTGGCCGGGAAATCCGTCGCGCACCGGTTGGGGTGGGCGGATGGCCGACCTGCTCCGCACTCTCAACGGCTCCTCCGCGATTTCGATGAGCATCTCGGTGGCGGGCAGCAATGTCTTCGAGGTCGGGAACGTCGTCTCCCAGTACCAGGTCTCGACGAACGGCAGTATCGGCTTGAGTGGCTTTAACGGCACGTCCGACCCGCGCTATGTCGCGTACAACAACATCGCGACGCTCCCCTACACCAACCTCTTCGAACGGGCGTTTGGCGCGGTGACCCGTCGCGCGATCGACAACAATGTCCTCATCACGAACGCGCTCGCGGTGGCACCCCCCCTGACCACGGTCTACCCGGCGAATTCCTATCTCGGAGACCAGCTCAACATGGTTGCCCGGCTGATCTCCGTCCGTGCCGCGCTCGGAATGCGACGGCAGATCTACTTCGTTTCGGTGGGCGGATTCGATACGCATGACCACGAACTGACGGATCAACCAGCTCTGCTCGGTGACGTGAGCACCGCTCTCAGCGCCTTCTACCGTTCCACCGTCGAACTCGGCATGCAGAACAGCGTCACGACGTTCACCGCGTCAGACTTCGGCCGCACATTTACAACCAACGGCGCGGGATCCGACCACGGCTGGGGCGGGCACCACCTCGTCATGGGAGGCGACGTGAAAGGCGGGAACGTGTACGGACGTTACCCGATTCTGAGCGTCGACGGACCGGACGACACGGGCTACGGCCGCTGGATCCCCAGCACGAGCGTCGACGAGTACAGTGCCACGCTCGCGAAATGGTTTGGCGTCAATCCGAGCCTCGCGCCGGGGGGGGAGATGCTGACCGTCTTTCCGAATCTGGGACGCTTTGCGACGCCTGATCTCGGATTTATGAACTGAAGCTCCCGCGGCGGCGCTCCGCCGCCGTCGCGATCCTCTGATCCTTTTCTTCCGGCACGGCGCGTTCGACCCCCGGCCCATGAAACCGTCGCGGCGCCTTGCCCTCGTCCTGCTGCTGCTTCTCGGCGGCACGCTCGCGATCTGGCTCATCCACCGCGACCCGCCTGGTTCGCCCCGCGGCGAGGCGTCCCGCGCGGCGGATTCCAGCCCTCCCGCCGCGAAAATCGCGGCCCAAGGGTCAATCTCAGGGGCGACCACGTCACCGAACCCACCACGATCATTCGTCCCGAAAGACCCGTCGGCCTCAACGGCTCAGCGCGACCCGGCGGCGCCGAGCCCCGGGGTCCCCGTCATGCCAACCTCCGCGCCAGCCGCCGTCCGAACCCCCGAGTCGGAAACTGGCCGGATCAGAACCGTTCTCCGGGGCTACCGGGCGGCTCTCGGTCAGAATCCGGTCGGGTCGAATCCGGAAATTGCCCGCGCGCTGCTGGGCTCAAATCCGCGAGGGATCCAGTTTCTGGATCGCTCGACCGTCACACTAAATGCGAAGGGGGAACTGCTCGACGACTGGGGGAACCCATATTTTTTCCACGCCATCTCAGGGACCCACATGGAGGTTCGCTCCCCCGGTCCCGACGGCAAACTATTCACCGCGGATGATGTGGTGAAGTAGGAGCCTGACAGGCCCGCCGCTTGTTCGTCTCAACCGCCGATCTGCGCGCGGTAGCCGGCGGCATCGAGCAGGGACCCGGTTTCCGCCGGAGCATCAAGCTTCAGCTTGAACATCCAGCCTGCGCCGAAAGGGTCGGTGTTCACCAGGGAGGAATTTTCCGCCAACGCGGTGTTCACCTCGACGACTTCGCCGCTCGCCGGCGCGTAGATGTCGCTCGCCGCCTTGACGGACTCCACCACCGCGACGGTCTCTCCGGCTTTCACTTTCCGGCCGACCTTCGGCAGATCAACGAACACCACGTCCGAAAGCTCGCCCTGCGCGTGGTCGCTGATCCCGACACAGCCGTCCTCGAGCCGGAGCCATTCGTGGGATTTCGCGTAACGGAGGGATTCAGGAACGTTCATCGGGAGCGGTGATTGGAGGGTGGAGACGGAATGTCGCGGCGACGGCCGGTCTTCTGAGGTGATTTGCGGAATCTGCTTTTTGGATCATTCGTTCTTGTAGAGCGGTTTTTTGTCGACCACGGCCGCGTATTTCTTCCCGCGGATGTCGATACTGACGAGCGTCCCGGGCTTCGCAAGATCCACCGGCAGGTAGGCGAGTCCGATGCCACAATCGAGGCAGGGGGAGAGCCCGCCGCTGCTGAGTTCCCCAACGCGCTTCTCTCCGTGGAATACGGCGTAGTGGGAACGAAGCGGTGGCCCCTTTTCGGTCTGCCGCAGGGCTGCCAGCCGGACTTTCACCCCCTCAGCTTTCTGCTTGCGGAGGGCTTCGGCGCCAATGAATTTCTTCTCCAGCGCACAGAAAAAGCCCAATCCCGCTTCGAGCGGCGTGCGATCGGGCCCGAGGTCAGAACCGTTCAGCGGATAACAGACCTCCAAGCGAAGACTATCTCGCGCGCCGAGTCCACAGGGCATGAGGCCGTGATCCTGGCCGGCGTCGATTAATTCCTGCAACGCCGTCTGAGCGTAAGTCGCCGGAAAAAAGAGTTCGAAGCCATCCTCGCCGGTGTAGCCGGTCCGCGCGACGTAGTAGGATACATCCTTCCGCTCGACCACTTTCACGCCGAGACGGATGGGCGGCTCGAAGCGGGTTCCAAAGAACTTCCGCAGGATGACCTCGGCGTTCGGACCCTGCAGCGCGAGGGCGGCGCATTCGTCGCTCAGGTTCTCGAGCTTCACGCCCGCGACGAGGTGCCGCTGCAGCCACGCGAAATCCTCCCCAATTTTCGAGGCGTTCACAACGAGGAGGAATTGTTCCTCCCCGAACTGGTAGATGATCAGGTCATCGATCACCCCGCCGTGCTCATTGAGCAGGAATCCATAAAGACTCTGCCCCGGGCGGATCTTGGCGAGGTCATTCGAAAAGACCGTATTCAGCCAAGCCTTCGCGCCCGCGTTCCGCACGAATAACTGGCCCATGTGCGAGATGTCGAAAATCCCGGCCGCATTTCGGACCGCCCGATGCTCGGTGAGGATGCCGGCTCCATACGCCACGGGCATGTGCCAGCCGCCGAACTCGACCATCTTGCCGCCGAGCGCGACGTGCGCGGAATGCAGCGGGGTACGTTTCAAATCATCCATCTCGTTCCGTTACGGGCGCGCCGCCCCTGTGTCAACGCGGCAGCGGGCCCCGCCGCATCTGTGACTGCGCACGATTCACAGGTTGCCGAGTCCGCAGGCACGCCCACCATGCGCCCTGAATGAAATGGCTCGACCGTCTCGAACTGCGTCTCGGACGCTATGCCATCCCGGGCCTCACGCGGATCATCGCGGTCTTCAGCGTGATCGCGTGGATCATCTCCAAATTCAACCCGGCGTACCTGAACATCCTCGTCTTGAATCGCGCCGATGTCCTCGCCGGCGCGGTCTGGCAGCTGGTCTCATTCACCATCGTCCCGCAGGTCTCCGATTCATTCCTTTTCATCCCCATCGAGCACAGCAGCGCGGTCTGGATGGTTTTCTACGCGTGGATGCTTTGGTCCTTCGGAGATGCCCTCGAGGAGGAGTGGGGGAGCTTTCGTCTGAATGCATACATCGGGCTTGGGATGCTCGGCACGATCGCAAACACCTTCCTCTTTGGGGTCCCGGGCACCTTCTCCTCGATCAATCTTTCCATCCTGTTCGCCGTCGCGACCCTCGCGCCCGAACTTCCCATTCAGCCTCTCTTGTTTTTTACGGTTCCCATTAAGTGGGTCGCACTCGTCTTCGCGATCCTTTTCGCCGGCGTGCCCTTCCTTTTCGGTAGCATCCTCGTGAAGCTGCTGATCGTCCTCTCGTTCACCAACTACCTCTTCTTCTTCGCGCCGATGTGGGTTCGACGGTGGCGCGGCCGACGGGAGGTTCAAGGGCGCCGCGTCGCGGATGGGCCAACCGCTCGCGGAGCCACGGCGGAAGCGCGGACAATTCACCAATGCAAGACGTGCGGCCGGACCGACGGCACAAATCCCGAACTTGAGTTCCGGGTGAGCGGGAACGACGGGGAGGATTACTGTCAGGATCACCTCCCCAAAACCCGTTGAACCGCGCAGGACCGGCCGACCAATCCGAGAATTTTCTGTGATGTCATTCGCCCGGACGCGTCGCGTCGCTTAAATACGCGGCACTTCGTCCCCCCCGAAACATGTCCTATCGAACCTTGGGAAGCGGCCCGGCCGCGCTTGAAGTTAGCAAGCTCGGTCTCGGCTGCATGGGCATGAGCTACGCCTACGGTCCCGCGGACGAGTCGGAATCGCTGCGCGTGCTCCATCGTTACGTTGCCCTCGGCGGCATCTTTCTCGATACGGCCGAGGTCTACGGCCCGCACCGAAATGAAGAACTCATCGGCCGGTTCCTTCGCGAGGTTCCTCGCATTCGTGCCGTCGTCGCCACGAAGTTCGGTTTCCGGATCGAGGATGGCAAGGTGACGGGGCTCGACGGCACACCGCAAAACGCGGTGCGCGCGTGCGAGGCGAGCCTGCAACGCCTCGGCCTGGAGACCGTCGACCTCTTCTATCTCCACCGCGTCGACCCGGCGGTCCCGATCGAGGAAACTGTCGGCGCCATGGCGGAGTTGGTCCGCGCCGGAAAGGTCCGGCGCCTCGGTCTGTCGGAAGTGAGTGCGGAGACCATCCGGCGCGCTCATGCGGTCCACCCGATCACCGCCGTCCAAAGCGAGTGGTCGCTCTGGACGCGCGACGTCGAACAGAACGGGGTCCTCGCGGCCTGCCGTGAACTCGGGATCGGCTTCGTTCCGTACTCACCCCTGGGGCGCGGTTTCCTGACCGGAAAGATCGCCTCACCGGACCAACTCACTCCCGGCGACTGGCGCCGGCTGGAGCAGCCCCGCTTCGAGCCGGCGAATTTCACGCACAATCTCGCGCTCGTGGACCGCATTCGGGCAAACGCCGCCGGACTGGGCTGCACCGCCGGCCAGCTCGCCCTCGCCTGGGTGCTGGCGCAAGGGAAGGATGTCGTTCCCATCCCCGGCACCAAACGCCTCGCCTATCTCGAAGAGAACATGGCGACCACGCGCGTGCGCTTGAAACCCGATGACCTGGCTGCTCTCGATGCCGATTTTCCGCCGGGGTCCGCCTCGGGAGAACGCTATGCCCCGGCGATGATGGCGCGAGTGCACGCCTGATCTTCAGCCGTTCACGCGCTGGTACCGCCACTCCTGCGTTCGGCCTCCGTACCCGTAGGCCGCCGCGCGGACATCGGCGACGTGGACGTAGGAATGCTCAGCCACGTCGCCTCCCAGCAGCCGGTTCATCGCCGCGTGGATCTGCTCCAGGTAGTCCGACTTTTCCGGCTTCGTGTTGGTTTCGTCCGTGACGCTGATCTCCAGAAAGAAGCTGCGTCCGCCCGAAGCGGAGAGCGATTCGCCACCGATGAACCAGTGGTTCGGATCGATGAACTGCACGGTCACGGCCGTGACCCGGACTTCCTTGCGAAGAACCGCGGCAGTGATGCTGGTGACTTCGCGGGCGACCCGCTGGGCGAGTGCCGGATCCGGCGCGCCGGAAAGATGGATGACAATGTGGGGCATGACGATGTTTGCGGTTGGGATTGAATCTGATGGCTTGCTTGACCGGATAGCTTCCCCCGTCGATACCTTCCTGTGAAACCGATTGTTCCGCGCACTCCCATCGGATCTTCCGATGACTGAAACCCACTTCGATCACCGCCTCCTGGAGACCTTCGTGAAAGTCGCGGAGGCGGGAACGATCTCGCTCGGTGCCCAGCGGGTGCATCGGACCCAGTCCACGGTCAGCGCCCAGATTCAGCAGCTTGAGGAGGACGCGGGTGCCCGGTTATTTGACCGCGGGGCGCGCCGCCTCAGCCTCACCGCCACCGGCGAGAAACTGCTCGGTCTCGCCGTCGAGATTCTGGACATGAATCAGCGTGCGGTCACGGCGCTGCGTGCTCCGCAATCCCGGCAGATCCTGCGCTTCGGTTGCAGCGGCTACTACCGGCCGCACGACCTCCCCCGCCTTGTCGCCCGCACGCAGCGATCGTTCCCGGACTACTCGCTCGAATTTACGGTCGGGCCGTCGAAGCATCTCGAGGAGCTGATCACCGCCGGCGAACTCGACGTCGCCGTCGTGAGCAGCGTGGCGAGGCTGCGCGGCGCACGGCTGCTGCATCTCGAGCCGCTCGCCTGGATCGGAGCACCAGACTTCCGCCTGCCCGGCGGGCCCCTTCCGCTCGTGCTGCTCGGTCCGGAGTGTCAGATCCGGCGGGTCGCGCTTCGTGCGCTCGCCCGCTCCCGTCGCGCTGTCTCCGTGGTGCTCACGAGCACGAGCCCGGTCGGCGTCGTCGCCGCGCTCGAGGCCCGGCTGGGTGTTGGATGCCTGAACCGGCACGCGGTCCCGCCCACCCTCGCCGTCGTCCGCGATTCGAAACTCCCACCGCTTCCTGCCGTGGGCTTTTACGCGCTGCAGCGAGCGCGCAATGCCGCCTGGACCCGGCTGATCGACGAGTTCGCCCAGCTCCCCGGGATCTGAACGATCGGTCTTGAGCCCGCGCGGGAGAATGCGATTCCATGGGCACCATGGATCCCGTCCAACGCTCCCGCTTCAACGCCGCGTTCACCTTCGGCCGCTACATGGCGCTCGCTGACGACGCCAACCACGCGTATCGCTGGCCCACGGATTTCCGAATCTCCGAGACCCCGTTGTTTCTCACGCCGGAGTTCGCCTCGGAGGTCGCGGCTGCCGCGAACGGAATTGTGCGACAGCTCCGCACGCCGGAATTCGCCCTTCACTCAGCTGGAGCGATTCCGCCCGGACTCGAGGTGCCGGGGGAGACCCCGCATCCGACGTTTCTCCAGGTTGATCTCGCGATTTGCCGGGGGCCCGATGGGCGGCTCACCCCCCGACTAATCGAGTTGCAGGGTTTTCCCTCGCTCTACGCGTTTCAGACGTTCCTCACGCGGCTTTATCATCGGCACTACGGCTTGGCGGAATCCTGGCAGCCCTATTTCGGCGGGCTTGATGCTCCCGGCTATCGTGACTTTTTGCGTTCCACCATTCTTGGTCCGTGCGCGCCAGAAAATGTCGTCCTGCTCGAACTCAAACCCGGGGAACAAAAGACCCGGATTGACTTTGCCGTCACGGAGGAGCTCCTCGGCATCAGACCAGTCTGTCTGACAGCGGTCCGGAAGCGTGGCCGCCAGTTGTTCTATGAGCGAGACGGCCGGGAGGTACGCATCGAACGGATCTACAACCGCGTCATTTTCGACGAACTCCAGCGCAAGCCACTCGAGTTCGCGTTTCGCTTTACCGACGATCTCGATGTCGCTTGGGCAGGCCATCCGAACTGGTACTTCCGCATCAGCAAGCATTCGTTGCCCTTCCTTCGCACCCCGCACACGTCCCCCGCGTATTTCGCCGACGAGTTTCCCGTCGGAGAGGACATCACCCGCTACGTGCTAAAGCCTCTGTACTCTTTCGCGGGACTCGGCGTCGAGATGGAGCCCACCGCCGCAAAGCTCGCCGACCTCGCCGAGCCTCGGAATTATATCCTGCAGCAAAAGGTCGCCTACGAACCGTTCATCCCAACCGTGGAAGGCGCGGTCTCCAAGGCGGAAATTCGGATGATGTTCGTCTGGCCAGACGGAGGCGAGCCACGGCTCGTCAACAACCTCGTCCGGATGAGCCAGGGAAAAATGATGGGCGTCGACTTCAATCACAACAAGACTTGGGTGGGCGCGAGCGTCGCGCTTCACGAAGGCAATCCGTGAGTCGAGGCATGGCCGCACTCTCCACTTGGCAGGGAGCCCGCAACGCGGAGGTTGCGGGGCAATGACTGGCGCGGAACTCTTTATCGCGATCGGCGGAACGGTCGTCGCGGGAATTTTCATCGCGCAGGCTTTGCGGCGAAATAAAGACGAGGACGCCTATCTGCGCCGCGGTGACCTCACGAGCATGCTTCGCTCCCCGACCTCCCGGGAGAAGGCCGAGGTTCCGCTCCGCCCGGCAGCCGCCCGCCTCCTCGCCCGGCGGAAACTGGAAGAATCCCGTCCCGCGCCCGACGTCAGCCAAAAACCCGGCGAAGCTGGTCCGCCGTAGTTCCGCTTTTCGTCCGTTCCCCGCGCCCGGCCGGTGCCGCCGTGAGCGCCCCCTCCTGCAATGCCCGCAATGCCCCTCCTCATCTCATCACTTCGCCGCTCCCGCTGGCTTTCCCTGCTCAGCCTCCTCTTCATCCTCGCGATCGCGAACCCCGCGACCGGCGACGGCGCGACGCGCAAAAGGAAGTCCTCCCAGTCCTCGAAACACAGCAAGAAATCCTCGAAGTCTTCCCGCGGAAAAAGTTCGAAATCCTCCCGACGGAATCGCGGACGGAAGGGAAGCTACTATCCGGAACCTTCGTTCGCCGTACCCTCGATTCAGCGAGGCTTCCGCACCGTGGTGATCGATGCCGGACACGGCGGACACGACCCCGGCGGGATTCCGGGCCAGCGCTTTTCCGAGAAGGAGATCGCGCTCGATACCGCCATCAGACTGCAGAAATTGCTCGATCGCGCCGGCCTCCGCACCATCATGACGCGACGGGACGACACGTTCGTTCCTCTGCCCGGCCGCGTCGCGGCGGCGAACGCCACGAACGATTCCATCTTCGTCAGCGTCCACTATAATTCTTCGGGCAACCCCGACGCGCACGGTTTTGAAACGTACTACTTCCACGGCGCCGGGTTCCCCCTCGCCGCCCGAATCCATCGAAATCTCCTTTCGGCGATCCCGACGGAGGATCGAGGCGTCCGCCGTCGGGGATTTTATGTGATCCGCAACACCCGCATTCCGGCCGTGCTTTGCGAGTGCGGATTCCTCACCAACGAAACCGAGGGCAGCGCCGCCAACGGTCGGGGTTACCGCCAGCGCGTCGCCGAGGCGATCGCCAAAGCGGTCATCGAGACCCGTCGAGAAGGCGGTTAATCGTCCAAACCTCGGGGCTCTTGCGACGGTGCTTGCCCGCCAACGGTTCGAAACCTTAGAAAGGCGCTCGTGATTGTCTCGCGTGCGGAAATGACGGCGCTCGAAGAACGGGTGTTTGCGGCTGGCTGTCCCGTCGAATTGCTGATGGAGAAGGTCGGGCGGGCGATGGCGGCCCGGATCATCGAATGCGCGCCGGTCACCCGGGGCGTGGTCATTTTCATTGGTCGGACGCACAACGGTGGCGATGGCCTTGTCGCTGCCCGCGCGCTCGCCGAGGCGGGATTCGCCGTCGAGGTCCGCTTCGCGCATCCGCCCGCCAAACTGGCGCCCCTGACCGCGCGCATGGCGGAGCGCCTTCCCGCTCACGTGACGCGCTCGATGATCGGAGAGGGCGACTACACCAAGCCGGGATGCCGCCCAGCCAGGGTGGTTCTCGATGCGATTCTGGGCGTCAACGCCCGCGGCGCCTTGCGCATCCCCGAGCGCGCGGCGTGCCGTGAGATGAACGCGCTCCGCCGTGCTTCCGCCTGCATCATCGCGCTCGATCTTCCAAGCGGACTCGACGCTGACACCGGCGCGCTCGACCCAGACGCGGTCCTGGCCGGGCGCACCCTGACCGTCGGATTCGCCAAACGCGGGCTC
Organism: Chthoniobacterales bacterium; assembly: GCA_038322235.1. Lineage (GTDB taxonomy): Bacteria > Verrucomicrobiota > Verrucomicrobiia > Chthoniobacterales > SZAS-18 > SZAS-18. Next base: position 168,241 of record JBBQFQ010000001.1, read on the forward strand.
ATGGTCGATGCGGCGGTGAACCACGTCGGGCGATTGGACGTGATCGCGCTGCCGGAATTCTCCCGCGCGCTGCGAGAGTCAGGGATTGAGACCTCCGGCCACGACCGGCTGTCCGATCCCGAATCCCTGATCGGATTGATCCCACCGAGGGCTTTTGACTCGCACAAGGGTCACTATGGACGCGTCGGAATTTTCGCGGGCTCGGTGGGTTTCACGGGCGCGGCCCGACTCAGCGCGCTCGGGGCCCTCCGGGGCGGTGCCGGGCTCGTGACGGTTTTTGCGCGCCGCCACGAAGTCTACCCGATCATCGCCGCTGCCGCCCCACCCGAAGCGATGGTGAAGCCGATCGATGACCCGCGGCAAATCCTCGACGAGCGGATCGACATCCTCGCGATTGGCCCGGGGCTCGGCCTTGCGGATGGCGAAGCCGTTCGACAGGTCATCGAGCAGTTTCCCCGCACCGCCGTCGTCGACGCGGACGCGATCAACGTCTTCGTCCGAGGACCCAGCGGCGCCGCCCGCCTCGACCACTGTGCCGGTGCCCGTTTGTTGACGCCTCACCCGGGCGAAATGGCCCGGTTGTTTCCGGAATCGCTCAAGCTCTCGCGCGCGGAGACCGCGCGAAATTTCAGCGATCGCTACCCGGATACCACCCTGCTGTTGAAAGGCGCCCGCACCATCGTCGCGCGGCGCGGCCTTCCCCTCGCCTACAACGTCAACGGCACCCCCGGGATGGCGACCGGCGGCATGGGCGATGTCCTCACGGGTGTCTGCGCTGCGCTGCTCGCCCAGGGGCTCACTCCGTACGATGCCGCCAGGGTCGCCGCATGGCTGTGCGCTGCCGCGGCGGAAGACGGAATCGCCGATGGCGAGTCGGAGCAATCTCTCGCCGCCTCCGATATTCCCCGTCGGCTGGGCCGGGCGTTTCGGCGTCTGAACGAGGGAATGTAGCGCGTGACGTCTGCTCTTAACGGGATGCCAGGGCGGCGCGCGGCGCGCGATAGCCGTAGAGTTTTCCCGTCTTGATGAACTTCGCCACCTCCGTCGGTACCATCGATTCCCACCGTTCATCGCCGGTCTGGAGCATTTTCAAAACGTCGCGAGAAAACACGCCGAGGTTTTCCTTTTTGTAGCCGCGGAGATCTTCGATCCAGCCATTCTGGACCAGATAGTCGAAGAGTGGTCGGAGGTGCGAGGCGACGGGGAAATTTTCCAGCGTGATGACGTCGCCCTCGGCCGTCTGCGTCGGGTAGACGTAGAGCTTGACCGCATTTTTAAAGAGCCGGCCGAAGCTTTCCAGAATTCCGCCGTCGAGGTTCGTGTAAAACTTCTCCTCGAACAGCTCGCGGAGGGTGGGCATGCCCACGGCGATTCCGATCATCTTCGTCGTGCCGCGCGAGAGATAGGCGGCCAGCCGGAAATACTCCCCGAATTTCGAGATCAGAACGTTCCGCCCCAACTTCCCCAGAACCTCAACGCGATCCAGAAAATCAGAATGGTCGACGGATCCCGCGGCCGCGAGATTCTGCATCGTGATCTCCATTAAGACGACCGTTTCCTCGCCGCGCACCCGCTCCTCCTGGAGGAACTGCGAGAGCGCGCAATCGAGGATATCCTGGGTCGTGTTCGTGACCGGGCGAAAGGAGCCGCGCTCCACGAGAATCGCCTTCTTGTAGATAAACTCGTCCGGGCGCACGACCTCGCCATCCGCTGTGAACATGGCGGCGTCGGAGAGCCCCAACTGCACGAGCTGCAGCGCCATCAAACGGTTGTCGATGTAGTGAAAATCCGGACCGGAGAACTTGATCATGTCCGTCTGGATCCGCTCCGTCGTCAATCCATCGAGCAACGTCCCGATCAGCTTCTCCGGCGTCTGGTAGGTATAAAAGGCGCCGTGCATCAGATTGACGCCGATCACTCCGAGCGCCTCCTGCTGCTGGATGTTTTCCCGGTCGAGCATCCGGACGTGGATGATGATGTCGTTTGGTTCGGCGCGGGGATGCGTTTGAAAGCGAATCCCCATCCAGCCGTGCGATTCATTCTGCTTCCCGAAGGCGCGGGCAGAGACGGTATTCGCGAGCACGAAAAAACTCGTCTTCGCTCCGCGCTGGTCGGCCAGGCGTTCCGTCAGGAGCTGATACTCGTGATCGAGCATCGTCATCAGCCGCTGCCGGCTGACGTAGCGATCGCAGGGGCCGTAGATCGCGTCGGAAAAAAGCATGTCGTAGGCCGACATCGTCTTGGCGACCGTTCCGCTGGCAGCGCCCACCTTGAAGAACCGGCGCGCGACCTCCTGCCCCGCCCCGATCTCGGCGAACGTGCCATAGCGCAGGGCGTCGAGATTGATCTGCAACGCCTTCTTGTCGACGCCAGTCTCGGTCTTTTCAGCGGAAGTCATGGAATGCGCGGAACGCGGCGAAAGCTAGACTGCGCGAAGGTCCCGGCAAGGGATTGCACTGGAGGCGGCTGACCGCGTAGCATCCGCCGCGATGGGATTCGAACGCACCTTGCTCGCCGCCCAGGGGTATCTCGAACTCGGCATGGCCTCGGACGCTCTTGCCGAGCTCGAGACGCTTCCCCTCGAGTCCATGCTTCGGCCCGATGTCGTCAAACTTTGCATCGGGATCGCGCTTGAAGCGGAGGCTTGGGAGGCGGGACTCAAGGCCAGTCGCCGCCTCTGCGCGCTCGAGCCTGAGGACGGACTTGGCTTCATTCACGCGGCCTTTTGTTTGCACGAACTGGGCTGCACGGCCGACGCGAAAGCGACCCTTCTCGCAGGTCCGCCGGCTCTCGCCGCCGATGCGACATTTCACTACAATCTCGGCTGTTACCATGCCTGTCTCGGAGCGATCGACGAAGCCCGCGCCAGTCTCGGCCGCGCCTTTGAACTCGACGAAAAATTTCGCGAATTCGCCCAGACCGATACCGATCTTGCCGCGCTGCATGGCGCGCTTGATTGAACGGGCGGGGGAAGTCGACACCCATTTCGCGGCGCGCGGTTTTCGCCGAGCATAGGCTCATGCCGAACATCTCCCGCCCCGCGCTCGAGCAGGTCTTCGCCGAGAACTTTCGTTCCCGCGGAGAAGTCGGTTCGGGCGTTTCCATCTGGCATCGAGGCGAGGAGCTGGTCTCCCTCGCGGGCGGATCCTGCGAGCGCGACGGCCTGCGCGCGTGGACGCCTGATACCCTGACGCTGATCTGGTCCGCCACGAAAGGGATCGCCGCCGCCTGTGTGGTGCACGCCTTGCAGGCGGCCGGGGTCGCGCTGCATCGCCCGGTCGCCCACGTTTGGCCGGCGTTCGCGGCGGCGGGGAAAGGTTCCATCACGCTCGCGCAGGCGCTTTCCCACCAGGCGGGGCTTTCCGCGCTCGATGGTTCGGTCCCGTTGCTGGATCATGACGTCTGCGCCGCCGCGCTGGCCGCCCAGCAACCCCTCTGGCCCCCAGGAACGGCCCACGGCTACCACGTTCGAACGTTCGGACCGCTCCTCGACGAAATCCTTCGCCGCGTCGTGCCGGGCACGACGCTCGGACGTTACTGGCGCGCCATCTTCGGCGACCCCTTCGAGCTCGACGTCTGGATCGGACTGCCCGACGAGCTCCACGCTCGCGCGGCGACCACCTATCCGGCCCGCGTCGCGGCGGGCGCGCTGCCAAATCCCGACCCAATGTACGCTGCACTGGCGCAGGAAGGTTCGCTGACGCGCCTCTCCTTCGCCTCGCCGTCCGGCCTCCACAGCGTCACCCTCATGATGAAGCCGGAGGCGCGCCGGGCCGAGTTGCCCGCGTTGGGCGGAATCGCCTCGGCGCGAGGTCTCGCAAAATTCTATTCGTTGCTGGCGACGCGGGATCAACGGGCCTTCTCCGGACCGACGCTCGAGGCGATGAGCGTCGCTCTCGTCGATGGCGCGGATCTCGTCCTGCGGACGCCCACCGCCTTCTCCACCGGCTTCATGCTCGATCCCCGCGGGGCCGACGGCACCAAGCTCCGCGCTCTCTTCGGTCCATCGACCCGCGCCTTCGGACATCCGGGATCGGGCGGGATCCATGCCTTCGCCGATCCCGAGGCCGCCCTTTCTTTTGCCTTCGTCACAAACCAAATGGAGCTCGGCGTCTTCCCAAATCGACGGGCGCTGGCCTTCGTCGAGTGTCTCTATTCCGCGTGATTAACCTGCATCGGCGCTTGCCAGCGGCACGCCGCGTGCGGTAATTGCGCCGCCATGACATGGTACTACGCCGAAAATAACTCGCAGCAGGGTCCCGTCTCCGACGAACAGCTCGGTCAGCTCGCCGCCAGTGGGCGCGTGAACGGCTCGACGCTCGTTTGGAAAGCGGGCATGGGGGCCTGGACTGCGCTTGAGCAAGCTGCGCCGGAATTGCTCGCCGCGCCCGCGCTCGCCGCCGCCAGCGACGGTACCCCGGCCAGTGCCTTCCCCGCCCTCGGGCCAGAGACGGCACTGTGCTCGACGTGCAATCAATTCAAGCCCCTCGATCAGATCGTGATGATCAGCGGCCAGCGGGTCTGCGCCACCTGCAAGCCCGTCGTGCTCCAGAAGCTCAAACAGGGTGATGCTCCCGTGCCCACCTTCCGTTACGGCGGCTTCTGGATTCGCTTTGCCGCCCGGTTTCTCGACGGGCTCATTCTCCAGCCGGTCAGCTTGCTGATCAATATGCTGATGCTCGGCAGCGTCTTCGGGAATCCGAATGCCGGCGCGGGGACTCAGGCGGGCGCCATCTTGCTCGGAACGCTGATCGGATTTGGTTATTCCATCTTTTTCCTCGGGCGCTTCGGAGCGACTCCGGGGAAAATGGTCGCGGGTCTGCGGGTCGTACGCGAGGATGGATCACCGCTCGGCTATGGTCTCGCCACGGGGCGCGTCTTCGCCGATCTCGTGAGTGCCCTGACGCTGGGGATCGGGTACCTCATCGCCGCTTTCGACGTGGAGAAACGCGCCCTCCATGACCGGATTTGCAACACGCGGGTCATCTACAAGAAAGGCTGACGCGCCACTCTGGGCGCGGCTTCGGGTCGCGAATCCGTCAACGCATGGCCGCCGTTGCCACCGCCCGTCGCTGCCTGCGCTGCGATCTCGATCTCGGGCCCGAGGTCTGGAATACGCCTGCTCCCATTCCGTGTCCGCGGTGCCAGACGCCGCTGATCGCGCGCGTCTTTCCCGCCAGCCAGCGCACCCTGGCTCCCGGTTCCGCCGGCGAGGCGTTGATCGGCGACGATCTGGCCAGCTGCTTCTTCCACCCGGCGAAGAAGGCGACCGTCGCGTGCGCAGACTGCGGCCGCTTCGTCTGCGCCCTCTGCGATCTCGAAATCGATGGCCGCAACCTCTGCCCATCGTGCCTTGAGGCCGGACGCAAAAAGGACACGATCACGGCGCTCAAGACCCGGGTGACGCGTTGGGATCAGATCGCGCTGATGCTCGCCGTGATCCCACTCATCTCCATCTATTTCACGGTCTTCACGGCTCCCGCAGCGCTCTTCATCTCGCTTTGGAAGTGGAAGAGCACGTCGCAGTATCCCGTCCACCGCGGGAAGGCCCGGTTCGTCATCGCCATTCTTTTGTCGCTGGTCCAAATCGGCCTCTGGGTCGCGCTGGTCAGCGGATTCCTCTCGGGACGCTTTGGCCGTTTCCGTTGATCCACCCGATGCCTGATCCGGCGCCCATTTCCTATCGCAAGCTCCCGGGCCGCACTCCCTCCCTGCGCTTTGGGTTGGTTTCCGTCGCACAGTCCGCGCTCTGGCTTGGTCCCGACCACGTGCTGAAGGTCGAGTCGACCCCGGGATCGCAAAGCTACAAGCGCTTCGACTACGCCGATATCCAGGAGTTGTTCGTGCAGCGCACCTCGCGGCAGCTGACCATTTCGCTCGTTTTTGGCGGGATTGTGGCGCTTGTTGTCTTGGGCTTCGTCGCCAGCAACGCGTCGACCGCCTCCGAGGTGTTCGGGTGGATTTTGGGATTGCCCGCCCTCATCACGCTGATCGTCAACATCGCCCGCGGACCCACCTGCGAAGGCTATCTGCGCACCGCGGTAGGTGTCGAACGCATCCCTTCCTTCGCCCGGCTCCGGCCGACGCTGAAGGCAATTGATCTGATCACCGCCGAAGTGGAAAAGGTGCAAGGGCGGCTCCCATCAACCGACGTTGCGGCCGAGCATTCGCCCGCCGCCGTTCCCGCCGCATAGTGCGGGTGCACCTCATGGAACTCGCCCGCCAGCGCTGTCTCCTGCATCCTCTGCGCGAGGCGGTGGCCCGCTGTCCTTCCTGCCGGGATTTCTACTGCCGGGAATGCGTGACCGAGCACGACCACCGCCTGCTCTGTGCCGCGTGCCTGCGAAAGATTGCCGCATCGACCAGTTCGGAGACGCCCCGCCAGGTCTTCGGGGCAGCCTGGAGCGTCGTAAAATTTGGCGGCGCCATCCTGCTCGTCTGGTTCGCCTTCTTCCTGGTCGCACAGTTTCTTGCGCGTGCGCCCACGACCTTCCACAACGGCGAGATGTGGACGACGAAGCCGTGAATCCCCTGCCCTCCCCTTCGGCGGTCGCGGCGAGCAGCGCACCCAAACCCCGGCGAGCCCCGCGCGATCCGGGCCTGCGCGGTGCGCCCGCCCTCACGATCCTCGAGGAAGCGATTCACCTCCTCCGCTTCGCCCCGGCCCGCGTGCGCACGCTGTACCTCTCCGGCACCGTCCCGTTCGTCCTCGGCTTTCTGTTCTTCTGGGCCGACATGAGCCGCAACGTGAATGCCGAGGCCCACGCCACGGAGGCGTCGCTCGGCGTCGCCCTCCTCTTCCTCTGGATGAAGGCCTTTCAGTCCGCCGCCGCCAGCGAACTACACGCCCATTGCTCCCGGGCGCGGCTCGAGCCCTGGACGTTCCAGCGCGTTCGCCGGATGGTTTACATCCAGACGGTCTGGCAGCCAACGAAGCTATTCGTCCTGCCGCTCGCCGCCCTCGTCGGCCTGCCGTTTGCCGCCGCGTGCGCGTTCTACCATCATCTGGCCGTGTTCGGGGATGGCCTGCTCCCGGCCGGCGAGGCCCGGCGCCGCGCCCTCGCGGCGGCCCGGCCCTGGCCCGGGCAGAATTTCATGGGCCTTCTCCTCATCGCGTCCGGGGGACTCTTCATTTTCCTCAATCTTTACGTTCTCGGCGCCGTGCTGCCGGAAATGGTGCGGGTCTTCACCGGCGTGGAAACGGCGGCGTCCCAGAGCGGCACTGCGCTGGTCTTCAGTTCGTCTTTTCTCGCCGCAGCCCTCGCGGGCGCCCACGTGTTTCTCTTCGCGCTGACCTCGGCCTTCTACTCGGTCCGTTGCTTCCGCGGTCTGTCGATGCGCGATGGCCGGGATCTGCTGCGCGAGCTCGATCTCGCGGTCGCCCGGCGGCGGACCCAGGTCGCCGCCCTCATGCTCGCCGGAGGGCTGTTTCTTTCCGGCGGTCTCCGCGCCGAGGCGCCCCCGCCGGCAGATCCAGCTCCGCGGGTGCAATCCGCCGAGCTCGACCATTCCCTCCGCGAGGTCCTCGCCCGACGGGAATTTGCCTGGCGCATGCCGCGCGAATCCACCGTGGTCGAAGCGAAACCCGAAGGCACCATCGCGCGCTTTTTCCGGAAGATCAGCGAATGGCTCTCGAGCATGTGGGAGCGGGTCCGCGACTGGTGGCAGCGGGTCAATCGCTCCCGGGAACGAAAGCCCGAGCCGTCCTCCGAAGGCTGGAGCTTGGGTGGGGCCGCCGTCGCTCAGCCTGCTCTCTACGTCCTCCTTGTGGCCCTCGTCGCGGCGGGCGCCTACGTTCTCTTTCGCCAGTGGCAGCAACGCCGGCGGCAGCCCAGCCAGGTCGCCGTGGCTGCCGCGGCCGTGGCCGCGCCGGTCGCGGACGTGGCCGACGAAGGCATCCTCGCCACCCAGCATCCGGAGGACGAGTGGCTCCGGCTCGCCCGGGATCTGGCCGCGCGCGGTGAATACCGGCTCGCGGTCCGCGCTCTCTTCCTTGCGTCGCTCGCCGGGCTCGCGGCCCGCGGTGCGCTCAGCATCGCGCGGCACAAGTCGAACCGCGACTACCTCCGCGAATTCGAACGCCGCGCCCGCAACCACGCGGACTGGCAGCAGGCTCTGCGAGATTCCGTCCGCTCGCTCGAGCGCGTCTGGTACGGAAGTTTTCCCGCGGATGCCCTCACGTATGAGACCGCGCTCGAGCGCCACGCGGTCCTGGCCCAGTCGGACTCTCCACCGGCCGTCGCCGCCTCCGCATGAGCACACGCCTTCCCGCCTGGCTCCTCCCTGTCGCGCTCGTCCTGGCGCTCGGCGCCGGGCTCATCGCGGTCGTCGGCCAGCGCCTCGAAGAAGGCGATCTCTATGCGCCGTACTCCACCTTCCGCGCCGATCCCTTCGGCACAAAGGCGCTATTCCTCTCCCTTCAGGAATTGCCGGATCGACCCGTCTCCGTCGAGCGTTCGCTGCGGCCCCTCGCCAAACTCGCGAAGGGCCCGGATGGATCCGAACTCGATCTGACCGGTACGACGGTCTTTCTCCTCGCGGAACATCCCTCGCTCTGGGCGTACCGTCCGCCCCGGTTCCGGTTCGAACAGATCGAAACGCTCGCCCGCCAGGGCGCCCGCGTCGTGCTCGCGTTCGAGCCGATCAAGAAGCCGCTCGTCACCCGACCGGAAATCACCTTCCTCCTCGACGAAGAAGACGACCCGGATGGCGGGAAGGGCACCCCGCCGGACGGCAAAAAAGCGCCGCCGAAGGACGCCAAGAACAAGAAGAAGGAGAATCCGGAGGACCAGCCGGGCAAGCCCCAGCTCCGCGGCGTTTTCGAAATTCCCCGTTCGGTCGATGACCAGCTCAATGACCGCTGGGGTCTGTCGCTCGCCCGGACGGAGGCAAAGTCGGACGCGGCGAAAGCGAAACCTGGCGATACCGTCCTCACCGCGGACGACACGGCGGTCACGACGCCCGCGGTCGCCGCGTTCCCGGGGGAGACGGGCCGCGATCCGCTCCCGTGGGTCTCGGCGCTGCATTTCGTCGTGAAGCCCACCGATGAACCGCTCTGGCGGATCATGTACCAGCGCATGCGCCAGCCCGTGCTGGCGGAGCGGCCGTTTGGGAAAGGATCCCTCGTCGTTTGCGGTGACACCTTTTTTCTCAGCAATGAGGCGCTCTACCGCGACCGGAGTGCGAGCGCTCTCGCCTGGCTCATCGGCAAGTCGAGTCGCGTGATCTTCGACGAGTACTATCTCGGCACCCGCGAGAATCCGGGCCTCATGACACTGGCCAATCGCTACCGCCTCTCCGGCCTGGCCGTTGGATTCGTCCTGCTCGCGCTGCTCTACGTTTGGAAGAATACGTCGCCGCTCGTGCCGCCGCCGCCCGATCCCGGATCCGCCGGCGCGCCGCCGCAGGCGGGTCTGGGCGGCGACGCCGGATTTCCCGCCCTCCTCCGCCGCGCCGTCAGCGCGCCCGATCTGCCCCGGCTCGCCTTTGAGCAGTGGAGGCACACGCCCGCCGGGCTGGACGGCCGCACCTCTCCCACGCCGGAACGCGTGAGCCGCTTGCAGGCCCTCATCGCCGGCGACAACAAAAACCCCGCGGCGGTCTATCGCTCCATGCGGGACGTCCTGCGCCAGCGCACCTCCCCCGCCGGGACCGGCGCAGCGCCCCGCTGATTGCCTCACTTCCGCCGCCAGCTTTCCTCCTCCTCCCGACCCCTCATGTCCAACCACCTCGACCAGCTCAAAGAAACGCTCGCCCGCGCCCGCACCGAGGTCGCGAAAGTCATCATCGGCCAGTCCGAGGTGATCGACATGGCCCTCGTCGCGATCATCACGAACCAGCACGCGCTCATCGAGGGCGTTCCCGGCGTCGCCAAGACGCTGCTGGTGCGCACGCTCGCCCGCGTGCTCGGCTGCGAGTTCAATCGCATCCAGTTCACCCCGGATTTGATGCCGGCAGACATCACCGGGACGAATATCTTCGATCTCGGAAAGAATAATTTCAGCTTCGTGCCCGGACCCGTTTTCACGACGTTTCTGCTCGCGGATGAAATCAACCGCGCGCCCGCCAAGACCCAGAGCGCGCTGCTGCAAGCCATGCAGGAACGCGTCGTCTCGGTCGATCGTGCGACCTACGCGCTGCCGCCGAATTTCACCGTCTTCGCGACGCAGAATCCGGTGGAATCGGAAGGCACGTATCCGCTGCCGGAGGCCCAGAAGGATCGCTTCCTCTTCAAGATCACGATGTCCTACCCGCACCGCGACGAGGAGTACACGCTCGCCCAGCGCGTGCTCTCGCCGCATTCGCCCGAAGCCGCTCTGGCAGCGGGCGACGTCCAGGCGGTCGTCACCGCCGAAGTCCTGACGGAACTCCGCGCTTCGCTCGGCGGGATGACCGTCCGTGAGGAACTCATCGGCTACGCGGTCGATCTCGTCCGGGCCACGCGCTCGCACGAGGCGATCCTCGTCGGCGCCGGCCCCCGCGCGACGCAGGCGCTGCTGCTGGCGGGTCGGGCTTCCGCCGCGCTCCAGGGACGCGACTTTGTCACGCCCGATGACCTGCGCTCCCTCGCACGGCCCGTGCTCGAGCATCGCCTCATGCTTCGTCCCGAGTTCGAGCTGGAAGGGCTCGATCCTGCTGGCGCCGTCGCCCAGCTGCTCGAGCGCGTACCGGTTCCGCGGTAAGCGCGCGCTCGCATCCCCATGAAACTGGTTCCCACCACCCGGCTGCTCTGGCTCTTCGCGCTCGCGGGGATCCCGCTCGTCGGCGCGGTCGGGTACGGTCCGTCCACCCAGGCCATCGGCCTTGCCGGTCTCGCCCTGCTCGCACTCGTGGCGCTGGCCGACGCGATTTCCGCCCTGACGCACGATCCGGGCATTCGCGTGAGTCTGCCCGAGGTCGTGCGCCTGGCCAAGGAACGCAGCGGATTGCTTCCCGTGACGTTTCACCGGTCCGAAACCGACACCCGCTCGCGCCCTTTGCGCCTGGGCGCCGCGCTGCCGCGCGAGATCAAGGCGGAGCCGGATTCACCCTTCGTGCTGCTGCCCGCCGGAGTACCCGTCGTGGCCTGGTCGTGGCCCGTCCTGCCGCGCCGCCGGGGCCGCTATCTGCTGGAGGCGCTGCATCTGGAGTTTTCGTCGCCGCTCGGTCTGTGGGGCCGACGGGTCGTCTCGCCCGTCGCCTGCGAATTGCGGGTCTATCCAAATCTCCAGCGCGATCGCCGGGAGGTTGCGGCCCTCTTTCTCGCGCGCTCGGGCGACGGCTCGCGCAAGCGCCGGATGGTCGGGAAGGGCCGCGAGTTCGAGAAACTCCGCGAATACGTTTCCGGTGATCCGCCGGAGGACATCCACTGGAAGGCCACCGCCCGCCGCCGCCGCCCGATTTCCCGCGTTTACCAGGTCGAACGCACCCAGGAGGTTTATGTCCTCATCGATTCCTCGCGCCTCGCCGCCCGACCTGCGCCCTACACGGCCGGCCCCGCGGCGCTCACCGGCGCGAAGACGATGCGCCACACCGAACTCGATGACGGCGACCTCTTCGCGATGTCCGCCGAGCCGCCCACCACGCTCGAACGCTGTCTGCAATCCGCCCTCCTCCTCGGCGACATCGCCGCCCGCCAGGGCGACCTGTTCGGCATGGTGACGTTTGCCGATCGGGTCGGCACATTTCTCCGCGCGCGGAATGGCCGGGCGCATCAGCAGGCGTGCCGCGAGGCGCTCTACGGGCTGCAACCGCGGATGGTCTCGCCGGATTACGCCGAGCTCTGCGCGCACCTCCGGGTCACCCTGCGCAAGCGCGCGCTCCTCGTCTTCCTCACGGCGCTCGACGATCCCGTCCTCGCCGAGCAGTTCGTGAAGAACATCGGCTTGCTCAGCCGGCAGCATCTCGTCGTCGTCCCCATGCTGCGTCCGCCCGAGGCGCGCCCGCTCTTTTCCGAGGATCCCACCGTCACGCCCGTCCAGGATGTGGATGGACTCTACGCGCGCGTGGGAGGTCACCTGCGCTGGCGCGAACTGCATCAGACCGGCGAAGCGCTGCGCCGCATCGGGGTGCGCTTTTCGCTGCTCGATCAGGAGCGGATGACGTCGCAGCTCATCGGCACGTATCTCGACGTGAAGGCCAGGCAATTGCTATGATTCTCGACCTCGAACGCTTTACCGCCGTCTCGCGCCCGCACTGGGACGAGCTGGAGATGTGGCTCGACGGGCTCGAGCAAAACCCGGACCGCGGCTTCAGCGATCTCGCCGGCGCCCAGCGGTTCTATTACCTCTACGAGCGGGCCGCGTCGGATCTCGCGCGGCTGGCGACCTTCTCCGCCGAACCCGAGCTGCGCCGGCGGCTTGAGACGCTCGTGGGCCGGGCCTACGCGGAACTCCACTCCGCCCGGGAGTCGGGCGACTCCCGCTGGAAGCCTCTCGCGTGGCTGCTCGGAACGTTTCCGCAGACTTTTCGCAAGCACCTCCGGGCCTTCTGGCTCGTCATTGCGATCACGCTCGTGGGGTGTCTCTTCGGCGCCTACGCCGTCGCCCACGACGCCGAGGCGAAGGAGGTCATCCTGCCCTTTGGCCACCTCTTTGGCAGTCCGAATGACCGGGTCGCAAAGGAGGAGAGCCGCACTCCGCGCGAACTCGACGGGGGAAAGTCCTCCTTCTCGGCCCAGCTGATGGCGAATAACATTCGCGTCTCGATCAACGCTCTCGCGCTCGGCCTGACCTGGGGTATCGGCACCATCGTCGTGCTGTTTTACAACGGCGTCATTCTCGGGGCGATCGTGTTCGATTACCTCCAGGCCGGCGAAGGCGTCTTCCTCGCGGGCTGGCTGCTGCCGCATGGATCGATCGAGATTCCCGCCATCCTGCTTGCGGGGCAGGCCGGACTCGTCCTCGCCCGGGCGGTCATCGGGTGGGGTGAGCGCGTCTCCCTCGCGCGCCGCCTCCGCGCCATCGTGCCGGATCTGGCGACCCTCATCGGCGGCGTAGCCGTGATGCTCGTCTGGGCCGGGATCATCGAAGCGTTCTTCTCGCAGTATCACGCCCCCATCCTTCCCTACGCCGTGAAGATCACGTTTGGCGTCATCGAGCTCGGACTCCTCATCGCCTGGCTCGGCTACTGCGGCCGCGAGGCCGCCGGAAAGGCTGCCCCATGACCACGACGGCCGCCGGACGCACCCATGCGCTCGTCATCCGCCTGCCGGAGGGGGTCGACTTTTCCCTCCCCCTGGCTGGGCCGATGACGCGCTTCCTGGCCCGCACGGTCGATTTCTGCGTCGAGATCGCCCTCATGGTGACGATCGGCAAATTCGTCGCCTTTCTCCAAGTTCTCTCGCGCGATGTCGGCCTCGCTGCCCTCGTCCTGCTGTACTTCCTCGTGCCCATCGCTTACGGCATCGGGTGCGAATGGTGGATGCGGGGACAGACCCTCGGCAAACGCATGCTGCGGCTGCGCGTGATGGATGCCGGCGGCCTCCGGCTCCGCTTCAGCCAGGTGGTCATGCGGAACCTGCTCCGCCCCGTGGACTCGCTGCCCGCGTTCTACCTCCTCGGCGGCGCCGCTTGTCTCATCAGCCGGCGCTGTCAGCGTCTCGGCGACCTCGCCGCCGGCACGATTGTCGTGCGCATGGAGAAATTCGAGGATGCCGACCTGTCCCGCCTCGGATCTGAGTTTAAGTTCAACACCCTCCGGGAGCAGCCCGTCCTCGCCGCCCGCCTTCGCCAGGCCATCGGTCCCGCCGAGGCAAATGCCGCCCTCCTCGCCCTCCTGCGCCGGGAACAGCTGGAGCCGAAGGCCCGTCTCGACGTCTTTTCCGCCCTCGCCAGCCATTTCCGCAGCCTCGTGAAGTTCCCGGAGGAGGTGACCGCGGATCTTTCCGACGAAGCGCTGGTCCGGAATGTCGTGGACGTCGTCTTCCAGACCAAGCGGGCCGTCACCTGATTTACCGGCGCTTCGCACGAACGGGCGGTCGATTTTCAGCCGGGCGCGCGGTAAGATGAGGACTGGTCTTTACGCCGCTTCCTCCCTTCCCCCTGCCCCTCATGGATCCCCGCTACACCCAGCTTGCCCAGCTCCTCACGAATTTTTCCACCAACCTTCAGGCTGGCGAGCGCGTGCTCATCGACAGCTATGACGTGCCCGAGGCGATGACGATCGCGCTCATTCGGGCCGTGCGCGCCCGCGGCGCGTTTCCCCTCGTCCAGCTGAACCACGGCCGCATCTCCCGCGAGCTCGCGCTCCACGCCGAGGACGGACAATACCAAACCCAGTCCGAGATCGAGCTCGCCCGCATCCAAAAAATGCAGGCGTATCTCGGGATCCGCGGCAGCCACAACATCACGGAGATGTCCGATGTCCCCGCCGACCGGATGAAGCTCGTGATGAAAGCCTTGCGCCCCGTCACCGACCACCGGGTCCGCCAGACCAAGTGGTGCGTTCTCCGCTGGCCTTCCGCGGCCATGGCGCAGCAGGCCGGGATGAGCACGGAGCAGTTCGAGGATTTCTACTTCCGCGTCTGCACGCTCGACTATTCCCGTATGCAGCCCGGCATGACCGCGCTCAAGGCCCGGCTCGAGCGCTCGGACCGCGTACAGCTCAAAGGCCCTGGCACCGACCTGCGCTTCAGCATCAAGGGGATCAAGTCCGTCACTTGCGGCGGATCGCACAACATCCCGGACGGCGAGGTCTTCACCTGCCCCGTGCGCGATTCCGTCGAGGGTCACATCCAGTTTAACGCCCCCACGATCTACCTGGGCACGAACTTCGATGGCATTCGCCTCGAGTTCGCGAAGGGAAAGATCACTGGCGCCACTGCGGCCGGTGGTCTGACCGAAAAGCTGAACCAGATTCTCGATTCCGACGAGGGAGCGCGTTACATCGGGGAGTTCTCGCTCGCCTTCAATCCGCACATCCTCCAGCCGATGCGCGACATCCTTTTCGACGAAAAGATCAGCGGCTCGTTCCACTTCACCCCGGGACAGGCCTACGAGGAGGCGGACAACGGCAACCGCAGCCAGGTCCATTGGGACATGGTCTGCATCCAGCGCCCCGACTATGGCGGCGGCGAGGTCTTTCTCGACGACGAACTGATTCGAAAGGACGGCCGGTTCATCGGCGCGGGTCTTGAGGCCCTGAATCCGGAGAACTTGATCTAACGCGATTCGCGCGAGGGCTGCATTCATGCGGCTCCAGCGTGACGAAAGCGTCACGAATCCAGGATTCATGCGGCTCGCGCGCGGGGTGTGAATAACTTTCCGCCTGAGCCCAGATTTCCGGCGTGGGATGCCCCTTCTGGAAGCAAGATCGGGATGAAAACCGCTTGACTCGCTTTAGCGCCAGTCGCCGTGCGGCTAAGCGCGTCGCGCAACGCGATTTTGACGACTTCGTGACACGGCGCTTCTGGTTTCCAGTAATTATTGCGCCAACTCCCCGTTGTTCGACGTTATTCACAGCCTCCGGTCGCGGCGGCTAAAATCGGTCTTCCGGCACCCCTGAAAGCCCTCAGCGCTCAGTGAATCTGACCTGAGCGCCACCATTGGGAATAACTTGTGAAAAACCACTGTCCCTCGCGGGGAAAATCCTCACCGTTGCTGATATGAGCCCGCTGGAAGCCCGGATCGGTTACAAATTCCGAAACAGCCTTTTTCTGGCGGAGGCGCTGACGCATCCGAGCCTCGGATTCGAGACCAAGCAGCCCCATTTCGACAACCAGCGCCTGGAGTTTCTCGGCGATGCCGTTCTCCAGCTGATCTTTACCGAGCACCTCTACCAGGCATTCCCGCAGTTCAACGAGGGACAGCTGACCAAACTGCGGGCCCGCCTGGTCTCCCGCACCGGTCTGCAGGACCGCGCCGCCCAGATCGAGCTCGGGAAATACGTTATGATGGGCCGGGGAGAGGAGGCCAGCGGGGGCCGCGAGCGGGCCTCCGTCCTCGCCAACGCATTTGAGGCCTTGATCGGCGCCCTGTACCTCGACGGCGGGTTCGAAGTCGCCCGGCAATTCGCGCTCAAGGAGTCGCGGGCGCTGCTTCGGGACATCACCAAGGCGCCGGACGAGATCAATCCCAAAGGTGAGCTTCAGGAAATCCTCCAGGCGATCGCTGCCCAAAGCCCGCGGTACGAGATCCTCTCCGAGAGTGGACCGGATCACGAGCGGAAGTTCGAGTCCAGCGTCGTCTGGGAGGGCATCGAGCTCGCCCGCGGACACGGCCGGAGCAAGAAAGCGGCCGAGACCGCGGCCGCCATCGCCGCTCTCGCTGCCCGCGCCTGGGATCAACGCGCCGGACACCCGGTCGGGAGCGGAGCGGAGAAGGAAGCATCCAGCCTCAACGCCATCCCAACAGCTCCACCAGTAACTCCTGAACGTTTGTGAACAAACCGACGAACGGAAAGTGATTCGGATCCGCTGGCCCCGGCGCGTCGAGTTGTTCGCGGAGTTTGGCGCACCCTTACTCCCTCGCATTGAGCCCGATCAACCCGCCCGGACGAGTTATTCGCCCGCTTAAGAAGATGATTTGGTTCCTTTAAATAAAGAAGCTCTTCAATCAGAGCGGGAATAACTCACGGTCGGCCGTCGTTTATTTCCATTCGATCCGGGTAACGCCAGCCAGCCGACTGAGATCCGCCCCGACCTTTTCCGGCAGCTCCACGAGGTCCACCTTCTTGTATTTTACCTGGGCCTGCACCCGCCGCATGCCCGCGACGAGGTCGAACTCCAGATCCACGCTCTTGAGCCGGATCTGATACTTCGCCAGCACCGTTTCGATGTCGGCAAGGGTCGCCCCATCGGCCCGCACGACCAGGACGAGCGAGGAGTACCAGTCGTTTTGGACAAACTGCTCAAAGAACGGCAGCACGAGCAGAGTGATCAGGGCTACGGCCAGCCCGGCCAGGCCGAGAGTGATTGCTCCGGTGCCGAAGGCGAGGCCGATCACGGTCGCGAACCAAAGGACGGCGGCCGTGGTGACTCCGCGGATCAAGTGATTCTGCCGGACCACGACCCCGGCGCCCAGAAAGCCCATCCCGCTCAGTACGCCGGCCGCGAGCCGGGCTGGGTCTGGATGCCACGCGCTGGCGGAAGCGACACTCGTCCGGAAGCTGGCGACGTAGAACGAATCGGAGATCACCATCGCGATGCAAGCCGCCACGCAGACAAGAGCGGTGGTGCGAAGCCCCGCACCGCGTCCGTGAGACTCGCGTTCGATGCCGAGGAGGAGCCCCGCAGCGAAAGCCAGGGCGATGCGGAGGGCGACGTCCGTCGTAAGCACAACGGCCAGCGTGCAACTCCCGCCCGTTTCGCGCAACGCAAATCCCCGCGCGCGGGGATCGAGCGCTTTAGAGCCGGGCGCCGTTCCGGCCGTTCGTCCCGTGCGGTGCGGCTCCCGCGAGCTCCACCGGTTCCTTGAAGAAACTGATGATGAAATACGGCGGCAGGTTCATCAGGCAATACTCGCTGTGCGCCCGCTGAAAGAGCGGGAGGGCGTGCCGGCGGAGTTCGTCCGTCACCTGATAGATCACGAAGCGTCCGCCGGGCAGGAGCGCCTCGTAGACCCCGCGGAGCATGTGGCGTTTCTTTTCGATGTCGATCAGGCTGAAAGGAATGCCCGAAAGGACGTAGTCGCAGTGGGCGATTCCCCGCCGGGCCAGCTCCTGGGGGAGCGTGGCGGCGTCTCCGTGGATCACGTGGACGCGGCGATCGTTGGCGAACTGCTTCTCGAGCAGCCGGCAGAGCTCGTGATCGATCTCGAAAAGGAAGAACTGCGAGTCCGGCGTCGCCCGGCGGAGCAGCTCGCGGGTATGGCAGCCTTCACCTGGTCCAAATTCGACGAAAATCCGCGGCTTCGAGAGGTCAAACCGATCCACGACCTTTTTCGTAACTGCCTTGCTGCTGGGGATAACGGAGGCGACCTGAGCGGGCCGCGCGATGAATCGTTTCAGGAAGGCCAGCGCGCTCATTATTCAGAAAGACCGCGAGTGTGCCAGAACTGGCACCCTTGTCTAGCGACGATGCCGCGCGATGCCGCGGAAACTCTGCGGTCCATCCGGACCCCTCGGAGTGGCGTTTGCGGCCTCCGGCGGACCGGATTCAAGTCGCTCCTCTCGTCGGCGCGAAGGCGGGCATTCTCCCGATCCGCTGCCCTTCCGCTGCCATCCAACCCTGAAAGTCGCGACGAATAGCGGTTATGACCGCCGACATACGTCGGGCCATCCGATGATCCCCACTGAGCAAGACCTCGAGCGAGCCGGCGCCATCTTGAGCCGGGATATTGGCATTGAGATCATCAATGCCGTCTATTCCAGCGGGCACATCACCCGCGCCGACATGGAACGGGTCATCGACCTTCGCTTGCAGGAGGTGCTGCACGCCCTCGTCCGCCTGCGGTGCCCCAGCTCGCGCTCCGCCCAACGCCAGCTCGCCGTCCTGGAAGCGTGACCGACGGTCCGGCGCCTCCGCGGCGGGAGAGAAGCCCCGGGCGATGATCTGGGATCAGGATGACGTCATCCGTCATCAGGCAAAATCGGTATTTTGATGAGAATAATCGGGTCTCGGCCGTGCAGACCGGCTGGGTCTGCTCACCCACCAATGTTTGGACCTACGGCGCGGACGGGGAGACCCACAGCGTTGGTTACGACGCGAACGGCAACAAGCTCAGCGTGACCGACCACTGGGCCGAGTCACGACGATGGGGGTACGACAATCGGAATCGCGCGACGCGCGTGACCGATCCGTTGAACCAGTCGACGTCCACCGCCTATGACGTCGCGAACAACAAGACGCAGGTGACGCTGTGGGCGCGAATCACGACCCCTTCCCGCCCCGCAAACCCCAGCACGCTCGCTCCCGCGCCGACTTGAGGACGCTGCCGCCCCGCCCCACGCCATTCTATGCTCCTCGCTCAGACCGAATCCGCGCGAGCCTAGCCTCAACTGCCGTTTTCACGATTAAGGGCACCCGCCAATAGCGGCAGCGTTCCCGCAAAGAGCGCCAGCGTTCTCGCGAAAAGCGCCAGCGTTCTCGCAAAAAGCGGGAACGATCTCGCAAAAAGCGGGAACGTTCTCACAAAGAGCGGGAACGTTCTCACAAAAAGCGGGAACGATCTCACAAAAAGCGGGAACGATCTCACAAAAAGCGGGAACGTTCTCGCAAAAAGCGGGAGCGTTCTCGCAAAAAGCGGGAGCGTTCTCGCAAAAAGCGGGAGCATTCTCGCAAAAAGCGGGAGCGTCCTCGCAAAAAGCGCCGTCCTTCTCGCGTTCGGCCGCGCCTGTTACGCAAGATAGAGGCGCCTCCGCCCCCCCGAACGCCAGCTCGCCCTCCCCTCGATGCCTGACGGGTGGTTTGGCGGTGCCTCGTCGCCCTCGCGTGCTTCAACGGCGTGGCAAAGACCCCGCGAGAGGATCTGGAATCAGGCCGACGTCATCGGGGAAAAGCCGCCGCATCGACGCAAAAACGGCCGATCGGTTTCCCGATCGGCCGGTAGCGTGAGCGCTCGAGCACCCGGATCAACCGGCGGCGAGCAGCTCGGCGATCTTTTTATCGAGTTTCACGGAGTCGGCCGCGAACAGGCGGATGCCTTCCGAGGTCTTTTCCGTCGCCATGGCGTCTTCGTTAAACGTCCAGCGGAAGCTCTTTTCGTCAGTCGCCACGCGATCGATCTTCATCGCCTGCGCTTTCTCGGGCGAGAGCTTGCGGGTCACGGTCTCGGTCGACTTCTGAAGCTCTGCGAGCAGCTTCGGGCTGATGGTGAGCAGGTCGCAGCCCGCGAGTTCGGTGATTTCGCCGGTGTTGCGGAAGGAGGCGCCCATCACTTCCATGGGATAGCCGAATTTCTTCAGGTAGTTGTAGATCTTCGACGTGGAAAGCACGCCGGGATCTTCATCGGAATGGTAATCTTTTCCGCTCAGCTTCTTGTGCCAGTCCATGATGCGACCGACGAACGGCGAGATAAGCTGCACCTTCGCCTCGGCGCAGGCCGCGGCCTGGACCACGGAGAACATCAGGGTCAGATTCGTGCGGATGCCATCCTTCTGCAGCACTTCGGCGGCGCGGATGCCTTCCCACGTGGCCGCGATCTTGATCAGCACGCGCTCACGCTCGATGCCTTGCTCCTTGTAGCCCGCGATCAACTCGCGCCCTTTCTTGATCAGCGCTTCGGCATCAAAAGACAACCGGGCGTCCGTCTCGGTGGAGACCCGGCCGGGGACGATTTTCAGAATCTCGACGCCGAAATTGATGAGAATCTTGTCGGTGATTTTATCGATCAGGGCTGCTCCCGTGAGGGCCGAGCCGCGCAGATCGCGGACCGCGTGATCGAGGATGTCGTGGTAGCGCTCGATGTTGGCCGCGGCCAGAATGAGGCTGGGATTGGTGGTCGCGTCTTGCGGGGCGAATTCCTTGATGGAAGCGAAGTCGCCACTGTCGGCGACGACCTTGGTGAACTGTTTGAGTTGTTCGAGTTGATTCATGGGAGATTGGGGCTGGAAACGGACTGGGCAGGGGATCGTGGCGGAAACCCGGGCGCGAGAAAACTAAATACTTCGCGACACGCGGAATTTCGCCGCCGGCGACCTGGTGTGCGTCAGCCCCCGCGGGAATCCGCCAACGGCATTCGCCGCGAGGGGGCAGGGGAAAGCGAAACGAGGGTCGCGGATCATTGAAAAGGGACGCGGAGCGGCATTTACGGCGCACGGCGCCCGGGGTGGCTCGAGCCCGCGCTGGAACAGATGCGCTCGCACTTCGCAAGCCGCGCCCGAAAGGGTGCGGCCGCGAAGAAGGCGGCGCAGGCCGCTGCGCCGGCGGGACCTCCCGCTGCCGCGGGAACGCCCGCGGTCACGAAGGCGCTCCCAGCGGGGGCAATGGAAGGGTCAGTGTTGGACATGGGTTTGGAAGGATTGGGTGGAATCGGATTCAGGCAGTCAACGATCGACCCTGCAGGCTTTGGACAACGATCGGCCCATTTTCCGCCGATCGCTTTTGTCGCGAACGGGGCGTCCGGAATCCAACCCGGCCGCGAAGAGCGTTTTATGTCTCAGTAACGCCATTTTCCGCTCGACGGTCGGGGCGGAACGAGGCGTGCTGTGGGTATCAGTCTTTATGGTTACACGCGGTTTTTGCTTTCGGCTTTATGACTGATAGCATCCACTTGGCTTCTGAAATCCACCCCATGGCGCCCCGGCCCCCGAAACGCACGAAACGTGCAGCTGTCCCTCCGAGCGAGCCTGTTCCCCTGCCTAATCACGAGTTACTGACGGTGAAGGAGACGAGCGCGTACCTGCGCATCCCACTCCCGACCGTCTATTACCTCGTGCAGCGCGGGCAACTCCCGGCGATTCAGATCGGCGGCCGCTGGCGGATCAAAAAATCCTCGCTCGACCGCGATGTCTTGCGCACCGAGGGCGCAGGGCAACCCACGGCGCTGGTGGTGGATGACGACCCCGCTCTCCAAGAGATCTTCAAAACCTACCTGCGGAAGGCTGGACTCAGCCGGGTGGTGGTCGGCACGGCCAAGGAGGCGCTGAATGCGCTCGCGAAGCAGAAGTTCGATCTGCTCTTTCTCGATCTGAACCTGCCGGATGAAGCGGGAGACGTGGTCTACTTCCACGCCCGGAAGGCGGATCCGGATCTCCCGATCGTCATTATCACCGGGTATCCAGACAGCGAGGTGCTCAATCGCATCAGCTCGGCCGGTCCGGTGACGGTTCTGCAAAAGCCGCTCAAGATCGAGCATCTCAATCAGACGATCCGCTTCCACGGCCACAAGGGCGGCGAGCGAGGATAGGTGGTCTGACCCACGTGAGCCGGTGAAGGGGAGAGCGGCAGCCCTCTGCCGCGTTGGCGGGCGACGATCGGCTCCCGCCGACACCGGGCAAGGCAGCGGGACACGCGCGTCCCGCTGAATTAGACGTCTGGCGGGCGAGCGGCCCCCTGATCCCCAAGAAAGCGACAGAGGTCAGCCGCTCTCCAGATCACCGAACCGTCCACCCGCCTCTCACGCAGGCAAAACGGGGCGATTGATGTCCTTATAGTAGATGTAGGACGCGTGAACCTTGCCCGTGGCCGCGAACCATTGGGGGCAATACGGGGCCATCCAGATGACGTCGCCGGCGGTGACCGGGTACCAGTCGTTCTCCAGCCGATAGATTCCTTCGCCCGCGAGCATGAGGAGACCGTGCTCCATGATGTGGGTCTCGACGAACGGGAGGCGGGCACCGGGCTTGTAGCGAAAAATGTTGATCGCCATGTCGAACTCCGCGCGGTCGGGGAGCAGCACCTGAAGCATCGCATCGGGGTCGCCGAGGAAAGGCGTGCCGGGGACTTCCTGTTCTCGCCAGATGAAGACGCCGGGGAGATCCACCCCTTCCCTTGGCTCGTACATTTTTTCGAAGATGACGACCCTGGCGGGATGCCCGCCGGCCGCGCGCAGCGTCCAGACCGTATTTGGCGGGAGATAGACGTACCCGCCGACACGGAGGGTGTTCTTCGCCTGCGACTGACCGAGGAAGAGATCGACCGCGCCTTCGAGCACGTACACAAAGCTCTGGCGTTCGCTGGTATCGCCGGTGCCCTCCCCCTGGCCGCCGAGTTCGATGAGAAACTGCGTCAGGCGGGCGCCCATCGCGGGGGAAATGAGGACGATGCAACGGGAGTCCTTCCAGCCCGGGAGATTGCTCGCGACGTGACCGGCGGGATCGATGAGCGCATGGCGCATCTTCAGGGACGTGCGGGTCTCGGCGGCAAGCGGTTGGGAAGACATGAGGCGGGAGTGGGTTCGACAGTTCTCGCGGCACGAGCGGTGCCGCGCAATCTGATTCCATCCTCCGGCGGCATCTGACCGAGGCTTCAAATCGTATTGCATCGGCCAAAGCCCGGCCGATACAGTCGCAGAGCGGCCAGGGGGTCGCACCATCATTTTACGCCATGAGTACCGTCGCATCATCTGACACGCTTCTTCACCCGGCTCTCGCCAAGGAGACCCAGGCTGCGCCGGTCGCGCCCGTGTCGCAGCCGAAGCCGACCAAATGGTCGGCTCGCTGGCAGGCGTTTCTCCATCCGATCGCGGGGGAGAAGAACGACCTTTTGAAGAAGCGGTGGGAGTCGCTGCCGCCGGAACTGAAGATGCCGAACCAGATCTCCGGCCAGCATCTGACCCACTGCGGCTTCACGCTGGGAGCGAGCTATTGCTCATTCCATTGCACGCACTGTTATCTCCCGAAGAACGCGAACCAGGTCCCCATTCCTTCGCTCGCGCAGATGAAGGAGCAGATCGATGCGAACCGCCGCTTTCAGGGCCCGGGCGGCGGCTTGCAGATCACCGGCGGCGATGTCGCGGACGCCTACTGGCGCAGCGGGCGGCAGGATGAGCTCGTGGAAATCGTGCGCTACGCCACGAGCACGGGCGTGGTGCCCATGCTGATGACCCACGGCCAGACGCTGATCGAGCATCCGGAATTTCTCGAGAAGCTCATGGTGGAAGGTGGCCTCAAGCAGGTCGCCGTGCACATCGACATGACCCAGGCCGGGCGGCACGGATATCCGATCGGCCGGGTGAAGAGCGAGGCAGACCTGCATCCGATTCGTGAAGCCTTCACGCAGCTCGCCCTGATGCTGCGGGAGAAGACCGGCCAGACGCTCGAGTTTGCGCACAACGTCACGGTCACCGAGCGGAACATCGAATTCATCCCGCAGATCGTGGGCTGGATGCTGGAAAAGCCGGAGCGCAGCCACATCTGGCGCATGCTGAGCTTCCAGCCGGAGGCGGACACGGGCCGCACGCTTTTTTCGAAAAACCCGGTCACGCCGACGCGCGTTTGGGAAAAGCTGTGCGAAGGCGCGGGACATCCGCTGGAGAAGGATGCGACGGTCTTTGGGCATCCCGACTGCAACTCCTGGGCTCCGCTGCTCATCTCCCGTTCGACCGGGGGCTCGTTCCCGTTGGTCCCGCGGGACGACCCCGGTTTCAAGGGCATCCTCGCCGATTTTCTGCGCAACGTGGGCGGCCTCTCGCTGGTGACCGACGATCATCGCACCGCGCCGTATCGCCTGGCCGGCGTGCTCGTGCAGAATCCGCTCCTCGCCCTTCGGGTGCTCTTCCACGCGACCCGGCTCGTCGTGACAGGTAAGATCCCCTGGCCCTTCGTGAAGGATCTGTGGAAGGGAAACGTTCACGTCCTGAACGTGGGCATGCACAATTTCATGGACGCGGAAATGGTCCGCAATGCGGACAACGACCCGGTCGTGCGGGCGCGGCTCGATGCGTGCGTCTTCAAAGGCGCGGTGAAGAATGATCTGACCGGCGAGTATGAGGAGGTCCCCATGTGCTCGATGAATCAGCAGAAATGGAGCGAGGTCTACGAGCGCCGGCTGGCTGATCCAAAGCTGCTGGTCGAGCCGCAGGTCCATCAGCCCGCCGCGCCGCCCCCTCCTCCCGCCAAGCGCGAGACGAGCGCAGTGGTCGTGCCCGCGTGAACCATTTCATCCAGACGATGTCCCGTTTCCTCGCCGTTCTCGCGCTGGTTTTCGCCTTTGCGCCCGTGCCGGTCGCCCGGGCGGGTGGCCCGAGCGATGGGGAGATGATCGCGAAGTTCCGCGAGCGGAAGGCGGACTTCGAAAAACTGCGGACGTATCTGGTCAAGACCAAAGCCAAGGTCTTCGGCCCTGGCTACGGCGAATACTCGGACCTGAAGAAGAGCCTGGGCGTGAAGAAATTCTACGTCACGGATCGCGGCCAGACGGCGTATCGCTTTCCGACGTACCTGCAGCCACCCTGGACCCAGTTTCTCCCTGGGATGAGCAAAGGCTACGCGTGGCTGCCGCCGACCGCGAATTTTCCGAACTACGAGGGGGCGATCTACATGATCGATCCCACCGAGCCGAAGACCGAGTGGAGTCTCGCCCCGAGTCTTGATGCCTTCAGCCCCTCTGGAAACAAGCGCTACACGATCGTCCTCAAACGGATCGAAGGGGACTGGTATCTCTATGCGGACAACAATCCCTACCGGCATTCCTGGTAACAGCGGAGGGAGCGCGAGCGCTCCCCATCAGATCAGGAAGCGGCCGCCGGCCATGATCTGCTCTTGGTCGAACCAGATGTCGAAATCTCGCCCCACGCAGTCGATGTGGGTCTTGCTGAGCCAGCGCTGACCGGTGTGCTCGGAATACGGGTGGCCGAAAGCGATGTGGATTCCCGGGATTTTCTCGTCCTGCAGGATGTGTCCGATCACGCCCTTGCAGGCGATGTTCGTACCGATCGCGAATTCGCCGATCCGGTTCGAATTTTCGTCCGTGCTCGTGTAGTCGCGGAACTCGCGCAGGAGTTCGTCATTGTCGCAGTCCATCCCGACGATCCGATTGTTCTCGATCTCGATTTTGAGCGGGCTCGGCTTCAAGTCGCCGTACTTTTCGCAGAGGTAATCCCCCACCACGCCGTCCACGACGAAGGTACCATTCGTATTGAACGGGGAAGTGAAAATCTCCCCTCCGGGAAGGTTGCCCCATTTGTCCGTCGTGATGATCCCGCTGGTCTTGATCCAGCGGAGATAAGGCGAAAAGTCCCCCACGAGTTCCGTGCCGTGGGGCGTTTTGCAGGTGATCCGCTCGGCCTGCCGGGCCTTCTCGATCAACCGTTGGGAGAGCTGGTCCACCGCGTGGAAATCCGCCCGCATGCCTTCCAGCATGATTTGGCGGTTGATGTTCACCATGTGGCCGTGACGCAGCCTGTGCTTGTTCACGACGGCCGTCATCTGAATGCGCGAGCCGAGTTCCCCCGTCTGCGTGAGCGCCGCGAAGACACTGACCTGGGAACGCGCCAGATCCTCGAGGATCACCTTAGGCATGTCCTTGAGCGGTCGCGTGGCGTGCTTCTCGATCACGAACACGCTGTACTCCGCTCCCACGGCCTCGATCTCCTGCTGAAGCGCGGCCGCGATCTCTCGCGAAGCTTCGTCCGTGATGATGGTCATCCGTTCGTTCGGCTGCAGGCGCAGGCAGACGTGGATGGCGTTGCGGGCTCCCGGAATGAGCTCCGGGTCCACGGGTTCAAGAAAGAGTCGGTCCGGCATGTGAGGCAGGGGCCGACATTGCGGCAATTTTGTCACGGCGCAAGAAACACGCGTGCCCCCCGGCCGGGGTTCTCCCGGCGCGGTTCCGCTGGCGCTGGGGCATTTCCAGGGTTCGCTTCCGGGAATGCTCTCCCGATTCGCCTGTTTCTTGCTGCTGGTCACGGGAAGCCTTTTCGCTCGCGCCGCCGGGCCTGACATTGAGATCGTGACGGGCGAAAGCGAGGGCGCCAGATTTTCCATCGCTGCCCCCGCGAAGCCGGAGGCTCGCACCGGTCTGGTCCTGGTTTTCTGCCACGGCTACCGTCCGGAAGGGGGCGAGCTGCTCGATGGGCTGCTTCCGCTCAAGTCCGCTTCCGCCCATCTCGTCGAGAAGGGATGGGTGGTGGCTTCGACGAGCTACCGGCGGAACGGTCTGATCGTCGCCGACGCCCTGCGCGATGTGAAAAACCTGCGCGCGGAGATCGCCCGCCGCTTTGGCGAACCCCGCCGGCTGATCCTGCACGGCGAGAGCATGGGCGGGGCGATCGCGACCCTCCTGGTCGAGCGGGAGCCAAAACTTTTTGCGGGCGCGGTCGTCGTGGGCGCGGCGCTTCAGATCGAGGAAGGCGGAAAGGCGCTGGCATTTTCCCACGCCCCCGGCGGGCCCTTGATCTTCCTTTGCAATCGGAGCGAAACGAAGGCGTCGCGAGAATACATCGAGGCCGCGAGATCAGCCCCCACCGCCCCCGTGCTGCTCACCGTGGATCGCGACGGACACGTGAACGTCAACCAGCGCGAAATCGAAGCGGCCCTCGCCGCGCTGAATCAATGGCTCGAAGGAGGCCCCGCCCCGAAGCCCGCCGATGCCACGCTCCCACCCGATCCGCGGCCCTCGGCGATGGATGCGATCGGAGGCGGCGGCGGGTCTGCCCGGTTGACGCAGCTAAACCCCCTCTTCGGGAATATCACGCTCGATTTCCAAGCCTCAGACTTTGCACAACTAGGGGTCAAGCCCGGCGCGACCTTTCAACTGAAGTTCGGGAAAATGAGCGTGCCCGTGAAACTCGGCCAGACGTACACCGATGTCCCCAGCGGAGCGTGGGTCGCATTTTTTGACGCGGAGGACCGGTTGCTGGTGGCGATCAATCGCGGGAACGCCGCCGCGGCCCTCGGCGCCCAGGAGGGAGACCTCCTGCGCGTCGAAAACCTCCCTTGATTTTTCCCTGAGCGGAAGAATCCGCCGTTTCCGGTGACAGACGGCTCAAGTATTGCTGATTATCCGTGTCTTAATCCGACGGCTGTTCGCGTCGCCCTTCCACCCTCGTCCCCATCGAATCGTGAACAAATCCTCTCCACCCCTCCTCTTCTTGTACGGCCTGCTGACGTCCGCGGCGCTGGCCGCCGGCGAGAAGTCCACTGAAAACGCGACCCCGCCGCTCGGATTCCCGGGCGGTCAGAAGGAAGCCCTCGGCTCGACCTTCGAGGGAGTGCCCTTTTACCCCGCTCCTAGCCGCTACCTGAGCCGGCCGATCATCGATCCGGTGCGGCACTGGAACGAGGTCGCGGTCAATGCGACGGGCCTGGACCACACGCCCGTTCCTCCGGGCGACCCGCGGGTGTTTGGCGAGCAACTGGGGCCGGCGCGGGCCAGCCGCGCCATGGCGATCATCCACCTCGCGATGTTTGAGGCCGCGAACGCCTTCGAGCGGGAGTATCGGAGCTATGCCGGTCTTCCCCGCCAGACCCAGCCCGCCTCGTACGATGCGGCGGTGGCACAGGCGGCGCACGACACGCTCGTCGCCATGTTCCCCTCGCAGAAGCCGGCTTTTGACGGGTTTTTGCTCGCGGATCTCGCGCTCGTGCGGAACCACCGACTGCGCGACAACGGGATCGACCTCGGCCACCGCGCCGCCGCGGCCATCCTCGCGCTGCGCGTGAATGACGGCTCCGCCCAAGCCGAGCCCCGCTTGGGAACTGGCTTCCTGACGAGCAACGACGTGGGAAAATGGCGCCAGGATCCGATCAGCCAAGTGCCGATCGCCTTGGGCGCATTCTGGAGCCAGGTGAAACCGTTCGTGCTGCACTCGAGCGCGCAGTTTGTCCTCCCGCCACCTCCCGCCGTAAACAGCCCGGCCTACACGGCGGCATACCTTGAAGCCAAGGCCCTCGGCGGCGATGGCATCGTCACCTCGACCCAACGTACGGCCGAGCAGACCTTTATCAGCACTTTCTGGGCCTATGATGGTACGCCGAGCCTCTGTGCCCCGCCGCGCCTGTACAATCAGATCACGCTTGAAATCGCCGACCAACGCCGCACGGGTGGCGTGGAGGTGGCCCGGCTCCTCGCGCTGGTGAACGTCGCGATGGCCGATACCGCGATGGCGGCGTGGGAATCAAAGTATCGCTACCAGTACTGGCGCCCGGTGACGGGCATCCGGGAATCCGATCCCGGCACCGGTCCATCCGGTTTGGGCGACGGCAATCCGAACACCCCCGGCGATCCGACCTTCACTCCGCTCGGGGCGCCGGCGAGCAATCTCACGGGTCCGAACTTCACGCCGCCGTTCCCGGCTTATCCGTCGGGTCACGCGGCATTCGGAGGCGCCCTCTTCCAGACGCTCCGCCGGTTCTATCACACCGACGCGATCGCGTTCACGTTTGTGTCCGATGAGTTCAATGGCTCGACGCAGGACAACCAGGGGCACGTCCGTCCGCTGCGTCCGCGCCGATTCGCGAACCTCTCGCAGGCGGAGGAGGAGAACGGCCAGAGTCGCATCTATCTCGGAATCCATTGGGCTTTCGACAAGACTGGCGGCATCACCCAGGGTCGGCACGTCGCCGACTACGTCTTCGACCACGCGCTCGGACGCCGCGAGGATTGATTGTTGTCCCCCCCGGAGGCCGGGTGGGCTGGCGAGAGCTGGTCCCCCGGCCTTTTTGTTCCCGCGAGCTTCGCGCTCGTCCGCTCGAGTCGCCCCGACCGGCTTCATCACGGCGGGCCGCATTCTCCGCTTGTCACCCGCTCGGACCAAGGCTTGCCTTGCGCCCGCATGCCCTGAGCCCTCGAGGTGGGGCGGCGCTCCTCCTCCGTCCCGTCTCCTATGTCCACCGCCCAGTCCGTTGTCCATTCCGTCGAGCAAGGGAAAGCCTCTCAGGTCATCCGCATGGCCGTGGTCGGCGTCGTCGTGCTCGGCATCATGCTGATCTTTCTCCTCGCCCGTTTCCGGGGGTTCAATCACATCGAGGCGATGGACTCGGCGCAGGTCGCGCGACAGGTGGAGGCGGGGAAGGGCTTCACGACCAAG
Source organism: Chthoniobacterales bacterium (assembly GCA_038322235.1). Lineage (GTDB taxonomy): Bacteria > Verrucomicrobiota > Verrucomicrobiia > Chthoniobacterales > SZAS-18 > SZAS-18. The sequence continues at coordinate 197,568 of JBBQFQ010000001.1, forward strand.
TTCATCCGCCCGCTCGCGCTCTGGCAGCTGGAGAAGTTCACCGGCGCGCCGGTGAACCTCGGGAAGACGGATCTGCCGGACACGGCGAACGCGCCGCTGCCCGTCCTGCTGAACGTCCTCCCGATCAAGCTGGCAGGGAACGAGATGAAGTTCCCACAGGGGGTGTATTTCCCGGCGGAGGAACGCTGGATCGCCGCGTTTTCGATGGTGTTTTTTCTCGCGGCCGTCGCGGTGTTCTTTTTCCTCGCCCGCCGGCTCTTCGACGAACGGCTGGCGCTCCTCGGGTCAGGCCTGGTCCTCGTCTGCGACCTTTTCTGGGAGTTCTCGGTGAGCGGGTTGCCCCAAAATACGCTTCTGCTTCTCTTCATGGGTGCGCTCTATGCCCTCGAACGCGCGGCGGAGGAGAATCAGGCCGGTCAACTGGCGACGAAATGGTTTGTCGTGGCCGGCGGTCTTTTCGGCCTCATGGAGCTCTGCCACGGTCTCGCGATCTGGCCCTTCCTGGGTTTGCTCGCCTTCTCCGCGGCGTATTTCAAGCCTCGGGGTCTCTCGACGGGCATCCTCGCCCTGGTTTTTCTCGCCGTCATCACGCCCTGGCTCATCCGGAATTACAACGTTTGCGGAAACATTCTCGGGATCGCGAACTACTCGATCTACGACGGTGTGAAGGGGACCCCCGGCGTGCTCATGCGCTCGAACTCGCTGGATTATGTGAACGACGTCACCCCGATGTGGTGGCGCCCGAAGATTCAAGCGAGCATCCTCGCCCAGTTCGGCGGCCTCTACGGGCTGCTGGGGGCGACGCTGGTGGCACCCGTGTTTTTCGTCGCGCTCCTCCACCCTTTCAAACGGCGGGAAACGGCCCATTTTCGCTGGCTCATCCTTTCGATGTGGCTCGCCGCAGTGCTCGGAATGGCGATCTACGGACTCGCGCCCGCGCCGGGAGCGGGCGCGATCGACCCACTCTCCGCGAATCAGCTGCACGTCCTCTTCATCCCGCCGATGATCGCATTCGGCCTCGCCTATGTCTTGATCCTCGTGAGCCGGCTTGAGTTCAGCTCCGTACCGCTGCTCCGCCTTGGCTTCATGGTCCTCCTCTTCCTGGTTTCGGCCTTTCCGTTGATCACCTCGCTCCTCCCGTCCGTGGCCGCACCGGTTCGGTTTCCCCCGTATTTTCCGCCGATCACGAACGCCGCGGCGAAGTGGGTGGGGGAAAACGAGTTGATCGTTTCCGACCAACCTTGGGCCGTCGCTTGGTACGGAAACCGGAAGAGCGTCTGGATGCCCATCAAAATCGCGGATTTCGTTACGCTGGTGGACTATCCCCCGACCGGCACCGTCGTGGCCGGGCTGTTCGTCTCGCCGCTGACCGGTCACTTGAAACTGTTTCCGGAGATCCTGCGAGGTGACTATCGGGAATGGACGGGGGTGATTCTGCGGCAGCCTCCCGCGTCCTTCCCGTTCCGGGAAATCCAGTCGCTCCCGCCCGACGGAGAATTCGCCTTCTTTTCCGATCGAAAGCGCTGGGAAACCGCTCCGAAGTAAGAGCGGACGAACGTAGGGAGAGGTCCGAGGTACGAGCTCGGCTTTGCGGAAGCGCCCGGATTGGCTACTGTGCCGGTTCATGCCTGCTGCGAAACCGGCGACTGATTCCGCTCCCGCCCCCGATTTCGAGGGCGCGATGGGCCGGCTCGACGAGATCGTCGAGCGCATGGAATCCAGCCGCCTGCCGCTCCACGAGCTCCTCGCGAGCTACGAGGAGGGCACGAAACTCGTCCGCGTTTGTACCGAGCACCTCAACACCGCCGAGCAAAGAATCGAGATCATCACCCGCAATGCCCAGGGGGAACCCGCCGCGGTCCCGCTGATCGCCGGGGCCGAACTCCCGAAAGAGAGCCGCCGCGCGGCGCGCTCCGCCGTTCCCAAGTCCGTTTCCATCCCACCTGCACCTGCCTCCCATCCCGATGAAGTCTCCCTCTTCTGAAACGGTCCTCGCCTCCGCCGCCAAAGACGCCTCCTCCGAGCCGGTCGCGGCCGCCCCGGTGGAAATTCAGGCTCCGGCGTGTCCGATTCTCTCGAAGATCAATTCTCCCGCGGACGTGAAGGCCCTCGCGGCCACGGATCTCCCGCAGCTCGCGCAGGACATGCGGGATTCGTTGATCTACTCGATGAGCGAAAGCAATCCCTCTTCGCTCGGCGGACATCTCGGACCGAATCTCGGGGTGGTCGAACTCACGATCGCACTTCATCGAGTGTTTGCGTCGCCGAAGGACAAGATGCTCTGGGACGTCTCGCACCAAGTGTATGGGCACAAGCTCCTCACGGGCCGGCGCGACAAGATCAATACGATCCGGCAGTACGGAGGCCTCAACGGCTTCCTTCTCCGTACCGAAAGCGAACACGATTGCTACGGGGCCGGCCACGCCGGCACCGCCCTCTCCGCCGGCCTGGGCATGGCGGTCGCCCGCGATCTGAAAGGCACAGATGAAAGCGTCGTCGTCGTCGCCGGTGATGCCGCCTTCACCTGTGGCGTAAGCTACGAGGCGCTGAACAATGTCGCGGAGTCGACGAGGAAGTTCATCATAATCCTGAATGATAACGAGTGGTCGATCGCGAAGAATGTCGGCGCCATCGCCACGTATCTGAACAAGATTACGACGAGCACTTCGTACAAGGGCCTGCACGAGCGCGCGGCGCAGTTTGTGAAGTGGATCGGCGGCGACGCCGCGCTGAAATTCGCCCACAAGGTGGAGGAAGGAGTGAAGGGTCTGGTCCTGCCGAGCGTGATCTTCGAGGACCTCGGTCTCCGCTACTACGGGCCGATTGACGGGCACGACACGACGAACCTCATCAACACGCTCGAATTCCTGAAAACGCAGGATGAGCCGGTCATCCTCCATATTCTCACGCAGAAGGGGCGCGGCTTTGAGCCGGCCTTGAAGCAGCCGGACAAGTATCACGGTCTCGGGAAATACAACATCACGACGGGCGCCACGGCCCCCGCGGATCTGCCGACTTATTCGGAATATTTCGGCAAGTCCCTCGCCAAGTTCGCGAATGACAATCAGCGCATTGTCGCCATCACCGGGGCGATGCCGACTGGCACCGGGCTCGTGCATTTCGGCAAGGTGCACCCGAAGCGGCTGTTCGATGTGGGCATCGCCGAGGAGCATGCCGCCCTCTTCGCGTGCGGATTCGCGACGCAGGGTCTGAAGCCGTTTCTCGCGATCTACAGCACCTTCATGCAGCGCGCCTACGACATGATCATTCATGACATCGCGCTGCAAAACCTGAACGTCTGCCTCTGCATGGACCGCGCCGGCCTGAGCGGCGACGACGGCCCCACCCATCACGGCTTGTTCGACATTGGCTATCTCCGCCATGTCCCGGGAATTGTCTTCATGCAGCCGAAGGATGAGGACGAATTCGTCGACATGCTCTGGACGATGACCCACTACAATCAGGGTCCGATCGCCATCCGGTATCCCCGCGGCGCGGGCACGGGCGCGAAGCCGAAGGAGACTCCGAAGCTGCTCGAGGTCGGAAAGTCCGAGGTCGTGAAGCACGGCACCCAGGTGGCGATTTTCGGCTTGGGCAACATGTGCCAGCTCGCCGAGAAAGCCGCGCAGATGCTGGAGAAGGACGGGATCTCCACCGCGGTGATCAACCCCCGCTGGATCAAACCGCTCGACACGGCGACGCTCGAGTTCTTCGCGCGCAGTGTCGACGTGGTCGCGACGATGGAGGACCACGTTTTGATGAACGGCTTCGGCTGCGCCGTGATGGAGCATCTCTCCGATGCGGGCATCACCACTCCGGTCGTGCGCGTGGGCTGGCCCGACCAGTTCGTCGAGCACGGCGGCGTCAACGTCCTGCGCAAGAAGCATGGCCTGACGCCGGAAGCACTCGTCGAAAAGGTGAAGGCGAAGCTCGCCGCGAAGGCTGCGCCGAAGGCGCCGGTGGCTGCCACCGCCGCCTGATCGGCCCTCGCTCATTTCACGCGCCGCGGATTCGTCCGCGGCGCGCTTTTTCATTTCGCGCCGGGCGCTCAGATCAGCTCCATCTGGGCCTCTCCCGCCTCTTCGGCGATCCGCCCGGATCCGTCGGATTTCCGGCCCCGACCCTCGGGCTTTCGGACGACCCGCTGGGGTCCGCTGCCCGCTTCGAGCCGGCCGAGCAGTTCCTTCGCCCGCTCGAGCAGCGGCGCGGGGAGGCCCGCCAGACGCGCCACCTGGAGGCCGTAGCTCCGGTCGGCCGCGCCCTCGATGATCCGATGCAGGAACACGATCTCGTCGTTCCATTCCCGCACGGCGACGGTGTAGTTTTTGGCCGCGCGACATTCCCGCACGATCTGGGTCAGCTCGTGGTAATGCGTGGCAAAAAGCGCCAGGGCACGGACTTCGTCGTGCAGCCACTCCGCTACGCTCCAGGCGATGCTCAGTCCGTCGAACGTCGACGTGCCGCGGCCGATCTCATCGAGGATCACGAGCGACTGGGGCGTCGCATGATTCAGGATGTTTGCGGTCTCGTTCATCTCCACGAGGAAAGTCGACTGCCCGCGGGAGAGATCGTCGCTCGCCCCGATGCGCGTGAAGATGCGGTCCACCACGCCGATCTCTGCATCGGCCGCGGGAATGAAGCTGCCGGTCTGCGCCAGCAGGACGAGCAGAGCCGCCTGTCGCAGGTAGGTCGACTTTCCCGCCATGTTCGGGCCCGTGATGATGAGCAGGCGCGCCTCGCCGGCGTCGAGGATGAGATCGTTCGGAACAAACCTGCCGTCGGTCAGGGTCTGATCGAGGACCGGATGCCGGCCATCGCGAATCGCGATGCGGCCCGGTTCGCGCAGCCGCGGACAAACGTAGCCGTGGGTGCGGGCGACTTCTCCCAGCGAGGCGAGGGCATCCGTCTGTGCGAGGGCGGAGGCCGACTGCTGCAGGAGCGACGCTTCGGCCACGATCTCGTCGCGCAACCCTACGAAGAGCTCGAACTCGAGCTGACGCGCTCGTTCCTCGGCCCCGAGGATTCGGCCCTCCATTTCCTTTAACTCCGGCGTGAAAAAGCGCTCCGCGTTGGCGGTCGTTTGCTTGCGGTGGTAGTCCGCCGGCACGAGGCCGAGGTTCGACTTGGTCACCTCAAGGTAGTAGCCAAAGACGGAGTTGTACCGGATCTTGAGCGACCTGATTCCGGTCCGCGTGATCTCCTTTTCCTGGAGCGCGGCGACCCAGTCCTTGCCCTCCCGCGAGGCCGCCCGCAGCTCGTCGAGCGCCGGATGGAAACCATCGCGGATGAAACCGCCCTCCTTGATCGCGGCGCCGGGTTCGTCGGCAATGGCCGCCGCGAGACGCTGCCGCAACACCGGCAGTTCGTGCATCTGCGCAGCGAGCGCGCCGAGCAGCGGCGCCCGTTCGGTCAGGGGAGAGAGAAGCGCGCGGATCGCCGGCACGCGCGTGAGCGACCCGCCGAGCGCGGCGAGGTCGCGCGCATTCCCCGCGCCCTGGCTCAGGCGTCCGACGGCGCGCTCGAGATCGCGGAGTTCCTTCAACGCGGCCCGGAGTTCGGCCAGCCGGCCGGGATCGTCGATAAAACCGCTGATCGCGGCCTGTCTCGCGCGCAGCGCCTCCACGTCGCGCAGCGGATAGAGCACCCAGTGGCGGAGCTGACGCGCGCCCATCGGGGTCACGGTGCGATCGATGGCGCTGAGCAGGCTGCGTCCGTCCGGGGAACGCGCCTGGACCAGCTCGAGATGGGCCTGCGTCACGGCATCGACCACGAGGAACCCCTCCGTTTGGTAACTCGCCAGACCCGTGACGTGGGCCAGCGGGCGGCGCAATTCGTGCCGGAGGTAATGAACGATCGCGCCGGCCGCTGAGACGGCGAGCGGCAGGCGCGCGCAGCCGAAGCCATCGAGAGACTGCACTCGGAAAAGCTCGCGCAACGTCAGGGCGGCGGCATCGAATTCGAAGGCATGGGCATCGTGCGGACGCGTCTCCGCCAGATCCTGAAACGCCATGAGTTGGTCGGCGTCGCCGCTGATGAGCAACTCGGCGGGATTCACCCGCGTCAGCTCGTCGAGCAGCGCCGGCGGATCGGCGACCTCGGTCACGCGGAACTGGCCCGTGGTCAGATCGAGATAGGCGAAACCGATCGACTTCGGTCCCCGAAAAACCGCGGCCAGATAGTGGTTTCGGGAGGCGTCGATGAGGGATCCGTCGGTAACCGTGCCCGCGCTGATGATCTTCGAGATCTCGCGCTCGACGAGGACGCCCGGCTTCACCTCGCCCACCTGATCGCAGATTGCCGCGCGCTGGCCTTTCTTCACGAGCCGCGCGAGGTAGTGCTCCAGCGCGTGCGCGGGCACGCCGCACATGGGGATGCCGTTCCGCTTGGTCAGGGCGACATTGAGCAGCGGCGCGCCTTTCACGGCGTCATCGTGGAAGAGCTCGAAAAAGTCCCCCAGGCGGAAGAAGACCAGCACGTCCTTCGGCAGCTGGGAACGCAGGCGCTCGTACTGCCGCATCATCGGCGTCGTCGCGATCGGGACACCCGCGGGCTCCGGTGTGTCCTGCACCGTTTCACCGTCTGCGTTCGCGTTCGCGTCGTTCAAAGCGCGCGCAGCGTAGCGAAGGGCCGCGGATGCGTCCAATTCTTCACTAGCTCTCCTCGCGCAGCGTCGAGGCGCAGGCCACCGCGGTGGAGAGCAACCGCGTGCGGGCATCGTCCGCGCGGCTGGTCAGCACGACCGGCACGCGTGCGCCCAATACCACGCCCGCGGCCGTCGCACCCGCGAGATACTGCAGCTGCTTGAAGAGGGCGTTGCCGGTCTCCAGGTTCGGGACGAGCAGGATATCCGGCTCCCCGGCCACCAGCGAGATGACGCCCTTGATCCGCGCCGCTTCGGCCGAGATCGCGTTGTCGAACGCGAGGGGTCCGTCGAGGATGGCTCCCGTGATTTGACCGCGATCCCCCATCTTGCAGAGCGCCGCCGCATCCAGCGTGGACGGGATGTCGGGATTGACGGTCTCGACCGCGGAAAGGATCGCGACCTTCGGTCGCACCACCCCGAGCGCGTGCGCGAAATCGATGCAGTTCTGGGCAATGTCCCGCTTGGTCTTGAGGTCGGGGAAAATGTTTACCGCCGCGTCGGTGATGTGGAGCAGCCGCGGGTAGGTCGGTACATCCATGACGAACGAATGGGAAAACCGTCGACCGATACGGAGGCCCGCCTCGCGCGAGACGAGCACGCTCATGAGGTCGTCGGTATGCAGGCTGCCCTTCATGAGGAGCGCCACGGCTCCGCTGCGCGCGAGTTCCGCGGCCTTGGCCGCAGATTCCGCGGCGCTCCCGGCGGAGATGATCTCCCAGCTCCCGAGCTCGATTCCGTGCTGACCCGCGAGCGATCGGATCGTGACTTCGGGCCCGACAAAGACCGGGGTGATCAGACCGGCGCGAGCCGCTTCGCAGGCGCCCTCGAGAGCGGCGGGCGAGCAGGGATAGATCACGGCGGTCCGCACCGGCCCCGCGCCACGGCAGCGGGCGACGAGGGGTTCGTATTTTCCAGCCTGAAGGGGGGCAGCATTCACGGGCGTTTGGGTTTTCGAGGGATCTTCCGGGCGCGCTCGGGCGACTCGACCTTGAAGGTACCGGCGAGCGCCGTCGCCGCGGCTCGCAGTTTTCCGAGGTGGGCGAGGCTTTGCTCGTGGGTCATGCGCGCCAGCGGCGCCTGCAACGCGAGCGTTGCGAGCATCTCGCCGTCGCGATCGAGCACGGGGACCGCCAGGCAGACGATCCCAACGAGCAATTCCTCGCGATCGGCGCTCCATCCCTGGCGCCGGATCTGCAACAGTTCTTGCTCGATGGCGTCCCGATCCGTGAGCGTGTGAGGAGTGTGACGTTCGAGCGGTCCGGCGCCGAGCAGCCTCTCCCATCTCGAGCGCGGCAGCCGGCTGAGGAAGAGCTTTCCACCCGACGTACAGTGCAAGGGAACGCGTGAGCCCGGCGCGAGGTTGAGGCGGAGCGCGGACGAAGTCTCCACGCGGTCGAGGTAGATCAGCTCGCGGCCGTCGAGCATGGCCACGTTGCAGGTCTCGCCGATGTCCGCGACGAGCCGCTGCAGGATCGCGTGCCGCTCGGCCCGGTAGCGGGCATTGCGAAGAACGCTCCAGGCGAGGGCGTTGAACCGATGACCGACCGCGTACCGCTTCGCGCCTGGTTCCCGAACGAGCATCCGCGATTCCTCCAGCAGCCGGAGAATGCGGAAGGCGGTCGGCTTGGAAAGTTTCGTGGTGCGCGCCACGTCGTCGAGCGTGAGCGGCTCTTCGCCCCCCGCAATCGCTTCGAGGACGAGGAGCGCCCGTAACGTCGCGGATCCGGCGGGCCCTTCGGGCGGTTCCGACTCGCGAGCCGCCGGTGGGGCGGGGGAACGGGCGGGCGCACGGCGGGGCATGACGGGAACATGCATTGCCGCACCGGAATTTTCAGCAGCACGTTTCGGCATGGCGTTGAATTGCGCAAAACATTGTAAAATGAAATAACTCTTTGCATTTTTAGTCATTTTCTCTTGCCACGTCCGCGATTTTCCGAAATAACCGTTCCAGTTCGTGCGCCACCCCGGGCGCCAAAGGCCGATCCCACATCCGCGTCCCCCCTCCATGAATCCGCAAAAAGTCCGCATGTCCGCCAGCGAAGCCTTCGTCGAAACCCTCGTCGCCCAGGGGGTGAAGGAAGTCTTCGGCATCGTCGGCTCCGCTTACATGGATGCACTCGATCTCTTCCCGCTCGCCGGCATCCGCTTCATCTCCGTCGCGCACGAACAGGCGGCCGCGCATGCCGCCGACGGCTTCGCGAGGGCCACCGGGCGCCACGGCGTTTGCATCGCCCAGAACGGACCGGGCATCACCAATTTCGTCACGGCGATCGCGGCCGCCTACTGGGCCCATTCCCCGGTGGTGATGGTGACGCCGGAGTCGGGCAGCCTCACGATGGGTCATGGCGGCTTCCAGGAGACGGACCAGATGCCGATCTTTTCGAAAATCACGAAATATCAGGTCCACATAAATCATCCCGCTCGCATGGCGGAGCTCACGCACCGTGCCTTCACGCTCGCGATGGCCGAACGTGGTCCGGCGCAGATCAACATCCCGCGCGACTATTTCTACGGCGAGATCGACGCGACGATCATGCCCCCGCTCACGATCGAACGGAGCGCGGGCGGACCCACCTCGCTGGATGCCGCGGCGCGGGCGCTCGCCGGGGCCAGGAACCCCGTAATCCTGGCGGGAGGCGGCGTTATCTTCTCGGGTGCGGTTGAGGAGTGCAAAGCCCTCGCCGAGTACCTTTCCGCGCCCGTCGTGAGCAGCTACCTGCATAACGACTCGTTCCCGGCGAGCCACTATCTCGCCTGCGGGCCGCTGGGCTATCAGGGCTCGAAGGCGGCGATGAAATTGATCGCGAAGGCGGATGTGGTCCTGGCGCTCGGCTCGCGCCTCGGGCCGTTCGGCACCCTCCCGCAGCACGGGATCGACTACTGGCCGAAGGATGCCCAGATCATCCAGGTCGATGCCGACCATCGCATGCTTGGCCTCGTCCGCCCGGCGTCCGTCGCGGTCTGCGGCGACGCCCGCCTCGCAGCGGGGGAGATTCTTCGCCGGGTCCAGGCGCTGAAGCCGAACCTCGCGCGCAACGAAGGCCGCATCGCCGAGATCCAAGCTGAGAAAGAGGCCTGGAAGCAGGAGCTCGCGAATTGGCCCTCACCGAACGAGGAAGGGAAGATCGGCCCCCGCCGCGCTCTCGCCCAGCTCGCGAAAGCAATGCCGAAGAATGCGATGGTCTCGACAGACATCGGAAACGTCTGCTCGGTTTCGAACAGCTATCTCCAGTTCGAGGAACCCGGTCTCTTCATGGCCGCGATGAGCTTCGGTAATTGCGGCTATGCGTTCCCGACGGCGATGGGCGCCAAGGTCGGACGGCCCGATCGCCCTGCCATTGCCTACGTGGGCGACGGCGCCTGGGGCATGGCCCTCGCCGAGGTGATGACGTGCGTGCGGGAGAAGATTCCCGTCGTCGGCGTCGTCTTCAACAACCAGCAATGGGGAGCGGAGAAGAAGAACCAGGTCGACTATTTCGGTGATCGCTTCGTCGGCTCGAATCTCACCAATCCCGATTTCGCGGAAGTCGCAAAGGCGATGGGCGGAAAGGGCATTACCGTCTCGCACGAGGACGAGGTGGCCGACGCGCTGAGCGAGGCGATTAAATCGAACGAGTGCACGATCGTGAACATCAATCTCACCCGCGAGCTTGGCGATCCGTTCCGCCGGGACGCTTTCAAGCAGCCAAAGCGCTTGCTCGACAAATACAAGGCGCACAGTGCCCCCGGCGTCTGACGCCCGTAAACTTCCCGCGGCGTCCGGCCTCAGCGGTCGCCGTCCTCCTTCAGGCCAAACCCCCAGAAACCACCTCTCCCGAGCGGCCGGACCGCGCGTGATTCTCCCCCCATGAATCGCCTTCTCAGATATCGCTACGGTGTCATCGGCATCCTCTGTGTGATGTACTTCATCACCTACGTGGACCGCGTGAATATTGCAGTCGCCGGCCCGCTCATCGCGAAAGAGCTCGGCCTCAGCAAAACGGAGCTCGGGTTCGTCTTCTCGGTCTTCGCCTATCCCTACGCCGCCATGCAGATCTTGGGCGGCTGGTTCTCGGACAAATACGGGCCGAGGTTTACGCTCACCCTCCTCGGCATCATCTGGTCCGTGGCGACGATCTGGACCGGCTTTTGCGGCGGACTCGCCACCCTCATCGCGTCGCGCGTGCTGCTCGGCATCGGTGAAGGCGGAGCGTTTCCCACCGCGACCAGGGCGTTTACGTGGTGGTTGCCAAAGGGCGAACGGGGCTTCGCCCAGGGCATCACGCACAGCTTCGCCCGGCTCGGGGGCGCCGTGACGCCGCCCATCGTCCTCTGGCTCGTCCAGGCGAGGGATTGGCGCTTCTCATTTATCGCGTTGGGGGTAGTGAGTCTGCTTTGGGTCGTCTGGTGGCATTTCTGGTTCCGCGATTCGCCCCTCGAAAAGAAGGGCGTGACCGAGAAGGAAAAGGAGGAGATTGGCTCCGTCATCCTCGCTCATTCTACGACTAAGGCGCCGCCCACCCCGTGGGCCGAGATGATCAAGCGCATGTGGCTCGTGACGTTTGTCGACTTCTGCTACGGCTGGTCGCTCTGGGTCTTCCTCACCTGGCTGCCGTCGTTTTTCTCGGATACCTTCAAGGTCGATCTCAAGAAAATGGTGCTGTTCACCACTCTCACGCTGATGGCCGGATTCGTTGGGGACACGCTCGGGGGGGTGATTTCCGACTATATCTACAAGCGCACCGGAAACCTCCGGCTCGCCCGCTTAAGCCTGCTGATCCTTGGACTCGGTGGAGCCGTCTGTTTCATGATCCCGACAGCCTATGCGACCGAAGTGACGTCCGCGGTCTGGCTGCTCTCCGGAACATTCTTCATGATCGAACTGACGAACGCGGTCCTTTGGAGCCTGCCGATTGATATTGCCGGTCGCTACGGCGGGACCGCCGCCGGCATGATGAACACCGGGTTCGGCGTTGCCGGGATGATCGCGCCCGTGGCGTTCGGCTATCTGATCGATACCACCAAGACCTATAAGGTGCCGTTCCTCCTCTCTGCGGCGCTTCTCGCGGTTGGTGCCCTCGCGGCTTTCTTCATCGATCCGAACCGGCAGGTCGCCGATCCGGCCGGTGACGCGCTGGCGGCAGCAAAGTAACTTCTTTCATGGAAACCCCGGCTGTTGGGACCATCCGCGAACTCGTCGAACGCGCCCGCGTCGCGCAGCGGGCTTACGAAATGTTCGATCAGGTACGCGTCGACGCATGTGTGACCGCGGCCGGCTGGGCGATCTGCGAGCCGGGCCGGAATCAGGAGCTGGCGGAGATGGCGGTGCGAGATACCGGGCTCGGGAACGTCGCCGACAAGCTCACGAAGAACCGTCGAAAAACGATGGGGCTTCTCCGCGATCTTCGCGGGGTGAAGACGGTCGGCGTCATCCGCGAGATCGCGGCCGACGGGATCATCGAGATCGCGCGCCCGGTCGGCGTGGTGGCCGCCGTCACGCCCTCCACCAATCCGGGGGCGACGCCGGCCAACAAGATCATCAACGCGCTCAAGGGGCGGAACGCGGTGATCGTCTCGCCCTCGCCGAAGGGCTTTACGACCTGTGCGCGCTTGCTGGAGTTCATGCACGCGGAACTCGCCCGGGTCGGTGCGCCCGCGAATCTCGTTCAGATGTTGCCCGCGCCGGTGACGAAGGAGTCGAGCGCGGAATTGCTTCGTCAGGCGGACCTCATCGTTTGCACCGGATCCCAGGCGAACGTGAGGGCCGCGGCCCAGAGCGGGACGCCCGCCTTCGGGGTGGGCGCAGGCAACGTGGTCTCGATCGTCGATGAATCCGCCGATCTCGCGCAGGCGGCGGAGCTGATCCGGAAATCGAAGACCTTCGACAACGCGACGAGCTGTTCCTCGGAGAATTCGGTCATCATCCTCGAGGCCATCTACGCGGACGTCCTCGCCGCGCTCACCCGCGAGGGCGGCGTCTTGCTGGATGCCGCGGAGAAGGCGAAACTCGGCGCCGTCATGTTCCCCAACGGCAAGCTTGGCTCAAGCACCACCGCACAGACCGCCGGCCGCGTCGCGGAAATTGCGGGCCTCTCCCGTCTGGCTGGCCTGCGCCCCACCATGCTGCTGGTCGAGGAAACCGGCGCGGGGCCCGGGCATCCATTTTCGGGCGAAAAACTTTGTCCCGTTCTGACGGTGTACCGAGCCCGTGACTTCGACCATGCCGTCGAACTGACCCACGCGATTTACGCGTATCAGGGCGCCGGTCACTCGGTGAGCATTCACTCGGGCGATCAAGCGCACATCCTGCGCCTCGGACTGGAGCTGCCCGTTTGTCGCGTGATCGTCAATCAGGCGCATTGCTACGCGACGGGCGGCAGTTTCGATAATGGCCTACCCTTCTCGCTTTCGATGGGTTGCGGCACGTGGGGGCGGAATAACTTCTCCGACAACCTCAACTACCGGCATTACTTGAACATCACGCGCATCTCGCGGCCGATTCCACCGCGCGACGTGACCGAGGAGGAACTCTTCGGTTCCTATCGGCACGCGCACGGACTTTGATCTGGCGATGCGCACGATCCGTCACCACGTCGATCAGCGCGCCGCCACCCGTCCCGCGGACATCTACCTCCTGGCGCCGGAGACCGGCGCGATCCTGACGTACGCGGGACTTCAGGAGCACGCGCGGGGCCTCGCCGGCCGGCTTTCGGAGTTTGGGATTCGGGCCGGCGACACCGTGGCGCTGATGATGCCGAATGGATTCCAGGCGGCCGCGCTTCTGCTTGGCGTGATGTACGCCGGGCGCATCGCCGCCCCGGTCAATCTCCTTTCCCAGCCCGCCCAGATCGCCTACGTGATTGAGCACTCGGACGCCCGGCTGGTGCTCGTCAGCCGCGACCAGGAGGATCGGTTGCGGGACGCGCTGGCGCGTTTTCCGGCTGGCGCCGCGGTCCAGGTGATCGTGCTCGACGTGGACGCCACGGAGCCGCTCGGACCACCGCAGCAGGAGCTGCCGGAAGTCGCGGAGGCCGCGGACGCGCTGCTCATGTACACGAGCGGCACGACGGGAAAACCCAAGGGCGTGATGCTGACTCAGCGGGCGGTCGTGGCGGGCGGGGAATTCACGACGTCCGCCCATGCCCTGACCCCCGCGGACCGCGTGCTGTGCGCCCTGCCGCTTTATCACATCAATGGCCAGATCGTCACGGCCGTGGCCCCGCTCGTGAGTGGCGGCAGTGTAGTGATGCCGCACAAATTCAGCGCTTCGAACTACTGGGAGACGGCGGCGGCGCACGGAGTCACCTGGTTGAATTTTGTCCCGACCATCGTGTCGTATCTGCTCGCGGGTCTGGATCCGCGCGCCGAGGGGCTCGACGTCGCACGCATCCGCTTCGCCCGCTCGGCTAGCGCGCCCCTGCCCCCGGAACTGCATCGCGCTTTCGAGGAGCGCTTCGGGATCGGAATCATCGAGACGATGGGCATGACCGAAACCGCCGCGCCCTGTTTCACGAATCCGCTCGATCCCGCCCGCCGGAAGATCGGCTCGCCGGGCCAGGCCTACGGCAACGAAGGCAGGATTGCGGATCCCGAGGGTCGTCCGGTGGCCGACGGCACCCCCGGTGAGATCTGCGTGCGTGGCGAGAACGTCATGCGTTGCTACTACAAGCAGGACGACGTGACGGCCGCCGCGTTCTGGCCGGGCGGCTGGCTCCGCTCGGGAGATCTCGGTCATCGGGACGCGGACGGTTTCTTCTTCGTCACTGGCCGGCTGAAGGAACTCATCATCAAGGGAGGGGAGAACATTGCTCCCCGCGAGATCGACGAGGCGCTGCTGAAGCATCCCGCCGTGCTCGAGGCTGCGGCCACGGCGATGCCCGACCCGCACTACGGCCAGGAAATCTACGCCTGCGTCATGCTGCGGGAGGGAAGCGCCGTCACGCCGGCCGAGTTGCTCGAATTCGCCCGCGGGGAGCTCGGGCGCTACAAGACGCCGAAATGCCTGCGCATCGTGTCCGATCTCCCGCGCGGACCGAGCGGCAAGGTCCAGCGCTTGAAGCTGCTGGAGGCCTTCCCGCCAGAGTGATCCCGCGGCCCGTCAGTCGTCGATGCTCTTCCCGGCCTTGTCCTCGATCGAGTAGACCGCAATCGTGCTGATGAGGCTGACGACGAGCACGTATCCGCAGACGAGCCAGGGCGAGCCGCCGTTCTTGGCCAGCAGCCACGACGCGATCAGCGGGGTCAGTCCGCTCGCGAAGATGCCGGAGAATTGATAGACGAAGGAGACGCCCGTGTAGCGGACGCGGGTCTTGAACAGTTCAGAAAAGATCGCGGCCTCCGGCCCGTAGACCATCGGATAAACCAGGCCAAACGGGATGATGATCGCGACGAGCAGCCAGGCTTTGTCGCCCGCGGAGTTCATGAGGAGCCAGAACGCGGGAAAGCAGAGTAGACCGGTCAGGAGAGCGCCGGCGGCGAAGACCGGCCGGCGTCCGCGGCGATCGGAAAGCCGGCCGAAATACGGGATGACGAAGATACTGACGCAGGCGGCGGTGGTGATCGCGAGAAGCGCCGTGGTCCGCGGCAGTTTCAGCGTGCCCGTCAAAAACGTGACCATGAAGACACCGTAAAGGTTGAATCCGACGCCTTCGATGTACCGGATCATCATCCCCTTGAACACCGGTCCCGGCTGCGTGCGGAAGAGCTCCACAAAAGGCACCGCAGCGTGGCGCTTCTCGGCCGCGACTTTTTGAAACGCCGGAGTCTCGTGGATCTTCGTCCGGATGTAGACCCCGACGACGACGAGCACGGCGCTGAAGAGGAAGCACGCGCGCCAGCCCCAGCTCATGAACTGTTGTTCCGAAAGCTGCGAGACGAGCGCCATCACGCCCGTGGCGAGGGCGAGTCCCGCGGGTACTCCGATCTGCGGCCAGCTGCCGTAATACCCGCGATCCTTGTCGGGCGAATGCTCGACCGCCATGAGGACCGCTCCGCCCCACTCGCCGCCGATGCCGATGCCCTGAAAAATTCGGAGGACGACCATGATGATGGGCGCCGCGATGCCGATGTTGGCGTAAGAAGGAACGAGACCGATCGCGAAAGTCGCCACGCCCATGATCACGAGCGTCAGCACGAGGATGCCTTTCCGGCCGAGCCGGTCCCCGAAGTGTCCGAAGATCACGCCGCCGAGCGGACGCGCGACAAAGCCGACCGCAAAGAGGGTCCACGCCAGCGCGTCGGCCAGACCCTTGTCCATGTCTGGCGGGAAGAAAAGCTTGTTGAAGACGAGGCCGGTGGCGACGCCATAAAGGAAGAAATCGTACCACTCGATGACGCAGCCGATGGCGGAGGCCAGCGCGACGCGCTGGACGGAAACGATTTCTCCGCCAAAGGCGGGAGCGGAAAGCGCGGTCGCGGGGGTCATGGTTCGAACGGGGGTGGGGGTGGGGACGGGCGGATCCGAGGTGATTTCGCCGCCGCCCGCTACGGGATTAGCGGAAAGGCGTGACCGGAAGCAATGAAAAACGAAAGAGATCATTTCATTTTGTGTTGCTTTGCACGCCCGTTCAGTGCGATATGCCATTCCATGACGGTCCGTTCTCCCCTCACGGACCGGCTCCGGCCGGAGGTGTTTGACTACATCATCGTCGGAGCCGGTTCGACGGGTTGCGTGCTCGCGAATCGGCTGACCGCCTGCGGGCGGCATCGGGTGCTGTTGCTCGAGGCCGGACCGCGGGATGATTTCAAGTGGATCCACATTCCAGGCGGCTATGGACGTCTGATGTTTCACGAGGAACTGAACTGGAGATTCGAGACGGAAGCGGATCCGGGGATTGCCGGCCGGCGGAACTACTGGCCGCGCGGAAAGATGCTGGGCGGGAGCAGCGCCCTGAATGGACTCCTGTGGGTGCGGGGCCAGCCGGAGGATTTCGACCACTGGGCTGCGCTGGGAAACCGCGGGTGGAGTTGGGATGACGTGCTCCCTCATTTCCGGGCGATCGAATCCTACCCCGAAGGCGATCCCGCCGTCCGCGGTCAGGCCGGTGAGGTGGGCGTCGAACTCGGGGATCAGCACGAGTTGGTCGATGCGTTTCTCGCGGCCGCGGAGGAATGCGGGATTCCCCGCACGCGCGACTACAACGGACTGACGCAGGCCGGCGTCTCCTATTTTCAGATCAACAAGCGCAACGGCGTCCGTCAGAGCTGCGGACTGGTCTTCCTGCGTCCCGCGGAAGCGCGCGAGAACCTGCTCATCGAGACCGGCGCCCACGTGACGCGGGTGTTGTTCGAAGGCTCCCGTGCGACGGGTCTGGAATACGTGCTCGACGGCGTGACGCATCAGGTGCGCAGCGCGCGCGAGATCGTCTTGTGCGCCGGAGCGATGCAGTCGCCCCAGATCCTGATGCTGTCGGGAATAGGTCCGGCCGGCCATTTGAGTGAGCACGGGATCGAAGTCCGGCAGGACCGACCTGGGGTCGGGGGAAATCTCCAGGACCATTTGCAGATCCGGTTACTCTTTCGGTGCGTGAAGCCCGTGACGAACAACGACATCGCGCACACCTGGCTGGGTCGAATGCGCACCCGCCTGGAATACAAGACACAGCGGCGCGGACCGCTCGCGAGCGGGATTAATCAAGGCGTCCTCTTCACCAGCGCGTTTCCCGAGCGAAGCGCGCGACCGGACGTCCAGTTTCACATGGGGACCACGAGCAGTGACATCCCCGGCGGAACTCCCCACCGGCATTCCGGATTTACCATGTCCGTCCTCCAACTCCGGCCGGAAAGTCGGGGCTTGGTGAGCCTCGCGTCTCCCGACCCCTTCGCCTCCCCGCGGCTGCAGCCGAATTATCTGTCGCATCCGCTCGATGTGGAGACCGCGCTGCGGGGAGTGAAGCTCGTCCGGCGCGTTTCGCAGGCGAGGGCCTTTGGCGAATATGTTTCCGGCGAGCACTCTCCGGGGTCGGCCGTGAAGACCGACGACGAATGGCTTGACTGGATCCGCCGCACCGGCGCGACCACCATCTTCCATCCCGCGGGGACCTGTCGCATGGGCGCGGCGTCAGACCCGGGTGCGGTCGTCGATGAGCGTCTCCGGGTGCGCGGAGTTGCCGGTCTGCGGGTCGCCGATTGCTCAGTGATGCCCCTGATCGTCTCCGGCAATACGAATGCAGCCTGCATCATGATCGGGAGCAAATGCGCCGAGATGATGCTGGCAGACGCGGGCTGATTCCGGATCGTCCACTCCACCTCCTCATGTTCCCCGGCCTCGCTCTCGCTCTCGTTCTCGCCGTCCTGGCTTTCTGCGCGGCCCGCCTGCCTGGCTTGAAGGTCATTGGCCCCTTGGCCGTGGCGCTCTTGATTGCGATGGCGATCAAGGCGGTCTGGCAACCGCCCACGGCCTGGAAAGATGGCTTCACCTACTCGGCGAAGGCACTTCTGCGCTACGGCATCGTCCTGCTGGGCGTGCGGCTGAATTTCGATCTCATCCTCGGGGCAGGCTGGAAGATTCTCGTGCTCGACGTGGGTGTGATCGCGTTTGGGATGGTCTTCTTCACCTGGTTTTCCCGCCGCTGCGGCCTCGAGGACGAGATGGGCTGGTTGGTGGCGATCGGCAGCGCGGTGTGCGGCGCCTCAGCGATCGTCGCCGCCGCCCCCGTGGTGCGCGCCCGCGAGGATCAGTCGGCGCTCGCGCTCGTGCTCTGCACGATCGTCGGCACTGGGTTCGCCCTCGCCTTCATCGCCGCGCAAACGGTGCTCCAGTGGCTTCCGCTCCACTACGGCGTGGTGACCGGTGCGAGCTTGCACGAGGTGGCGCAGGTCCTCGCCGCGGTCACCCCGGTGGACGGCGCGCTCGATGTGGGAACAGTCACCAAACTCGTGCGCGTACTCCTGCTCGCGCCCGTGATTCTCCTGCTCGTCGCGTGGCAGCGCCGCCATGGTGGGACCGACGCGAAGGCGAAGGTCCCATTCCCTTGGTTTGTGATCGGATTCTTCGCTACCGGCGTGATCTACTCCCTCGTCCTGCGGTCGACAGGCAACGCGGCGTGGGTCAAGGAAACCGGCGCCTGGATGCTCTTCGTCGGTCTGTTTCTGATGACGATGGGAATGGCTGGGCTCGGAATGCAGGTGGATTACGGCCGCCTCCGCGCGCACGGACTCCGTGCGGCAGTTGCCTTCACGGTCGGGTGGTTCGCGCTGCTCGCGTTCGTCCTCGGGGCCTGCGCGCTGCTCGGATTGTAGGACAGAGTATGACGGCTCTCCGGGGCTTTGATCTTGCTTATGTCACTCGAATGACTGACAAAACGAGGCTCTCGCCCCCATGAAAACCCTTCTTTTGGCGCTCCATGCGAGCGTCGTCCTCGTGGTGCCAGGCGCGTTCGCGCAGGCTTCTTCTCCGCGCGTTCTCAAACTTGCGCATCAATTCCCTGCAACAAGTGGGAATGAAGGCGATTTTCGGGACCGACTTGCGCGGAGGTTTGCAGCCGAAGTCGAAAAACGGACGGCTGGGGCCATTCGCGTGGAGGTCTTCGCGGAGAACAAGCTCGTCAAGCCGGACCAATACGTCGACGCGCTCAAAGCTGGGACAGCCGATTTCATCCTGACTCCCGTGAACAACCTCTTTGGGAAGATTCCCGAGCTGGCGGTCACCATCCTGCCTGGCGTTATCAAGAGCTACGAGCACGGCATGACGTGGAAAGCGGCGCCGGTCGGTCGGGATCTCGCCGCCCTCTTCGAGCAGAACGGCATCATCATGACTTCCTGGATGTGGCAGGCAGCGGGGATCGTCTCGCTGGAGAAGCCGATCGTCGTGCCGGAGGATCTCCGGGATCTGAGGGTGCGGGGCGCTGGGAAGGGCGTGGACTACATGCTTTCGGCCGCGGGCGGAAAGGTCGTCAGCATGGCGTCCAGTGAAATTCCCAAAGCTTTCCGGGAACGCCGCATCGATGCCGCGGTCACGGCGGCCACGTCGTTAAATGCCTTCAAATTGAATGATTTTTGCAAGGCGGTGACGACCCCCCGAAATCGGGCGATCTTCTACTTCCTTACGCCCATTCTTGCCTCGAAGAGCACTTTGGAATCACTCACCCCCGACCAGCGACGAGTGGTGATCGAGGTCGCCGTCGGCCTGGAGAAGTTCGGCATCGACAGTGCCCGCGCGGATGAGGACGCGGTCGCTACCTCCTATCTGCACGGTGGAGCGAGGGTGAGCGACATGGATGAGGAGCAGTGGACGCTGTGGCAAAACGTCGCCAGGGCCGCCGCCTGGCGCGACTATGAACGCACCGTTCCGAACGGCGCCCTGTGGATTCAGAAGGCCCTCGCGGTGCCGGTTCCCTAATGGGGAGAGCGGGCTAGGATGGGATCGTGCCAGATCGAGCTTTGCGAGTCGGGATCGCCGGGGCCGAATCGCGGGGCCAGCCGCTGCGATCTTCTTCGCGCGCGAGGGACACGCGGTGCAGTTGTTCGAGCGGGCACAGGTGGCGCCGGCGGCGTATCACGACGTGCGGATGCGCGTCTGGCACGGCGATCGGGTCGCACTGCTGGGCGATGCTGCGCACGCCCTGAGCGCACAGCTCGGGCAGGGCGAGAATCTTGTCCTCATGGATGCAGCCGCGCTGGCCCGACGCGCTCGCGTCGCATCCGCTCCCCGAGGCTCTCGTCCGCTCCCCGAGGCTCTCGTCGCCTACTCCGCCGCGCGGCGGAAGCACCTCCGCTTTTACCAGTTCGCTACCCGCTGGACTACGCCCTTCTTCCAATCCGACTTGCTCCCGCTCGGCTTGCTTCGCGACCTGGCGTTCCGCGTCGCCCAGATGATTCCGGTGGTTCGCCGTCAGATGACGGCGACGATGGCGCGTGGAAAGACCGGGCCCTTCGGTAGCTTGAGGGACTCGTGACCCCGGCAACGTCCTCCCAAGCCCTTTCCGCGCCCGC
The DNA here is from genome assembly GCA_038322235.1 of Chthoniobacterales bacterium. Taxonomy (GTDB): domain Bacteria; phylum Verrucomicrobiota; class Verrucomicrobiia; order Chthoniobacterales; family SZAS-18; genus SZAS-18. The sequence continues at coordinate 218,122 of JBBQFQ010000001.1, forward strand.
TCCAGCAGACGAAAACCCGCACTATCCCACGGGTTTCGCGTGGTTTGCGCTCGCTAATCGCGTGGCACAGAGGCTAGAAAATAGACCCCTGCTGTGCAGTGAAGGTACAGCTCGCTCCCACAAACCAACCTCGTTCCCCCATGAAATCGCGACTCCCGCTCTCCGCTGCGCTGGCCTTGAGCCTGACGCTGCTCCCCGGCGCGCTCTGCGCGCAGGACACGCTCAAGATCGGCGCGCCGCAGCCGATGACTGGACCGGATGCGCCCTTCGGCGACAAGTTCAAGAAGGCCTACACGATGGCGATCGAAGAGATCAACGCCAAGGGTGGGGTGAACGGGAAGAAACTCGAACTCGTACTTGAGGATCACCAGGCGAAGAATCCCCTCGCGGCCACCGTCGCCGAGAAACTCATCACCCAGAACCAGGTGCTCGTTCTCACCGGCGGCCGGGCTTCGGGACAGGCGATGGAAATTGCGTCGGTCGCCCAGCGGCTGAAGACACCCTACCTCGTCGATCATCCGTCTGCAGATGCCATCACGACCAAGGGCTTCGACTGGGTCTTCCGCAACAACCCGACTGGATCGATCTACCCGGAAGCGTTCAAGAAGTTCGTGACCGACGTGCCGGGCGCCATGCCGAAATCCGCGGCGGTCATCTACGACAATTCGCTCTTCGGGAAAACGATCGGCAATGCCGTCATGACGTTTCTGAAGGCGAAGGGCGTTCCAATCGTGAACGACGAGGCCTACGCCGTAAACACTCTCGATTTCAAACCCATCATGACCAAGGTAAAGGGCAACAAGCCCGACTACCTGCTGTTGGTCGCCGTCTCAGCCACCGATGCGATTCTGATGACGCGTCACGCGAAGGAGATCGGCGTCACGCCCCGAGCGTTCGTCGGTTTCGGCGGCGGCTTCGGGGTCGAGGACTTCGCGAAGCAACTCGGGCCCCTGGCGGAAAACGTCTACTCCTCCGCGTCCTGGTCGGGCAATCCGAACGACCCGCTCACGGTCGCCTTTTACAAGGCCTTTCAGGCGAAATACGGCATTCATCCGCACGAGCACGAGACCGAGGGCTACGCGGCGATCTACATCCTCGCGGATGCCATGAAGCGCGCAAAGCTCACCGGAAATCTCGAGGCCGACCGCGGCGCTCTCCGCGACGCGTTGCTCGCGACCGACATGATGACCGTCTTCGGCAAGACGAAGTTCGGCAGCTATGCTGGTCCGCTCGGGGACAGTTACCTGAACCAAAACGTCAACTCGCCCGAGCACGTCGTGCTCGCCCAGTGGCGCAAAGGCGAATTGCTCAACGTCTGGCCCAAGGCCAACGCGGAAACACCGTTCGTCTTCCCCGAGCCGCCGGAGACGAAGTGAGCTGCTGGGCTGGAAACAACGCTCGGCCCGCGCGGGCTCGGTGGTTGGGGTCCGCGCAGCATCGACCTGATCCAGCTCCGTCGCGTTCGCGGGCCGCCGGTTGATCTCGCATGGAGACCTTTGTCCAGAGTCTCGTCAGCGGCATCCTCACGGGTGCCCTCTACGCGATGATCGCCGTGGGGCTGACCATCGTCTTCGGCGTCATGCGGATCATCAACATGGCGCACGGCGAGATGGTGATGCTCGGCATGTTCGGCGCGTTTTGGGCCCACCATTCGTGGCACCTCGATCCGTTCGTCTCGATTCTCATCTGGACGCCGGCGATGTTCGCTTTCGGCCTCGCGATTCATCGGTTCCTGCTCCGGAAGATCATCCCCACCGGCGAGCTGAATACCCTGCTCTACACGGCGGGCCTCTCGCTGCTCATCGCGAATCTCGCGCTGCTCGCGTGGTCGGGAGACTATCGCACCATCAATCTCGACTACGCGCTCAAACCCGCGCGTCCTTTCGGCATCGCGGTGCCCATTCCGCTCGCCATCGCCTTCGGCATCGCGCTCTTGCTGACGACGGCGTTGTACTTCTTCCTGACCCGCACGGATACCGGGCGCGCGATCCGGGCGACCGCGCAGAACCCCGATTCCGCGGCGTTGATGGGCGTGAATGTGGCACGCATCGAATCCATCACGTTTGCGCTCGGGACTGCTCTCGCAGGTGCGGCCGGTGTTCTGCTGGCTCCGTCGCTGTACCTCTATCCCACTGTCGGTGAGATCCTGAGCGTCAAATGCTTCGTCATCGTGGTGCTGGGCGGCCTCGGTTCCGTACCTGGTGCGATCGTTGGCGGCATCCTGCTCTCGATTGTCGAGTCACTCGGCGCCGTCTACGTCTCGGTCGCGTACAAGGACGCGATCGGGTTCGTGCTCTTTCTGCTGGTGTTGCTCTTTCGACCGGGCGGACTTTGGGGGACCGGGCGCGCATGAGTCGCGCCCTCGCCGCCGCCGCCGCTGGTCTGCTGCTCGTTGCGGCGCCGCTCCTGACGTCGAACACCTTCGTCCAGCATTTGCTCATCATGACGCTGTTCGCCGCGCTCCTCGGCGCCGCGTGGAATCTGCTCGGCGGCTACGCGGGTCAGGTGTCGTTCGGCCATGCGACGTTTCTCGGGCTCGGTGCCTACACGACAATGCTGCTGCATCTGAGGCTCGGCCTGTCGCCCTGGCTCGCTTTGATCGCGGGCGGATTGCTCGCGGCGCTCATGGCGGTGCCGTTCGGCTGGATCTGCTTCCGACTCCGCGGACCTTACTTTTCCCTCGCGACGCTCGCCGTCGCCGAGATCACCCGGCTCGTGGTCCTGAATTGGGAGAGCCTGACCGCGGGTCCCATGGGGCTGCTCATCACCACGCTGCCGGCGCTCACGATCTTCGGGAAGCCCGTCAACTGGGAGAGCAAGGTACCGTTCTACTATGTGATCCTGATCCTCGCCGCGCTCGTTACCCTCGCGACGTGGCGGATCTCCCGTGCGCGACTCGGAGCCTATCTGCTCGCGATCCGCGAGGACATGGACAGCGCGGAAGCCGCCGGCATCGACACCGTCCGGACCCGCGTCCTCGCGCTCGCGCTCTCGGCGTTTTTCGTCGGCACCGCCGGCGGTTTTTACGCGATCTATTTCCGCTACATCGATCCCGACGCCGTCTTCGCCATCGCGCTTTCGGTGGAGATGGTCTTCGTGCCGGTCGTGGGCGGCATCGCCACCACCTTCGGCCCGATCGTTGGCGCCGTCTTCCTGACCACGTTAGGCGAAGTCTTTCGCGATCGCTTCCAGTCGGGGCACCTCATCTTCTACGGGTTCTTCATGATGATCGTGATCCGCTTCCTCCCCGATGGAATCTGGGGCCGCGTGCGCACGCTGCTCGTTCGACGCCGCGCTCCAAACGTCTGACCCCGTCATGCCCCTACTTCGCGCCATCGCCCTGACGAAGGATTTCGGCGGACTCCGCGCGGTGTCCTCGCTCAGCTTCGATTTGCATGCGGGCGAGATCCTCGGGCTCATCGGCCCCAATGGCGCCGGCAAGACCACCGCCTTCAATCTCATCGCGGGATTCATCCCGGCGACATCGGGGGACGTGCTGCTCGATGGCCTGAGCGTGCTCGGGTTGAAGCCACACGCCGTCGTGAAGCGCGGGATCGCGCGCACGTTTCAGATCGTGAAGCCGTTTCGCAAACTGCCCGTCCTCGAAAACGTCACGCTCGCCGCCTTCCTGCACGAACCCCAGCGAGACCGCGCGGAGGCCCAGGCGCGTCGCTGGCTCGCGTTCGCCGGGCTCGAGGCGCAGGCGGAACGCTTCGCGTCTGATCTCACGCTCGGGGAACAAAAGCGGCTCGAGATCGCCCGTGCGCTCGCAACAAAGCCGCGCATCCTCCTCCTCGACGAGCCCATGGGCGGCCTCAATCCGGCCGAGGTGGATGAGGCCTGCGCGCTCGTTGAACGCATCCGTGCCGGCGGTGTCAGCGTCATCCTCGTCGAGCACCACATGAAAGCCATCATGAGGATCTCGGATCGCGTGGTCGTCCTGCACCACGGAGTGAAGATCGGCGACGCTCCCCCGGCGGAGATCGTGCAAAATCGCGACGTCATCGCCGCCTATCTCGGGGAGGTGGCCCATGCTTGAGGTCGAGCATCTGCAGGTCGCGTACGGCCGCGTGCCGGCGCTCTGGGACGTCAGCTTTCGTGTTCCCGAGGGCGAGATCGTGGCGCTGATCGGAGCGAACGGCGCCGGCAAGACGACGACCTTGCGGGCCCTCTCCGGGCTCCTCCAGGCGCGCAGCGGCAGCATTCGACTGCATGGGGCCAGTCTCGCCGGACAACCCTCGATGGAGATCGTCCGGCGCGGCATCGTGCATGTGCCGGAGGCCCGCCGGCTTTTCCCGGAGATGTCGGTGCTCGAGAATCTCCTCATGGGGGCGTACGCGACGCCGAAGGAAGGGCGCACCGCCCGCCTCGAGCGGGTCTTTGGAATTTTTCCGCGCGTGAAGGAAAGGCAACGTCAGCTCGCCGGCACCCTCTCCGGCGGCGAACAGCAGATGGTGGCGATCGGACGCGGACTCATGGCTGACCCCAAGCTCCTGATGCTCGATGAACCGTCGCTCGGGCTCGCTCCCTTGATGGTGGAGGAAATGTTCCGCGTCGTCCGCGAAATCAATGCCGCGGGTGTGACCATTCTCCTCGTCGAACAAAACACCCAGCTCGCGCTCGCGCTCGCGAAGCGGGCGTACGTGCTCGAGGCCGGCGGCGTGGTCCTCTCCGGGACCGGCGCGGAGCTCCTCTCGAATCCGGAGGTTCGGAAGGCCTATCTGGGATTGTAAAACGGAGCGGGCGGCATCCTTTTCGCGGCAACTGTCGACCACGTTTGCGATTGTGATCGCGGCGCAATTCCGCTGGAATGCCCCGATGAAATCGATTCACATTTCGCGCCTCGTCGTTCCCGTGCTCAGCGCCCTCGCCGCGATCGCCGTGGCGTTCGCCGTCCACGCCAGCCAAATGGGCAAGGCGATGGGAGAAGCGGATGACGCGCTCAACCGGAATTTCAAGACGGCGCTCGCCTCGATGCCGAACGAGGACGCCCGCAAGCTCCTTCGCGATGGGCAGCGGGCCTGGGTGCAGTTCCGCGATGCCGAAGTCTCGCTGCATGCGAGCATCTACTCCACGAGCAAGGGCGGGCTTTTCGTGAACTTCGAACTGACGGAAGCCCGCGCGAAGCAACTCGACTCGATCGCCAAGCGCACGAGCGCCTCGGGCTACGACGCCGGGCCGGAGTAGCCATGCCCTCCGCAGTCTGCCGGATCTTCTGCGTTTATCGGCCGTCGGCGCGCGGCCTCCGCGGCCACGCAGAAGCTCATCACTCCACCGTCACGCTTTTCGCCAGATTTCGCGGCTTGTCGACGTCGCAGCCGAGGTGCACCGCGGTGTGATAGGCCAGAAGCTGGAGTGGGATGACGGTCAGGATCGGCGAGAGGAAATCGAGCGTCCGCGGCACGGCGATCACGTCGTCGCAGATGTGCTCGAGTGCGCCGGTCGCGCCCTCGGTGCCGATCGCGATGACCGGTCCCTTCCGCGCCTTCACCTGCTCGATGTTGTTCATGTTCTTGTCGAACACGACGTCGTCCGGCGCGATGAACACGCTCGGGAACTTCTCGTTGATGAGCGCGATGATGCCGTGCTTCAGCTCCCCGCTCGGGTGGCCGTTCGCGTTGATGTAGGAGATTTCCTTCATCTTCAGCGCGCCCTCGAGCGCCACGGGATAATTGTACTGCCGCCCGAGAAAGAGCATGCCGTCGGCGCCCGCGTACTTCTCCGCGATGACCTTGATCTTCGCGTCGAGTTCGAGGCAGCGCGCGACCTGATCCGGCAGCGCCTCGAGGGCCTTGATGATCTGGAGACCCTCGCCGATCGAGAGATGACGGATCCGCCCGAGGAGGAGAGAGAGCAGCGCCAGAATGACCACCTGGCTGGTGAAGGATTTCGTCGCCGCGACGCCGATCTCCGGTCCCGCGTGCATGTAGACGCCGCCACCGCTCTCCCGCGCGATCGTGCTCGCGACGTTGTTGCAGACGCCGCGCACGCGCTGACCGCGCCGGATGCCCTCGCGGAGCGCGGCGAGCGTGTCGGCCGTCTCGCCGCTCTGGCTGACCGCGAGGATCAGCGTGTCCTTGTTCAGCGGCATGTTCCGCCAGCGGAACTCGCTCGCGTAGTCCACCTCGGCGGGCACCCGCGCGATCATCTCCAAAATGTATTCACCCACCAGCGCCGCGTGACACGCGCTGCCGCAGGCGGTGAGCAGCACGCGATCGACGTCGCGCATTTCCTGCGGCGTCATGTTCATGCCGCCGAGACGCGCGGTGGCGTCCTCGTGAGAGAGCCGGCCGCGCATCGCGTCACGCACGGTGTCGGGCTGCTCGTAGATCTCCTTGAGCATGAAGTGCGCGTAGTCGCCCTTCTTCACCGCCTCGCCGCTGAACTCGAACTCGCTCACCTCGTAGGCGCCCGGGCCGCCGCCGGCCAGCGTGCGGATCTCGAACTGCCCCCGCTCGATCACCGCCATGTCGAAATCATGCAGATAGACGACCTCGCGCGTGTGCTGCGCAAAAGCCGCCGGATCGCTCGCGAGAAAGTGCTCGCCCTTTCCGAGACCGAGCGCGAGCGGGCTGCCCCGCCGCACGCCGATCATCAAGTCCGGCAGATCCGCGTGAATGATGGCCAGCCCATACGCGCCGATCGTCTTGTTCAGCGTGGTGCGCACCGCATCCACCAGCCGCGCCTTCGAGGGGGGTCCGCCCGCGCGGTCGTACATCATCCCGATGTAGTGCGCGAGGACCTCGGTATCGGTCTGCGAACGGAAGGTGTGTCCGGCCTCCACGAGTTCCTCGCGGAGCTGCTGGTAGTTCTCGATCACCCCGTTGTGCACGAGCGCGAGCTTGCCGCTCTGATCCACGTGGGGATGCGCGTTGTCGGTCGTGACGGCGCCGTGCGTCGCCCAGCGCGTGTGGCTGATGCCGAGCGAGCCGTGCACGCCTTCGTGGCTCACGAGTTCGGTGAGTTTCTGGATGCGCCCGACGGCGCGCCGAATCTCGAGCCCGTCCCCGTTCAGCGTCGCGAGCCCCGCCGAATCATAGCCGCGATATTCCAAACGCCGGAGTCCCTCGAGAAGGATGGGAGCCGCTGAGATTTTTCCGATATAACCTACGATGCCACACATAGCTGCAGAAGGGATTCTGCAGGTACGTTCGGCGCGGCGGCTCCCGTCAGCAAGAGGAACGTCGGCCGCCGTCGGACTCCCCGCGGAACCGCGCCTCCAGCCACCCGGCGGCCTTCCTCGCGGGATCCTCGGTTTCGCTGATGAACACCGGGGGCGCTGCGCTCACCACGCACCGGATCCACCCAGCGCACGATCGCCGCGTGAATGATCCGCGAGGGCATGTTCCGGCGCGGCTGTTCGTCCGTTTCCATCGCGAAGCCGCTCACCTACGCGCGGGGCAGCTCCTTCGGGGCGGTGCGCCTACTTCACGGCCCCGAGGGCCTTAAGGTCGAGCTTTTTCAGGATCTCCCGCGCGACGCCGGCCGCTTCGCCGGTCACCTCCACGTGCACCCAGTAGCGATCCGCCACCGCGAGAAACACGCTCGTCGTCTTGCTCGACTCCTCCCACGTCTCGAAGCCCGGGACGCCATCGAGCGTGATCGATTTCTGGTAGCCGTCCGTGCTTTCGTTCGAGAACTGCCAGGCCAGCATCAGCCCCTTCATCATCTCGCGGTTGAGGGCGTAATCCATGATCTGAAGAGAGGCCCGGCTGTCGCCCTTCGTGTATTCGCAGCTCACCTGCGTGAGCTCGAAGGCGCCCATCTTCGTCGTGTTTCCTTCGGGCTTCGCGGCGGTCCAGCCCGGCAGGGCCGGAGGAATCAACGACAGCAGGGCGCGGAAATTCACGATTGGCGGCGCCGGCGTCTCCTCGGCCGGCAGCGACGGAAGGAGCGCGGAAACGCCGAGCGCGGCCAGAGCGACGAAGGCAGATCGAATCATCGCGAACGCTCCCGCGCCCCGGGCGAAAGGGCAAGCGGCGGGATGACGCGGGAAAAGCATCCCGCCGCATTTTTTCCCTGCGGCCCGCGGACCGAAGCGCCTACAAAGAGCCGATGCGGCGCGCCTTCCTCTTCGGTTTCGGCCTCCTTGCTCTCGTCGGTCCCGCGGCCGCGCAAGACGCCGAGCCCGTGAGGCCCTTCGGCGCTCAGCCGGCCGGGAGCCTCGCCCAACAGCGCCACTGGAAGGAAGCCCGCGCCGCGTTCGACCTCGTGCGCCGCGCCGGGAAGGACTGGCACTCGGCCGCGATGAAACGCGCGGTGGAGGGGAGCGCCCTCTGCTCGACGAAACTCCGTGAGTGGGATGTCGCTCTGGCGGTCGCGGAGGACTACGTCGGGAAGACCCGGGGCACGCTCGAGGAAGCGATCGGTCAGCGTTTTCTGGCCGGGCTCTATCTCTCCGCACCTCACGCGGCGGTGCGGGAGGGAGGAAAGCTTGTCCGGAATCGGCTCGACTACCGGGCGGATCGCGACTGGTGGCGGGCGGACCGCCGCGCCGCGATCGAGCGCTACGAACGAGCCCGCGCGTTGCTCGCGGAGTTTGCGGCTGAACCAGCGACGCCTGCGCGCGAGGAGCGCGCCCGGAGGATTCGGACCGAACGCATCGGCGTGGATTTCGATCTCGCGGCTGCGCTCCTTCTTCAAGAGCCTGCCGGCGGAAACGGCCCGCAGCTTTGCGCTTGGTGGTGGTTGCCCGCCTTCCCCGTGCTCGATGATGACGATGCGGACGCGGAGGAGAAGGCTGCCCTCGCCCGGTACGACGCGTCGGAGAGCCTTCCGGAGGGACTTCCTCTCACCCCGGATGGCGAACCTCGCTTCCGTCGCACGCCGGAGTCGTATGCCAGCACCTTGGGGGACGGGGCGAAGGTTCGTTTTCTTCTCGAGGAAATCGAGCGCTTGGATGAGTCGCCGCGACGCGAAGATGCCGCGACCGCGCTGCTCCGCCGCGCGCTGATCGCGCGCTCGCTCTACGGACCCCAGACTTGGTCCGCGTGGTTCGCGCGCGTGTCCGAATCAGCCGGGCGCGTCCCAGCCGTCCCCGCCCGGAAAGTTTGGGAGCTGGAGGAGAATCAGGCGCTCGCGATCGCCGGCGCTCAGGTGCGGCTGATCACCCTTCCGCCGGAGGAAAGCCCGCTGGCTTTGCTGAAGCAGGTGGGCGCGCGCTACCCGCAGAGTCGGGCCGCCGCGGAGGCGGAGTACTCCTCAGCGCTGTATCTCCAGTCGCGGCAGCAGTTCCCGGCAGCCGAGGCCGTCTATCGCCGCATTCTGGCGTCCGGCGCGGGGTCCGCCCAAGCGGATGCGCGGCAAAATCTCCGGAAGATCCAGGCGCGGGAGGTGGCATTCGAAGCGCCGGGCGCCTTTCTGCCGGGGGCGCAACCCCAGCTCAATTTCCGCTCCCGCAACACGCCGCAGATCCATTTTCGGGCCGTGCGGATCGATCTTGGGAGGCTGGCGCTCGCACGGATGCGGAAAGGGTCCGCGCCGGGTTCGTTCGGTGACGCGCGGTTCGCGAAGCAGCTTTGGAGGAGTCGCCCGCGCGAGGTCGTCGCAGCCTGGTCGGAAACTCTCCCGGCGAATCAGGGCGGGCGGGTTACCGAAGGCTTCACGCACGTTCCGATCGTGAACTCCGGTGCTTTCGTCGTGGAGGCGTTTGCCGGTCCGGCCGCCCCCATCAGCCGGGTGCTGGTGTTCGTCACGGACGTTGCGGTCGTCAAGAAGAGCGTCATCGAGGGAGGCCTGATTTACGTCGCGAACGCGCGTACCGGTCAGCCGCTGGAAGGCGCCAGAGTCCGGATCTGCGAGACTTGGAACGACGTCGAGAATCACAAGCCTCCGCAGATTCTGGAGACGACCCACCTGAGCGACCGCGATGGGATCGTCCGCTACCCCACGAAACACCCGAACGAGGGCTCTCGCATCCAGTTGCTTGCCGAGGCCGGCCCAGGCCGAATCGGATTCCTGAACTATTGGGAGCGCGAGCAGCCGACCCCCGACGCCACCGAAGCGATGCGCCTCGGGTGGACGCTGGTGACGGACCGGCCAATTTACCGGCCGGGTTCCACGGTGCAGTTCCGCCTGCTCATTCGCCTGCGAGGGCCCGAAGGCTATCTCGCGCCGGTGGCGGGTGAAGACGTGCGGATCGAAGTTTTGGGTCCGAACGGCGACCGGGTCCGAAACATTGAGGGCAAGACGGATGAAGCCGGTGGGGTGAGCGGTGCGCACATCCTCCCGGACGGTGCACCGCTGGGTCGCTGGCATTTTGCCGTCTTTCGGGGAAAGGACTCGCTCCGCACGGAGGGCTTCCTCGTCGAAGAATACAAAAAGCCGGAATTCGAGGTGACGGTCACGCCCTCCGAACCGGCCATCCGCCTGGGGCGGAAGGCGAAGGTGAAAATCGCGGCGCGTTACTATTTCGGCGCTCCCGTGACGAATGCGACCGTCACCTACAAGGTGTCCCGCGAAGACTTTGTCGTCGATTTCTGTGAAGTCCGAGAGCTCGACTGGCTGTACGGTTCGGGGTACGCGCGCCGTCGGCTCACCTACCCGTGGTTGCCCTGGAGCGTCGCCGCGGATGCCTCAAACGACATCGCGGAACGGGCACGGACAAAGTCACGACGTGAGATCGTCGCGTCGGGTCGGGCAGCGCTGCAACCCGACGGTTCCTTCGAGCTGGAGATCGATACCTCACCGGCGCAGGCTGCCCTGGGTGATCGGGATCACCTTTACAGCGTCGAGGCAAGCGTGTGCGACGCCAGCCGGCGGACCGTCAAGGAGAGCACGGACATTTTCGCCACGCGGCAGGAATTCCAGGCGTATGTCGAGACCGATGCTGGCTGGTATGGCCCGGGGAGCGAGGCTCGCGTCGACGTGCGCGTGCTCACCCCCAGCGGAACGCCGGTCTCAACCGCGGGCGAGCTCCGCATCGCCAGGATCCACTACGGCGGACCGGATCTCCGCGAGATCACGGAAGAAATACTCTCCCGCTCGGCAGCGACCACGGACGCGCAAGGGCGGTTCTCCGTGAAGTATGCCATTCCCCGCGAGGGCGAGTATCGCGCGCGGTTCGTCACGCAGGATTCCGCCGCCCAAAGCGTCGAGGGCAACGCGGTATTCTGGGTCAACGGACCCGGCTTCGACGGCCGGGTGTATCAATTCAATGACCTCGAGATCATCACCGATCGGAGCACTTATAAGATCGGCGAGGTCGCGCGCCTCCTCGTCCAGGTCCGTGAAGACCACGCCCGCGTCCTGTTCAGCGATGATGCGCGGGACGGCGTCCTGCGCAGTTGGCGATTTCTCGACTTTCCCGCGCGGACGACCGTGATCGAGGTGCCGATCGAAGCGCGCCACGTCCCGAATTTTCACGTCGAAGCGACCGTCATCCGGAACGGCCGCGTGCACAGCGAGGCCCGCTCAATTCTGGTCCCTCCCGAGCGCGCCGTGCTCGACGTGACCGTGAAAGCAGAGCGCGAGAGTTACGCGCCCGGAGCCGCGGGGAGGGTCCGGGTGGAGGCGAAGGACGCGGCGGGACAGCCCGCGCAGGGGGAAGTCGTCCTGCGGGTCTTCGACAGCTCCCTCTCCGAGCTATCCAGCTTCCTCGACTACTCCTCTTGGAAGGACAGATTTCACGGCCGCGTGCGTAGCCATAGCGTGCAAGACCAGTCGACTCTCGGCGGGGAGATGCCGATCGAGGGCGGCCTCGCTGAGCCGCAAGCTGGATCAGCCTCCGTTCCGGAGGGCTGGAACGCCACTTGGGTGCTTGAGCCCATTCGACTCCGTCTGACTGGCGAGGCCAGCGCCCGGGCCCGCCGCCGCGGCGAGCTCGGAGGTTTCGCGCGGTACGCCGAACCGCAACGCGTCATCGTCACGGGGTCTTACATCCCGACCGGGGAAACCGAGGGCCCGCTCCCAGTGACGGTTTACGGTACCCCCGCGCCCGTCGTGGTCCGCGCGGATTTTGCGGACACCGCGCTCTGGCTCCCGCGGCTCGCGTTGGGTCCCGACGGAACCGCGACGGCAGACATCACGTTCCCGGATTCCGTGACCCGCTGGACCATCCGCGCTTCGGCGATCTCGCCGCAGACGGAGGTGGGTGACGCGCGAGCCTCCGTCACGACGACGAAGGGGCTGATCGTGCGTCTGCAGTCACCCCGCTTTTTCATCGAGCGCGACGAAGTCGTGCTCTCGGCGAATGCCCACAACCACTTGACCAGCGCGCAACGGGTGAAGGCCGAACTCGTGGTGCCGGCAGCGCAGTTCGAGCCGCTCGCGGCGGGGGATCCGGCCGCGCGTCGGGAGGAGGAAGGCAATCTCATTCTCAGCGCGGAAGCGACGATCGCGCCCGGATCAGAGCACCGCTTCGACTGGCCGCTGCGCGCCTTGCGGCCGGGGGTGGCGAAGATCACGGTGAAGCTGCTGGCCGCAGAAGAGAGCGACGCGGTGCAGATGGCGTTCCCCGTGCTCCTCCACGGGATCGGGGTGCAGCTCGCGGCGGGCGGCGCGTTTCGCCCCGAAGCGACCGGAACGCGCACGTTGAAGCTGGATCTTCCCGCCGAGATAGACCCGGCGCAGACGCGGCTCGAGATCTCCCTCACGCCGAGTCTCGCCGGAGTACTCGTCGACGCACTTCCCTATCTCGCGGGCTATCCGTACGGCTGTGTCGAGCAGACTATGAGCCGGTTCTATCCGTCCGCGGTCGTCACCGGCGTCTTGAAGCGGATGGGCACCGACCTGGAAACCATCGGTCGGCTGCGGAGCGCGCAGGCCGGTGCGCGTGCGCCGGCGCCATCTGGCGTCACGCCCGGGTTTGACTCGGCGGAACTCGCCCGGATGACGTCCGCGGGCCTGCTGCGCATCGCCTCGCTGCAGCGTTCCGATGGCGCGTGGGGATGGTGGAGTGAGGATGACAGCTCGGCTTATCAGACGGCGTCCGTCCTTCACGGTCTGCACGCGGCCCGGGTGGCGGGCGTGGAAGTAAACGAGAAGATGTACCGTCGCGGATTCGAAGCCCTCAAGGAGTTCGCGGAGAAGGCCGCCGAGAAGCCCGCAGCAAAGCGGAAGCTCCTCGACCAAACCACGGAGGTCTTCCTCGCCTACGTGCTCGGATTGGAGAAGGCCCCCGACGCCCGGCGGCGGGCGTGGCTCCTCCGCCTCTTCGCCCACCGCGGGGAGTTGAACCACCAGGGACTCGCGCTGCTCGCCCTCGCGCTCGAGCAGGCGAAGCTGCGCGCCGAGTCGGCGCTCACGCTGCGGAATTTGCTCCAGTTCGTCGAGCGGGACGACTCGAACGAAACCGCGTGGGTCCGCACGCCGCGCGAGGGATGGTGGTTCTGGTACAACAACGACATCGAGACCAACGCTTGGGCGCTGCGCGCGCTCGTCGCGCTTGATCCGAAGAGCGACCTCGCGCCCCGGCTCGTGAAATGGCTCGTGAACAACCGGGCCGGCGGACACTACTGGCGCGGCACGCGCGACACGGCCCTCGTCATCACCGCCGTCGCCGACTACCTCCGCGTTTCCGGGGAGGAAACGCCCGATTTCACGGCCGCGGTGCGCGTGGATGGGGGCGAGCCGCGGGAATTCCGGGTGACGAAGGGCGGGCTGCTGGCCTCAGATCAACGCCTCGTACTCGGAGGTCCGGCGCTCCCGCCGGGCCCGCACCTGATCGAGGTGACAAAGACGGGTCGCGGCGCGCTGTACTACGCTGCGACGCTGAACTTCTTCACGAAGGAACCGGACATCGCGAGCGCAGGCGGCGACATCGCGATCGAGCGGGAGTACTTCAAACTCGTCCCGCGCGTTCGGGAGGTCGCGGTGGCGTCCGCACCCGGCGCGGGTGCGCTGGCAGTCGTGCCGCGAGTCGAAAAGCGGGAGGGAATCACCCGCGTGCCTTTGCAGCCCGGCGACGAAGTGAAAAGCGGCGACCGGATCGAGGTCGTCTTGCGGCTCAAGGCGAAGAACACGTACGACTACCTGGCCTTTGAGGATCGCAAGCCGGCTGGATGCGAAGCGGTGGAAGTCCGCAGCGGCGGTCGCTCGGCCGACAGCTTGTGTGCGAATGTCGAATTCCGCGATACCAAGGTCGTCTTCTTCATCGCCCTCCTCGAACAAGGCGAGCACGAACTCCGCTACGAACTTCGCGCCGAAACGCCCGGCAGTTTTCGCGCTCCGCCCGCCACCGCCTTCGCGATGTACGCCCCTGAGCTCCGCGCCAACAGCCGTACCATGCGATTGAGGGTGGGGGAGTAGAAAAATCTTTCCGCCGGGCGGACGCCGTTTTTCGAGCGAATGGGAAACTGCGATGGGCGGCGGAGTTTCCGCGCCGATTGACCCGGTCCAGTCTCATGAGTTGCACGATTGAAGCGATTTGCTCCGCTCACTCGCGCTTCATTGCGGCCGACTGAGGGGATATCCGAGCCAGGTCATCAACACCACGGCGGCGAAAAAATAGAGGAGGAATAGCCGCGTTCCGATGAGTGGCTTTTTCAAGCCAGACTCCGGCGATTCGAGGACAGCCAGCTCGAAAATGAAGAAGAACAAGGCGATTGGGTGAAGGAGCTGCACGTGTACTTGGTACCTTCGCGGGTCTTCGCGGACGGCGTGGGTCAGCGCCACCACTTGATGGCACAGGTAGATCAGCGGAATCACCAGAGCGGTCAGGAGCGCGAGCGCGAAATCCCTTCCCGTGATCCCGTCAAACCCGAGCGACTTCGCGGCGGTGAGGGCATTGCCGAAGGTGTGGCGAGAGTCCGCGAGGAGGATGCCGGCCAGGGATGCGGAGCAGCCAAGCCACAACGAGGCACTCGGAGCGAGCGATGATCTCGATGGGAATGGCATCCTCGTTAAATCTCACTCAAGTATTGCCGCGCCGCCAAATCGCGTTGAGCGGCCGCACGCCGGATCCAATCGAGGCCGGTGTCAGTTTCCTTCGGCCATCCTTCTCCGAGGAGGAGCATGCAGCCGAAGTTGACTTGGGCGTCGGCGTGTCCGGCTGCGGCGGCCTTTCCGTACCACAAGCGGGCCCGCGAAAGGTCCTGCGGGAGCACGTCCTCGCCCGTCGCATGGGAGCAGCCGAGATCGCGCTGCGCCTGGGCGTTCCCCAACTCGGCGGCTCGTTGCAGGAGGGCGGCATGTTCGGCATCCTGCGGCGGACCCCAGACCTCGCCATGCTTCCGCGAGCGCTCGTAGAGATCGGCGGCATCGTCTCCTGGGGTCATCGGGCAGGTTATTGCGGCTGCGCCGACGACGGGGGAATCGGCGTGGGGGCATCGCCGAAATCGGGCAGCGGTTGGATGCTTGCGGCGAGGCGGCGGCGGATGGCCTCGGCTTGTTGGCGGCGGGATGCGAGATTCTCGACGTATTCCTTCATGCGCGAGCGCTCGGGAGTGACGACGCGCTCGGGGGCCAGGACTCCCGCCAGCGCATCGAGCGCTTCGTCGGTTCCGCGCACGGTTTCGCAGGCTTGCCGGACGGCGACGACGGCCGCGGGATCTTCGACGTCTCGCTCCGCGTGCGGGCGCGCGGGATTCGCCAAACTCCGCAACTCGGAGCGGATCGAATCGGCCAGGCCGGCAAGGGTGTCGATGATCTCTTCTTCATCGGCGGTGAGCACTCCGTCGGAAAACAACCGCCGCTCGAGCGCCTGCTTGTGCTCGAGCGTGCGCAGCAGCAGCGCGACAGTCTGGGCGCGCGAGCCTGTGCCGCCGATCGCCGCCAGCACGTCGGACGGCAGTCGCGGAACGATCTCCGTGAGATCCGCCCGCAGCGCGGCGTTTTCGCTCTCGAGCCATTTCTGCACGATCGCGAGACGCGCGCGGTCGCAGAGCCAGCGCCAGCGCCTGCCCCACCAGGCGAGAAGGCCGACGCCGAGCCCGGCCGCCATGACGAGAGAGATGGGCCCCGGCACCCCGAGGAAACCGTACGCAGTTCCGACGAGAAGAAACGGCGCCCATGTGATCGGGTCGAACCCGATGCGGCGAAGTGCCCGGTTCGCGGCGTCGTTTTGATCGGGGCGGGCCATGGCAGACTCTACGCAAATCTCGGGGAGGTGAAGCAGAGGGAGTCGAAGCGCGGATGGAAGCGGGGAGACGCAGACTCGGAGAGAGCTCCGTCGGACCGTGTCGGGGGTAACACGGGAAGGTATCGAGGGTCGCGCGGGAGGGTGTCGAGGGTAACGCGGGAGGGTGTCGAGGGTAACGCGGGAGGGTGTCGAGGGTAACGCGGGAGGGTGTCGAGGGTCCCGCGGGAGGGTGCCGAGGGTAGCGCGGGAGGGTGCCGAGGGTAACGCGGGAGGGTGTCGAGGGTAACGCGGGAGGGTGTCGAGGGTAACGCGGGAGGGTGTCGAGGGTCCCGCGGGAGGGTGTCGAGGGTAACGCGGGAGCGTGCCGAGGGTCCCGCGGGACGGTACCAAGGGTAACGCGGGAGGGTACCAAGGGTAACGCGGGAGGATGTCGAGGGTAACGAAGGAGGGTGCTGAGGGGGTGCTGAGGGGGTGCTGAGGGTAACGCGTGCGGGCCTGGGCTGTATCGCCGTATACCAACGAGGGTATCGCGGTTGAGTCTGGGGCGGATCGCCGTATCGCGAAGGGTCTGGGGCCCGTTGAACTTGTGGGTTGATGCTTCCTTCACCGCAGTTCGGCTGGCCTGGCCTTGGCGGCAGCAGTCAGGGTTGGGAGTTCGTCATCCGGGGACGCGGATCATGGGATCGCGGCCCAGCACAAAGTAGAAGAGCAACGCGCCGATCACGCCGTGGGCGATGCCCGGCAGGATGATATTTCGTCGCTGGTAGTAATCGGCGGAGAAGCCCAGATCGGATACAGCAGAACGGCCGCCCAGAAATGCCCCGGCACCACCCCGCCGTGCCACGAAGCGCACGCACAGAGCCCGAGGATGGGGGGTAGGAAGAACGTGCCCGCCGCCGCGAGAGAGGCGGGGATGTCATCGAAGCGGAGGCCGAAATCGGCCAGTCGTCGACGCCCGTATTGATGCTCCCACGCGATCAACTCGTCCGCTGCCAGGGGAACCCCGACGATAAAAAGGGGTCGAAACGCCAGCGTGCGCCGAAACACGGCGTAGGCGATCCCCGCCCCGAGGACGAAGGCACATTCAAGCGCGGAGCGACGGCGTTCCCACAGCGTCGACTCTGGATTAAAGGCGGTCACGAGCGCGGACACCCCGGATTCGAGCACGGTCCGCCACCTGACGCCAGAGGCTGGGCGGGGTCCGCCCCCAACCGCGCGAGCAAACACGGGCGAACGCTCAGCGACGGACGCGCCAACTCATCGAACGACCCCCTCATCTGCGTTTTGAAGAAGTCTTGAGCCAAGCCGCATACGCAGATTCCGTCATCCCCCCTGCCGCCAACGCCAGCGTGGTCATCACCGCTTCCGCTTCCGGGGCGAAAAACTCGAAACCATTCCGCTTGAGAAAGCCTGCGCCCATCATAAACCCCGTGCGCTTGTTGCCATCGAGAAAGGGATGGTTCTTCACGATGCCCGCTGCGTAGGCCGCACCCAAAATCGGTCTTCGTTTGCTTCCCGTCGTGGAAAAGTTGCCGTGGCTTGGCCAAGGCAGACTCCAGCAAGTTTTCATCGCGCAGCCCCGCGATGCCGCCGAAGTGAGACAGCATCATGTCGTGCAGAGCGAGGCATTCCTCGCGCGTTAGCCAGTATGGCGGGAGATATAGCGGAGACGATCGCCGAACCACTCCGGCACGGGGATCAGGCTGCCACCTCCGGACACAGCATCCGGCCCGCGGGCGGAACGGGAAATTCCCCATTCATCGCGATGGTCCGGCCGCGCAGGATCGTGCGCACGACTTCCGCCCGGACCCGGCGTCCGAGGTAAGCCGTCTGCCGGTGGCGGTAGTGGAGCGCGTCGCGCGTGATCACGCGGCCGTCGCTCTGGGCGACGATCGCGAAATCGGCTTCGAGCCCCACCTCGATCGCGCCTTTGCGCCTGGTCAGTCCGAAGCGGCGGGCGGGATTCTGCGCCAGCAGGGCGGCGAGCCGTTCGAGGGGAATGAAATGGCCTTCCACGGCGGTCTCGCTGAGGACGAGCGGGAGCGTGTGCTGCGCACCCGAGATCCCGCCCCAGATCCGGAAAAAGTCCTCCCCCAGTTTGAGATCGGGCGGGGCCGGCGAATGATCGGACGCCACGAGGTCGACCTCGCCGGCGAGCAGCCGCGCCCACAACCCCGCGCGATCCCACGCGGCGCGAAGGGGTGGAGCACATTTCGCGGCGGCGCCGATCCGCACGGCATCCTCTTCGTCGAGCAGGAGGTAATGCGGGCACGTCTCGCACGTGAGATCGGCGCCCTGCTCGCGCGCGCTCGTGATCATCTGGACGGCGCGGCCGGTGCTCACATGGACGAAATGCACGGCGCAGCCGGTTTCCCACGCCAGCAGGATCACGCGCTGGACGGCCTCCAGCTCGGCGACCACTGGCCGGGAGGCGAGGTAGTCGCGCATGCTCAGCCGGCCTTCGCCGACGGCCATCTTCGCCAGATGAGAGACGATGCTGTCGTTCTCCGCGTGCACGGCGACGACGCGACCGAGGTCTGCGGCGATCCGCATGCCTTCGTAAAGCGAGGCGGTGTCCGCCCGCGGAAAATCGCTCGTCCCGCTCGCGCTCATGAACGCCTTGAAGCCGATCACGCCCTCCGCCGAGAGCGCGGGCAACTCCGCGAGGTTCACCGGCGTCAGCCCGCCCCAGAGCGCGAAATCACAGATCGACTTCTCCTCGCAAAGGGCGCGCTTCGCCGCGAGAGCCTCGACGTTCAGGAGCGCCGGAGAACTGTTCAGCGGCATGTCGAAGAACGATGACGCGCCCCCCGCAGCCAGCGCGCGCGTGCCCGTCAGGATGCCCTCCCAGTCTGCCCGTCCCGGCTCGTTCAGGTGGACGTGCACATCGATCGCTCCCGGGAAAACGAAGAGGCCCGTCAGATCGAGTTCCTCGGCGGCGGTGCCACCGATCGAGTCGGCGATCGCCACGATAACCCCGTCCCTCACGCCGACCTCCTGCGGATGCGCCCCATCGGGCGTCACGACGCTCCCGTTCCGGAGGATCAGGTCGAAGTCGGACATGGGGCAAACTCAGGCCAGGCCTGCCAGACAGGCATCGAGCGCCCGCACCGCTTCGGTGATGTCGGCCGGCGCGACATATTCCTCCGGATGATGGCTGACGCCGCCCCGGCAGCGAACGAAGAGCATGCCGGAGGGTATGCCCGCCGCGATGAGCGCCGCCGCATCGTGTCCGGCGCCGCTGGAGAGTTCGAGCGGGCTGTGGCCGAGCGACGCCACGGCCGCGCCGAGGGCCGCGCGCAGACGCGGATCGCACCCCGCCGCGACCGTTTCCTGGACGACGCGCCACTCGAGCTGGAGCGCCCGACGGCTGGCGATGCCGCGGGCCATTTGCTCCAGCGTCGCCACGGCCACGCGGCGGGTTCCGTCGATGACGGATCGGAGATCGAGCGAGAGTTGCACTCGGCCGGGAACGACGTTGCCGGCCGAGTTGGGAATGTTCAGGCGGCCCACCGTGGCAACAAGCCCGCCCTGCATGCGAGCGATGCTTTCGACCGCGAGGACGAATTCCGCCGCCGCTGGGAGCGCGTCCCGGCGCATCTCCATCGGCGTGGTTCCGGCGTGCCCGGCACGCCCCGTGAAAGTGAGCGAGAGACGCGTCTGACCCGCGATCGCGGTGACGATTCCGAGCGGTTCATCCGCCGCCTCCAGGACCGGACCCTGCTCAAGGTGCACCTCGAGGTAGCCAAGCAGTCCGTCGCGCGCGATGGCGCAGGACGCCAGGTTCCCGGGCTGCCCGCCGGCCTGCCGGATGGCCTCAGCGAGCGTGATGCCGGTGCCATCCGTGAGCTTGAGGGCGGCCGGATCGAAGGACCCGGCGAGGGCGCGGCTGCCGAGGTACGTGGAATGAAAGCGCACGCCCTCCTCGTCACAAAAACCGGCGAGCTCGATCTCGAACCCGCGTTTGCCGACCTGCGCCATGCAGTCCAGCGCCACGAGCACCCCGAGCGGACCGTCGTAGCGGCCGGCGTCGCGCACCGTGTCGAGATGGGAGCCGAGGAGCAGGGTCCGGGGCGCCGATCCCGTGGTCCGGGCCCGAAAATTTGCGATCGCATCGGTCCAGACCCGCAGTCCCGAGTCGGCCGCCCACGAAGCGACCACGCGATTCACCTCGCGCATCGCCGTGGAGCCGAAGGTGCGGGTGAGGCGCGCCTCCTCCTCCGAAATCAGGGCGAGTTCCTCGAGGCGCGAGACGATCCGGGCGGCGCGTTGGGCGGGGGTGGCCATCGGCGGTCAACTGCCGCGATACGTCGAGTAAGACCACGGAGTGCACAGGAGCGGCACGTGGTAGTGCTGGGCGGCATCCGCAATCGTGAAGCGGACCGGAACGTGATCGAGAAAGCTCTGTCCCGCTGGGGCGGCCCCGTAGAAATCGCCGACGTGAAAAATCAGTTCGTAGACCCCGGGGAGAAATTCCGACCCTTCGAGCAGCGGACCATCGGTCCGGCCGTCCACATTGGTTTGCACCGATTTCATCCACTCGTGCGTCTCCCCGCGCGCCGCCCACAGCTCGATGACGATTCCCGCCGCCGGCCGGCCGCGGGAGACGTCGAGCACATGCGTCGTCAGGCGTCCCATGCCGTCAGTCCATGAGATCCCCGAGACGGAACTGGGCGATTTTGTTGATCTCGTCGAGCGCGATGCGGCGTTCGCGGTCCGGGTCATTGTGCAACCGGACCTCGAAGAGATCGAGGATCGCCTGTTTAACGTCCCCCTTCACGTCCCGCACGCAGACGATCAGCGGATGATCGAATTTTTCGCGATACGCCCGGTTGTAGCGATCGAACCAGCGCACGTCGGCCGCCGAGAGCGCGGCGAGACCGGCGCCCGCCTGTTCCGAGGCGCTCGCGGTGGAAAGCTTCCCTTCCCGCGCGGCGCGGCCCACCAGATCGGGGTGCGCCCGGATCAGCGCGAGCTGCTGGTCCGGCGTGGCGCGCCGGACAGCGTCACCCATGAGGCGAAAGAGATGCTCGCGGTCCCGGACGGGGCGCTTGCCGACCACCTTTTCGGCGACCCACGGAGAGGCTTCAAAGAGGCCGCCGAGTTTGGCGACGAAGTCGGCCTTCGAGAGCGCGTTGATCTGAGCGGTCGTGATCTTCATACGGACGACACGATGAATGCGGAATCCCGGCGCGAAGCGCAATCGGAAATTGCCAGAGACCCTCGGCGGGCGCTACGGTCTGATGATCATGAAACCTCCCCTGCGCTCCCCCCATGCGAACGTCGGCGGCATCTGCCACTTCGGCCGGATGATCGACAAGATCCGCGCCCACGCGCTCAATCCGCTCGGGGAGGACTACGCCCCTTTCATGGGCAAGGGCTTCGATGGCCGCGCCTGCAACTTCCTGAAGATCTCCTACCGCGATCTGACGGATCACGTCCTCGCCAACCCTGCGGCCACGGATGACGAATTGCTCGAGTGGGCGTTCTCCCACGGCCGGAAGCCGACCGACGAGGAGATTTTCGTCTTCAACGAATTCTGCCGGAAGTACGGCTGGAACGATGAGGCGAGCGACCGCTTGAAGTGGCGGAAGGAGACCAGCAATCTGGCGCACCGCGATGACCTCGTGACGATGTTCCAATACATCGACGCCGACGAAGGCCTCGCTTGAGCAGGCGGCGCTGAGGCAGGGATTGGATGTTCCGACCCGCTAGCAGCCCGGCGGGATAGGTTCCACCCGCGCCGCGCTTCACCGCGGCCAATTCTGAAATCTTATCCCGCCCCCAGGCGGGCCAAAATCTCCTCCGCGGGAAGCTGCAGCCCGACGTAGAATTCACCGAATTCCGCGTATTCGGCGCTGACGGCGTCGAAACGCATTTCGTACACGATCCCCTTCACTTGGGCCGGATCATGCGCGAACAGCGTCACGCCCCACTCCCAGTCGTCGAGGCCGGTGCTGCCGGTGATGAGCTGGCGGATCTTTCCCGCCCAAGTGCGGCCGATCCGCGCGTGTCCACCCATCAGCTTCTTGCGCTCTTCGAAGGTCAGCGCGTACCAATTCTGCCCGACGGCCCGCCGCTTCAGCATCGGGTAAAAGCAGAAGACCGCCCAATCCGGCATGTTCGGATACAGCCGATCCTTGGCGTATTTCTCCATCCGAGCCCGGAATTCCGCGAGGGCGGCGTCGAATTCGGGCGTACCCTCCACGAGCTTTTTTTCGCCCTTCAGCGTCTCCTCGATGTAGTCGGCATCGCTCGTGGTGTACTCACTGCGCTCCGTCTGGGAGAGATACGTATAGACCGGTGTGATCACGTCCGGACCCAGCGCGCGGGACATCTGCTTCGAAAACCGATCCGCATCGTGCAAGTCCGGCGTGAGGAGCATGAATCCGAAGTCCGACTTCGGCGTCACCATGCTGAAGAGCAGGAGCTGGGTGGACGGAGTCGCGCGGATCCCGGCCACCGTGCTCATGAAATTCGCGGTCGCCGCGGCGCGTTCCGCGGGTTCCAGATTTGCCCAGACCGCCTGCTCGAAGCGGTAAAATACGTGGACGATGTGCCAGCCTTCGGAGGGGAGAACCGGTTGCATGAGGGAAGGGGACAGGGAGTGGGGATGGATGCGTCGATCAGCGGGTCGCCGTCTTGCCCTTCGGCTCGTCGGCGACCGGAGCGTTCTCCTCCCCGAGATACGACTCGGCGCCCAGATTATACCGCGTGCGAATCCGATCGCGCGCGGCCTCCACCTCGGCGCGCTGGAGGACGATGGGACGACCCTGCCCAAGACATTTCACCACGAAGGTTTCGGCGGGTTCGCCGAAGGCATCGCGCAGATCCTCCATCCGCCGGATTTTCTTCCCGTTCACGGTGTCCACCACGGTGCCGCGCAGGCCGTTCAGGTAGGCATTCACCCGATCGGGGAGGATCGAGGCGAGCACGACGACCTCCGGACGCTCGACGAAAAGGTCGTCCTGCACGTAGAACGCGTAGTTATAGCGCGTGTAGAGATCGTCGAAGTTAAAGGTCGCCATCAAGTTCCGGTTCAAGGGTTGAAAGACGAGCCCGGCGTAAACGAAATAGCGCGGGCGCACGCCGTAAGCATACGCCTGAATGAGGTAGGGCTCCGCCACCTTCAGCGGGACCGTTACCTTCTCCACCTTGCCGGCCCGGAGGAGCTCGAACTGGATCTTGTCGCCTTTGAACTTCCGCTCCACGACTTCCGGCATCTCCACCCGGTCACCGTCGATTTCCACCGAGGCATCGCTGAAGATCGGCAGACCGTCGATGGCGAGGAGGACGTCACCCGCTTTCACCAACCCGTCGCAGGAACCACCCGGCATGACGTGACTCACGTAGACGCCCTTATTGTCGTCGGGTTTGAGCCCGAGCGCACTGCGCTGGGCGGGGTTGAGGAGGTGGAAGGTCGTCAGCGCGATGTCCACGTACTTGTCGTATTTTCCGTCGCCGATGTCCTGAAGGAAGCGCCGCACGACGGGCGTGGGAATCATGTAGCCGACATTCTGTGCCACATCGCCCGAGTAGCCTTGGAAGGCCACCCCCACGACTTTGCCATCCTGCACCACGGGTCCGCCGGAGTTGCCCGGATTAATCGCGGCGTCGATCTGGATCGTGAGGTGCGAGTCGACGGCCGAATGGGAGAAGAGCTGGTAGTCGACCCGCGAGACCACGCCGCGGGTGACGGAAAGACGCTCGCCGCCGATCGGGTAACCGAGCGCGGTCACATCGCTCTCGAGCACCGGGATGTCGCCGAAGGCGAGTTCCTTGAGGCCGGCCCGGAAGGACGGATCCTGCACATCGAGCACGGCCAGATCGCAATCATTTGCGACGAAGGCGACGGTCGCCGTGTACTTCTTCGGATCGCCCTCGCGCTCGATCTCGATCAGGCGCGCATCGCTGATGACGTGGGCATTCGTCATGATGCGTCCGCCCGAGATCAGGAAGCCGGCGCCCACGCCGCGGCCGATGTTTCCGGGATTCCACGGCGCGCGGTAATCCGGCGCCTGGGCCGTGTTCGTGATCCGGAAGACCGATTTGCGGATTTCCGAAATGTCCGCGCGGGCGGAAGCAGCAAAGGCGACGGCGAAAGCCGCGAGAATTACGAAGCGACGGATCATGAGATGAGGTGAGACCATCGTCCGCGGGAATCGCTCGATGGCAAGGCGCACCGTGCGTGATGACCCGGGGGCGGACTCTGGTCGAAGGCGGAGGGCCGCGCCCTCACGAAGCCAAGGTTGGAGCGGGTGAAGGGAATCGAACCCTCGTATGCAGCTTGGGAAGCTGCCGTTCTACCATTGAACTACACCCGCGGACTGAGGAAGAAACGTAACTACGCGACGCGGCGAATGGCAACCGAAAATCGCCGGACGTCCCGGGGACGCCCGGCGGTTAGCCGGAGCGATTTCGTCGCGGCCTAGCGCAGGAATGCGCCGGGAGGAACGGTCACTTCGAGGACTTTCTCCACGGCGGCCGTGAGGGCGCGCTGGAGTTCCACGTTCTTGATCGCGATGTCACTCGAGCCATCAAACTCGAGGGAACGGATGCCCGCCTCGCGAAGCAACTCAGGCGGGACTTGGAGGAGAATCCGGTAGGTCGCGAGCTGGCCGAGGGTGCCGCCGCCGGACTGCTTCATGATGAAGTCGATGACTGCGCCCAGCCGGAACTCCGGCAGCGGCGGCGGCGGCGTGGCGGCGGGAGTCGGAGCCTCGGCGACGGGCGCTGGCAGCGGCGCGAGCGCGGACGGAGCCGGGGTGGACGCGGGCGCGGGCGCAGGCGCGGCCGAATGAAAGGTGAGAGGCGCAACCGGCGCGATGACGACCGGCGCGGGAGCCGTGATGCGGGTCAGCGGGCGCATTAGAGGCATCGCGGGCGGCGAGCCTGCGGCGGCGGGTTCGGGCGCTGGCGGGGACACCGGCAGCGCCAACGGCTCCACGGGCCGGACCGGAGGAGGGATCAGCGGCAGACCCGGCAGGCGCGCACCGGTGACGAAGGTCGTCATCGGGGCCGGAAGCTTCGGCGCGGCATCCGGATCAGTTCGGCGCTCGATGATGGGAGCGAGCGGAACGGTGGGGATGATGATCGGCGCGGGGGGCGGGAGCGGCGTCCCCGGCTCGCCGAAGATCGAGCGCGCGGGCGCAGGACGCAGGCTTTCGGACGGCGTCGACCGGGCGGGCGGAACCGCCGGCGACGGCGGCGCGAACGTGACCGGCGGCGCAGGGGGAATCGGGAGGATCGGGATCGGCGACGTTTTCACCGATGCGACCGACGCGGCGGCCGCGGGCGGATTATCCGTGGAAACCGGCTGGCGCGGAACGTACTCGAGCGGCGGAGTCTCGCGGGGCGGAACCGGCGCGATGGCCGCGAGAGCGGCAGAGGCCACCGGTTCCAGCGGAACGACGGGTGCGACGAACGCCGCCGGAACGACAGGTGCGACGACAGGTGCGACGACGGGTGCGACGACGGGTGCGACGACGGGTGCGACGACGAGTGCGACTGGAGGGAGCGGCGGTGGCGCGATGGGCGTGACGACCGGAAGGAAGGACATGGGCGCGACCGGTCGTGGCACCTCGCGCAATTCGCGGGGCTCGAGCCATGAGGGGCGGGGGGCCGGGGGCAGCGCGAGGCGAGGTGTGGCGGGAGGACGCGGCGGGAGCGGAGTCCTCTCGACGGGTCGAACCGAGGGCGTGATCGAGGCCGCGGACGGGCCGAGGGTTTGAAACTCAAATCCGAGCGGTTCGACGCGCCGCGGCGGGACGGCGGGTGCGACCGGCGCGGAGACGACGGGCTCAGGCGCGGAGACGCGGGCGGACGCCACGGGCGCCGCTGGCTGAGCAACATCGGGAGCGGGCGCCGGAGTGCTCGGTTCGGGTGTGGGCGCTAGGTCAGCCGCGAGGGTGGGGGCCGGTTCAGCGGCGGGTGCAGGGGTCGCTTCGGCGGCTGCTGCGATGGTCGTTTCGGCGGCGGGTGCGGGGTTCGGTTCAGAAATCAGCGCAACCGGCAGCAGCGCGACCGGCTCGGGCTCCGGATGGGGCGGGGGCGCGGTGGGCACCGCTTCGGCGACGAAGGCGACCACAGAGACCTCCGTGACGGCCGCGGGGGCTGCAGGCTTGGGGGAAGTTCTGGGACTTCCGGGCGCTGCGGTGACTTCCGGCTCGGCCGAAGCGGTCGCGAGCTCGGGTGCTCTTGCGGAGGGCACTGCGGAATCCGCCGCGGTTTCCGGCGCCTCCAATGGAGCGGAGGGGACGGATGCGACCAATGGAACGAGTGCGGTGAACACAGGCGCCGAGGTTGCGACCTCCGCAGGGGCAGGCGCACTTTCTGCCCCGAGCGCAGCTTCTGCGACGGGCGTAGCGGGAGCCAGCGGGGCGCCCGACAGCACGGCCGCGACCGGCTCCGGCGCGGACGCGACCATGGGCGGCACGGCCTCAGGATGCACGGGGCGGCTGACTTCCTCCTCCGGAACCGAAGCTGGCGCAGGGGCGTCGGAAACCATCAGGATGGAGGCAGCAGAAGCCGCCGGCCTGCCGCTCGTGAGCTGGGGCAGAGGAGCCGGCGCGGGCAGGGCGGGCCCGCCGGGAACGTCCCCGACGCGACCGGTCGGGCTGCGCTGGAGGAAGTCGCTGAGCGAAATTTCCTCTTCCTGGATCAGGTTGAGGAGCGCGAGTTTCCCAAAGATCTCGCGCGCCTGGCCCTCGTCGAGGTAGAGCTGATTGCAGATCTCGCGCACGGTCCGGTAACCGTCGATCGCGAACAGCACGCGCCACTCGATCGTGCGCAGTTTGAGGTTGTGCGCGAAGGTTTCGAAGTTCGCATTGATCTGAAAAACGTCACTCGGCTTGGTGAGCGCGCTCGCGCCGGCGAGAAGGTAGGATCGGGAGGAATGGTCTGGGTTCATGCGCTTTCGAGGGCGAGAATGAGGTGGCCGACGTGCTCGTTCCAGAACACGGGCGTGATGAAGGTCGGGGCGGGAAGCATGGGGCCGTTTTTCGAACCCATGATGGCGGTGGGATGGGAAATCTCGATCGAGGTGCCGAGGGCGGCCCGCGCGTTGCTCGCAACGATGTTTGCCACTTCCCCAACCATGTCCGCTAGCGCCACATCGCCGCTGGCCCGCTCACCCACGGCGAGGAGCAAGGCGGACAGCATGGCGCGGGGCATGGTGATGCAGACGAATCCCGCCGTGGATCCCCCGAGCTCGATCAAGCCGGTGAAGTCGTGAAGCGGCGGAGCGTCGAAACGCAAACTCGGCGCGCCGAGCGAGACGGGAGCAGAGCCCAGTTTCTCGAAAAAGTTGCGCGTGACGTCGAGGAAGACTTTCAGCTCGATCTCGGTCATCGGGGGGAAAACAAGCGATGAGTAGGCGCGAGGCGAACCACTGTCTTGAAGCCGCTTCCGGTCCTTGGCAAGCCTCAAACGTGACCGCAGTCAGCCCGGAACGAACGCCCGCACCTCATGGAGCGAGCGACAGACGCGCCACGCAAGACGGCGGATGGCCTCGCCGGGCTCGACGAGGTCCGGGATCAGGACGGCACGCATCCCGGCCGCGTGCGCGGCGGAAATGCCGGCCTCGGAATCCTCGAGCACGAGGCAATCCGCGGGCGCCACGCGCAGGCGGTCCGCCGCGAGCAGAAAAATGTCCGGCGCGGGTTTGCCGCGGGTGATTTCCTCTCCGGTGGTGAGCACGTCGAAGCGCTGCTCGAGACCCGCCAGGCTGCGGAGCGCAGCCTCGCGGCGGGTGCTGGTGGCAATCGCCTTCGGCAGCTGGGCGCGCTCGAGATGATCGAGCAGCTCCGCCAGCCCGGGCTTCGGCGGCATGCCCTCCGGCGCGAAGCGCGAGAAGGCCAGCTCGCCGCCCCGACGCATGAAATCCGCGGCGGCGAACTCCGCGCACAGTTCGCCGAGCAGCGCGCGGGCATCGGTCGCATTCCGCCCGAGAAAGCGCCGGAAGATTTCGTCCGTCATCACCTGACCGAATTCCCCGATGGCGGCAAACCACGCCAGGCGGTAGACCCGTTCGGAGTCGATCATGAGGCCGTCCATGTCGAAAATGACGGCGCGGAAAGGCGGCTCGGGAACGGAAGCAGACATGAGTTCAGGCATTCGAAAGGGGCGGCGGTCCACCGCCTCTGCCCTCAATCCTTCCTCTCCGCCTGCCGGCCTTCGTCGATCAGTTTCCAGAACGACTTTGCCTCGCCGAGCTGCTCGTCCTCGGCGAGCGGCAGGTTCGAACGGTAAAGGAAGTCCACGAGCGTGTTCTTGTGGAGGATGCGGTGAATCGCGAAACCTTCGGGGACACGCTCAAAATACATCCGCCAGTCCTTCATCCGGTAGCGGTGAAGCTTCTTCCCCTCGCGTTGAATCGTGCCGATCTGGTCCGGCTTCGAGGCATCGGTCCGCGTCACCGCAGCGCGAAATCCGCCGAGCAGTTCAAGCTGCGTGAGCTTCGGGAGTTGGGTCATTTCCGCCGCGCTGAGCGCATTGAAAATGATCTGGGCGGCGGGTGGCTCGGGCGGGGTCACGGGCTATAGGTAGACCCTCGCCACGCGCGGGGAAAGACCGGTGAAGATTTCCCACGGGATCGTTTCCGCCTTCCCCGCCAGCTCCGCTGCGGTGATCTCGTCCCGGCCATCCCGCCCGATGAGCACGGCCTCATCGCCGACGGCCACGCTGGACAGTGCGGTGACGTCCACCATGATTTGATCCATCGTGACGCGGCCCAGGAGCGGACAGCGCCGGCCGTGGAGAAGGACGCACGTTCCGCGATGGGCGAGGCTGCGGCGGTAGCCGTCGCCGTAGCCGACAGCGAGCGTCGCGACGCGGGTGGGTCCGGTGGTGATGAACGTGCGACCGTAGCTCACCCCGTGCCCGATGGGGAGTTCGCGAACCAGCGTCACGCGCGTCTTCCACGAGACGACGGGGCGCAAGCGGTGCTGGTGCTCCGGCAGGGGTGAGACGCCGTAGAGCATCAGCCCCGCCCGCACCATCTCGCCCGGGCGGGGAGCGTAGCCGAGGATGCCGGCGCTGTTGCGCGACTGGAATCGGAATTCTGGTGAGGCGGGCGGATTCGCCTCTTCGATGCGTTCGAACTGCTCGAACTGCGCGCGGGTGAAAAACGGCTCCTCGTCGGAACTCGGCGGATGGGTGGCGATCCCGGTCAGCCGGAGCGAACGCTCGGACCGCACCGCGGTGACAAGCGCCGGCAGGCCTTGCGGAAGCACGCCGGTCCGGCCCATGCCGGTATCCACTTCGATGACAACGTCGAGTGGATGCTGGGGGTTCGCCCGACTGGCGTAGGCCCGCACCTCGTCGGCGTCCGAAATCCACGGTGTCAACCGCAGCGCCACCGCTTCCTCGATTTCCTCGGGAAGGGCGGGCGAGAGGAGAACGATTTCGGTCTCCGCGGGCAGACAGGCCCGCAATTCGCGCGCCTCCGCGATGCACGCCACGCCGAAATCCCGCACGCCGGCCTCCGTGGCGAGTTCGCGCGCCAAGCGCTGCGCGCCGAGCCCGTAGGCATTCGATTTCACCACGGCGAGGACCCGGCCATCCGGCCCCGCGGATTCCCGCGCGACGCGGGCATTGTAAAGCAGGGCGGAGAGATCTACTTCGATGCGGCAGCGGACAGGCGACATGAAAGGGAGCTGCGAATGGAGCCGGGAATGGGAGCGCCGTCACGCGCGATCACGTCCGTCCAGCGACCTTACGTGGTTGAGTGATATAGGGCTCGCGCAGATAGATCGGCTCGAGCGGCCATTCCGCGCCGCTCGCCGGGACGGAGAGAAGTCGGGCGGCCGTGGCCTGCGCGAGGGCGCTCTCCGGAAAGGCCGGCAACGGGCCGGAGGCGAAGACCGGCCAGCCATCGTGCGCGGCGAGCAGAGCGGCTATTTCCGTCGCATCCGCGAGGCGGGGACCGGATACGCAACGCCGCGCCACGACCGCGGAAAAATAAAATACGCCGCGCCGGGCATCACCGATGACGCACCAGTGCGGTTCGTCGCGGTCGAGCGCGCAGACCGACGGGACGGCGAAGAGGCGCGCGCCGCTTGCGAGCGACCAGCCGGTTGCCGCCGCGAGCGCCATGCGGATCCCGGCATAGGACCCTGGACCCACCCCGATGCGGATTTCATCGAACCGCTCTGCCTCCGCTGCGGCCGCCGCGAGCGCCCCGAAGAGTTCTCCGCCGCGCGCGGGACCGGTGGCGAAGGCACTCTGCCACTGAATTTCTCCGTCGACGCCCACTGCCACGCTCCCCGGAGAGGCGGAGACTTCGATCGCGAGGGTCACGGACATGGTTCATTCCTACGCCGGGAAACTTCGCACGAAAGGCGACGATTTTTCGCGCATTCGGGCCGGGTCTTGCTTATATCGGATCGTCATGTCTGCCGAACCCACCGTCGTCGCCCTCAGTGGGGAAATCGACCTGCACCAATCCCCACAGGTGCTGGCGAGGCTCGACCCGCTGATCAAGGGGCGCTCCCCCGCGATCCGGGTGGATCTCAGCGGGGTGAGCTACATGGACAGTTCGGGGATCGCGACGATGATCGATGCGATGCAGCGCACGGAAGCCTACGGCGGCAAGTTCACGCTCTGCGGCATCCGGCCCACGGTGTTGAAGGTCTTCAACATCGCCCGGCTCGATCAGGTGTTTGAGATCGTGCCGTAGCGGCCGGCCCGGGAATTTCGAACGGGGTCACGCGCCGTGCTCGGCGCGCAGCCAGACGAGCGCGGCTTCGCGATCCGGGAACGTCCCTTCCAGCTGGCGATTTTGCGCGGCCTCGAGGATTTCCTTGAACGCCGGACCCGGCTTGAGCCCGAGCGCGATCAAATCGGTCCCGGTGACGAACGGCTTCGGGATGAGCGGCTCATGGGCGAACTCCTGGCGCTTCGTGAGGAGGAATTCCCAGTTGTCCACCATGGCGTGACTGCCGAGGCAGTCGGCGCGGTGCAAGGTGAGTTCGTCGTCGATCCAGGGCCGGGCGAGGAAGCGCTTGAGTTTCGCGACACGCATGCGCTGCACATCTTTGAAGGCCATGTGGTTTCGCACTAGTTCCACCGTGGATTCGATCTCATCGTTTGAGAACCGCAGCCGGCGCATCACCCGCTCCGTCATCTCGGCCCCGACGTGCTCATGTCCGTTGAAGCGGATGCGTCCGCCGTCGGCCTGATCGATCCGCATGGTGGGCGGCTTTCCGATATCGTGCAGAAGCGTCCCGAACGCGAGCGGGACGGAGACAGGCTCGGTGGGCAGCATGGAGAGTACCAGCCGCGTGTGGACGAACACGTCGCCCTCCGGATGAAACTGGGGAGGCTGATCGACCCCCTTGAGCGCCTCGAGCTCAGGCAGGACTTCGCGCATCAGGCCGCTCGTATCGAGCAAATCCCACCCCGCCAGGCGGGTGGACGCGGTAAAGATCTTCACCAATTCGTCGCGGATGCGTTCCGGGCTGACGGCGTGAATGTGGGGGGCCGCGTCCGTGAGGGCCTGCCACGTCGCCGGATCAATCCCAAACCCGAGGCTCGAGCCGAGTCGGACGGCGCGGAGCATCCGAAGGCGGTCCTCGGCGAAGCGCGCGGCAGGATCGCCGATCGCGCGGAGGACGCGACGGTCCAGATCGGCCTGCCCGCCGACATAATCGATGATCTCGCCAGCGCCGCCGCCGGCGAGCGGATCGTAGAACATGCCGTTGACCGTGAAATCGCGGCGTTCGGCGTCCTCCCGAGCCGTGGTGAAACGGACGTTTTCCGGCCGGCGGCCGTCAATGTAGACACCGTCCGCCCGAAAGCTGGCGACTTCGAACGTGTGTCCCGCGTCGATCACCATGATCACGCCAAAATGCGCGCCCACGGCGACATGACGGGGAAAGATTCGCTGCACCTGCTCAGGCGTGGCGCTGGTGGCGACATCATAGTCCTTCGGCTGCTTCCCGAGGGCCATGTCCCGGACGCAACCTCCGGCGTAGTACGCGATGAATCCCGCCGCGCGCAGGCGCCCGACCAGACGACGGGCGGCGGCCTCGAGCGGTTCCGAAGAGAGGGTCGACACCCTTCACCCTACTGCGTCCGCACATTTTTCCAAAAAAGCGCAAATTCTTTGAACGGGGCTTCGGAGGGAATGTCGTATGTAGCAGGTTAAGGTGATTCGGGTCCGCGCACGTTTGCTTCGTGAGATTCCTTGGCGTGCGCGGCCCGAATTGTTTTCTGGCGTCTCCACCGGAGCCCCCCTCGGTCACGGATTTTTCACTTTGGCTCCCGGCTGGAGAGGGCATCCTCCGTCATGGGCGCTACCGTTCTTATCGTGGATGACGAGCAGGATGTCATCGACCTCGTCAAATACCATCTCCAGAAGGCGGGGTATCAATCGCTGACGGCGACAAACGGAAAACAGGCCCTCGACATCGCCCGGAGCGCCCGGCCTGAGGTCGTCGTGCTCGACCTCATGCTGCCCGGCATGACGGGGATCGAAGTCTGTCGCGAACTGCGCAAGCATCCGGACACCGCCAGACTCGGGGTGGTGATGCTCACCGCCAAGGGTCAGCCGAGTGAACGCATCGCCGGCCTGGAGACTGGCGCGGATGACTACGTGACGAAGCCTTTCAGCCCGAAGGAACTCGTCCTGCGCGTGCAGGCGGTGCACCGCCGAACCCAGGCGGCTCGTGAAGGCGGCGGAGTGATCGAGACCGGCGACATCCGGATCGACAAGGGAGCCTTCGAGATCACCCTCGCGGGCGACCGGCTGGAACTCACGACGACCGAGTTCAAGCTGCTCTGCCTGCTCATCGAGCGCCGCGGACGCGTGCAGTCTCGCGAGGCGCTCCTCAAGGACGTGTGGGGGTACGAGAATCTGATTGATACGCGCACGGTCGATACCCACATCCGCCGCCTGCGGGAAAAGCTCGGCTCGCGCTCGGACCGGATCGAGACGCTCCGCGGCGAGGGCTATCGTTTTTCCGCGAACTGAGAGAACGGAGTCCGGATGGCGCGCGGCCTCGCTTCACGCGAGGCTCCTGGCGCACCGCTGATGCTCGCCGACCTCTCCATCGACCCGGTCCCGCTTCTGGGCGCCCTCGCCGCCCTCGCCGCGCTGGCGCTCGCCGTGACGTGGTTTGTCCGGCGGGTGCTCCGCCCGCTCGAGCGCCTGCGGGCGGGGGCACGGGACCTGGCGGACGCGCGCGTTCCTGACACCGCCGGGCTGCGGGCGGTCGCGGGCCCGCTCGGCGGCGTTGCGTCCGACCTCGCGCGAGCCAGCGAGCGGCTGGCGGTCATGCGGGCGCAGCTCGACGATGAAACCCGGAATCTGCGCACGATCCTCGAGAGCCTCACGGAAGGCGTGCTCATCGTCGATGTCGCGGGGATCGTCCGCTCCGCGAATGGACGGCTGTTGCGGATGTTTGATCTCAAGTCACCTCCGAATGATCGATCCGTGCTGGAGATTTTTCGAGACGTCGATCTTCGTCAGGCCGTCGCAGCCGCGATCGCGGGGGAGCCGACGATGCGGCAGGTGAAGCTGGAAACGCGCGGCGCCGACGGGATCTACGTGCCAAAGCATTTCGACCTCACCGCAGTCGGGATCCTGCCTCCCGGCGCGCCAAAACCCGTGGGGGCGATCGTGGTCTTTCACGACATCACGGAATTCAAGGCGCTCGAATCCGTCCGTCGGGAGTTTGTCGCCAATGTATCGCACGAGCTTCGAACCCCCCTCTCGATCATCAACGGCTACATCGAGACCTTGCTGGAAGATGAGGCGTTGTCCGATCGGGCGCTGGCGGGGCGGGCGCTCGAAGTCATGCGCAAGCACGGTCTGCGCCTGAATTTCCTGGTCGAGGATCTCCTCACAATCTCGCGCTTCGAGCACGGCCGCGGCGGACTGGATCTGAAGGACGTGCCGCTGCGTGTGGCGCTGGATCGGGTCGTGGAGCGGCTGGAGCCCGCCATCGCCGGGCGATCGGCGACGATCGAGACCGATCTCCCGGCGGATCTCCCTCCCCTGCGGGCGGACCCGGACCGGCTGGATCAGATCCTGTTCAACCTCCTCGAGAATGCCCTGAAATACGGTCCTGCGGAGGGGCTGCGCGTTTCCCTCTCGGCGCGAGCCGCGGGCGCGATGCTGGAGATCGCGGTCCGGGACAATGGTCCCGGTATTCCGCAGAGCGATCAGCCCCACATTTTCGAGCGCTTCTACCGCGTGCACAAAGACCGCTCCCGCGACGCCGGCGGGACGGGGCTGGGGCTTTCCATCGTCAAGCACCTGGTCCAGGCCCACGGGGGCCGGGTGCGCGTCGAAAGCGCGCTCGGGGCGGGTGCCGCCTTCCATCTCGAACTGCCGGCGGCCGGCGTTGTGTAGCCTCTGCCAGCGGCCAACCCGCGCCGGACCCTGCGCCTTTCCTTGCTTGCGGAAGGGAACCCGCCCATCATGCCGCGCTTCATGCCACCCCAGGCAAACAACGCGAGCGGTGAATGGCTCGGACTCCGCGGCCACTTACTCGACGCTCCCACCTTCGGCCAGCTCCGGTCGTGGCGGGACGGCGCCCTTTTGGTGGATGAGGCCACGGGCCGGATCGTTGAAGTCGGCGACTACGCTCTCTTGAAGCGGCGGCATCGTCCCCAAAGGGTGCGGTGGACGGGAGGCCAGAATTTCGCGGTCATTCCCGGGCTTATCGACGTTCACGCCCATCTTCCGCAGTACCCGGCCGTGGCGCGCGGGGATGGTGAACTCCTGCCATGGCTGCGGCAGTACATCTTCCCGCTGGAACGCGATTTTTCCCGACCGCGCGCGCAGACGCAGGCGCCGCTCTTTTTCCACGATCTCGCCCGGCATGGCACCACGAGCGCGATGCTGTATTCCGCGATCTACGAGGACAGCACCGACGCAGCGTTCGAAGCGGCGGCGGCCAGCGGGCTGCGGATCACGCTCGGCAAAATGATGATGGACGTGGGTTCCTACGGCCCGCTTCAGCCCCGGAAGATTCTCTCCGTCTCGCTGCTCGAGAGCGAGACCCTCTGCCGAAAATGGCACGGGGCGAACCACGGCTTGATCCGCTACGCTTTCAGCCCGCGCTTTGCCGTGAGCTGCAGCGACCGCCTGATGCGCGGCGCGGCGGAACTCGCGAAACAGTTCGGCACCCCCATCCAGACGCATCTCTCGGAAAATCTCGGCGAGATCGAAAAGGTGAAATACCAATTCGCCTGGTCCCGCGACTACACCGACGTGTACGAAAAATGCGGGCTGCTCGGCCCGCGCACCGTGCTCGGCCACTGCGTCCACCTGAATGCCCGCGAGATCGAGGCGCTCGTCGCGAGCGACTCCCGCGTGGCCCACTGCCCAACGTCGAATCTTTACCTCGCCAGCGGCATCATGCCGCTAGACCGCCTGCGAGCCGCGGGATTGAAGATCGGCCTCGGCTCCGATGTGGCCGCCGGACCGGAGCTGAATCTTTGGACGGTGATGCGGAGCGCCGTGGAGAGTCAGCGCGCGCGTTCCTTTTACGAAAAGGAAGTGCGTCCGCTCAAGGTCGCGGAAGCCTTCCATCTCGCCACCCAAGGGGGTGCAGAAGTCATTGGTCATGGACGCGAGATCGGGACGCTTGAGGTCGGCAAGGAGGCAGACTTGACCGTGCTCGACCTCGATCGGCTCGTTCCCTACGGCGGCGTGGCCGGGGCGCGGCCCCAGGAGCTTGCGCCGCATGATGTGGTCGCTCTCATGGTCTACCGCGGCGGTCCGCATGCGACGGCGGCAACCTACGTGCGCGGACGGCGGGTGTATGCCGCGGGCGAAGCCGCTCCGGGTAGCGGTGCCTCGGCGGACGCGTGCGCGTGCGATATTTGAAACGGGCCCGGCCGTGGGAGGTCTTCCCGGCTCCCGGGCGGGCGGTTTGCAGCCTTCATTTTACAAGGGGGCCGATCTGAACCATCTTCCGCGCCCTTTCCCGAAATCCTGCCATGTCGATCCTCATCAATCTCTTCGTCGGTGTGCTCGTCATCGTGTGCTTCCTCCTGGTCACGGTGGTTCTCATGCAGCGCCCGAAGAACGAGGGGCTCGGCGCCGCCTTCGGCGGAGGCATGACGGAGAACATTTTCGGCGCCCGCACCACGGATGTGCTGCAGCGCATCACCGGATACCTCGGTGCGCTCTTCGGGATCCTGACGATCGTTCTCGGCTATCTCTACGCGAAACAGAGCTCGGGGAACACGGCTTTGCAGGAGCGGCTGACCACGGCCGCAGCCGTGAAAAAGGCTGCGACCACGCCCGTTCCGGCGGCTTCACCTGCGGCGAGCCCCGCCGCTTCACCCGCCACCGCACTCCCGGCGGCGAGCCCTGAAGTTTCTCCCGCTGCAGGCCCGACGGCGAGCTCTGCTCCCGCGGCGACTCCGGCCGCCGTGACCCCGGCGGTGGAAACGCCAGCAGCGACGCCGGCAGCGACGCCGGCGGCCAGCGCAGCGGCTTCCCCGGAAGCATCGCCGGCCGCTTCGCCGAAATAATCGCCGGCCGCTTCGCCGAAATAATCGCCGCGCTGTTCATCCAGGCGCGCCACGTTATGCTGCGCGCCGATGCCGCCGGTCCTTCGCCTTCTCTGCCTCGTCGCCGCCTTCGCGCTGGCGGGGTGTGACGCGTCCACGAGCGGACGGGCGGAGCTTGTGATCCTGAACGGCGCCGAACCGGAAACGCTCGATCCCCATCTGATGACGGGCCAGCTCGAGCAGCGGCTCGCCTACGCCCTTTTCGAAGGTCTCGTCTGTTACACCGCGAAAGGCGAACTGCAGCCGGGCGTTGCCGAAAGCTGGGACGTCTCCGAGGACAAACGCGTCTACACGTTTCACCTCCGGGAGAACGCGCGCTGGTCGAACGGCGAGCCCGTTACCGCCGGAGATTTCGTGGAGTCCTGGCGCCGCTGTCTCGAGCCGGCGACGGCGGCCGAGTACGCCTATCAGGTCCACTACATCAAGAACGCCGGACCGTTCAACGAAGGAAAACTCAAGGACTTTTCCCAGGTAGGCGTGCGGGCGCCGGACCCCCGGACCCTCGTGGTCGAGTTGGAAAACGCGACGCCGTTTTTCCTCAGCCTTTGCGCAAGCAGCCCGCTCCTCCCGATTCACCGGAGCGCGCGCACGTCGACCGATGGCCGCGCCTGGCGGCCGGGGGGATTGATTTCCAACGGGGCGTTCGTCCTCGGCGCCTGGCGACTGAACGACAAGGTCCGGCTCCTGCGCAACGAGCACTACTGGGGACGGGCGAACGTGAAGATCTCCTCGATCGACGCCCTTCCCGTCAGCCGGCCCAATACCGCGCTGAACCTGCTCTTTTCGGGCCAGGCGGATGTGGTGCTGGATAAATTTCTCGTCCCGGTCGGCCTCCTGAAAGAACTCCGGGAGCGTCCGGATTTTCATTCCGGCCCCTTTCTCGGAACGCTCTTTCTTCGGTTCAACACGAAACGGAAGCCATTTGATGATCCGAAGGTGCGGCTTGCGTTTTCCTATGCGATCGACCGCAACACGATCTGCGAGAAGATCACGGGCGGCGGCGAGCTGCCGGCCTCCACGATGACGCCGCCGGGCACGGGCGGCTATGATCCGCCGCGCGGGGTGAAGTTCGACCCGGACCGGGCGCAACTACTGCTCGCCTCGGCCGGTTTCCCGAGCGGCCGGGGTTTCCCGCCCATCAGCTATCTCTACAACGAGGGCGACCTGAGCGCCGCGATCGCGGTGGAGTTGCAGGCGATGTTTAAGAAGGTCCTGGGGGTCTCCATGCAGCTCCGTCCGATGGAAAACAAGGTTTACCTCCGCACGATGGCTGACCTTCAATACGACCTTTGCCGCTCGAGCTGGATCGGCGACTACAACGATCCCAATACTTTTCTCGATCTCTTCCAGACTTCGAGCGGGAACAACCGCACCGGCTGGTCGAACGTGAAGTACGACGCGCTGATCGACGAAGCGGCGGCGGAGCTCGACCTTGAGAAACGGCACGCCATCTTCCGGCGCGCCGAGGCGTTGCTCGTGAACGAAGCGGCGCCGGTGGCACCGGTACATTTTTATGTCGGCATCCACCTCTTCGATCCGCGCCGCGTCGGCGGCCTGGAGGTGAATCTGCTCGATGAGCACCCCTTCCGCGAAATGTACTGGAAGCGGTGAAGCCGCCTACGCTCCCGAGCCCGGCTTCACCCGGTAACCGAGCCGCCTCGAGAGCAGCCAGCGAACACCGAACATATCGGCCGTGGCGCGAAATGCGCGATTCGCGAAACCGTATTTGCTCACGCCGTAGCGTCGCGCCCGATGATGCACGGGCAGCTCGCCGATCTTGAAGCCGGCGCCCTTGACCAACGCGGGGATGAAACGGTGCATGCCTTTGAACGGGAAGAGCGCCCCGACGCATTCCCGACGCATGACCTTCAGGGTACAGCCGGTGTCGTGGACGCCATCGCCCGTGAAACGGCCGCGAACCGCGTTCGCCACCTTGCTCGTGAGGCGCTTCGAGAGCGTGTCCTGGCGCTTGGCGCGCCAGCCACACATCAGGTCCGCGCCGCTCCGTTCCAGCTCCATGAGCAATTTCAAGAGGTCCGCGGGGTCGTTCTGCAGGTCCCCGTCGAGAAGGCCGACGAAGCGCCCATTCGCGGAGTTCATCCCCACGAACATTGCCGCGCTCTGGCCCGCGTTTTTTTCGAATTCAATCACCCGCACGTGCGGCGCGCGCTGAATCCGCGCCAGCGTTCCGTCCGTCGACTTGTCGTCGACGAGGATCAACTCGTAGTCGCGCCCGGCCAGCGCGGCTGCGATCTCCTGTTGGAGGATCCTGACATTCTCCTCCTCATTGAAGAGCGGTACGACGATGGAAATCTCGGGAGACATGGAGGAGCAGAACGACCGCACTTCTAGCGCAGGTCGGCCCGCATTTCCCGTCCGGATGTGCGCCCGATCCACGAAGGGTAACTGGTTCCCCTGGATCGGGCGAGTTGCGTTCCGCCGCTATCCGCCGCTGGAGGGATTGTTGTCGACGACCGGTTCGACGACCGGCGCGGGCCGGAGTTCGGAGTGCGTCCGGACCGCAGTCGCCGGCGGAGAAACGCGGCGCGGCGCGGGTCGGCAACGATGGCTGAGGCGGGCACGGCCCGCGGACGAGGTGAGAACCTCGGCGGCTGGGAGCGTGGTGACGTGCAGGATGGCGGGCAGAACGAGGAGCGCTGCGCGGAGGAAGGAGAAAGACGTTTTCATTTTTCGGATGGGACAAGGCGGCGTGTTAGCGCCGCGGCGGCGCCTTTTCCGCCACGGTGCGCGCGGCCGATCATCGGCTCGTGCATCCGTCCGTACGTCAGTCGGCGAAGGTTTATTCCAGCCCCGCTGCGGGAGAAACCGAGAACGAGATCGCGACACGAAATCTTTCTCTGAGAGAGGGCGTCTTCGTGTCCCGCGGGGAATAAAATCGCCGCTCAGTCGGTCTCACTGCGCCCCCGGCGCGAAGCCCGACGGGACGTCAGAGTGACATCCCTTTGTAACCGGAGAGCGAGAAGATGGTGATCGTCCGGACCACGAGACCGCGGCGGACGATGTCATGACGCGAGAGACATTCCCATTCCTCGAAGCCTTCCTCAAGCGTCGGGGGTGGAGCGTTGAGCTTGGGGTCGTCAGTGATGAACAGCGCCGGGCGGCCGAAGAACGGGTTTTCCCCTTCAGCCTCGGCCTGCTCGTTCTTCGGAACACCGGCCAACAGGGTTTTCTGCGCTGGATCGGGAATGGTGAATTCATCATACCGGCCCCAGAACGAGAATTGGTTCTGGATGGCCTGCGACTCCGGGAGATAGCAGGCGGGGTGACCGGGCGCTTCAATGCGTTTCTCTCGGAGGTAAAAGTTCAACTCGGCCGCGAGCTGATACTTGTCCGCGATCAAAAACACCTTCCGGCCGGTTTTCTTTTCGACCTGCGCGCGGACCGACTGCACCAGGTCCGCAGTGGCCCGCCAACCGCGCAGGCGCGCCCCGGGATCTCCGCTCAACTTTATGCCCGGCTCCTTCCGATAGGGCAGCGCGTAGCCAGCGCGGCGGATCAGATCGGTGTCCAGGACCACGACGCTAGCGACCAGCCCGAGAACGAGCGCCGCGATGGCGAACCGCGCGGCGGTCCGCGAACCGACCGACCGCTCGTGCCACCAAGCGGCCGCGAACACAATGAGGGAGGGAAAGGCGGGCGCGGTCCAGTTTGGCTCGCCCGGCTTCCGCAGGGCGAGGAGGGTATAGAGCAACAGGATGGGAAGCGAGTGGGCGAGGAGGTAACGAACCTTTTCCTGCCGGTCGGTCCGCCCGCGCGCGGCGTCTCCGAAGCCGCGGAAGAATGCCAACATCAGCCCCAGCCAGATCAACGGGGAATAGACCAGAGCCTGCTGGCCCAGAAACTCGAAGATCGAACTCCAGCGCACGCCGTTGTTCGAGTCGAATCCCCCGCGCTCGATGAGATGCGTGACCGTGATCCAGGCGTGATCCGCGTTCCAGACGAGCGGAGGAATCGCGCCAACGAGTACGACCAGCGACATCGTCCAGAACCCCGGCCCCCGAAGCTCCCGCCGCCATTTCGGCACCCAGGCAAGCGCAAGGACGATGGAGACGAGTTGGAGCGCGTTGGTGAATTTCGCGAGGAAACCGAGTCCGATCCAGAGTCCCGCAAGCGGCCACCAGAGGGTGAAGCGCGGACTCGACTCGAGTGCGCGCCAGACTGCCAGGAGCGCGGCGACCCAGAAAAAGATCGAGAGCGGATCGATTGTCATCAGCACGCCGCCCACGTTGAAGATCGGGACGAGCGTCACGATGACCGCCGTCCACAAGCCCGCAGCATCTCCGAAGAGCCGGCGGGCGAAGCCGGACAGCATCCACGCCGTGAGGAACCCGAGGACCGGCGAAAGCCAGCGGATGCCGAACTCGCTCAGCCCGGCGACGGCGGTCGCGGCGCGGATGGCGAGCGCGATGCCGGGCCCCTTGGAGTAGTAGCCCCAGTCGAGCCGCTCGCTCCACATCTGGTAATACGCTTCATCGGGCGAGAGTTCGTAGTTCCCCACGAGCGCGAGGCGCAGGGCGCAGACGCAGAGCAGCAGGAACAGGACGGCGAGACGCATGCGGCGGAAAACTCGGAGCTCGAAGGAACGGCTGAATCCCCGAAACTCAAGCCGTCGCTGGACCGAAGAGCGCGGGGTGTCGAGCGAGCAGCCGCGGGGCGAACCGCGCGCCGAGTCCCTGCCAGAGCGCAAGGAAGGCCGCCAGCAGCAGCAACGCGGCCGACGTGGCGAAGAACGCGGTCACGACGACATCGCTGGGATGATGGGCGCCCGTATACACGCGAGAATATGCGGTGAGGGTGGCGGGGAGAAACGCCAGCCAGCCGCGGCGCCGGAAAAACGCGGCCGTGACCGTCGCGGCCCCGAAGAGATTCACGACATGGCCGGAGGGAAACGAACGCCCGTTTCCCCGGGCGACGGGCAGCGGCTCCGCATTGATCTTCTCGAAGAGCGGCTTCCCCAGGGCGAGAAAGCGCGGACTCGTCTGTTGATCGAGATCGATCCAGCGCACGTTCGAAAGGTGCTGGTTCGGACGCGGACGATCGAAGGATTTCTTCCCGATCTGCACCGCGAAATTCAGCAGTCCCAGAACGAGCCCCAGCACGATCAGAAAGGCGCGACCGCGAAACCCGCCGCGCCACGCGATAAGCGCGCCCGCGATCCAGAGGAACGGGATCCAAAAGTCGTAGCTGGAGAAGACCGCCATGACAT
This sequence comes from Chthoniobacterales bacterium, assembly GCA_038322235.1. Classification (GTDB taxonomy): domain Bacteria; phylum Verrucomicrobiota; class Verrucomicrobiia; order Chthoniobacterales; family SZAS-18; genus SZAS-18. Next base: position 259,896 of record JBBQFQ010000001.1, read on the forward strand.
AGTCGAGCACGGGATGGGTCCACTCCCGGTTAATGAGAATTTGGAGGCGTTCGTCCATCGGAGAAGACGGTGATACGCTTGCTCCCATGATCTGGAAAGTCCTGACGCTCGCCTTCGTGCTGACTTCGGCGGTCCCGGCCGAAACGCCGAACGCCGGGGATTTGCTCCGCGCGGTGCGTCGGGCCCAGTCCGGCCAGCGCGCAAACTTGAAGGGAACGCTCCTCACCAAGCCGGCCGATGCGATGGTCCGACCGGTCGAGGCCTCGTTTCGCTTCGTCTCGGAGGGTCCGGTCGTGCGCTATCAGTTCAGCGATCCGGAGCCGGTCACGCTTCGCATCGCGCTCGGGGAAAACGATTCCGAGCTGATGCAAAGCGGCAGCAGCAGCGGCGGTAAATTCACGCCCGCGCAGTTTGGCCGCCGGGTAATGGGGACGGACTTGACCTACGAAGATCTCGCCCTGAAATTCATCTACTGGAAGAACGCCATAATCGAGGGCGAGGACCGGATGAAGACCCGGTCCGTGTGGCGGATTCGACTTGCAGCGCCGGGCGGTGGCGGAAGCAACTATGGCAGCGTGATCGTGTGGGTGGACAAGGACAGCGGCGCGCTCATGAAGGCGGAGGGTCGCAACCCCGCGGGTCATCTCATCAAGCGTTTCGAAGTGGTCTCGGCCCAAGTGATCAAGGGAACCTGGTTCCTGCGCGCGATGCGCGTGGAGACGGTCGACGCCTTGAGCGGCAAGGTCTCATCCCGCACGACGATGGAAATCGAGCCGCCGGAGGAGTGACCGCGGCCGGAGTCTTACGGGATGATCAGCATCATGCCCGCCCGCAGCTTGGTCGCATCGCCGTCCAGCGCGTTCATGTTCGCATCGAGCAGATCGTTCGCCCGGTTTGATGTCTGGTAAAATTTCCGGGAGATCCCCGCGAGCGTATCGCCCGGTTGAACCTTGTATGAGCGCGTGGCGGCCTGCGCCTGGCGCTCGGCCTCCTTGACGGCCGCCGTGGCGGCCCGCTGGTCGGCGGAGCCGGGAGCGGGCTTTACGCCTGCGCCCCCGAGCAGGTCCTCGGCACTCGCGGACGGGGGCGGCGTCGGCTTCCCCTTTCCGGCCGGCAGACCGGCCGCGGACTTCGCCACCGCGAGCTGCTGTTTGAGCTGGAGATTCTCGCTGCGGATGCGCGTCGCTTCCTGACGTCCGAGGAGCGTGCCGCCGGAAAGTCCCGTGGCAAGACTCTGCTCGGCGCGCGCGATGTTCGCCCGGGCTTGGCGGGAGAACGTGCCCTGAGGGTCGATCTCGAGGTAGCGGCGAAAGTGATGAATCGCGCCGAGCGGATCCTGGAGATGGTCGTGGTAGATCAGACCGAGACGGAAATGCGCCTCGGCCGTGCGCGGGGTTCCATCGATGGCGCTTTCGAACGCGGAGACGGCGCCGCGGAAGTCCCGCGCAGCCAGACATTCGCTGCCGAGCTGCAGCTGCTTTTTCTGCACGTCTCCGCGGGTGAGGCGCTCCAGCTTCTCGCAACCGGTCAGCGCGAGCAGCGCTCCGGCGAGAACGAGAATGGCTTTTTTTTGAACGAAACCGGGCATTGAGACGTACTAAGGATGCGATGATTTTTGCTCCGCAGCGTCCAGCATCTGGTTCCCCTGCGGCTTTTGTCAAACGCGTCGCCCTCGCCTTCCTCGTCACCACGACCGCCCTGCCCCCCGCTTCGGCGCAGGCCCAGTTCGGCAGCGAGTTCTCTTTCCCGACCGCGGATCGCGCCGATGAGCCGACGCTCGGCGACGCTCGCACGCCGCCGGACGTCAATGACGCGAAGGCCCGGGCGTTCCGGATGTCGATGCTTCTGCGTCCGGAGCCCTCTTCGTGGCTGACGCCATACACGCGGGCGCGCCGGCTGACCCTGCGGGAGTTTACCGAAGGCGAAGCGCCCCAAGCCATGCCGGTCCGGCTCATCTGGGACGAAACCGAATCCCAGGATTGGCGGGGATTGCGCAGGGTACTGCTCCGTTTTCTGTCCGGCGCCCGAAACTACCGCTTCGAACGCGGTGGCATTTGGGCTCAATCCGAACGCGGATTTGATCCCGCTCATCCCCCCGGCGTCGTGGCCGACGCCTCCCTCGCCGCTCGCGTGCGGGCTCGGCTCGTGGGGGAACCCGAACTCCGTGGGTTCGGTACCGTCGTCGAATGCCGCGAAGGTCGCGTGCAGATCCACGCCCGGCTCCCGGATTGCCAACGCACCGGGCGCGCCCTCACGCTTGCCCTTTCCGTCGATGGCGTCCGCGAAGTGCGGATCGACACGCCAGTGGACCTCGCCCGCGAGATCGCCGCGGGGCGTTGATTCCCGGAGTCAGAAACGAAGAAGGCGGAACCTCCTTCAGCGCGCAGGGATGTGATGCAACAAAGGCGCCCCGCCCTTCGGAACCCCAAAAAAAATGCCGGACCAGAACCCCGAAGGGTTCTGATCCGGCGAAATCCGTTCTGCTGGCTGCCGCGAAGGTGAGGCCGGGCTGCGCAGGCAGGGAAGGGTCGAATTACTTCGACATGGTCTTGACCGTGGTGGTCATGGTCGGAGCCGGCGCCTTCTGGGCGCAGGCATTCAGGCCGAGGGCCGCGGCGGCCACGGCAACGAGAGCGATAACTTTGATGGTTTTCATATTGTGTCTTTCACCTCCTTAGCGGAATGCTTCGAAGAACGCTGGATTTCGTTGAATCGCCCCCGTTTTGCAAGGGGATTCGCCTCACACCCCGGCCGGTCTCAAGCGATGGAGACCTGCGTCCCGCGCGGGACAAGCGGGAAGAGATCGATGATGTCGGCGTTCGCCATCCGGACGCAGCCGTGGCTGACGGGACGCCCCAGATCGCACTCGTGATTGGTGCCGTGGATGTAAATATATCGCTCACGCGTGTTCGCGTTCGCGTCGTCGACGCCATCAAGCCACAGAATGCGCGAGGTGATGAGATCACCTTCTGCGCCCGGTGTCGCCCGCTTACGGACGGATTTTCGTCCCCGAAATATCGTCCAGGCCCCGGCATTGCGGCCAAATTTCGCGCAAACGCGAAATCGGCCGAGCGGCGTCTGCATGCTCCCCTTGGCTGATCCTGTCCCGGCGGCCGCGGTCGACACCCGAAACTCCCGGACGGTGGCGCCGGACGGATCGCGCAGCTGAAGCGTCTGGGCGGCGATCGAAACGTGCAGACTGACCGCCGTCGCCAGCGGGTGTCCTGCCACGGGAGTCGTCCGGGCGGCTCTCACTCGAACGGATCTGGACGCGGCTGAAGCGGCGGCCGCACGATCGCATTGCGAAGGCCTTGTTCCCCGCGACGCGGGTAAATCCGGGGTGGAACAATCGGAGCCGGCTTCACGACCGGCGTCGCGGCCGCTGGTGCTGCCACCACCGGCGCGGCCGCTGCGTCAGGAGTCCCGGCGCTGCCGAGCGCCGTGGCCGGAGAAGTGTCATCCGCGGGAGCGAGGCCATTCTGGCGGGCGTGCAGCCGGTCGAGATCGCCGAGCCGGGAATAGTTCACGTAAACCACGTATCCGAAGCCGGCGAGGAGGAGAAAAATTGCCGCGGTCGCGAGCGCGGCGAAGCGCTGGCCTGCCCCGTTTGCCCGCGAGAGTTCGCGCGCTTTCCGCGCATCCTTTGGCCCGTCCGCCACCGGCGTGTGGCTGAGGTATTGATAGTCATCGAGCCCGATCGCGCCGGAGACGTCGAACTCATGGAGATGCGGGCGCACATCCACACCCAGAAACTCGCCGTAGATGACGACAAATCCCCGCGCGTAGGTCGCGCTCGGGCAGTTTGCGTAGACATCGTGCTCGATCTCCGCGAGCCGGATCGCACGGATGCGAGTGGCACGCGCCGCATCGTCGAGGGAAACGCCCTTTTGGTCGCGCGCGTGACGCAGCTTTTGGCCGAGCGTGAGAGTCGTCATGGTGGGGAAGGTCAATCTAGAGCCTTGAAACAGTGTAAATAGCAAGTGAATTTCTGGAATCTTAAGCAATTACCGTGCACATTCCCGGCACGTCCGGATCCGTCGGGAGCCAATTTCAACGTATGTATCTCGTGTTCTCCACCTTCCCCACGGAAGAAAAAGCCACGGAGATTTCGCGTCAGCTGGTGGCGGAGCGATTGATCGCGTGCGCGAGTATTCTGCCGGGAGTTCGCAGCGTGTACCGCTGGGAGGGCGCGGTCCACAACGAAAGTGAAGTGCTCGCCATCCTCAAATGTCCATCGCGCGGTTTTCCCGCGCTGCAAAAGCGCCTGCGAGAACTGCACCCCTACGATCTGCCGGAAATCGTCGCGGTGAAGCCTGGGGCGGCCTTGCCCGACTACGTCGCCTGGGTGCGGGAAAGCTGTCCGACCAAGTCGTCCGCCCGCGGATCCCGCGGCGCCACACAGGCGTAGACGCAGGCATCACAGAGCACTCCGAAGTGATCGCGCCGGTCGTGGCGGAGGATGCCCTCGAGCTTGTAGCCAAGCCGCTCCGCGACCGCGCGGCTCGCCGCGTTGCGGGCATCCATCCGAATATCCACCCGCGCCGCGCCGAGGGTTTCGAAGGCGAAGTGCGTCAGCGCCGCGCAGGCCTCCGTGATGTAGCCGCGGCCGGTGTATTTCGAGCCGCACCAGTAGCCAATTTCGAAGCGCGGCACGCTCCAGTCAATGCGATGCAGTCCGGACGCACCGACGATCCGGCCGCTGCGTCGGGAGATCAGCAGCATCGTGAGATCCAAGCCGCGCCGGTACTCGTCCACTGCGCGGCGCAATCGCGCCCGCGTGGCGGCCAGCGGAGGCACCTCGTTCGCCCAAATCATCCAAGGCCGCAGCTCCGGGAGCGAAGCCCGGACGAGGGCATTGAGCTCGGCCGCATCGGCCACGAGCGGAGCGCGAATGATCAGGCGCTCGGTCTCGAGGCGCGTGGCAATCCGGGGTGGCGGCAGGACGACTGCGGTCATGCGTCCAGCCTACTCGGTTTTTCGGCGGTGAAACAGAATCCACTCCGCGGCGCTCAAGCCAAGCGCGGCGAAGGCGAGGAGAATCCACGGGGGCCAGGAGATCCGCCAGGAAGCCCCCGACGCCGCCAACAAAGGAACCTGCGCCGCAGGTGCGTCACTCCGCATCTGCAGATCCGAGGTCGCCGCGTCGCCCGTGTTCACGGCCAGCCACGACTCGGCGCCGGCGGCGTCGCGGCGGAGGTGAAATCCATTGCGGAGCAATCGGACCGAGGACGGGCCATCGACCCACCGGGTACCGGCAGGATTCACCGCACCACCGGGAAGGACCGGATCGAGACAGAGCTTCTGTCCATCGAGGAGTCGGACCGTCTCCCCGGCCCGGAGCGAGGAAACGGCCAGCGCGTCCGTGCCGGCGAGCCAGCGGATCGCATTCCCGAGGAAGAGCGGGAAGGCGACGCGCAACGGGAGATCCGAATCCGCCGCGCCAAAGGCGAGGGCCACGAAGCGCTGCGGGGCAGATCCCTCACGTTCGCCCGCGAGGATGAGGGCGTGGTCGAGCGACCGGAGCGGGGCATGCAAGCGCCAGAGCCCGCGGCGCTGCGCCGGCTGACGGGCATCGAACGGGAACTGCGCCGCGCGCAAAAAGTTCACCTCGCGCAGATCGGCGAGGCGCAGCAGCGGGTCGGCCGTCTCGGCCTCGGTGACGACGGGACGATCCAGTTCGCCGGCGTTCGGGCCGAGGGGTGAGTGCCCGACAAGCAGGAAGTTTCCCGCCGGGAGTTGATCGATGGTGGCTGCATCCGGCGACGCCGGAAGATCGATAATCACCGCATCGAACGCCGCCGCCATGGCGGGCTGGTACGCATCGGGCGTGAGGAGTTCGGCGCGCAGGGAATCGTCCGCCGACAGCGCCCGCTCGAGAAAAAGATTTCCTCCCGTGACGAGGAGGACGCGGAGCGGACGCGGACGCGGCAGAATGCCGTAGGCGACGTCATCGAGGGACAACGCATCGCCCCCGCCCTCCGCCGACATCCAGCGCGCGACGAGCCAGCCGCGGGCATTGACGGGCATCGTGCCGGAGGCGGGAAGCGAGAATGATTCGGCGCAGCGTTCGCCGGGCGCGAGTTCGACCGGGCGCAGATCGATCACCCGTCCGTCGAGGCTGAGCTCGATGCTGCCGCCTCGCGCGCTACTCCCGTGGTTCACGAGTTCGAGCAGCAGTTGCACGCTTTGCGGGCTGTTCAGGAGCGCACGAGGGGCGAAGCGGGTGAAACCGACGTTGTCTTGGGAATCGCCCACGACGACGTGCTCGACGGAGACGCGCGCGGCCGGAAGCGCGGCGGTCGCGTCGTCGCTCACGAGAATGATCCGGCCCGGCTCAGGCCGCGCCTCGAGTAATTCCGCCGCGAGGCTGAGCGCGTCATCGACCCGCGAAGAAGCATCGGAGAGCGTCAGGGCGTCGAGCGCACTGAGGAGGGCGCCCTCGTCGCTGCTCAGCGGAGCAAGCACCCGGGACGAGTCGGAAATGGCGAGGAGGGCGACCGGCGCGGTGGCGGAGGCCCGCCGGAGCAGGGCGGCCGCCGTCTGGCGGGCGTCAGCGAAGCGCGTGGAACCCGTGGAGGTGCGCGCCTGCATCCGGGCGCGGGCGTCGATGATCACGACCGTGGCCGTGCCCCGTGCCAACAGGAATGCGCCCCATTCCGGCCGGGCAAGGGCGAAAAGTACGAGCGCCAAAAGAAGCAGCTGGAGGAGCAGCGAGAGTGGGCGCCGCAGCTTCTGCCACAAGGCGCGGCGGCGATTTTCCGCCAGGATCCGGCGCCAGAAGAGCAGCGTGGAAACCGTCGCATCCTGTCGTCGGACCTTCAGCAGGTAGAGCACCACCACCACCGGCACGAGCGCCGCAAAAAAAAGGGCGGTGGGATTGAGCAGCGTCATGGAAGAGAATGGAGCGGCGCTAGCGCAGAAAGCCCGCCGCGCGCAGCCCGCGCAGCGCGACGTCTTCGAAGGGCGCGTCCGTCAGGGCGCGCGCATAGGGCATCCGACGGCGGCGGGCCAGGGCTTCGATCTCCGCCAGATACGCCGCCACGCCCGAGCGGTACGTCCGCAAGAGGGCTTCGTCGCTCGTGACATCGAGCGGATCGCCGCCCTCCACGTCCCGCAGCCGGAGGTCCCCCGTCAGAACCGGGTCGATTTCCGCCGGATCGAGGACGTGCACGAGTTGCAGCTCGAAGCCGCGATGGAGCAGATATTCCAAACCCTCTCGCAAGGCGTCCCGCGGATCGAAGAGATCGCTGATGAGGATCACCAGACCGCGGCGCCGGATCCGGTTTCCGAAGGTCCGAAGCGCCTGCGAAAAGTCCGGCACCGGCCGCCCGCGCGCCGCGTCGTCCCGGAGCAGGAAGGAGAGCGCTCGATGAAACTGCGCCTTGCCGCGGCCGAGATCGAGCGCCGCGTCTCGCGCCGCCGCGTCGCCATCGAGCCAGTGGATGTGGACGTGATCGAGATGTGCGAGACCGATATATGCGAAGACGGCCGCGAGGCGCCGGGCCAGATCGAATTTTCCCGGGCGGGCCGCGCTCCCGCTCGGCTCCCAGCGCATGGAAGCGCTGGCGTCGACGAGAATGTGGACCGGCAGTTCCTCCTCCTCTTCGTACAGCTTCACGTAGAAGCGGTCGAGCCGCCCGTAGAGAGCCCAGTCGAGGGAGCGCAGATCGTCGCCCGGCGTGTAGTTGCGATAATCCGCAAACTCGAGACTGGAACCGCGGCGACGCGAGCGGCGCTCCGCCCGTTGCTGCCCGCCGAAAGGCCGGCGCGCCAGCAGCGCGAGTTGCTCCAGCCGGGCCAGGAACCGGGAGTCGAAGAGCGCGGTCATGCCTCCAGACGAGTCAGGACGGCGGTGGCCGCAGCGTCCCCGGAAAGAAACGCGCCTTCCACCTTTGCGCCCAGGAAGGCGTCTCCGCCGCAGAGAAGGAGCGGGGGGTTCGCCGTGACGGGCAGATACGCCACGTCGCGGAAGCCGCGTTCCGCGACGGCATGGCGCCAGCGATGCGTCTGGCGGACGAGCGGCGGATCCGCGAGCCAGCCGCCCCCGATCTCTGCCGCCCGCTGGACCATCAAATCGGCGGCGGCCTCATGGTCACCGTCGACATGGCGCCGAGAAAACGCGGCGGCCGCGTGCACGACGACGATCCGTTTACCAGCAGGCGTCACACTCGGACGTTTGCTGCTGTCGTTACCGATCCAGGAGAGCACGTCATCGCCCCGAATTTGAATCCCGAGCCAGGTGGGTTCCGGATCGCGCGCGAAGCGCAGAATCAAGGCGAGGGTGGGACCGAGCGCGACGTGCTCGCGCAGCGCCGACACCGCGGTCTGTACCTCCAGCCCCGGCAGTGATTCCAGCAGCGGCAGCGCCTGAGGCGCCGGCATCGCGAGCAAGACGCTTCGCGCCTGCAACCCCTCCCCCGAGCGCGGGGTCACCTGCCAGCCGCCCTCCGCCGGAGTGAGCGCGACGATTTCGCACTCGCGCCGGACGGCGACGTCTTGCGCGAGGTCCTTCGCGAGAGCGGTCATTCCCTCCCGGCAGGCGTAGCGCGGAAACGCGTCGCCGCCGTCCCGCGCGCGCAGGATTCCGTCCTGCCACCGGTGAAATCCGCGGCTCCAGACGTGGCAAACCCCGCGGGCCGACCAATCCGCGACCTGCGCCTGAAAGGCGTCCGATCGGGCGGTGAAGAATTGCGCGCCGTGATCGACGGGAACGTCCTCGATTCGCCGGGTTGAAGCGCGTCCACCCAGGCCGCGCGCCCGTTCCAGAACCGCCACCCGGCGGCCGGCGCGATGCAGCGCGCGGGCAGCCGTCAAACCCGCGAGTCCACCGCCGATGACCAAGCAATCGAGTTCCATGGCGGGTGTGAGGCGGCGAAGCGGGTGGCGTCAGACGAGTTGGTGGGACTCCGGCTGGAGGACGATCTCGCTCAGAACGAGATTCGGCGGCAGGTCGATGGCTGCGATCACCATTTTCGCGGCGACGTCCGCGGGGATCATCTTGTCGCGCTGCACGCCCATCGAGATCTGGTCCCAGAACGGCGTGTCCACCCCGCCCAAATGGAGCAGGCAAAAGCGGACTCCGCTGCGCTGAAACTCCTGACCCATGCATTTCAGCATCCCGGCGACGGCATACTTGCTCGCGGCATAAACCGCGGCGTTTTTCATCGGAGCCTTCCCGAGAATGCCGGGCATCGTGATGAAGAGTCCCCGCTTCTGCGCGGCAAAAAAACGCGCGGCTTCGCGCGCGACTAGGAACGTCCCGCGCGTGTTCACATTCATGACTCGCATGAATTCCGCATCGGTCGTCTCCAGCGTCGGTTTGATCAGCCCGACGCCCGCGCAATGAACGACGGCATCCAGTCCTCCCAGACTCTCCTGGGCCGCCGCGATCAGGGCCTCCGCCGCGCCCGGAGCGGTGACGTCGGCCGCGTGAACGAAGGCGTTCCCCCCAGCGGCCGCGCACTCCGCCTGCACCGCCGCGAGCCGACCCGTCGAGCGGCCGCTCAACAGTAATTGCGCGCCCCGCGGCGCCAGTTGCAGTGCCACCGCGCGCCCGATGCCGCTCGACGCCCCCGTGATCAGAAATTTCGTCATACCTCCACGATGCCGTGCGCCCCGGCGCCGACAAGCGGGGACCTAAATGTCAGTTTGTCACCGGGTCCGGCGTCGGTGTCGGCGCGTTCGGGTTGGGAATGTCGCGCAGGGTGCGTTGCACCATCTCCTCGAGACCCTTCGCCTGCTCAGCGTTCTGCGTGCGGGCGGCGATGGAAACCCAGCGTCCGCTCCGATGCCTGACCACAAACTGGGTGAGCCAGTGCGTCACTCGCGCGGGATCGCCCGGCGCGTGCCGGGCGTATTGAAAGGCGAGCACCCGGTGCCCCTGGGCGGAAACGAACTCCCAGTGGGCGAGCGACTCCTGGATCGCATTCTCGTCTGATTCGAAGGTCCGGAGCACCTGGACCATCGCCTGATCGTCGCGGATGTGGTCACCGAGTTGCACGACCTGGATCATGCCCACCTCGCCGGAGAGGACCGGCTGGCAGACGATCACGCCGGGCGTCTCCTTGGCGAGGCGGCGGGTGTTCATCTTCAGCCACTCAGCACCCGGCTGGAGGGAGAAGCCGGAACCCGCGAATCGCACCACGGTGTCCTCGTAGGTCGCCGCGGGATGCGGCTTGCATCCCGCCAGCGCCACGAGCGCAACGAGCAGAGCGGCGTACGTCATGGGGAAGCGTAGCACAACCGCGCCCGAACCAGAAAATGACGGAGCCGCCGGCGCGTCACATCCACTTCCCGAAGGTGGGGGGCCGGAAGCCCCGCAGCCGCTCGACGAGAACCATCGGGTCCGATTCCACGATGAGCAGGTCGAGATAGGCGGCCTTCAAGAAGCCCGCGTCCGAAGCATGCCGGAGAAAAGCGAGAAGCGGATCATAATACCCGGCCACGTTCAGGATCCCCACCGGCTTCCGGTGGTACCCGAGTTGGAGCCAGACGAACGCCTCGATCAATTCCTCCAGGGTGCCCACGCCGCCCGGCAGGGCGATGAGCGCGTCGCCCAGCTCGATCATCCGCGCCTTCCGCTGATGCATGTCCTCCACGATTTCCAGACGAGTGAGGCCACGATGAGCCACTTCGCGCTCGACCAGCGCCCGCGGCGTGACGCCGATGACCTCGCCGCCGCGCGCCATCATGGCATCCCCAATGATGCCCATCAGGCCGACATTTCCGCCCCCGTAGACGAGGGTAAGCCCCGTCTCGTGCATCGCCGCGATCAGCGCCCGCGCCGCGTCCGCATAGACGCTCGAGGCGCCGCTCGCCGAGCCGCAATACACGCAGATGGAGCGCATGGGTTTGAAGGAGACGGGGCAGCGTCAACGCGTCGGCGTGGGCGTCGGCGTGGGCGTGAGCGCGATCAGCGTGGTTGGGGTCGGAGTGACGACCAGGGTGGGTGCCGGCGTTGGCGTGCGGGATGGAGTGGGCGTGGGGGTCGGGGTCGGGGTAGGAATGATGTTGGCCCACAGGTGGACGGCGGTGCCGTCCGTGCCGCCGATTTCGTTCACGAGCTCCGTGCAGCGCTTCTGCAGCGCCGCGTAGTCCGGAGGGGCGAACGGTTCCACCGCTGTGCTGGGGAAGACGAGATAGGTGATCCGGAGGTCGGTCGCGGCCGCCTGGGTTCCGCTCGCCGCGGCATTGATCTCGCGGCAGATCCGCAGGGAGGCCTCTCCGATCTTGGCGTTCGGTCCCGCATCGCCGATCACCGCAGGCAGCAACCGTCCACCGGCGATGACGACGGCGAAGTCGCCGATCTTGGGCTGATACGCATTCCCCGCCGCGCGGAAGAGAAATGTCGGAAGCACAATGAACGGGTCGGCCTTCGCGATGAGCGAGCTGAACGTCTGGAGCGTTTGAATTTCATCGCGCAGTTCCGCGATCGAGCGACGGATCTCGCCTGCCCGGGAGGAGGACGGACGCTGGGAGAGTTCGTTTTGCAGCCGCCGGATCTTCTCCTCGCGCACCGGAACCCAGGGACTCGCGTTTTTGGTCCGGCGCGGCCAGCGGTAGCTGGTCATCGTCTGAAATGAGTTCGATCCGCCGGTGTCCACATCCGGCCAGCGATCCGCGTCGGCGCCGTCCGTGTCCGTATCCATGTCGGCCTGGACGAGCAGGGCGCGGCGCCCGCTCTGGGGATCAGCGAGCTCGAGAATCGTCTGACAGTCGAAAAAATTGTCACGCGTCATCAGATGATCAAGCCGCCAGAGGCTCGCGCGCATCTGCTGGGTCTTGCGCGTGTAGAGCGCGTGGTAGAACGGCGAGACCTTCGCCGCCGCCAGGAGGGTGCGCAGCTTCGGCAGCACGCGCAGCAGGTCGGCGTTGTCCGCCGCCACTTCCTCCGGCGCCCGGGCCGGGGCGGGAACCTTGACCGTCAGATTCAGTTCGAGTTGAAACGCGTCCGCGAGTCCGCGCTCCTTGGACGCAATGCCACCCGGGAGCGTTTCGAAATTCGACTCCACACTCAGCCCGTTGAAGAGCGTGGCGGTATCGACCGTCTTGCGCGGGATGAAATTGTCCGGCAGCGGCGTCGGGGTCGGCGTCGGGCTTGGCGTCGGATGCGGGGTCGGCGTTGGCAGCGGCGTTGCCGTGGGGTGCGGCGTCGGCGTGGGCGAGGGCCGCACCGCTGGCGTGGGGGTGACACGGGGCGCCGGAGTAGGAGGCGAGCGCCGGCCCAGCAGCCACCCGGCCGCGAGCCCGAGCAGCAGGCAGAAGAACGCCGTGATGAGAACCGGGATCGCGCGGCGCATGCCGAGGAAAAACTCGAGGCGCCCGGGGGCGTGATCTTCGGAAAGGCCGGCCTACTTCTGGAAGAAGGCCGCTGCCGCAATGATCACGCCGATGATGGCGAGAACCGCCATCAATCCGGCCGGCATCATCGCCTGGGTCTTGAGGAACGCCGGAAGAAAACGCCCGGCGAGGGCGAGCGAGACCACCCCGAGCCCGATGACGATCGGCATCGCATCCGGCTTGAGCAAAAATCCCCCCGCGGCGAGCAGAATCCCGGCAATGCCGCCCGCGATCAGCGAGGGCACGCTGTTGGCTTTGACGTAGCCCATGATGCCTCCGGCCATGGTGAGGAGACCGAACGCGATGAAATAGATTTTGGCGAAGGAAAGCATGGGAAGTCGGATGGGGTCAGTCGGTGAGCAAGGCTGGTAATCTCAAGGGAGATCGTTTTCCGGGTCGAATTCGATTTCGGCCCCTCGCGCGGCACGGGGCCGGAACTCGGCGACGCGACGATTCATCGCGGCCCGCAGCAGGAAGAGGGGGGCCAGGGCAATGCCGACGGCGACGAGTTTCACGAACAAGCCCGGGAAGACTCTCGCCTCGTCGCGCGCCACGGCCATGAGTCCCTCGCGCGCCACCTGGGCGACATCGACGTCCAAAAAATCGGGCGTGGCGTTCCCGAAGTCGGGTCCGTCCGAACGGCGGGCACTCCGGCCAAATTCGGTGGCCACCGGTCCGGGACAGAGATGCGTGACTCCGATGCCGGTGCCGCGGAGTTCGGCCCGAAGCGCCTCGGAAAAGCTGCTGACGAAAGACTTCGTCGCTGCGTACACCCCGAGGCCCGGGACGGGAATCGTGCTGGCGAGCGAACTGACGTTCAAAATCGCGCCCGGCCGGTTGCGGCGCAGGACAGGGACCAGACGGTGGCAGAGGTAGGTCAGCGAAACCATGTTGACCTGCATCATCTCGTCGAGCCGGTTCCAGTCGGCCGATTCGAAAAGCCCGTGATCGCCGAGGCCGGCGTTGTTCACGAGGAGGTCGAGCTCGAAGCCTTGGGAAACGACCCAATCGCAGAGCGCCTCGGCTTCGTCCGGGCGGGCGAGATCGGTCACGCGGATGTCGACCGTCACGGACGGGTTGATCGATTTCAATTCCCGCGCCAGGCCAATCAGCCGGTCTTCGCGACGGGCGACGAGAATCAGCGTAGCGGCCACGGGAGCGAGCTGGCGCGCGATTTCCGCGCCGATACCGGAGGAGGCGCCCGTGATGAGCGCGGTGCATTCGAGAAGGTCTTTCATGGCGCGGCGAGACGGTAAATTGGCGCGCCCGCCCGGCAACCGTTATCCTCGGCTCATGGATTCCGACCGCAGCCGATGACGACGGGCGCCTTCATCACGGGAACGGACACCGGCGTGGGCAAGACGTTTGTGGCGGTCCGCCTCATCCGCGCCCTCCGCGCCGCGGGCGGGGACGCCGTCGGCTTCAAGCCGATCGTTTGCGGCGAGCGGACCGACGCGTTCCAGCTCGCGAACGCATCCGGCGGGCTCGCGCTCGATGAAGTAAACCCGCTCTGGTTGAAGCCGCCCGTGGCCCCGTTCACCGCGTCGATTATCGACGACCGGCCCATCGATCCGGACGCGATTCACCGAGCCTACGCGACGCTCCGCTCGCGGCACGCGTGCGTGATCGTGGAGGGAGCCGGAGGCTGGCTGGTACCGGTGACCCGCGAGCTGACGATGGCGGACTTCGCCGTCGCCTTCGCCCTTCCCGTCTGGTGCGTGGTGGCCAATCGACTCGGCTGTCTCAGTCATGCGCTTCTCACGAGGGAGGCGATCCTGGCCCGGAGCCTTCCGTTCGCCGGGTTTGTTTTGAATTCCGGGGTGGTTTCCGCCCCCGCCAACCCGCTCGAAGCCGCCCTCGCCGATCTGGCCACGAACACGAATGGCGCGGTGCTCGAGGAGATCAGCGGCGAACGGATCATCGCGATCGGGCCCGACGCACCGCTTGAGGACTTCGTGACGCTTTGCAGCTGAGCGTTCCGCGTCATGCCGATTGCCACGCCGCCGGGGGCGTTGGAGCGTTCTGACAGAATAATATGAGCGACAAACCCCTGCCCAATCCCGAGGAACTCCAGCGCAAGCTTTCCGAGTTCATGCGGCAGCAGTTCGGCGACAAGGTGAATGTCCAGGCGGCCTTTGTCCCGAGTGCGCCGAAAGACGCCGGTGCGACCGAGCCACCCGCCGCAGACCCAGAGGCGCCCGGCAGCTTCGAGTTCCACTACCGGCCCCGCGACATCAAGGCGCACCTTGACCGCTTCGTGATCCGGCAGGACGAGGCGAAGAAGGTCCTCTCGATCGCCATCTGCGATCACTACAATCACGTAAACCACGCGCGGAAGCTCGCGCACGAAGACCCGAAGGCCGCGGCGGCGCTCGAATACGCCAAGCAGAATGTCATCCTCCTCGGTCCCACCGGAGTCGGAAAAACCTACTTGGTGAAGCATGTCGCCGAACTGATCGGCGTTCCCTTCGTCAAGGCCGATGCGACGAAGTTCAGCGAGACCGGCTACGTCGGCGGGGACGTCGAGGATCTCGTGCGGGATCTCGTGAAGAAGGCCGACGGAGACGTGGAAATCGCGCAGTACGGGATCGTCTACATCGACGAGGTCGACAAGATCGCGGGCGCGTCGAATCTCGCCGGCGGGCGCGATGTCAGCGGTCGGGGCGTGCAGACCACGCTGTTGAAACTGATGGAGGAGACGGACGTGCCGGTGCGCAACCCGCTCGACATGCAGGGTCAGATCCAGGCGATGATGGAAATGCAGCGCGGAGGCAGTGGGAAACCGGCCCGCGAAACCATCAACACGCGCAACATTCTCTTCATCGTCAGCGGGGCGTTCAGCGGACTGAAGGACCGCGTCGCGAAGCGGCTCCGCCAGGGCTCGATGGGCTTCGGAGCCGCGAAGGAGCAGCGCATCGAGGCTCTCAGTGACGCGGAGATTTTCTCTCACGTCACGACGAGGGATTTCGTGGACTACGGTTTCGAGCCCGAGTTCATCGGACGACTTCCGGTCCGGGTGTTCTGCGAGCCGCTGAAGGCGGCCGACCTGTGCGAGATCCTGCGGCGCTCGGAGGGGAGCATTCTGCGGCAATACGAACGTTCCTTTCGAGCCTACGGGATCGAGGCCAGCTTTTCGGACGACGCGATGCAGGAGATCGCGCGTCGCGCCGAGGGCGAGGGCACGGGCGCCCGGGGTCTCTTCACCGTCTGTGAGCGACTGCTGCGCGAGTTTCAATACGAGCTGCCCGGATCCGGAGCGGAGCGCTTCGCCATCGATTCGGCCGTCCTGCAGGATCCGCCGGCTGCGCTGACCCGGCTGCTTGAGGAGGGCCGTGTCAAACTGGACGAGCAGCTCGCCGGCGAGGCGGAAGCGTTCGCGCGGGATTTTTCCGGGAAATACGGGGTCGAGTTGACCTTCACGCTCGAGGCGAAGTCGGCCCTCGTCCAGCGGGCCAAGGCCGAACAGACCAGCCTGCGACCGCTCTGCGAGCGCCTTTTCAAGGACTATCAGTTCGGCCTGACTCTCATTCAGAAGAATACCGGCCGGGCCGCCTTCGAGTTGCCCGCCGGGGCGATCGGGAATCCCGACAAGTTTCTCAGCGAGCTCGTGGTGGAATCCTACCGAAGCTGATCGTGGGGCGCCCGGTGAGAGGGGTCGGCCGCTCGCGACGCGGGCTGACCGGGGCGAAGACAGGTGAATAAATTGCCAAACGCGACGGGTCGGTCATGATGTTCGTACGCGCATGATCGTCCCACTGGGCGACCTCCATATCTACCGACCAAACGTCGCCGCCATCCTTCGCGACGAGCAGGGAAGAATTCTTCTCGGGGAGCGCAGTGACTACCCGGATTCCTGGCAGTTTCCGCAGGGCGGTCGCGACCCGGGCGAGACGCCGGAGGAAGCTCTCCCGCGGGAATTGCGCGAGGAGATCTCGCTCGAACCAGAGGACTACCGCGTCGTTCTCAAGCGCGGACCGTATCGCTACCTCTTCACCGGCGGACGGCGGAAACAGGGCTACCGCGGCCAGGAGCAATACTACTTCCTTTGTGATCTCATCGCGCCCCCGGAAAAGGTAAACGTCGCCACGGAGAACCCGGAGTTCAAGAGCGTGCGCTGGGTCCTGCCGTCGCGCGTCCGTCACCAATGGGTCCCCCCGGTGAAGCGCGACGTCTATCGCCAGGTCCTGCGCGATTTCTTCGGGACCGAGATCGCCTGAGCGAGCTCGAGCCCTCCCGGTCGCATTCGCCGTTGGGCCGGAAATTGCTTGATGATCCCCCGGCGGCCTGCTGCGCTACCCGTTCCCGTCCCTGCCATGCCGATCTTGATCGAACTCGAAGAAGTTCAGCTCGTGCTGGATGAATTGCATGCGCGACTTCAGGAGATTGTCGGATACGGCGGGATCGTCGTCGGCTGCACCCAGCCGGGCGACATGCTCCATGACTTCACGGTCAGCATGGTGGCAGGAGCCGAGGTCGCGCAAAACGCCGAGATGCAACTGCACGGCCAGATGGCCCGGCTGCGGGAAGCGCTCGAAAGGCTCGATGCCCAGGCGCAGGCTCCGCCCGCGCCTCCTCCCCCACCGGTCGAACCCGAACGACCACGGCCAAATGTCTCCGAACCGGTGGGGTCGGCGGTCGCCGCCTTGCCGCCGCCGCTGCCGATATCTGCGCCGCCGGAGCCGGTAGCCGGGCCCGGGCCGATGCCAGGGCCGGACTTCAGCGGCATCGAGATCTCCAATCCGACGGGGCAAAAGGGCCTGGTCCTTGTGGTCGATCACGACATCAAGGCGCTCCACCTTGCCGAGGCCCTGCTCACCGCCGACGACTATCGGGTCATCGCGTGCCGGGATGGAATGGCCGCCCTGGAAATCTACCGTCGGACCGGCCGCTTTATCGATCTCGTCATGATCGAAGTCCAAATGCCGCAGATCGGGGGCGAAGAGATTTTCGGGGAAATCCGGGCGCTCCACCCGGAGGCAGCGGTGGTCGTGAGCGGGGGATTCTCGGAGCCGGCCAAAGTCAGCGCCATGCTGATGAAGGGGTTGAACGGTTTCATCCCAAAGCCCTACCGCCAGGAGCGCCTGCTCCGCCAGATCAACGCCGTGCTGTCGCGCCGCCGTCGCACCACTCACGTGCCGCCAGCCCCGGAGGACTGGCGAACCTACGGCGGGCACTGATCAGTCTTTGGCGCCCGGCGAGACCGGGGAGCTTTCGTCGCCCCCGGCCCCGGCGCTGACGCTGACGGAGGTCCCGCCTTCGACGTCAGCCGGTTTCGCGACGGCCTTCTCGGGCGGACGCCAGTCAGCTTTACCCTTGTGCACGCGACCGAGGCCGATCCGCCGGCCGGCCGCGGTGACCAGATCCGAAACCCGGAGCTTTAGGCGAAAGGCCCGAATGAAAAGGAAGAGAAGCAGCGCGAGCACGAACGCCAGCACGCCGTGATCCAACAGCGTGAGTACGCTCCACTGCGGCACGATCACCCGACCATCCCACAGCTCCACCCAGGGAAGCGTGCTCAGCCGGTAGATCAGCAAGGTCCCGATCACGACGCCCAGCAGGACGGTCGTAAAGACGGGCGAGAGCCACAGCTTGACGCGGGTCAGGGCCTTCGGGCCGCCGTGATATTCGGTCACGGTCTTCATCTTCACCTGCCACCAATACGAACCGTAGACCTGCACGTCCCAATCCCGCCAGCCGGTGTCCCAGGAGTATCGCCAGCCCTCGGTCTCCAGCGCCTTGATAAACTCCGTCAGCAGGACTTCCCGGCCGACGGCTGCCTCGTTCCAATATTCGTGGTGGCTCAGTTGAAATCTCGCCGGCGCCTTGTCCTTCGGCACATCCTGGGTCGAGGCGATGACCGTGGCTGGCGTGCGCTTGAATTTTAGCCAGGTCGAGTACCGCGCCCAACCCCGGGCGAGCGGCTGCCAGAACGCCAGCGCGAAGACCAGCAGACGGGCCGCGACGGTGTCGAATTTCTGCTCGATCCGCGCATGGATCATGTAGCCCAGCGCGACGAGCACCGTCGCCAGCAGCATGAGATACGGCACCATCCGGAGCGACTGGAAGGGCACGCTCATCACGAACAGAAAGAGCGTCAGCGCGAACCACTCCACACTCGAGACATAGCTGGCGATCTCCGAGCGGGGGGTCGGGTAGATCGACTGAAACAGCCCGTGTCCGAAGATGCCGTGATAGACGATCGGCTTGTTGATCAGCCAGGTGAACCGGGGCGTTCCGTAGATATTCCCCTTCCACTGCGCCGTGCCGGTCGGACCAAAGAAAATCAGGTGCTGAAACCGGAGCATCGACTCCGCCTCGCCGTAGCCCTCCTGCTGCTTCTTGAAGGCCTGGAGCGTGAACCTCCGGTAGTGCCACACGATTGCCGCGGGACTGAAGGCGATGGCGCCGCCGCTCTGTTGGAGCCGCCAGCAAAAGTCCACGTCGTCACCGGCCTTGCGGTAGAACGGATCGAACCCGCCCACCTGAAAATACGCCCAGCGGTGGAACGCCATGTTACACCCCGGGATGTGCTCGGCGACGGTGTCAGTGAGCAACACGTGACTCGGGCCGCCCGGCGCCGCGCTCACGCACGCCTGAATCCAATTCGCGGCCGGCGGGGAAATATTCGGTCCACCCACGCCCGCGAAGTCGCCGCTCAGGAGCGTGCCGATGAGATAATAGAGCCAGTCGGGATCGGCCATGCAATCGCCGTCGGTGTAGGCAAAAACGTCGCCCGTCGCCGCCCGCGCCCCGACATTGCGGGCGTAGCTCAGGCCCATGTTATTCTGCTTGATGCTGACGATCCGGCCCTCGTATTTCGCCGCGATCTGCGGGGTCTCGTCCGTGCTGCCGTCGTCCACGAGCACCACCTCGTAGTTCGGATAGTTCACGTGCATGAGCGATTCAAGGCAGTTGCCGAGCGTGCTCGCGCCGTTGTACGAGCAGACGATGACGCTGACCTTCGGATACGACGGCAGCTTCACCCGTGAGGTGACGGGGTCATCGGTGCCCCACTTTTCCCGGATCGCCGCGAAGGCCAGCTTTGGCTTCCGGTCGCGCGTCACGAGCCCGAAATTCCAATCCGTGATTTCCATCCCGCCGGTAAACCACTCGTCCGTCCAAGCGTACACCACGGCCCCGGCGAGACCGCAGCGCACCACGGAATCGACGTGCCAGGAAAGCATTTCCGCCTGCTCGTCCTCGGTGTGGCGGATGGTATCCATCCCGAATTCCCCCAGCATCAGCGGCTTGTCGTCCGCGAGATTCTGCAGACGCAGGAGGTAATTGTTCAGGTCCTGTTGCCGATGCAGGTAGACGTTGAACGTGAAGAAATCCACGTTCTGCGGCAGGAGGTATTCGGTCGGCGGATAGCTCGCGTAGGAATACAGCGCGTCGGGATCGATCTTCCGGCACCGGTTGACCAGTTCTTCCAGAAATTCCGTCACCCGCCGCACGCCCAGCCAGCGGACCATCGTGGTCGGGATCTCGTTGCCCACCAGATACCCGAGGATCGCCGGATGTCCTTTGTGCCGCCGCACGGCCTCCTCGATCGTGCGAACGACCTCGCGCCGGATCTTCGCGTCATCGAGAAAATGAACGTGCTCGGCCCAGGGGATCGAGATGAGCACCCGCATCCCGGCCTCCTTCGCGCAGGAAAGGAACCACGCCGGCGGGACGTGATAAACGCGGAGCGTGTTGATGCCCAACTCCTGCATCATCGCCAGATCGCGCGTCACCCGCTCGGGGGTGCCGACGTAGTCGCCGTCGGCATCCGGCTTGAAGGGTCCGTAGGTGATTCCCTTGAGGAACCACTTCTTTTCTCCTTCAAAGAGGAACTTGGCGCGCGCCCGGATGCGCTGGGCGAGATCGTTGCTCATGCGGCGCGACTAATCGGAGCCGCGGCGCCCATGCGCAAGCAGGCATCCGGGTGACGACGCCGCCGCGCCGAGGAAGATGCCGGTCACGTTGCCCCCCGCGCACCCTGCCCACCCCGCGGGCGGATGCCAAGCCCCCCGGCGGGGAAACGCCGATGGAGGCTCAAAAACCGCCCCGAAGTGAACACGTATCCCATTCGTTTCCGACCGCAAATCAGGGGATTACGGCTCAACTTCACGACGTGATCGATCAAGTCATGGGACGTGATCGATCAAGTCGTGGTACGTGCTCAGCACGCCGGGGCACTTGATCGATCAAATCGTGGCACGTGCTCAGCACGTCGGGGCACTTGATCGATCAAGTCGTGGTACGTGCTCAGCACGTCGGGACACTTGATCGATTAAGTCATCCGACGTCTTCAGTGTTTGACCATGCGAGCCTCGCTGAGCAGACAAATCCCGCCGTGTCGTTTCAGGAGAGGCCGGATGCGGCTCACGATGCGCTCGGCGGTGACGGGATCGCACGCGGTCATCACGGCACTGTTCGCGAAAGCGTCGGTCAATTGATCGCCGCCCTGCCACCCGCGGCCGCCTCTGCCCTCCACCCGGGGGATGAGCGTGTAGCCGGAGACGCCGATCTCTCCCAAGAGGGCGATGACCTCGCGCATTTCGAGTCCATCGGTGACGATTTCGATGCGGATGACATTTTCCATGGATCAGGGAATCACGCGGCTGATGAGAGAGTAATACAACGGCAGCCCGAAAACGATATTGAAGGGGAACGTCACGGCCAGAGACATGGGCACATAAACGCCGGGGTTTGCCTCCGGCACCGCCGAGCGGAAGACTGCGGGCACGGCGATGTAGGAAGCGCTCGCACAAAGCACCGTCAGGAGCAGCGCATCTCCGCGCGGGAGTCCCATTCCCACCGACACGCCAATCGCGATCGCGGCCGCGAGGAGAGGAAGCGCCACGCCGAAGACGATCGGGAATGCGCCCATCTGCCGAAGGGCCCCGATCCGGCGCGCGCTGACCAGACCCATATCGAGGAGGAAGAGGCAGAGGAGTCCCTTGAAGAGTCCTTCCGTGAAGGGGGCGAGCGCCTCGCGTCCCCGATCACCCGTGATCGCGCCGATCGCAAGACTGCCCAGCAGCACGAAGACTGAGCCGTTGAAGAAGGCTTCCCGGATGATGTTGCGCCAGCCGCGACGCCCGTTGTCTCCGGCTTGCGGGGCGTAGTGTCGACAGAGCGCGATTCCGATCAGGATGGCGGGCGATTCCATCAAGGCCATCGCGGCAATGAGGTGCCCGCCAAAGGGGACCTGCAACGTCTGGAGAAAAGAAGTCGCCGCGATGAATGTGACCGCGCTAATCGAGCCGTAAGTCGCCGCGATGGCCGCGGCAGTTGGAACATCGAATCGCCGGCGCAGTCCGAAAAATGCCAGGAGCGGAACGACGGACGACATGGCGATCGCGACCGCCAGCGTGCCCCAAACGTGGGCGCCGCCGCCGCCGCGCGAGAGTTCCACGCCGCCGCGGAAGCCGATGGAAAGAAGGAGATAGATCGAGAGAGCCTTCGGCAGGGGAGCGGGAAGATCCAAATCCGACCGCACCCAGACCGCCAAGAAGCCGAGGAAGAAAAAAAGGACCGGCGGATTGAGCAGATTGATCAGGAGCGCATCCAGAGCCATCCGGAGCCATAACACACGACATACATGTCGTGCAATGCACAGCGCTATATTTCTTTCGAACCACCCAATGATGTCATCGTCTGCCGCTCATCGCGATCAAGCCCGGGCCGGGAGCGGGTCCGACGGGCCGGAGCAGCCTGCGTCTATCCGCCCTGCGAAGACTTCGCGGGTTTCTCCACCCTGGAACCAACGCGGTCGGCGCTCGGGCAAGAGTCGCGGAGTTCGCAGCCGGCGCAGTCCGGGTTCTGCGCCTTGCAGCGCCGGCGACCGTGAAAGATCAGCCAGTGGCTGAAAAGGGTCCACGACTCCCGTGGAATCAACTTCATCAGCTCCGCCTCGATCTTCACCGGGTCGGTCTGTTTCGTCAGTCCGAGCCGCGCCGACAACCGGCCGACGTGGGTGTCGACGACGACGCCTTCATTGATCCCAAACGCATTCCCGAGCACGACGTTCGCGGTCTTCCGTCCCACTCCCGGCAAGGCGTGCAAGGCCGCCATGTCGCGCGGGACCTCGCCGCTGTGGCGGGCCAAAAGCGCGCGACAGGCCTCCTGAATGTTCTTCGCCTTGTTCCGGAAGAAGCCGGTCGTCCGGACCATTTCCTCCAGCTCGGCGAGCGGCACCCCGGCATAGTCGGCCGCGACTCGCAGGCGCTGAAAGAGGACCTTCGTGACAAGATTCACGCGCACGTCGGTGCACTGCGCGGAGAGAATCGTGGCGACGAGGAGCTCGAGCGGATTCGTGAAATCCAGCTCGCAGTGCGCGTCCGGATAGATTCGCGGCAGCCGCTCGACGAGTTGCGCCGCCCGCTCGATTTTGGTCATCAGCGGAATTTGCCCCTACTTCGCCATCCCGGCGAGCCGCTGCTTCGCCTCGTCGACTCCGGGTGCTCCGGGATGACGAGCGATCAGATCTTCGTAGGCCTTCCGGACGACGCCGAGCTGGCGCGCCTTCTCCACCGGATCGGCCACGGTCGTGGCCTGCTGCTCGAGCAGTTCTCCACCGACAAGCAGTCCCTCCGCGGCCTGTGGTGTGGTGGGATAGAACTGCGCGATCTTGAGGTAGGTGTCGATCGCGCCCTTCGCCTCGTTCTTCGCCTGAAAGATCTGCGCGGTCGCGAGCATGCCGCGCGCCCGGACCTCCGCGGGAGCCGTCGTGGCCCGCGCGACTTGCGAGAGCAGGGCGATCGCCTCCTCGGTCTTCCCCTGCTCCTTGAGGTTCAACGCGATCCCGAGATTCGCCTCGGCGATCTTCGGTGACCACGGGTAGAGCTGCTTGAGCTGGTCGAAAAGCTTCCCCGCCGCCGCGGTGTCTTTCTTCGCCTCGGCAATGCGCCCCAGTCCGTAAAGCGCGGTCGCCTGCGCTTCCTGAATCTCGCGCGGGGCCTGCGCGGGCGCGACGCCCGCCGGATTCGGGAAATCGGTCTGCAACTTGCGATACACCTTTTCCGCCTCGGCCACCTCCCCCGCCTTGAGGAGCGACTGGCCGTAGGCATCCAGCGAGGCCGGACTGTACGCGAGCGCGGCGTCGAAGTTCGCCTTCATCTCGACCGCGCTGCCGCTGCGCGCCGCGAGCCGGAACGCGATGCGGCTCGTAGCCGCCTTCTCCCCCTTCGCCTTTTCGGCCAGCCCGCGAAAGGCGTCGGCGACCTGCGCGGCGGGTTTCACGCCCGCATCCACGAACATCTGCTGCACGTCCTGAAACGTCTCGAGCCCGAGCGCCAGAGCGGCGTCCTTCGGGAACTTCTCCACGAGCTGCTCCACGGCCGCGACGGCCTTGGCGAGGGCCGCGTTCCAGGCCGCCTTCTTCGCTTCGTCGAGTCCGGCGAAGCGACCCATCTGGGCCGCGCTCGCGCGGTAGAGCTCCGCGATCTTCCGCACCGCGACCGGGGCGTTCGGCGCAGACGGATTCTGGTTGAGGAATCCCTGGTAGGTCGCCGCCGCCGCATCGACCTGCCCGGCGCGAACCTGCACCGCAGCGATGGAGTCGATCGCGGGGAAGACCTTTTCGTCCGCCGGGAATTTGGTGATGAATTCCTGGAGCGTCGCGATGACCTGGTCCGGCTTGTTCTCCGCCGCGTAGATATCGGCCCGCTGGAAATAGGCGAAACCGACCTCTTTACTCTCGGGGTATTGCGAGGGGAGTTGCAGCAAGGTGGAGAGGGCGAGCTCCTTTTGTCCGGCCGCCCGCTGGGCCTGGGCGACAGTGAGGAGTGCGCCTGGAGCGAGCGGCGACTTCGGATACTTCGCGACAAACGCGCGCAGATCCGCGATCGCGCCCGGCGAGTCCTTGAGGGCATTCTTCACGATGCCGAGGAAGAATGCCGCTTCCTCGGCCTGCGGCCGCGTGGCGAAGGCGTCGCGCACTATCGTGAACGCGGCGAGGGCTCCCGGGAGATCACCCTTGTCCCGCAGCAAACGCGCCCGGGCCAGCTCCGCGACGGCAGCCGATTCCGGTTTCGGATTCGTCTTCAGGAAGTCGTCGAAGATCTTGAGCGCATCGTCGAATTTTCCCGTCGCGGCGAGCGATCGACCGCGCTCGAGCAGGGCGATTTCGGCCACCTCACCCTGCGGGGCGAGGGTCTGCGCTTCGTCGAGATACCCCTTCGCGCGGGCGGCATCACCCTTCGAGTTGAGGAGATTGCCGAGCGTCAGAGCGAGGGGCGCGCCCGCCGGATCGCCCTTGAAATTCTCGGCGAACTTCGCCTGCGCGGCGATCGCCCGGTCCACGTTCCCCTGCATCGCGTAGGTCATCGCGAGGAGATAAAGCACGCTCTTTTCGTGCTCCGGTTTCGTCGCGCGCGGAGCCAGCGCGGTCACCAGCGTCCGCGTTTCATCGTACTTCCCGAGCTGGAAGAAGACCTCGCCGCATTTCAGCAGGGCGTTCAGCCGCTGATCCTCGCGGGCGTTCAGCACGCCGAGCTTCTGGGCTTCGCGCAGACGCAGCGAGCCCAGCCGCCGCGCCTCGATCGCGTTCCCCGCGGCGCCGCGGATGCGGGCGAGAATGCCATTCATGCGTTCCTGCTGCGCCGCGATCATCACGGCTTTCGGTTGCACCGCGCGGTAGGCGGTGAGCGCCTGTTGATAGACCGCCGGTCGCTCAGCGTCGGTCACCACGCCGGCCCGCGCGAGCAGGACTTCACCGAGTTGAAACTGCGCGTCGTTGGCGAGCGGGAGGTCGGTCCGCTTCGCGATGATGTCCCCGAGCTGTTTCTCGGCCTCGGCAAAAAACTTCAGCGCCGCCGCCTTGTCGGTCGCCTGGTTGAACGTGCCCTGGGTCGCGTTCGTGAGAGCGAGGAGGTACTCGGAATCGAGATACGAATCGCTCCGGCCCGTGAAGGCCTGAAGATTGGCCCGGAGGTCATTGGCCGCCTCGGCATAGCTGGCGATCTGGTAGAGCGAGGCGGCGCGGTTGTAGCGGATGTTCTCCACCTCGGCGCCATTCGGATACTTCGCGAGATACGCCCCGGCTTCCTTGATCGATTCCTCGAACGCCGCCTTCCTCTTCGCGTCGCCCGCCGGGAGCGCGCCCGCCTTTTGCGCCAGTGCGACCGGCAGCAGCGCCTGGCAGGTCTCGACCAGTTCCGGCGAGGAGGTGGGCGCCGCGATCAGCTTCCGGAATTGCGCGGCCGCTTCGTCGAACTCTCCGGAGAGGAACAGCGCGTAGCCGAAACGGAAGCCCGCCTCGACCACCTGCTGCGACGTCGGGTAGTCCTTGAGAAATTTTGCGTAGGATTCCGCCGCCTCCGCGTATCGGCCCGCGTCAAAGAGGGCGGCGGACTGCCTGATGGCCACCTCAGGTGCGACGGCGGCGCCCGCGGGCGCCTGGGCAAAGAGCGGGGCCGGCGCGGCGAGGAGGGCGGCGAGGAAAAATCGGCGGTCCATGGTGGGGAGGGAACGCCGCATGCATTGCCACAAAGCGCCGCCGGAGAACAGGGAAACTCCGCTCCACGCGCGGATTGCACCCGCGCTCGAGCGGCGGTTTTCGGCTTGCGCGGGAGAAGGCCTCGGCGATTGCGTCCGGCGTGCCGCGATCCCGCTCCCTCCTGTCGGTCTTCGGACTGCTGCTGCTGCTGATGCTGCCGGGGTGCCGTCGGCCCACGCCGCCCGCACCCGCGAGCGGCGCGAGCGAGGAGTCGCTCCGCGGAGCCGTCGAGCGGGCCGCGGTGCAGGCGCTTCCGCCGCCGGCGGCGATGGCGGACTTCGATTTCGAAGTGCTGTGCGCGGCCGACCAACTCGATCTCAAGCGCGACGCGCTGCTCGCGAAGGCGCGGGAACTCGGCGGGACGGCAATCGAAGGGCTGCGTGATTCCGAACGCGTGCGCCGGATTTCCCTGAAGCTGCCCGGATCGGCGGTCGCTCCGTTCCGGGCGTATGCCGGGGTGGCGCCGGGGACCGTGCCACCGGGTGAGCGGGAGATCTTCGATGTGACCCTGCGCGCGCCGTAATCGTCGGCTACTTTCGCTCTCCGATGACCCCGCGTGCCTGGCCCCTGCTTGTTCTGCTGCTCGCTGGCGGCTGGGTTTGGCGGGAGGGATCACGCGGCGATTCACCGGTCGCCCAGATCGACGCGACCTTCCTCGAATGGATGGCGGCCAACGCCCGGGGAGCGGATGTACCCCCGGCCGATGCGGCGTTGACGCTCATCGAGATCAACGATGCCGTGCTCGGTTCCCCGCCGAAGTGGCCGCTCCCGGCGCTGGAGTATGCGCTCGGTCTGCAGGCCCTCGAGCCGTTCGCGCCCGCCGTCGTCGCGGTGGAGCCAGCGCTCGCTTTCCCCGCCGCCCAGGCGGATCAGATCCGCATCCTCGAAAATCGCGCGCTGGCCGTTCCCAAGCTGCTCCTGGGGTGCCAGCTCGGCCGCAGCGCCTCGACGGACGTGGAAGCCGAGACCGTGGCCGGGACGGCGCTGCCTCCGGGGCTGCGGGAAGTGCGCGGCGATCTGGCGCTGATCCCGGAGTTTGATGACATTGTTGCGCGCCCAGCACCGGAACTCGCCGCGCTCGCTCCCGAACTGGGACCCACCAACCTCGCCGGCGCCGCACCGCGCGCCGTGCCGCTGCTTTTTCGCTGCCGGGGTCGCGTGCTGCCGGGCTTCGTCCTCCGCGCCGCGCTGCTGCACCTGCAACTCACCCCGGACCGCGTCACGGTCTGGCTCGGATCCCACATTCAACTCGGCGACCTGCGCCGCATCCCGATCGACGAATCAGGCCGGATGCTGCTCGATCCGCGCGCCGCGAAGCGCGTGGCCCGCCTCGGTCTCGATGATCTGCTGCTGCTCGCCTCGGGCTCCGGCACGACGGCCACCGCAAACCTGCGCCCGCCGGCGAAGGGCGGCGTGGCGCTCTTCGGCCGGACCGACGGCGCCGTGCGCAAACTCGCGGCCGCGGATGGAATCGCGCGCACGCCCGCCGACTGGCTTGCCGCGGGCATCGCGACCATTCAGCGGAGCGAGTTCGTGCTCTTGCCGGGAACCTGGGAGGCGCTCCTGCTCCTCATCGGCACGAGCCTCGCCGGGGCTTGGATCTTCGGCTGTTCCCGCGGCGGCGCGATCGGCGCGGCGGTGATCGGGCTCGGGATCTACGCGATGGGCGCGATGTTCATCTTCGATCAGACGCGTCTCTGGCTGCCCCTCGTGCTTCCGCTCGCCACGATGGGCGGCGCAGCGGTGCTGCGGCTGCTCTTCGCGCCGATCAAGCCGGGCTAATCCCGGAAATTCTTGTACAGCAGCGCCACCTCAAAATCCTGACCACGGCAGAAGGCGATCACATCCTGGAGATCGTCCCGCTTCTTTCCGCTTACGCGGATCTCCACGCCCTGGATCGCGGCCTGCACCTTCAGGCCCTTGGCCTTGATCGCGCCCACGATCTCCTTCGCCTTCGCGCCCTCGATCCCCTGCTTGATCTTCAGTTCCTGCCGCGCGTGACCCACCGAGGAGATCATCGGCTCGCCGCGATCCACGTTCCGCAGATCGACGTTTCGGCGCGCGAGCTTGCCAATGACGACTTCGTTCAACGACTTCAGCCGCGCCCCGTCGATGGCGGTGAGAATGATTTTACTTTCCTTCTCGTTCCACTCGATCTTCGGCTCGGCGCCCTTGAAATCGAAACGGGAGACCAGTTCCTTCCGCGCCTGATTGAGCGCGTTATCGACTTCCTGGTTGTCGATCTCGGAGACGATGTCGAAGGAGGGCATGAGCGGAGAGATCGGGAGGATTCAGGAGATCGCGCGGGGACGCTGTCCAACGCTGATAGAGCCGCCGAAAAAACGTTCCAGTAAAAAATCTCCCGGTGTCCCGGTTACGGGATCTGGTTCGCCGGATCTTTGAGCGCCCGCTCGCGATCGCCCGGTTGATTGAGCTCCCAGTACGGGACCTTTAGCGCGTGCTTCAGGGTGAGCACGCCCCCATCGAAGGCGCGCCATTCGCGGATGAGGTGCGGAAATTTCGCATCGACGATGAACGTGTCCTTGCCGCGCGCGTGCGCCACCTCCACCACGATGCGGCCGCCCTCCGCGCGGTGGGTGAAGGTCGCCTCCCGAAATTCGATCTGATCCTTCTTCGATCCGATGACCGAAGCCGCCATCCTCACCTTCGTCGGACTGGTTTGGGAAAAGTCGAGGGAACGCACCCGCGCCGGCAATTCATCGTAGAAAATGGCGCCCTCACGCGCTCCGACAGTTTCCTCCCCTTTCACCATTCCCTCCCAGTAGGTTTCGAAGCGGTAGGTCCAGCCACCGGCTTTCGCCTCGCCGATCTTCCACGTGTTTCCGCAGGAGTCGTTGCTCGTCAGCGACCACTTGGCGAGGCTGCCATCGGCCTGTTTCCAGAAGTTCGAGTGCATCTGCTGGTAGACGTACAGGCCGGTCTGGACCCGGATGATCTGATTGAGCTTCAGCACGGGATACGCTCCCGCCTTCCCCCAATCATCCGCTTTGACGAGCGCCTCGGGCGCGAAGTTTTCCTGCACGAAAATATGGATGACCTCCGCCGGTTGCGGCTTGCCGTAGCGCGCCTCGGTCCCCTCGTAGATCAGGAACTCCGCCTTTCCATCGGCCCAGTAGGCGTCATTGATCCAGGTCGGGGAAAAATCGGCCCGGGCCGTCAGCGCGAGCGCCGTGAAGCTGAGGAGGGACGCCAGTCGCACGAACGTTTTCATCTTGTTTGAGCGTAGGCCCGGTTCGCCCGCAGGGGAATGCGGGCGCGTGTCACGAGGAAGAAGCCTGCATCCGGATCGCCAGCCCCTCCGCGAGGGCGATCATCTCGGCATCGACCGGCGCCTCGAAATGCAGGTGACAGCTCTGACGCCACTGCGCCAGCCACGCGGCGAAGTGCGGACCGCCGAGACGGAGCGGGGAGTGCGCGGCGAGGAGACGCCCGCGGTAGGCGGACGGCCCGCCGGTCTGGAGCTGCCAGAAGTCCGCCACGACCCCGAGATGCGAAGACCAGTCGGAGACGTGAGCCTCGAAGATCGGTCCGAGCACCGGATGCAGGCGGAGCGTCGCGTAGAAATTGAAGAGGAGGATGTCGAGCTTGCGGCGTCCACCAAGTCGTTCGAAGAGCGGGGCGGTAGAAAACATGAACGCGCGGGCCGGATCGCGCCAGCATTCCACACGATGACGATCCTGCATCTCTCCCGCTGCCTTCTCCTTCTGTTCGTCGCGGCGCTGGCCCAGCCGCTCGCCGCGGAAAACATCCTCGACGATCTCTTCGGAAAGAAGCCGGCGAAGAAAACCGCGACCACGAAACGGAAACCGCGCGCGAAGCCCACGCCGACCCCGACTCCAAAAAGGAGCGCGGCCCGGAAAGCCGCGACCCCGACTCCGACTCCCACCCCGACGCCGGAACCAACGCCCACGCCCACGCCTTCGCCCACGCCAACCCCGACGCCGGAACCAACTCCCACGCCAACCCCGAAGACGGAGCCAACGCCGGCGGCCAAGACGACGGGGAAGAAGACGCCACCCAGTGGGAAAGGCGCAAAAAAGTCCGCCGCCGCCGAAGCCTCCGCCGCCAGCGCCCGGTCGGAGGCGTCGGTCGCGCCCTCTCCTGGTCCGGTGCGCGGGACGACGGCCAGCATCGACAGCGCGGAGCTCAAGGAATTCAGCGCGCAGCCGGAGAAGGTCCGGCGGCTGATCGAGAGCGCGCTCGCGCTCACGCGCCGCGGCCTGACTTACACTTACGGAAGTGCCGATCCGGGGAGCGGTGGGATGGATTGCAGCGGGACGATCTCCTTCGTCCTTCGCGACGCGGGCTTCTCTGACGTCCCCCGCCAGGCGAATGAGCAATATGTCTGGGTGCGCCGGAAGTCCCGGTTTTTCGCCGTCCTGAGTCAACGGGACGACACCTTCGAGCTCGCCGAACTCCAGCCGGGCGATCTGATGTTTTGGACCGGGACGTATGACGCGCAGCGCGACCCGCCGGTCACGCATGCCATGATCTATCTCGGGACCGACAAGAAGACCGGCAAACGGCTCATGTTTGGGGCGAGCAACGGGCGCACCTTCAACGGAGTCAAACAGAACGGCGTGAGCGTTTTCGACTTTAAGGTTCCCACCATGCAGCAGCGCACGCAGCCCGCCGCCGACCACGCCCCCGACTTTTCCGGCTATGGTCCCATCCCCGGCCTGCGCTAGCCCGGAGCGGCGGAAGGAGGCTTCCGCCTGACGGATCCGGCTTGTTCGAGGGAGCCGCGCGCCCTATGAGAAGTTATGGCGAAGAAGAAGCCAAAAGCGAAGTCCGTCGGACCGCAGGATCCCAGCCAGTCTGGGAAGGTGCCGAAGCCGGTGAAGACCTCGGCCTCCGCCAAGCCAGCGCCCCCGCCCAAGTCCCGGAAATCGGGAAAGTCTCCCGGTCCGGACGCATCCGTTCCGGCCCCGAAACCACCTGAAGCGGGCGGGAAAACGAAGCGGGGGAAGCCCGCCAAGCCCAAGAAGCGCACCAAAGTCCCCAAGACGGCGAAGGAGATGGCGGCGGAGCGACAGCGGCAGGCGCACTGGAAGGTTTGCGATGCCACTCATCGCCGCTTCCTCGCCGCCCCGGGAATCTACGGCGGCCGCACCGCCCGGCTCGTGCGCCTCCGGTTCCATGGACTCGATGCGACCTACATCCCCACGCGAAGCTGGCACCAATCGGAGCAAATCTTTCCCCCCGGACCCGATGGCTCCGTGGATCTCACGATGGAACTCGTCCTCACCCGCGATCTCGAAAGCTTCATCCTCGAATGGGATCAGTGCGAAGTGATGGACCCGCAGGTGCTGCGAGGCCGGATCTATGACATCGCCCAGCGCATGATGGCGATTCACTCCGGAGAGGGCCGTCCTGATTGAGGCGGGTAGCGCGGGCCGTGGGCCGGTCTCGGAGGCTGACGGGCGCGAGTCCGGTGCTCTGGAATAGCTTCGGGTGAACCGGCAGCGCTCTGCAGGCGGCGCACGAGAGAGCGGCAGCAGGCTCAGACAACCGACCCGCAGAGCGCTTCTCGCACGATGGAGTGAACGAGGAAAGGTGATGATCATCAGGCCAACGGCCGGGCGCAAGCCAGCCCAGGGAAAGCGAGGCACGAGCGCCGCCCTGGGTCGCGAGGTTTTTAAAGCTCCAGGCCCCAGGG
The DNA here is from genome assembly GCA_038322235.1 of Chthoniobacterales bacterium. Classification (GTDB taxonomy): domain Bacteria; phylum Verrucomicrobiota; class Verrucomicrobiia; order Chthoniobacterales; family SZAS-18; genus SZAS-18. The sequence goes on from JBBQFQ010000001.1 coordinate 291,401, forward strand.
GGACGGAGCATCGCTTGGGGTGTCACCTCCGGCGCCGCGCTCTCTGTGGCGCCCCTTCAGGGCTATGGAATCGGTGGGGGGACCCAGGGCGGCGCTCGCAGACTCGCTCTGCCCTGGGCTGGGCTGTCTGCGGGCCTTTGGCTTACGGCACGTGGACCGCGTGATGGCGCGTGTGCTTGGCGAACAGTCACGACTCCAAAAACTCCAACGGTAAGACGAGAAGTCGTCATCCAATGACGCTCACGTCGCGATTGGGCGATTCCCGACGCCCCCGGTCAATTATCGCCAGCCGTCTCACCAACCGCGTTGCGGGACATCGCCCAGCGGAACATCGCGGGAAACTTTTCGCCTTCACAAACTTCTGTAAACGAAAGCGTTGGCGAGGAGCTCTGGGATCGAACCGTGACGTGGCACTGCCATTGCTAAAGCTTTCTGCGTCCGGGAAACCGGACTTGGCTTGACCAAGCTGCCCAGTTCGCAGGGAAGTTGAAAATCCGGGGGGAAGCTTTCAACGGGCGCGGACTGGGCAGCAAGAGCCGAAGACTGCCAACGTGGGACGTTCGCCTCTCCCAGTTGTCCGGTATCAGACGCTCGCGATTCCGGCCGAGCCGTTATCCCCGCGAGGCCGGTACGATGATGGCGTCCCTCATCCCGTGCAGAAGCTTTTTGTCGGGCGGACAGATCGTCGCCAGCGCGCCGTGGAGCGAGGCCCGGCCCGCTTCGTCGAGGAAGTAATACGGACACAGGCGCACGCGACCGCGCATGGTCCGCAACGCCCCGGTTTCCGGGTCGGCGAAGCTGTGCTCGAAGAGCCGTCCCTTGTGGAAACGCTGCAGGATGACGGGATTCGTGGGGAAGCGCGCCAGTGCGCGCTGCACCGCCGCCCGCCACTCGTGCTGGGGCAGGTCGGCCGCCATGTCCACGCCCCGGCTTCCCCAGGCCAGTTCCGAGAATCCGCTGATTTTCAGAATGAGGTCCCGCTGCTTCTGACTCAGCTCGCCGAGATCCTTCCATGACTGGATGTCGAGCCCCGGAATCACCGCGAAATGCGGCAGCGGCTCGGGATCGAGGATCCACGTCTGCGGGATGACCTTCTGCAGTTCGAGGAACTGCCGCTCACCCAGTTCGCGCCGCCAGAAGGCCCGCAGCGGGCGCATCCAGAACAGGGCAAACCAGAGCTTCTCCTCCATCTGGGGCTTGAAAGGAGGCGTGACGGTCAGCCGACCCTCCCGCGCCGCGGCGGTCAGCGCGGGTGTGATCGCGTTGTTCGGCAGGTCGAAGTGCTCGATGAATCGATAGACCGAGCCTGTTTCCGGGAGCGGGTCGCTCCCATCCGTCCGCAGCACGCACCAGCGGCCGGTCACCCCGGCGCGGGCATCAAGCTGCTCGGCCAGCCAGACCATCTCCGGCCGATAGGTCGCCGCTTCCTCGGCGACGAGGATGCCGCCGCCGACTGGCAGCAGCATCTGGAAACCATCGAGCATCCCCTCCGCGCCGCCGATGACCGGATCGCCGAGCGCAGCGTACGTCCGGTTCAGCCAGGATGTGAGGCCGATCCCGCCGGGCACGCTGTCGAGCTCGGCGATGACGAAGCCGTCCTCGGTGAGGACAAGGTCCGGCCGGATAATCCGGGCGACTTGATCGCGGAAGCGTGGTTCGCGGGAAAGAGCGACCAGTTCAGCCGGCTTCCCGGCGTCGAGATAAGCCGCCACCCAGGCAGGCTGCTTGCCTTTGACGCTCAGTTGATAAAGCAGATTGCAGGCGCGTTGGAAGAGCGTGAGGCGGTACCCCAGTTTCTCCACCTGCTCCATCAGCTTCGGCGCGAGCGGGAACGCGACCGGGGAGAGCATCCACTCCTTCTCGGCGAACAATCCCTTGGCGGGAAAACTTTGCCGCACAAACTCCACCCGCGCCTCCGCGGAGACGGCCGCGGGCGGCGCGCTAAGTGTGCTCATCGTTGTTACAATATCGCGCCGGGGAGCGACGGTTCAACCCGAAAGCGGGCCGCAGTGCGTCACGCGAGCAGCTTCAAGGCGCGGCGGATGAGGTCCTCGGCGCTCGCGCCGGTTCCTCCGTCGGCCTGCACGGCCTTCACCGCCTTGTGAGCCTCGACCTGTTTGTAGCCGAGGGAGATGAGCGCGAGCACCGCATCATTCATCGCGGCTTCCATCGGGGTGGGCGCATGCACCGAACTCGCCGCCTCCCAGGCGGCGGCGACCCCCACCTTGTCGCGAAGCTCGAGGACGATGCGCTCGGCGGTCTTCTTTCCGAGGCCCTTGATCTTGGAAATGGAGGCGATGTCCCCCGCGACGACCGCGCCCTTGAAGCTGGCGACGCTCATCCCGCTCAGGACCGCGAGCGCGAGCTTGGGGCCCACGCCGCTGACATTATTGAGCAGCAGTCGGAAGAGATCGCGTTCGCCCGCGCTGGTGAAGCCGTAGAGAAGGTGGGCATCCTCGCGCACCTGGAGGTGGGTCAGGATGTGGATCGGATGGCCGGGGCCGGGGAGCCGGTCATAACTCGAGAGGGGAATCAGCAGCTCATAGCCGACCCCCTGAACGTCGACCACGACATGGGTGGGGAGCGCCTCGATGAGAGTGCCGGCGAGGAATGCGATCATGCGAGCGAGGATAGCGTACCCTCCCGAAAGGCAAGGCCGGCGCGCCGGGAATGGTTGACAGCGGGCGGGGAGACGCGGTAGCTGCGCGAAACCACCATGATCCCGCGCCAACTTCTCCGCACCTCCTGTGCCCTCCTCGCGGCGGCACTACTCCCCGGGATGATCCCGGCCGCCGTGTCGCCGGACCTGGCCGCCGCCGATATTGTCCCGGGCGACGCCTTCGCCTTTCTTTCCATTCCCGACCCGAAACGCGCCGCGGCCGAGTGGAAAAATTCCGTGCTCTTCAAGATCTGGCAGGAGCCCGAGGTGCAGGCGTTTTTCGCCAAGCCGCTCACGAACGTCCCTCCGATCCCGGCCGAAGTCACGGCGGCGCTCGGCAAGTTCGATGCGGTCGGGCCGAAGAACGCTTTCGTCGCGGTGCTGAGCTTTGAGCCCCAGCGGCCGAAAGTCGTGGGCGGCTTTGCCTTCAGCGGCAAGCCCGAGGATGTCGCCGCGCTGCTTGAAAAGGCCCGCGCCGAGACGCAGAAGAGCAATCCGCAATCCAAGCCCGCGACCGTCACGCACGGCAGCCGCACTCTCGACACCCTCGAGACGAAGAACGGCACGATCGCCTCCTGCACCACCGGCAACTGGTACTTCATCGCGAATGATGTCGAATCGCTGAAAAAGACGCTCGACCTCATCGACACCAAGGGCGTCGGCGCGTGCCTCTCTAAGAATCCCGACTTCATCGCGTCCGCCGCGAAGATGCCGGCGCGCGTCGAAACGTTTTGGTACCTCGCAGCGAAGCCCACCGTCGCAATGATTCTGAAAATGGCGGAGCAGAGCGGCAAGAAAATCCCCGCGGCCCAGAAGGCCGAACTGGAGAAGATGCAGGCCATCGCGGCGGCGTCCGCCTTCGACGGCGGAAAGCTGCGCGACACCCTCTTCGTCCTCGCGCCAGGTTTCACCGGCGCACCGGGATCCCTCTCGTTCAAGTCCATGCCGTTCACCTCGGCGGACACGCTCCTGTATTTCACTTCGATGCTGAAATTCCCGGATGAGACCACGGGAGACAAGACCGATCCGATCGCCGCCTTCATTGCCGACTTCGAGAAATCCGGCTTCAAGCTCGCCGAGATCAAGGCCGCGCTCGTCAACGAGGCCTCCCTCCAGGCTGACTGGACGGCCGGCGCCCTGTATCCCTCGCCCATCCTGAGCATTGAACTCAAGGATCGCGCCGCCGCGATCGCCCTCGTGGACCGCGCCATCGCGAAGGCCGGCGACTCGAAGGATGCCGACTGGAAAAGCAAGACCGACGAAGGCGTCGAGTATCGGACGCGCACCCCGAAGAAGCAGGGCGACCCCATCGCGCCGACGGTCGCGATCACCGCGACCCATCTCCTCGTCGGCCTCAGCCCCCTCGATGTCCGGACCGCGATCACGCGCGCCAAGGGCACGAGTCCCCGACTCGACACGCTCGCGACCTACAAGACCGCGTTCGCCACGTCGAAGCCCGATCAGACGCTCATCTACATCGATACCAAGGGTCTGTTCGAAAAGGTCTACGGTCTCGCCCGCAACTTCGCGCCGCTGCTTTCCGATAATCCCCAGGCCCAGGCGATGGTGGATGTGGAGAAGCTCCCGGCGGTCGATGCGATCGCAAAGCACCTGCTGCCGATGACTCTCTCGACCAAGCGGACGCCGGATGGGTTTCTGCTGGAATCGAGCGGCCCGCTGACGATTCCGCAGTTCCTCGTCGGAGCTGCCGGTACGGCCGCAATAGCGATTCCCTCCTTTACCAAGGCCGCAAGCGCCGCTGCGCCCAAGCCCAACGCCGCTCCGCCCGCCGGGGGCAAGGAGAAGGCCACGCCGACGCCGCCCGATGCGAAGAAAGACAAGAAAGACGCGCCGACGGCCAAGTCGGACGACGACGACGATGACGAGATGGACGGGGACGACAGCAAGAGCGACGACGACGACGAGTAAGGGATCGCGGGGGGTCGTCGGAAGACGGCGGGACTGATGGAATGGGCGTTCCCGAGCGCCCCCTTCTGTCCCACCGGGAAATTCTGACTCGCCAACAGCGAAAAATCGAGTATGGTCGTTGGCTTCCCCGCAGCAAGCGGAGATCCACCCCACCTCTATGGCTATCTCGAAGAAAAACGCATTCTCCCGCCGTCTCCCCGATCTCGTCACCGAAGAACTCGTGGCAGTGTTGTCACAGAAGCGATCCTTCGAGTTCAAGCAACTTTTTGAACTGGTGCACGCGAATCTGCGCGCGCGGAATGCGGCGAGCGGGGGCGAAGAAATGCTCCGCCTGCGCGCTTATGAGAAGCTGCAGAACCTGGTCTCCCGCGGTCTGGTGAAGAAGACCGTCAAGGAGTATCGCGGTCAGCCAAACATCGCGAGCGCTCTGCCGCAGCCGATGCCGCCGATGATTCCGAGCGTTGTACCCGTTCCAACGATCGTCGTGGAGGCCCCGGCTCCCGTCGTCGTTGAGAAGGTTGAAGCGGTCGTGATCGCGACGAAGATCGTTTCGAAGGCCGCGCCGAAGGCGAAGGCCGCGAAGGCAAAGACCGTCAAGAAGCCGGTCGCGGTGAAGAAGGCTGCCCCGGCCAAGAAGGCCGCCAAGCCCGCTCCCGCGAAGAAGGCTGCGCCCGCGAAGAAAGCGGCTCCGGCGAAGAAGGCCGCCAAGCCCGCTCCCGCCAAGAAGGCGGCCCCTGCGAAGAAGGCTGCTCCGGCCAAGAAGGCCTCGAAGCCGGCAAAGAAGAAGTAATCTCCGCGCCGCCGCGCCATGCTCTCGGATTATTTTCCGATCCTGATTCAGGCGGTTGTTGCCATCGGCTTTGCCGTCGTGACGCTCCTCGCGAGCGTCGCGCTCGGCCGGGCTGGGCGGCGAAGTGCGATCAAGGACTCTGCTTATGAATGCGGCATGCTGCCGCAGGGCGAGGCCACGCCGCGCTTCAGCGTGAAGTTCTTCCTCGTGGCGATGCTGTTCATCCTCTTCGATATCGAGGTGGTGTTCATGTATCCGTGGGCGGTCGTGTATAAGGAATATCTCGTGACCGAGGGTCGCATGATCCTCTGGAGCATGCTCGGCTTCGCCGGGATCCTCACGGTGGCATATGTCTACGCCCTCAAGAAGGGCGCGCTGGACTGGAAGAATTAGGCCGGCGGGGCGAGGTTCGAGGGTGCGCCCGGCAGTTTCCCAGCGAAACTGGGTGACATGAAGACGCATCGTATCGCAGCGATTCCGGGCGACGGGATCGGGAAAGAAACCGTTCCGGAAGGGATCCGGGTCCTCGATGCAGTGGGACGCAAACACGGTCTGCGCTTCGAGTGGGAGCAGTTCCCCTGGAGCTGCGATTACTACGCGGCGCATGGCCACATGATGCCGGAGAATGGGCTCGATCTAATCCGCGGGCACGACGCGGTCTTCCTCGGAGCCGTCGGCTGGCCCACCGTGCCAGATCACGTCTCTCTCTGGGGTCTCCTAATTCCGATTCGCCGCGGGTTCGAACTTTACGTCAACACGCGACCCGTCCGCCTCATGCCGGGAATCCGTTCCCCCCTCGCCGATAAAAAGCCGGGCGACATCGACATGCTCATCGTGCGGGAGAACACCGAAGGCGAGTATTCCTCGATCGGCGGGCGGATCTTCGAAGGCACGGAGCACGAGGTCGCGATGCAGCAGTCGATTTTCACGCGGCGCGGGGTGGACCGCATTCTGAAATACGCCTTTGAGCAGGCTCGCAAACGTCCGCGGCGCCACGTGACCTCCGCCACAAAATCGAACGGCATCACCGTGACGATGCCATTCTGGGATGAGCGCTTCAAGGCGATGAGCGCGCAATACCCGGACGTGGAGACGGCGCAGTATCACATCGACATTCTCACCGCTCATTTCGTGCAGCGGCCGGAGCGCTTCGACGTCGTCGTCGGATCCAATCTCTTCGGGGACATTCTCTCGGACCTCGGACCCGCGTGCACGGGCACGATCGGCATCGCCCCATCCGCGAACCTGAATCCCGAGCGGAACTTTCCTTCCATGTTCGAGCCGGTGCACGGCAGCGCGCCCGACATCGCCGGACGCGGCATCTGCAACCCGATCGGGCAAATTTGGAGCGGAGCGATGATGCTCGATTTCCTCGGCCATCCTGGGGCAGCCGCCGACGTCGTGCGCGCCATTGAAAAGGTGCTGGAGCACGGTCCGCGAACCGCCGACATCGGCGGCAAGGCCACAACCGAGGATCTCGGCAAGGCCATCGCCGAGGCCATCTGACCCGCGTGGGCAGCGGACAGGTTCAGTTTTTCTTCGCGTTTCGCTCCGCCGCCGACCCGAGTTGCTCCTTGAAGATGCGCAGTGTCTCCTCGCGCTCGCGCGCATGGTCGAGCATCGGCAGCGGATAGTCGCGCGCAAGGCGCAGGCCGGGGGTCGCTGGCTGGTGAAGCCTTGCCGCCGGGACGTCCCGGAGTTCCGGGATCCACTCCTTGATGTAGCTGCCGTCGGCGTCGTAGTTCGCGCCCTGTGTCCACGGGTTCTGGATTCGGAAGTACGGCGCGGCGTCTGCGCCGCAGCCGGCGCTCCATTGCCAGCCGCCGTTGTTGCTCGCGATCTCGCCGTCGACGAGTCGCTGCATGAAATACCGCTCGCCGAGCCGCCAGTCGAGATGCAGGTCCTTCGTCAGGAACATCGACACGACCATGCGCACGCGGTTGTGCATGAAGCCGGTCGCATTCAGCTGGCGCATGCCGGCATCGACAAACGGGAATCCCGTTTCCCCCGCGCACCAACGCGCAAACCCCTCGTTGTTTTCCTGCCACGGCAGACCGCGGTAGTCGGCGTTGAATTCATGCTCCAGCACCTCGGGGAAATGCCAGAGGAGTTGGAGGTAGAAGTCGCGCCAGATGATCTCGCCGACGAAGGTGTCCGCGCCCTTCCGACCCGCGGCGTCGAGCGAATTCCACGTCCGGCGCGCCTCGTGAACCACTTCCCGCGCGGAGAGCAGACCGAAGCGCAGGTCGGGGCCGAGGCGCGAGGTCGTCGTGCCGGCGGGGAGATTGCGTTTCGCGGCGTAGCTCGCGATCGGGCCCGCGAGAAATCGCGTCAGGCGCAGGCGCGCCGCCCGTTCGCCGGGCTCGGGAATCTCGACGGCGGGATTTTGCGTCAGCCCCCAATGGGCCAGGTCGGGCGGTCCTTCGCTGGCCAACCCGGTGGGCGTGGAGAGACGGGTCGGGCGCCGCAGCGGCTCGCTCAAGGGCAGCTTTACCCAGGAGCGGGCGAATGGGGAATGCACGCGGTAGGGCTTTCCGGCGCCCGTGCGGAGCAGGTCGCGTTCGTGGATGCCGACACCCCCGCGAAGGGCGTGGACCGCGACGCCCCGAGCGCGGGCGAGGGTGCTCACGCGCTCCTCGGTCGCGACGCCGAACGGATCGGGATCCACGTGGAAAAAGATGGACTGCGCACCGGACTCGAGCAGCACGCGTTCGATGACCTCCGCGGCCCGCCCGTGGCGCACGATCAGCCGCGCGCCAAGAGTCTCGAGATTTCGGGCGAGGGAATGGAGCGATCCGCTCAGAAAGCGCTGCCGGGGCTCGCCGGTCCAGCGATGCTGCTGTCTCCAGGTGCTCACGACGTAAAGGGGGATCACGTTCCCACCGGTCTCCGCGGCGGCGGCGTGGAGGGCCGGATGGTCGGTCACCCGCAAGTCGCGGCGGAACCAGACGAGAGCAGGTGAGGCGGCCATGAGAGCAGTTTCGGGCGCCCGCTTACGTGTCGCGGGCGGCGAGCCACTGGCTGAGCTCGCAGAAGACGAGCGAGCACCCGACGACAAGCACCACCGTCAAACAGAGACTCTGCAGCGCGGGGTTGGTGCTGAAGAGCAGGACGCCGAAAGAAAGCAACGTCGTCGTGGCGCTGAGCCGGATCGAGCGGCGGGCGTTGCCCGGCATCGATCCGGGGCTGGCGAGGAAGATGGAGTAATCGCTCGACAGACAGATCCCGAGCAGCAACCCGACGACTTGGAGCAGGCCGAGATCGCGCCCCAGAAAGCCGAGCACGGCGGTCGCGATCACGGCGCTCAGCGCCGGCAGGAGAATCATGAAGCCCCCGCGCTTCGCGCCGTAGAGCAGCAGAACGACAACGCTCAGCGCGAGCAGGCCGCCGCCGGCGAGACGAAACGCGGTGGCCCGATACCGTCCCAGCGCGGCATTGAGGGTTTCGGTCTGGTCGAGCGGAGCGGCGGAAGCGGCGCGGAGCGATTCGGGTGGGACTTTCGCGACCAGCGATTTGCTCACGCTCGTGGCAAACCAGGCCGGGGTCGCACCGTCTTCGCTCCACATGGCCTGGAGCGGCAGCGGAAGCACACTCCGAAGCTCCGGGAGCAATTTCGCCGGCTCCGGCAGGCGGTCCGCCCGAAGGAAGGCGGCCAGATCATCGAAGAACGGCGCGAAACTCGCCGAGTCGAAACCCGCCTCGTCGAACGCCTTTTTCAACTCATCGACGAACGTCGGATGCGCCCCAAACCACGTGCGGGCGGCGGCGGTCTGACCAGGCGAAGGCAGGACCCGGGCGATGTTGAGATACTTCTCCGCGGCGTCGCGTCGCGCCGCGAATTCACGGTTCAGCGTTTCGAGCCGGGCGAGCGCGGCGGGCAGGGCCTCGGCCACATTGACGAGGACCGTGTCCTCGAGGCTGCGCCCGAAGAGCGCCCGCACCGCCCGCTCCTCCGTCATCAGGGTGACGTTCTCCTTCTGCCACGAACGGATGCTGTCGCCCCACTGCGGCTTCGCAAGAAAAAGCGCGCCCAGCGCCAGCACGCCCAGCACGAGCCCCGGAATCGCGACCCGGCCATCCGGATCGAAGATGGTCGAGCGCGACTTCGAATGCGGGATCGGCAGGGCCGGCATCCAGGGGAGATACGCGAAATAGAACAGGAGCGAGAGAACGAGCCCGAGCGCGACGGAGAGCCCCATCTGTTTGAGGAGGGGCAGGTCGTTCGCGAGCATGAACATGAAGCCGCCCACGCTCGTCAGACAGCCCATCACGAGCGAAAGCCGGATCCTGTGCAGCGCCTCGCGGAGGCTGGTCCCGCCCGGCCGGCCGTAGCCGAGCGTGAGAATGCCGTAGTCCACCGCCACCCCCACGAGGATGGTGGAAAAGATGACCGAGAGCACGTGCACGCTCGCGAAGTACGTGAAGCAGATCACCCAGGCCCACGTGGTGGCCGCCGCGATGGGCAGGAGCAGATGGAGGAAGACGCTCAGCCGGCGAAACGCCCCTAGCAGCAGCAGGATCATCGCGCCGAGGGAGAGATTCGAAAGCAGGGAGAGCTCGCCCTGGACCTTCGCGCGCGTGTCGGCCGCCAGCCGGTTCGTCCCACTGATGCGAAGACGTAGATCGAGGTCCGGATGCACCGCCCGGACTTTCTTCATGGCATCCTCCAAGGCCGCGAAGACCGGCTCCTGCCCTTCCTCCTCGAGCGGCGATGCGGTGATCTGCGCGTGCACGAGGGCGTAGCTCACCCCATCCGGTCCGGGCGCACTCATGCCGCTGTCGGCGCTCCCGCCTCCCGTCGTGAGACCGGCGCTCGCCAGATCCGCGAGCTCGTTGATGAACGTGGGCAGAAGCAGCAACGGATCACGCGGGATCAGTTCGGTCGCCGCCATCGCATCCGGCGTGGCCAGAAATTCCTGCAGTTCCGTCGCCGTGGCGCCCGCCATCCAGGCGGGGTCCGGCACGCCGGACTTTCCGGCGGCGACCCAGGCGGCAGCTTTCCCTTCAAACCACGCGGGCAGTCGGAGGGCGAGCCGGCGATCGAAGAAGAACTTCGTCAGGCGCTCCCGCTCCGTGGCCCCGAAGCCGCTGAATGCGCCGGCAAATTCCGCCGGCCGTTGGTTCAAATCGGCCGCGAGAGCATGCGCGGCGACGAGCGGTGCTTTCGCAGGGTCCTTCGCGTTCGAGAGCGCGAAGAGCATCGTCCGGCCCGGCCGGCCGGTGGCGGCCTGGCGCGCCAGGGCGATGGCGGGATCGCGCTGATCGCTCGGCAGAAGATCGAGCACGTCGACCGTTACCCGACGGTGGCCATGCTGAACCCCGAAGAGGACGACGAGCCCAATCGCAAGCAGGGCGATGAGAAGCAACGTGGCCCGCCACGGGGCAAGACGCGGCGCGGCGGGCGCTGGATCCATCGGCCTCGAGGACAGCGCTTACTCCTCGGTCTTTTCGGGACCCGCCGCGCGGAAATAGCTCTGGAAGACGGCGGAGCTGAACTTCGCGTCGATATCCGACTTGCTCAGGCGCAGCGTGCGCGTGTCGCCATTCTCGAGCAGATTCGAGATCTGGGCAATTTCCCGCCCGGAGCCGCCGATGATGACGCGGCCGGTGTGGCGGCGAAGTTTGTCGTCCTTCGGGATCAGGCCCATCTGCCAGGAGCCGGCGGTGCCCGTGAAATAAACCTCACAGGCCCCGAAGAGGCCGGCGGGACGCCCGCGCAGGAGATTGAGATAGACGTTCGTGACGACCGCGATCTCCGGCCGGTCGGTGGCCGAGACCCGGCGCTCGCGCCCGTCTGGCTGGCGCTCGATGAGGCCGGCATCGTCGATGATCAGCACCCGGGGCTTTGGCTGCTCGTAGGCGATGCTTAGGCCCGCTTTCTTGCTGTAGCGCATCGTGCCACTCAGCTCGACCGGCTTCTTGATGAAGCCCATGCGGCGGGTCTCGATGAAAGGGATGACCGCGGTATCGGCCTCCGCGAGGCGATGAAAGACCGAGCGCAGCGCGGGCGGGAGCTTCCCGGGCTCGGCGACTCGATTGGACGCTGAATAGAGGTCGGCGGCCACGGTGGCCGTGGGCGCATCGAACGGAGCGGCGACGCAGAGCGGCGCAGTCAGGGCGAGCGTCAGAAGGGCGAGCAGCGTTTTCACAGGGACCGAAGGTGCCTGATTCCGCGCGTGATTCAATGGCCGTCGTGTCATGGAATTCCGCCGGTCCTTTTCGGACGGCGGGCCGGCTTCGGCCGGGCCGGACCGTAAATTCGCCGTTGTGGATTTGATCGGGCGCGATGAGTTAGCGCACTGATCGCATGTCGGAATTCCCTGCCCGCTCCCAGCCCATCGGCGTCTTCGACTCCGGCGTGGGCGGTCTCACGGTGGTCGCGGCGCTGCGGAAATTGCTCCCGACCGAGGACATTTTCTACCTCGGCGACAACGCCCGCGTTCCCTACGGCGGCAAGAGCCAGGCCACGATCGAACGGTACACCCTCGAGGTCGCCGGCCTGCTCCTCGCCGAAAATGCCAAGGCCATCGTGGTCGCCTGCAACACCGCCACCGCGCTCGCGTTACCCCGCCTCGCCGCGAATGTCCGCGTGCCCAGCGTCGGCGTGATCATGCCCGGCGCGGCCGCCGCGATCGCGGCCACGCGCAACGGCCGGATCGGCGTGATCGGCACGCGCGCCACGGTGGCGAGTAAGGCCTACGAGCGCGCGCTCCGCGAACTTCGGCCCGACGCGGAGATCCACGCGCTGGCCTGCCCGCTGCTCGTCCCACTCGTGGAGGAAGGCTGGCTGGACGATCCCGTGACGGACCAGGTCGTTGGTCGCTACCTCACCCCGCTGCTGGCGGCGGGCATCGACACGCTCGTGCTCGGTTGCACCCACTATCCTTTCCTGCGCGAGAGCATCGCGCGTTTTCTCGGCCCGGAGATCACGCTCGTGGACTCGGCCCAGAATTGCGCGCTCGCCGTACGCGATCTGCTCGCGCGGGAATCGCTCGCAGCCCCCGGACCCGGACCCGGCCGGCTCGAGGTCGCCCTCACGGACGCACCCGGCGGATTCCTCCGCGTGGCCGATGAACGCCTCGGTCTCGGCATCGGAGACGTGCTGCAACGCTCCGTTCAGGGCGTGGCGGCGCGCTTCGCTTGATTCACCGCCCCGGCACGAAGCGTCAGAACAGTTCCCCCGCCTCGACGAGATCCACCGCCAGCAGGGCCTGGGCGGCGACCGCGTAAGGACAGATTCGGCGCGCTTCGGACACCATCAGCTCGGCCCGCTCCCTTCCCAGCCCGGGCAGACTCACGCGCAGAAGCGGCGGCGAGGCATCCGGTCCCGTGCGGGCGGCCACCTGGATGTCGAAGGAATCGAGCCCCCGGCACCGCAGAACGAGCTCGAGCGCCCGTCCAAAGCTGAGGGCGAATTTCCCCGCGTGCAGCTCGCGCTGCCCGTCGGCTTCGGTCCCGCCACCGCTCGAGGTGGTCATCTCGCGGTGTCGGCGCCGCCCCCGGCGGGAGTGCGTCGGCGAGACCAGGGAGGTCGCGGAATAGAGCGCGTGCATGAGGGAGCGGGTTTGCATCGCGCCACCCCGAAAATCCGAGCGCTTGCATTCCGGCGCATCGCGATACCCTCCCGGTATGTTCGATTTCCTCTCCAAGGGCAAGGATTCCTTCCTCGTGAGCACCGCGCGGGCGTGGTTCGAGTCCCGGCTCAAGCCGCGTTACGGGGATCTGCAGGACCTGCAGGTGGATACCGCGGGCCGCACGGTCTCCCTTACGCTGCTGCCGATTGGCGAGGCGAAACCGATCACGCTGCGCATCCATTCGTACCAAATCGTGCAGGACTCCCATGGTCTGTGGCTGATCCCGGGTCCCGGTGAGGTCAATCGTCCGTGGATGCAGGCCTTGTACGACGATCTCGCCCGCGATCAACGCTTTCAGCTTCCGTCCTTCGCGGCCGGCTTCCTTTGATTGCCGCATGTCGCGCGGCGCTGAGACCGAGGCGCACCGGACGCTGAAGCGCCTGGCGGTCCGCTGGGCGCAGGTGCAGGGCTACGCCGCTTCCGCGCTGGAAGTCGCGCTGCCCCACTCCGCCTACCGCGCGGATGTCGCGGCCTACCGACCCGCGCTCGAAAGGGTGCGCGAGCCGGATCCGCGGGAGCCGTCCCGCCAGCGGTTTTTCACGCGTTCGGCGGTGGGATCCACCGCGGTCTTCGAGTGCAAGCAGGCGCGATCGGACTTCCTGAAGGATGCGCGGGCCTCCGCGCCGGCGCGCGCGAAACTCGCGAGGCTGCAGGATCGCCGGCTCACCCTCGAGCGGACCCTACGGGTCCATTTCCCGACCCTGCGCACGGGCGACACGCTTTTCCCCGAGTGCGAGGCCGGCCCGCTCGATCTGCCGGAGCACGAGTCCTACCGCCGCGTTCTCGCGCAGATGCAGGCGCTTCAGACCCAGCTTTTCCGGGGACTCAAATTCGAAAAGCTGATCCACTACCGCTGCGCCAATCTTTGCTACCTCGTGGTCGAGCCCGGACTTTTCGCCGCGGGCGAGGTCCCTCTCGGCTGGGGTCTGCTTGTGCGCGAGGAAGACCGCCTCTCCGTCAGGCAGCGTCCCACTCTGATCGATTCCGGCGAGCGCACGCGCCTCGCGCTCCTCCACCGCATCGCCCAAGCCGGCACGCGGGCCTTGAACCGCGACCTTGGGTTGAGCGGGCAGGAGATCTAAGACGAACGGCGCAAGTAAAGACGGGGAATTCCATCCCGTGCCTACTCCGGCGTCGCGGCGAGCGCGGCGAGGACGGCCGCTTCGATCTCGGCATACAGCGCCGTATCGCGTTTGAGCAATTCCTTCGCGGCATCGCGGCCCTGCGCGAGCTGGCTGCCCTTGTAGCTGAGCCAGCTACCGCGCTTTTCCACGATGTTCTTCTCCAGCGCGAGGTCGAGCAGCGAGCCCGTCGCCGAGATGCCCTCGTTGTACATGATGTCGAACTCCGCCTCCGTGAAAGGCGGCGCGACCTTGTTCTTCACCAGCTTCACCTTTGTGCGGTTGCCGATCACGGTGCCATCGGTCTGCTTGATCTGCCCGATGCGCCGGATGTCCACGCGCACGCTCGAGTAAAACTTGAGGGCCTTGCCGCCCGGCGTCGTCTCGGGGTTGCCGAACATGACGCCGATCTTCTCGCGGATCTGGTTCGTAAAGATGCAGCAGGTCCGCGCCTTCGAAATTTGGGCGGTCAGCTTCCGCAGCGCCGCGCTCATCAAGCGGGCCTGGGCGCCGACGGTCGCGTCGCCGATCTCGCCCTCGAGCTCCGCCTTGGTCACGAGCGCGGCCACGGAATCGAGCACGATGACGTCGAGCGCGTTCGAGCGCACGAGGGTCTCGCAGATGCGCAGCGCCTCCTCCCCGGAGCTGGGCTGGGAGACGAGCAGGTCGTTCACGTTCACGCCGAGTTTCTTCGCGTACTGCGGATCGAGCGCGTGCTCCACATCGATGAACGCCGCGAGGCCGCCGCGCCTCTGCGCCTGCGCGATGACCGTGAGCGTCAGCGTCGTCTTGCCCGAGGATTCCGGACCGAAGACCTCGACGATCCGCCCGCGGGGAAAGCCGCCCACGCCCAGCGCGCGATCGATGAGAATGTTGCCGGTCGGGATCGACTCGACCTCCATGGTCGTCTTATCACCCAGCCGCATGATCGCCCCGTCCCCGAAATCCTTGGCGATCTGCTGGATCGCGAGATCGAGGTTCTTGTTCGTCCGGGCGAGGGTTTTTTCGACGACGGGAGCGGGGGAAGCTGTTTTGGCGGCCATCTGACTTCGCTAGCAAGAATCCGCCGAGAAGCGAAGGGAAAGTCTTCCGCTCACCTCTCCCGCTGCCGCGGATCCAGAGCATCGCGCAGGCCGTCGCCGAGGAAGTTCAGGGCGAGGAGCGTCGTGCTCATGAGAGAGGCCGGGAAAACCAGCAGCCACCAGTAGCTCTTGATTGGATTGATCACCTTCGCGCCGTCATCGAGCAGCGTGCCCCAGCTCGCCTGCGAGGCATCGACCCCGAGTCCGAGGAACGAAAGAAACGACTCGTCGAGCATCACCGCGGGGATCGTGAGCGTCAGGTAGACCGTGATCACGCCGGCGAGATTCGGGAGCAAATGACGCGTCACGATCCGGCGATGCGTCTGGCCCAGCGCCCGGGCCGCGCTCACGAACGGCAGCGCCTTGAGCGCCAGGACCTGTCCCCGGACGATGCGGGCCATCGTGAGCCACTCGATCAGACCGAGCGTGAAGATGAGAATGACGATCTTCGTGTACTCTGCGAGCCCGGCGAGCCACGTCCCCGCGAAGGTCTCCCGCAACCACTCGCGCACCGGCTGCTCGGCGACATAGACGAGGAGCAGGATGAAGATGAGGCGCGGCACGGCGTAAAGCGTGTCCACGAGCCGCATCAGGAAATTGTCGATCCGACCGCCGGCGTAGCCGGCAACGATGCCGACGGACGTCCCGACGAAGAGCGCGACGAGCGCCCCGGCGAGACCGACGAGGAGCGAGATGCGGGCACCGCTGAAGACGCGCTGCAGGAGATCGCGCCCGTTCAGATCCGTGCCGAGCAGATGCCCCTCGGTCATGGGGGGAAGAAACTGCGCCGGACTCGGCCGCGCGAAGCTGTCAGGCAGCAGGGCGGGAATGAAGATCGCGCCGCAGGCAACGAGCACGAGGTACGCGAGCGAAATCCGCGCGATCCACGACAGATGGAGTCGTTGCGACGGCGCGACGAGCGCGAGCGGGGGAGCGATTGCCTCGGCCATCAGTCAGTAGAGTTTGATCCGCCGATCGAGCAGCGTGTAGGCGACGTCCGCCACCAGGTTCATGAAAACGAGGAACGTGCAGTACACGATCACGACGCCGCCGAGGAGGAAGCCATCGCGATTCAGGATCGAGTTCACGAAGAACCCGCCCATTCCCGGCAGATTGAAGATCGACTCCACCACGATCGAGCCGGTCAGGAGATTCGCCGCGAGGGGACCGAGAAACGAGATCACCGGGAGAATCGCCACTTTCAACGCGTGCCGGTAGACGACCTCGCGCTCTGGCAGACCCTTCGCGCGGGCGGTGCGGATGAAGTCGAGCGAGAGCGTTTCGAGCATCGAGGTGCGCATCAACCGCGCGATGTAGGCGACATACGGGGCGGCGAGCACGAGCGCGGGCAGCACGAGGCTCCAGACCCCGGCGAGGCCACCGACGGGAAAGATCGGCAGGAGGAGCGCGAAGCAGAGGATGGCGATCGGTCCCGTGATGAACGTCGGCACCGAGATCGCCCCCACGGCGCCGAGCATGGCGAGGTTGTCCCCCACCTGATCGCGCCGCGTCGCGGCATAGCACCCGAGCCAGATGCCAGTAAGCGAGGCGATCACGAACGCGAGGCCGCCCAGTGCCATCGAGACCGGCAGCGTCTGGCCGAGAATCTCGTTCACCGAACGATCGCGATACTTTGTGGAGAGGCGGAGATCGCCGTGCAGCAAATCACCGACATAGGAAAAATACTGCTGCCCGAGCGAGCAGGCGTTCCCCATGAAAATGCGCGTGCCCTCCCCGCGGCCAAGGTTGGCGGCGAGCCTGGTGCCCCAGGCGCGGCCCTCGGTGCCATCCAGCTTGTAGCGCTTGAGCAGTTCCTTCTCGATCGACGCCGGCAGCTTCCGCTCCCGGTCGAACGGTCCGCCGGGCGTCACGCGAATGAGCAGAAACGTGAGCGTGACCACCGCCCACAGCACGCCCACGAGCGCGAGGAGACGGCGAAGGATGAATCCGAGCATGGGGGCGACAGCAGCGTGCGCGCATCAAAGCGGATCATGACGCGCGGGGCCACCTGATTTCGCGTCCGACCTCAAGAGCGCAGATCCTCGCCCAGGCGCTCGACGTCCGCGTTCGACTTGAGCCGCGGCCGTGTGATCTCGGTGGGATCCACCTCGAAGTCCGGCGCGACGTCGACGGCTGGACCTCGCGCGAAGACGGGAAAGCCCAGCGCCTCGCCGACGTCATCGGACATCCACGTCAGATACATCTGGCCGGCCGGTCCGCGCGTTTCCACCGCCTGGGCGAGGTGGAGCGCGAGGAGCACCCGCAGGACGGCGCGGGGGTCGGAGGATTCCTGCGCGATGCTCTGGATTCCCAGCCGGCCGTGGCCCGCGTGAAGGCGCGCCAGCACGGCGCAGCCGAGCGCCCGATCGCGGCGGGAGAGGAAGGCGAACGCGCGCACCGTGGCGAGAGCGTCGATGAGCAGGGTCGCCGGAAAGATGAGAAGGTCCAGCGCACCCCGGACGAGGAATGGGAGCTCCTGCCGCCACGCCTCGAGCCGGTTGCTGCGCGAGAATGCCACCGCGGCGGCGCACGCCGCCAGGCCGGCGCTGAAGAAGACGCGCGGATAGAGCCAGTGCAGGTGGGTCATGTCATTGACGACGTCCGGCGGCAGATGGTCCAGCGAGCGCGAGACGCTGCTGAAGAGAATCGAAAGGAAAAGTCCTCCCCCGTAATACGCGCCCCAGAGCAGGAGCGCGAGAAAGAGCGAGAGGATGACCGCGCTGATCGCCGCGCGATTGTGCTCACGGAGAAACCGGCGCAACCGCCGCTGCGCCTCTTCCAGGTGGGGCTCCGGGGCTGGGTCGCTCGCCTGTTCCATGAGGTCACTCCGGGCGCATGCGTTTCCGGAGTTCCGCGCAGGCGAGCGGGACGATCGTTTCATGGCCGGCGCTCGGAAACGGCAGAAATGCCGCCCAGCCGCGGGGGCGCGTCGAAAGCTCGAGCCCCATCGCCACGGGGATGAGATCATCCTTCACGCCGTGCAAAATCGTCAGCACCGGACGCGGCAGGCGCCCGGCGATGAGGTCGAGCGATGCCCGGTTGTCCCAGCGCTCAACGAGCACTTCGCAGAGCGGCCAGCCCACGTCCCGGCGCGCCATGTCGGACATCGAGGTGAAGGGCGAGATCAGCACGATCTCCCGCACCGCCTGACGACGGACAAATTCCAGGGCCACGGCGGCGCCGAGCGAATGACCCGCGGTGTTCAAGCGCGGGGCCAGATCGGAGAGACCGACGCCAAGCCGTTGCGCGAGCGCGGGCAGAAAGCCGTCGAGCGCCCGACGGATCGTGGCGAGCCGCGGTTCACCCTCGCTCTGGCCGTAGCCCGGATAGTCCACCAGGACCAGGGTCACGCGCCGCTCGGGGAAATCCAGATCGTCCACCCAATCGAGCGCGAGCGAACCGTTGCCAGCGAAGAGCACCCAGACGGGCGCCGTCGCGATCTCTCCGATCCGCGGCGGGAGGACGAAGGCGGTCTGCTTCCCGTCGCTCGTCTGCCACGTCATCGTCGCGCCGCGCTCCGACGACAGGAGAGTCAGCGTGCCCGCATCGTAGCGGCGCGGGAAGTACATCAGCTTTTCCTGCACCAGCCAGAGCGCCCCTGCGGCCAGGATCCCGACCACTGACGCGATCCGCACGAGACTGAGGAGGACACGCTTTAGCACCCGGGAATGTTGCGCTTTCGCCCGATCTCCGCGAGGTCGGGGATGGAAATAGTTTATGTCGTAAGATATCTTCCGCGTCCCTTCCCCACTTCCGCTCCATGGCCGCCGATTTTACCAGCCCCCGCGATCTCGCTGCGCTCATCGATGAGCGGTGGCCGCAGGAGCCGGGGAGCGAGGCGGACAAGGCGGATCTCCGGCCGGACCGCGCCGTCCTCACGGAGCTCATTCGCGTCTGCTTTCAGGCGAGCCTGCTGCGCGAAGAGGCCCGTCCCGTCACCTTCCGCCTCATCCTCGCCGAGCCCGGCCGCTTTCCCGCGGAGCAGGGTCCGCCCACCGGGCTGCACCGGCTCGAGCTCGCGGAGTCGCGCCCGCTAAACCCGCTCGAGCTGCGCCGGCTTTCCCCGGCCGCCAACGTGCATCGCAGCATGATCGGCGTGCGGGTCGACCCAGACTCCGGCCTCCGCATCTGGGGCGTCATTCACAGCGGGCTGAACTGGCTCCAGAATATCTACGGCGGTCGGGGCCACTCCCAAGTCTTGCCGGAGGAACTCGTTGTCACGGTCACCGCCCCGGGCCGCCTCGCGGTGGGGTTTGGCGCCGAGATCATCGCCCGCTTCGACGGTACGCGGATCACTGGACCTTCGGTCAACATCTACCAGGCGCAGTGGCTCGGTCGCACCTTCGGCGAATCGGCCGAGGAGCTGCTCGAGATCCATGCTGCGGCCCGGGGCAAGGCCAGCCGCCGCTGGGCCGCGCTCGATCCAGAGCTCATCAAGGTCATCGCCACGCACATGATGCGGCGCATGATCAGCGCCGTCCGCTCCTCCGGGCACGGCGGCACGATCACCATCATTCCTCCCGAGATGGCCACGGAATGCTGCGGCTCAAATCAATTCATCAACGTCAAATACCGCTTCGCGGAGGGCGAGCCGAGGCGCCGATTCCGCTCGCTCCTCATCGGCATCATGAACCGGCTCGCCTCGCTCCATGGCGAAGGCGGCGAGGTGAAGTGGGATCAGACCAAGCCGGTCGGCTGGCGGGAGTATCTCTGCTGCGACGATGAAAAACTCAGCGCGCTCGATGACGGTATTTTCGAAATGGCCCATCTCATCGCGGGCTGCGCGGAGGTGGATGGCGCGGTCGTCCTGACGAAGCGCTTCGAGCTCCTTGGTTTCGGCGGCGAGATCAGTGGCCTCCTCCCGAATGTTGAGGTCGTCCTCAAGGCCCGCGACATGGAGGGAAAGGTGTTCGAGGAGGAATCCACCGAGAGCGTCGGCACGCGGCATCGGTCCACCTACCGGCTCTGTCGCGCGATCCCCGAGAATCTCGCCATCGTGGTCTCGCAGGACGGCGGCGTGCGCTTCGTGAAATATGAAGGCCGTGGGGTGACGTACTGGGACCAGTCGAGCACGAGCTCGCTCGAAGTCTGACGCCGTCCATCCGGCAGCGGAGGAGCCGCCGCCGGAAGGCCTTGCCGCGCGCCGCGCTTTGTGGGACGAGACGCGGATGATCTATCGCGGTCCCGGCGGCGACATCGACATCCCGCGCCTCTCGCTCCCTGACTTTGTCCTCGCCGCGACGCGCGCCTTCGGCGACAGGCCCGCGCTCATCGACGCGGCGTCCGGGCGCACGGTTCGGTTTTCCGACTTTGAGCCGCGCGTGAAGCGCTTCACGGGTGGGCTCGCAGCGCGGGGATTGCAGCGCGGCGATGTCGTGGCGCTCTACAGCTACAACGTCCCCGAGTATCCCGTCGCGTTCCACGGCGCCGCCGCGCTGGGCTGCGTCGTCACGACGATCAACCCGAGCTACACGTCGGGTGAGATCCGGAAGCAACTGGAGGACTGCTCCGCGAAACTCCTCATCGCCCCGGCGGATCTGCTGGAGCGGGCGCGGGAGGCCGCGGCGGGGACGACGGTGAAAGCCGTCGTGGCCTTCGAGGAAATTGATGGTCCGGAGATGGCCCCGGTCGCGATGGATCCTGATGACGTCGTCGCGCTCCCTTATTCCAGCGGCACCACCGGACTGCCGAAAGGCGTGATGCTCACGCATCGGAACATCGTGGCGAATCTCCTCCAGGCCCGCGCCGCCGGATTACTCGGCCCGCAGGACACGCTGCTCGGCGTGCTGCCCATCTTCCACATCTACGGGCTGGTGCTCATCGCGAATGCCGGACTCGTGGAAGGGGCGACGACGGTGACGATGCCGCGCTTCGAGCTGCTCGAGTATCTCAAGCATCTGGCGCGGTATCGCGTCACGATCGCGCACGTCGTGCCGCCCATCATCCTCGCACTCGCCAAGCATCCGGCCGTCGCGCAGTTCGATCTCTCGGCTCTGCGCATCGCCTTTTCCGGCGCGGCGCCGCTGGGCGCAGAACTTTCCCGGGCGCTCATGGACCGCCTTGGCCTGCGGGTGAAACAAGGCTACGGCCTGACCGAGACAAGTCCCGTCACCCACATTGCGCCGGCCGATGAGGCCCTCGATCTGCTCGGCTCGATCGGCTTCCCGGTTCCCGGGACCGAGGTGCGACTCGTCGATGTCGAGACCGGATGCGATGCGGAGAGCGGACGGGAGGGCGAGGTCTGGATCCGCGGTCCGCAGGTCATGCGCGGCTATCTGAATCATCCTGAGGCCACGGCGGCGACGATCACGCCGGAGGGCTGGCTGCGGACGGGCGACCTCGCCTACCGCAACCCCGCGGGGCACTTCTTCATCGTCGATCGCGTGAAGGAGCTCATCAAGTTCAAGGGCTTCCAGGTGCCGCCCGCGGAACTCGAGGCGCTGCTCCTTTCGCACCCGTCTATCGCAGATGCGGCAGTGATCGGCCTCCCCGATCCGGAGGCCGGCGAGCTGCCGAGGGCGTACATCGTTCGCCGCCAGCCCATCACGGAGGACGAGGTGAAGGCGTTTGTCGCGGAGCATGTCGCCACTTACAAACGCCTCCATTCGGTCGCGTTCATCGAGGCGATTCCCAAGTCTCCTTCGGGCAAGATCCTGCGGCGGGTGTTGAAGGCGCAGGCCATCGCGGATGCAGCCCCGACCAGCTAAGCGGGTGGTCGACGTCCGGCATCCCAACCGCGGACCAAACGAGGCCATGACGTCGGATCCGGACCAGAACAACGCCGGAGCGGCCGGGTCTGAGATACGCGCACTATCGCGTCCTGACCACCACGAGCGGGACGCCGGTGCAGCTCGGCGCCGGCTCGATGGGCCTCCCCTTCATGGCGGTCGATACGAAGCTCGATACGATGGTCGCGCTCAAGGTCATTCAACCGGCTCGCGGAATGAATGCGAAGGTCCCGGCACGAGGCGCTCCCCGACTCCGCGGGCTGCCTGCTGAAGATGACTTCGGCGTCGCCCACGCGCTGCCGGGAGCGGCGTTGAGTTCCACCGGTCCGCCGGCCACGGGTTTTCAGGGGGGGCCTGGAGCTCGATCCGCGGAGCACCCAGAACCGTCCGGATCTCGCGCTCACCCCGTTGCTAATGCGCAGTTGGGCCGAAGCGGAGAGCGCGTGTCTCGATGGCGGAGTCGAGCACGAAGACATGGCCGCCGAGCTCGCGTCGACGCGGGCGCAACTCCGCGACTCCTGGCAGCCCACGATTGAATACGCGCGCGCCCTGCCACCGGATCTCAGCGCCGCCGAGCGGATGAGTGCGCGCATGCGGGCCGGTTGCTGGAGGATGCGTTGCGTGACGCGCAGGACGCGCCGATACGGGATTCGCGGTCTCCTCGCTGGAGGACCCGGTGGCGCTCACGAGAACGGCGGTAGGCAGGTCATTCTCTCGCCTTGGGTACTGGCGATGGATCTGAACTCGTCACTTCGGTGACATTCACCCCCGGTTCTCACTTCGTCGCCGGGCTGCAACGGCACGCGGGTGATTCCCTCCCTCTTTTCGACTCGCAGCGCGACCGCCCGCGAATCAGCGCCCGGCGCGGACGCCACCGCGGCGTCCGGTCAGGCGCTGGCTCAGAATGGGCCAGCTCCAGACCTTTCATTCCGAACGCAGCAGCGTGAGCGGGTTCACCCGCGAGGCCCGTCGCGCCGGGACGAGACCACCGAGCACCGCGGCCGCGACTCCGACCAGCGCAGCCAGGAAAATCGCCGTCCATTCGGTCCGCAGACCCGTCAGCATCCAGGCGCCCAGCAGGCGCGGCAGGACGGCGGCCAGGACGAGACCCAGGCTGGCGCCGACGACTCCCAGCACCAACGATTCCCGGAGGATGTCGCGCCAGATGCGGGACGGCGGCGCCCCGAGAGCGAGTTTCACGGCGATCTCGCGCGAACGAGTGGCGACGAGGTAGCCGAGCGCTCCCAGGACACCGAGCATCGCCAGACCGGTGGCGAGGATGCCGAAGCCGGAAGTCAGGCGCACCGTCGCGAGATCGTCCCGGACCCAGCGCTGCGTCAGCTCCTCCAGGGTGAGCCAGCGGACGAACATGACGGAAGGCTCTTCCGCGGCGATGCGGCGTTGCAGCGCCTCAACCAGTCCGGCGGCGCTGCCCTCCACGCGGATGACGAGGCTGCCCGCTTCGTCGGTCGGTTGCAGCGGCAGATAAAAAATGGCCGGGGCTTCCTCGCGCACACCGTTCACCCGGGAATCCCCCACTACTCCCACGATCTCGAAATCCTTGTCCGAGGGCGCAGCCTCGAAGCCGAAGCGCCGACCGAGCGGACTGGCCCCACCGAAAACCTGCTGGACGAGGTGCTGGGAGACGATGGCGGCACGCGCGACGCCCGTGCGGTCGGAGGACGTGAAATGGCGGCCGCGCAGGAGGGGAATGCCGAGAGCACCGAAGTATTGCTCGTCGATGCCTTCGCGCTGGGTGCCCTCCACGGGCTGTTGCACGCCTTCGCCCCGGAAATAGACCCGGCTCGAAGACGTGCTTCCGCTCAGCACTCCGTGAGCCGAAAAGCCGACCGCGCGAACCTGCGGCAGTGATTCGGCAGCAATGCGGAGCCGCGCGAGCGTGGCCGACTGACGTTCCGGGGCTATTCCTGCCGAAGTGAGGTTGAAGTGGCTGGTCACGACACTTTCCCGGGCGAAACCCGGATCATTGCGGAGGACACGGTTGAGGTCGAGCGCGAGGGCGCCAGCCACGGCGACGAGGAGCACGGAGAGAACGAGCTGGAGCACGATGAGAGCCCGCCCGATCCGCATGGAGCCTTGCGCTCCCACGGCATGGTTCTGGAGGATGGTGGAGGGAGAAAGCCGGCTCATCAACCAAGCCGGCGCCGCCCCGAGCAAGAGGCCGAGGCCGAGGACCAGGGCGCCGAGTCCGAGAAGCAGAAGGGCGTCGACGCCCGGCAGCTCGTCGGCGGCATTGGGGACCAACCAGCGAGCCAGCAGCGGGGTCAGCTGGAGGCCGAGCAGTACCCCGCCCAAGCCACCCGCGGCGGAAAGCAACAACCCCTCCAGGACCGCCCAGCGCGCCAGCCGGCCGCGTCCGGCTCCGAGGGCCAGACGCACGCCCATTTCGCGGCGGCGGGCGAGCATCCGCAGGAGCAGGAGCGTGGAGGAGTTTGCCACGGTCACGAGCACCACGGCCGCGACGAGCAGCGAGAGCGTGAGTCCCGCGGCCCGGAAGCCATTGCGAGCGTGCGAAAATCCTCCCGGACTGGGAACAGCCCTTGGGGTGCGGCGGCCAAAACGACTGCGCTCGTCCGCATCGTCGATCACGCCCAGTGCGGCGTCACGCTGCGGGGTCCAGGCACTCTCCAACGCCTCTTGCACTCGGAGCGTGCTCCCGGGCTGGCGGATCAGGGCCAGCAGCCAGGCCACGTTGTCGCTGCTGCGCCATTGTTCGCGCGCGATCGCGTCGTCGCTCGAAACAATGGAAGCGGATGGCTCGATCCGGAGCAGCGCGTGCAGCCCGCTCGGGAGCCAGAAGTCCACGCTGCTTCCGAGCGACACGCCGGTGAAGCGTTCCGGCGCAATGCCGGCGATCGTGATCGCGACGCCGTTGAGCTGCACGGTGCGGCCGACCGCTCCCGGCTCGGCGGCGAGCTTCGTCCTCCACCAGCGGTGTGAAATGACCGCCATCGGGCGGACCTGGCCGGCCTCGTCGTCGGCCGGAGTGAGGAGGCGCCCGTGAGCTGGCGAGATCCCGAGCGCGGAGAAAAACGTGCCATTCACGAACTGCACCAGGGCTGGCTCCGCGGGCGCCTCACCCAGCCGCAAGGCCGCCCCTTCGGGTGAAGCGTAGGCTGCGACGTGCCCTTGCGTGAGGGGATGCGCCTCGAGCCGCGCGATGGTCGGCGCACTCAAGCGAAAGGGCTGGCCGTTGGGCGCGATGACCAGTTGCAGCTCGCTCGGACGGGGCACGGGCAGTCCGTCGAGCAGCACGGCACGCACCAGCGTCGCGATGGCCGTCGTGGCGCCGATGCCGAGCGCGAGGATCGCGGTCAAACCCAGCGAAAAAGCCGGCCGGCGGGAGAGCCCGCGGGCCGCCAGCCGAGTGTCCGAGGCGAGGGACTCGAGCCACTCCCAGCCGAGGGCCCGGCCCGCGTCTTCGCGAGCCACGAGCGGATTCCCGAAAGCGAGGTGGGCCTCCCGGCGGGCGGCGTCGGGCGCGAGTCCAGAACGAATTTTTTCCGCCACGAGCAGCTCGAAATGCGTTTGCATTTCCTCATCGAGTTCGCTGACCCGGGAACGGCGGAGAACGAGATCGCGGAGTTTGGAAAGGAACGTTTTCATGACGGGGTCATTCGGCCGCGAGGATGTTGTTCACGAGCGCGGAGACTCGCTGCCAGTTCGCGACCTCTTCCTTGAGTTGTTTGCGGCCGGTCGGAGTCAGCCGGTAAAAGCGCGCGCGCCGGTTGTTCTCGCTCGTGCCCCATTCCGAGCTGATCCAACCGCGTTGCTCGAGCCGGACGAGCGCCGGGTAGACCGTCCCTTGATTGAGGATGACGGTATCGCCGGAAACCTGCTCGATGCGGCGGGCGATCCCGAAGCCATGCTGCGGTCCCAGCTGGGAGAGCGTGCGCAAGACGAGGAGATCCAGCGTTCCCTGTAACAGGTCGGTGCGTTCTGCGTTCATGTGGATAGCCAACAGGTCTACCTGTGGTCAGTCAACAGGAAGGCACTCGCGAATGTTGCGGCGATGGCAGTGAGCTGCTCAAAAAATGCTGGCGCTTCGCCCGGCGTCGGCCTGTGGGGCGAAGCGGAAAACCGCCCGGCGCCTGGGTTGGTTGCCGCTCCTTCGCTCCTTCTTGAAGGCGAAAAGTTGTCAGGCGAAAAATCAAATCATGACACTTTGTGGCCCGATGGGGGTACGCCGAAACCTCATGAATGCTTGATCTGCGGTCGGGATGTCAGCCGTGGGCGTCGAGGGCGGGCGAGATCCGACTCACTTCCTTGGGTCAGGTTCGGTCGGTCTCGAGAAGCCGGAAATTTCTCGCCTCAATTTGGAGGTCACGCTTGGATCCAGGCGCTCCATCGGCCCGCCCATTTCTCACTCCCGCATCGCCTCAATCGGGTCCGTCTGCAACGCGCTCCCTCAGGCCGACCACTTTGACTGTCCGTGACGCCACCCCATCCGGTGACGTGATGCAATCGTTCACCCTGGAGTGCCTGACGGAGCGAATGACCGTGCGCGAGGTCATTCGCGCCCGGATCGCGGAAGTTTACGGATGGGTGTGGGGTTGAGGTGATCTGGCAGGAGGAGTCGGGGAAAGTCGCGCGCTACGGAGTGCCGAGGAATTTATTGTCGGAAAGCACCGTGCCGGTCCCGCTCACCGTGCAGCCTATGGCGATGGAGGCGCTGATCGCGAAGCCGCCGTCGCGTTTGCCGCGGCAGAAGCTGGCCGTGCCCGTGGCACTCAGTCCAACATTCCCGGAGTTGCTGATCCCCGTGCAGTTCGTGGCGTTTGTAAGGGCAACAAGCCCGGCGAGGGAATCGCTGATGCCCTGCGAGTTGGAGGCGCAATTCGCGCTGAGGCCGATTCCCGAGTTGCTGGTTCCCCGGCTGTTGCTCACCTGCCCATTGTTACAGATTATCCCACTGCCTACGTCCGCGAGGCTCACGCAGGATTCCACTACGCTGGATGCGGCTATCCCGGAGTCCCCCTGCACGGTGGACACCGATCTGGTGGAGCAACGGCTCACGATGTCCCCAAAAATTCCAGATCTGCCCGCGGTGTCCACGTTGCAGTCGCGGATGGCTGCCGCCAAAATCCCGATCCCGGCGCAGACCGAGACGTTGCAGCGCTCGACGAGAATGGTCGGCACGGAGATGCCGCCGAGATTGATGCCATGACTCGCCATCCCGCTGACATTCAAGTCGAAGATACGGAGATTGGCGTTCGCGTTCGGAGTCGAGGCGTTGACGCCAACGAGAAAGCCCTGGGGAGAGAAGGCACCGGAACTGAACCCGGTCCCACCGCGAATGTTTCCGTTCTTGATCGTCACGTCCCTGCGCGCGCCGCTGATGAGCACCCCCGTGCCCGAGGCGGGACTGGCCGCCGAGGAGATCGTGAAACCATTGAGATCGAGCGTCACATCGTCGGCGGTGATGCTGATGGCGTCCCCCGTGGTCACGGTGAGGTTTTTCGCGAGGTAGTAGCTGCCCGACGCGCCGATGGTGAAAGGCGCGCTGGTGATGGGCGTGCGCGGCTCCAATTTTGCGTCGATCTGATCGAGCGTCTTCATCGCCGGCACCGGCCCACCGGGAGGCGTGAGCAGGCCCTGGGCAAGGATGGAGGACGAAGGATGGACGCTGAAGGCTGCGATGAGCAGCGTGAGGAGGAGGAGCGATGGTGTTTTCACGGTCGTTGTTGGATTGCTGTGCACTGCGGAAGAGGAGGTCTGCCAGACGGAAATAAGTCAGCGTTCAGCGTCCGGTATCCGATGTTTACAATGGTCACGGATTCGAGAGAAACCCTCCGCCAGTATCCTGAGGAAACCGTCGCAGCCGACGATGAGCGGTCTGGAGCCAGGGCGCGGAGCTGACGGCCGGGAGGCCAGCCAGAAGGAAGAGCGCGCCGATGCAGGCTCTGCGAAGGAAGGATCGGTGCAGGCGCGAGGCAAAACTGAGAACAAACGAGAGCGTAAGCGTGTTCATGGGCTGGGTCGGCTGGGGCACCCATCTCTAGCAAAGAGCCGGCCGCTGCCGAGCCTTCTGTGACGAGCGCAGCCAATTCTGTGACAAGCGCCCGATTTTTGGAGCGGTTTCAGCGGGGGAAAAGGTGTCAGGCGAAAAATCATGACACTTCGTTGGCCCCCTCGCTCGCCCCCGCCCGATATTCGATCCCGCTGCAACCCAGTTCCTGGAATCTAGCGTGCAAAGCGCGCACAAATTCTCCGTAGACAGCCGCGCGTTCGTTATCGGGGAGGCCATAGGCGCCCGCACTCAGCACGACCAGCCGCATTCCATCCGAGAAACCGATCCCCGTGCCCACGATCGCCCAAAAAACCACGGTGGACCCCTTGCCAAAATGTTGCGTCACCCAAGGCATGCCCACGCGCGTGGACGTTTCCGCAATCAAGGCCGCGAACAGACCCACGTAAGACCAGCACATCCAACTGTAGTGTCTCTCGAGCCAGCCATCGCCGGCCGGCGGGTCACGGCGGCGAAGAGCCCGAGGCCGACCCCGATGCCGCTCACGAAGGCCGCAAAGTGCAGAATATTGAAGCTGCGGGTCAGGCGAAAGATGAGGAGCGACGTCACCACCGTCGTCGCCATGGAGCCAACGTAGACGTAACCGAGCGTGCGATGAAAGCGGCCGCCCTTCGGCCGAAAGAAAATGAAGCCCGAAAAAAGCGCCAGCACCGCGGCCAACGTGTGAATCAATCCCGTGAGATTGTGGATCATGCAATGTGTTGCGTCTACTTGGACAAAACGCCTGCTCCAAGCAACGAGGTTGAGTCCGCCTTCGCTGCTAAACGCTGCGAGCAGCGCTTTACGGGTGGTTCCCCCGTGTGGCTTCCTGATACTTGGCGTTCCACCAGCGGACTGCATCTGCATGTTGTTCTACACCCGGGACCCTACCGCGATACCCTGCGGACCGTACCGCGGTGCACCCGGGACCTACGGCGATACCCCCCGGCCCGTATCTCGATACGCCCGGGACCCTACCGCGATACCCCCCGGACCCTACCGCGATACCCACCGGACCCTACCGCGATACACCCCGGCCCCTCCCGCGATACCCACCGGACCCTACCGCGATACCCACCGGACCCTCCCGCGATACCCCCCGGACCCTACGGCGATACACCCCGGACCCTACGGCGATACACCCCGGACCCTCCCGCGATACACCCCGGACCCTACGGCGATACCCTCCGGACCCTCCCGAGATACACCCAGGACCGTTCCGCAATACCATCCGGACCCTCCCGCAATACCCTCCGGACCCTCCCGCGATACACCCGGGACTCTACCGCGAGACACCCGGGACCCTACCGCGATACACCCGGGACACTACCGCGATACCCTCCGGACCGTACCGCGATACACCCGGGACCCTACGGCGATACCCTCCGGACCCTCCCGCGATACCCTCCGGACCGTACCGCGATACACCCGGGACCCTACGGCGATACACCCCGGACCCTCCCGCGATCCACTTGGGACCCTCGACGCCTGGCACCCCCACCAATCACGTCCGTCAGCGGAAGAGGTTGTATTTGAAGATGGCGTAGATCGCGCGGAAGCCGTCGCGCCAGCCGATCTTCTTCCCTTCCTTGTACGTCCGCCCGTAGTAGGAGATCCCGACCTCGTAAATGGTACAGTCGGGCAATTTTGCGACCTTCGCGGTGATCTCCGGCTCGAAGCCGAAGCGATTCTCCTCGATCTCGATGCGCTGCAGGATGTCCCGGCGGAACATCTTGTAGCACGTCTCCATGTCCGTGAGATTCAGGTTTGTCAGCATGTTCGACAGGAGGGTGAGAAAGCGATTCCCCACCATGTGCCAGAAATACACGACGCGGTGCGCATCTCCGCCGGCGAAGCGCGAACCGAAGACCACGTCCGCCCGGCGACTCAGGATGGGCTCGAGCAGCCGGGGAAGTTCGCGCGGGTCGTATTCGAGATCGGCATCCTGCACCACGACGACATCACCGGTCGCCTCCCGAAAGCCCGTCCGCAGCGCTGCGCCCTTCCCCTGGTTGTGATCGTGCAGGACGACCCGGTCGATGAGCGGGCGCAAGGGTCCTTCGAGCAGGGCGCGGGTGCCATCAGACGAAAAATCATCGACGACGATGATCTCCTTTTCCGGCCCGGGTGCGGCGCGGACAGCGCGCAGGATTTCCTCGATCGTTTTCGCCTCATTGAAGCAGGGGATGACAACGGAAAGCTTCATCGGCGGTGCGACGGTCAGAAGTCTCCTACTCAGTGCAGCTCCGGCGGTAGGTGCGGAATGAGGCGCTTGATCTGCTCGGCATGATCCCGCGAGCAGACCAAGATGGCGTCATCCGTCTGCACGACGAGCAGGTCGCTCACGCCCAGCAGCGCCACGTGACGCGGGGAGGTGGAGAAGACGAGGTTGTTTGTGGCGTCGATCGTCGCGATCGCCCGATTCGCCGCGTTGCCGTGCGCGTCCTGTTTGAGATACGCCGCGATCGCCGGCCAGCCGCCGACATCGTCCCAGTCGAAGGTCGCCTCGACCATCAGCACGGTGCCGGCCTTTTCCATCACGGCGTAGTCGATCGAAATCTTCGGCAGCGCGGAGAACCGTTGCTCGAGCCACCGCGCGGGATCCATCGAGCTCGCGTAGCCCGTGGCAAACGCAGCGAGGGTCGGAGCCTGACGGTTCAATTCGCCGAGAATCGCCGGGATGCTCCAGACGAACATGCCGGCGTTCCAGCGGAAGTTGCCTTCGTCGAGAAACTGCTGCGCCAGTTCCGGCGCGGGTTTTTCCCGAAAACGATTCACCCGAAAGAGTCCGGGCCGCAGCATGGAGCCCAACTCGATGTAGCCGAATCCCGGACACGCCCACGTGGGCTTAATCCCGATCGTGACGAGCGCCGAGGGATCCTTTGCCACGGCGTCACAGGCCGTGCGCAGGTCCGCGTGGAAGGCGGCGAAGTCCTTGATCACATGATCCGCCGGCAGGACGATCATCGAAGCGCCCGGATCCCGGCGGGCCACCCAGCCGACCGCGAGGGCGATCGCGGGCGCGGTGTCACGCTTCGCGGGTTCGGCGACGATGTTGCCCGGCGGCAGCAAGGTCCCGACCAGTTC
Organism: Chthoniobacterales bacterium; assembly: GCA_038322235.1. Lineage (GTDB taxonomy): Bacteria > Verrucomicrobiota > Verrucomicrobiia > Chthoniobacterales > SZAS-18 > SZAS-18. The sequence continues at coordinate 322,459 of JBBQFQ010000001.1, forward strand.
GCGCACGGCGGCCTCCTGTTCCTGGTTCGTCAGGATCAGAATCCGCTCGGTGGTCGTGAAACTCGTCAAGCGCTCCAGCGTCTCCTCGAGCAGCGTCCGGTCCGAGAGCAGCTTCAGCAGCTGCTTTGGCCGCGCCTTCCGGGAAAGCGGCCAAAAGCGTTCTCCGCTGCCGCCGGCGAGGATGAGGACAAACGGTTGGGACATGACCGCGCACCTTGTCCCCGGCTTCCCCCATGATCAACCGGTGGGAGAACCCTGGCGCACGTGCTCTCCCTGGGACGTGGGAACGGCGAGATCGGAACGTCCCCAGCTCGAAAAGCCGTTTCCCTTTCGCCGCTCGTGACGTACCTTGGGTGACCCTTCATCCTCCCAGATCCCCTATGCCATTTGTCTCGCAAAAGACTCTTGAAAGCGTCCCCGCCCACAGCGTTTTCGCCATGGGGCGGGCCGCCGTCGGTGCCGCCGTCGGGCTCCTCGCCGCCGGCCGCATGCAGCGCAATACCCGCAACGCCACCGCGCTCGCGCTCCTCGCGATCGGGGTCGTGGTGAATCTCCCCTCGATCATCGACTCGCTGAACAAGTTCATCAACGGACCGGAATCCAGCCGCGGCCTGAAGCGTCGTCTCCGCTCGATCCGCCGGGACGTGGACGTGCCGACTGAGGAGTCGGACGATCACCTCTACTAAGAGCAGCCCGCTTCGGCGGATGAATCAGTGACCTACCTCACCTTTCATCTCGCGTTCAACCTGCCGGTCCTGCTGCTGCTGCTCTGGCTGACCCGCCGGCGGCTGCGGCCGATGCACTGGAAATGGATCGCGGTGATCGGGCTGATCGTCTTTGCGACGACCACGCCCTGGGACAATTGGGCCGTCCATCGCCGCATCTGGGACTTCGACTGGGCGCGCGTGACTCCGGTGGAAGTGCCGCTCGGTGGGGTGCTCTGGCGCCTGCCCGCCGAGGAATATGCGTTCTTCCTGATCGAAACCGTGCTGACTTCGCTGCTGGCGATTCTCTTTCTCCCCGTGGCGCCCCGCCCGCCCGGCGAAACCGCGCCCCGCGCCTGACGTCGCCATGGGAAAGTGGAGCTACTTCGTGCACCTCGTGGGCTGGTCTGCGCCGATCTTCGCCGGCCAGTGGATCCTCGCCCACCGGGCCTTCCGCCGAAACCTGCGCGCGATCTTCCTCCCGCCGCTGATCGTCGGCACGTATCTCTCGATCATCGACGCGGTCGCGGTGCGCGCCGGCATCTGGTTCTTCGATCCCGCCCAGATTCTCGGCCTCTTCCTCGGTCCGCTCCCGCTCGAGGAGGTGCTCTTCTTCTACCTCACGAGCTGGCTCGTCTCCCAGAGCCTCGTGATGTTCCTGCCCGACGGATACCGGCATTGAGCCAGGTCAAATCGGCACGAGCCGGAAGCGCGCATCGTAACGACCACTGTTCAGACGCTGGCAACACGGGCCGCAGGCGAGCGAGCGCCGGATGGGTCGCACGCGCGGATATTCCCTGCCGCAATGCGCGCACCGATAATGAAAGCGCCTCTCCAACTGGCGCGCCTGCAACGCGTCCAGCCGGTGCGTGCGCTCCTCATCGGGAATGCCGAGGTCGGCGCAGGCCCGCCGCCATTCGCCGCCATGGGGCTCGATGCGGCGCCGGCCGAGGCTGGCGGCGCGATGGTACGCCACGAGATGCGCGAGCTCGTGCCGGAGCGTGCGATCGATCTCGCCCGGCGGACACTGGGAGAGCCGGGGGTTGAGCTCCACCTTGGCGCGATTGCTCCAGGCGCGACCGGCCGTGGATTTCATTCGCGGATTCCAGTGCACCTCGATCCGCGAGGCGATCGCCTCGCAATCGCCGAGGGCGCCGAGCAGCATCCGGCATTCCGCTTCGAGGCCCGCATCCCGACCGCGCGGCAGCGCTTCGGTGGGCGGCGCCGGAGCCGGCGGGGCGGGCAGCGGCGCCGGGACGGTCGCGTCACCCGCCAGCCACGGGAGAAGCAGCTGGACCAGTCGCGGCACCCCGAGACTTCTTCGGGAGGATGCGGAGCTGGGTTTCCTCATAGTACACGAGCGAATTCGCAGGCACGCTTTGCGTCAAGAAGACGTTCGCTCCGATTGTCGAATCCGCTCCGATGATCGTGTCAGCCCCGATGATCGTGGTCCCAGCGTAAATCGTCACGCCGTCCTCCACGGTCGGATGCCGCTTCTGCCCGCGGAGGGACTGCCCGCCGGCCAGGGAACGCGCGGTGAGCGAGACGCCCTGATAAAGTTTCACGTGGGAACCGATGACCGAGGTTTCGCCGATGACGACGCCCGTCCCGTGGTCGATAAAAAAATGCGAACCGATCTGCGCGCCGGGATGAATATCCATGCCGGTGCAGGCGTGGGCCCATTCGGTCATCATCCGCGGGATCAACGGCACCTCGAGCTGATACAGCACATGGGCGCAGCGCTGGATTGCGATCGCCTCCACGAAGGGATACGCGAGGATCACCTCATCGGTTCCGCTCGCGGCCGGGTCGCCGTCGAACGCGGCCTGCACATCGAGCGCGAGCATGGCGCGAATGGCCGGGAGGCGTTCGACAAACGACCACGTCAGCTGCCGGCTGAGTTCCTCGGGGCATTTCCCGCCGGAGCGGGTGTTGAGCGCCTTGCACATCTCCGTCTCGAGCTCCAGCGCCACGCGCGAGACGCGCTCGTGCGTCAACAATTCCAGCCGGGCATGCGGAACGGGCGCGGCGTCGTGATAGCCCGGAAAGAGCAGTTGCAGCAGCGCCTCGCAGATCGCAGCCACCGCCGGCTTGGCCGGCAGGTTGGCGGATTCAGCGAGGTTGGCCGCCCCGATCTCGTCGTATGACGCGACGAGCTTCGCGGCCAGCGATTCCAGCGAGTGCTCCATGTCGAGCGCACGCTACGCGGGAATCGGAGGGCGCGAAACGAAAACGCTCAGGGCGGTCTGCCGGACGTGCGAAACCGGAACGGGTGACGTCGGATGCCGACCCGGCTACACAATCCGCGGGACCTCCGCCTTCTCTGTGACGGAATCGACGACCGCCTCCTCCACCAGGGCCAGCACGGCCCCACCAAAGCCCCCGCCGGTGAGGCGCGCCCCCAACACGCCGGGCAGGAGCATAAGATGCTCAACGAGGTGGTCCTGCTCGGGGGAGCTGTTCTCGAAATAGTCGAGCGAGCTGAGGTGGGAGAGCCCGAGATACTCGCCGAGCATGGCGGGCGGGATCGCGTTGCGGAGGACGCCGCGCACGAAGCCTACCCGCGCGTTCTCGGTCACGATGTGCCAGGCGCGTCGCGCCAGGAGGGGATCGATCTCGGTTACTTTTTGCTCGAACGCCCCGAGCGTCAGCGCACCCAGCTTCGCGACTCCGAATGCCGCCGCGGCCGCCTCGCACTCGGAGCGCCGCCGCGCGTAGTCTCCCGCCGCTAAATCGTGCCGGGCGCCCGAGTCGAAGACGAGCAGCCTCAATCCGGCGGGGGCTGGCAGTAGCTCGATCTCGGTCTCCCGGGGTCCGAAGTCGAGAAACGCCCAAGACGCCCCGTCGGGCAGCGACGCGCAACTCAGGGGATCGAGCGGCCCGCAAGGTACGCCGGCAAAATCATTCTCGGCGGCCTGCACGATCGTCGCGACATCCCGCGGAGCGATCTCCACCCCATGCAGCGCCGCGAGAAAGCGGACTGTGGCCACGCCCAGCGCCGCCGAACTTGCCAGGCCGGCTCCGAGTGGCAGATCGCCCGAGATCCGCACGTCGAGACCGGAGAACACGACGCCGAGCTGTTCCATCGCTTCGACCGCCCCAAGAAAATAGTTCGCCCACGTATCCTCGCCCGTCAGCGGATCGAACGTTTCCCGCTCGACCTCGACCGAGCGTCCCAATCGCTCGGAGTGCAGCCGGATCCTGCCGTCATCGCTCCGCTCGCCGGCGACTTCCACCCGGAGCGGAGTCGGCGCCACGAGCACGAGGCCGCCGTTGTAGTCGGTGTGATTGCCGAGCACCTCGATCCGTCCGGAGGCGGCGGCGGCGGCGCGAGAGGGCATGGCGCTCCGTTATCTCCTCCCGGCGCTCCGCGGGCAAGCGGAACGCGAATGCTTTGCCCCGGCTCGCCGACCCGCTACGCTCCGCGGTTTTGGCTCGCCAAGCGAGAGAACCCCCGCTGCCATGAAGCTTTCCTCCCCCGCGATCCTCGTCGCGTTATCCCTCGCCTTTATGTCTGACGCCCCCGCGCAGTCTTTCCCGGATTTCCACGTCTCCTGGACGCAGGACGACATCACCGTCGCCTACACCGGTCCGGCCGAGCACGCCGTCTTCGTCGCGCTCGACCACACCGGTGATTTCACCGGCAGCGCCGTCGTGCCGTTCGCCCGCGAGTTCGAAGGTTCGACCGTCTTTCTCGCCACGAAGACGCAGCGCATCTTTCAAGCCCGCGGTGCGGATCGCTTCGTGCGCGACTGGCGCACCACTCGCTGGGGTGAGCGGATGGACGCCGGCGACGCCTGCACGGTCTCGCGCGAAGGGAACACCACGCGCCTCGTCATCAAACGCTCCCCGCTCGGGCGCGGTGCCACCGCGGGTCTCACCGCGTGGGCGAAGGATCTGCGGGCGAACGGCGGCTGGGGTTATCTCGTTTCCTCGGTGTCGCCCATGACCCCGCGGGGCGAAGGCGATCGCTATCTGCCCCATTATCTGTCGCTCGATCTGAATGCCTCGTCCGGCACGCCCAAACTCGCCACGCGCTACGGCGTCGGGACCGAGAAGGTCCGCATCTACCAGTGCCTGCCCCGCATCTTCGGGAATCAGAACGAGACCCGGAAGGTGAACGGGACGATGGCGGAGAACGGAGTCGGAAAGTTCCGCGACTTCAGCGACGCGGCCTTGCAGGAGATCAAGGCGATGGGCTTCTCGCATCTCTGGCTCACCGGGGTGCTCCAGCAGGCGAGCGCGACCGCCCATCCCGGCATTCCCGCGGACGATGCGGATCTCCTCAAGGGACTCGCCGGTTCGCCCTACGCGATCAAGGATTACTTCGACGTCTGTCCCGACTACGCCGACGACCCCGCCCAGCGCCTCACCGAATTCCAGGCGGTGGTGCGCCGCGCCCGCGAGCACGGGTTGAAGGTGATCATCGACTTCGTGCCCAACCACGTGGCGCGCTGCTATGCGAGCGACGTGAGACCGGAGCACGACTTCGGCAAACGGGGCCAGCACGGGAAGGGCGATGACCGCGCGCAGTTCTTCACGCGCGATAACAACTTTTACTACCTCCGTCCGACCGACCACGGCCCCGGCGCGCCGCTGCGTCTGCCGACCTGGGATCCCGTCCGGAAAGTCGCGCTCTCTCCCACCTGTCAGGTGCCCGGCATGGTCGCGGACGGACTCTACGAGGGCGAGATGGATCACGGAAAGGTGACCGGCAACAACATCGTGAGCTGGGTGCCCGACATCAACACCTGGTACGAAACCGTGAAGCTGAACTACGGCTTCGACTTCACCGATGGCTCGGGAAAGCGGCGGGAATATCCGCACGGCGATGCTGCCAGCATTCCCGTGCCGGATACGTGGGAGAAGATGGATGCGGTCTTCGCCTACTGGCAGTCGCTGGGCGTGGATGGCTTCCGCTGCGACATGGCTCACATGATCCCGCCGGAGTTCTGGCATTGGGCGATCGCAAAGGCGCGGCAGCGGCAGCCCGGCGTGTACTTCGCCGCCGAAGCGTACAACAATGATCCGGCCAAGGTTCCGGGCGGTGACCCGCTGCTCGAGAGTCTCTCGAACGGCGCCGGAAACGTCATGTTCAACCTGCTGAACGCCGGCTTCAACGCCGTGTATGACGACCCCAGCTACAAGGTCCTCAAGCGCATCTACGAGCAGGGGGCGTGGGCGAATGATCTCGATCAATCGTTTCCCGACGACTTCATCCTCCAGAACTCGCTGCGCTACGCGGAGAATCACGACGAGGTCCGGCTCGCGTCGCCGAAGGAATGGGGCGCAGTCGGGATGGACGTCGGTCGGCCGGTGAGCGCCATTCTGTACGGTCTCTCGCGGGGTCCGGTGATGCTTTACAGCGGGCAGGAAGTGGGCGAACCCGCCGCGGGCGTGGAGGGCTTCGGGGGCGACGACGCGCGCACGACGATCTTCGACTACTGGTCCATGCCTGAGTTCACCAAGTGGGTGAACGGCGGCGCGTTTGACGGCGGCCGACTCTCGGTCGCGCAACGCGAACTGCGCGCCTTCTACGGCCGGCTGGTGACGCTGACGGGCGAGCCGGCCTTCCGCGACGGCGATCTCTGGACGCTGAACCGGGCGAACGCCGGTAGCCGGAATTTCGGACGCAGCGAGGGTGATCCATCCAGCGGGCACTGGATGTACGCGTATCTCCGGTTCGACCGCCTGAGTGGTCAGCGGTTCCTCGTCGTGGCCAACCTGCATCGCACCGAGACCTTCCGCGATGTGCAGATCGTGCTGCCGAGGGATGCGCTCGCGTGGATGGATCTTCCGGCCGGCACCGAGGCCGAGGGGAAACGTCGTCTGACCTTCACCGACAAGCTTCCCGCGAGCGGTGGAGTGACCTTTTCCGCCAGCGCCGGCGAGGCCGCGGGGGGAATCAACCTGCCCGCGATCGGCCCGCTCAGCGCCGCTTATTTGTTGATTACACCCGAGTAAAATGCACCGCGCTTCGAGTCGTTCCGGCTTAGCCCGCCACCGCCTCCGGATGGTACTTCTTCCAGTACCGCAGTGACGCGGTCACGGCCATGAAGCTGGGATCGGCGAGCTCGTAGTCCTTCACGGTCTGCGCATTGCCGCCGTGGCGGAGGAGATCGTCGGCCTCGTACTGCTCGAACTCGCGGACGAGCGTAGGCTCGTCGGCGCCTTCCTTGATGCGGCGGTGGAACCAGCCGGCCCAGTCGTGCAGCCGCGTCTCGAGGGCGTCGAGATGCTCGGGGATGCCGCCCTCCACGAGCCCCCAGTGGGGGAGATAAAAGCGCGCGGGACGCAGGGAACGGAGCTTGTTGATCGAGGCGAGCCAGGACTCCACGTGCAACTCGGGCGGCACGAAGGGTGGGATCACGGCGCCGCCGTTGATCGTCACGCCGGCGACGTCGCCGCCGAAGACGTTGTCGTCCCAGGCATAGACGTTGTGATGATTCGCATGGCCCGGGGTGTCGACCGTCTTCACCTGAAATTGCCCCGCGGTGAAGACATCGCCATCATTCGCGACCCGGACGCGTTCCTCAGGAATCGCCCGGAGCTCACCCCACAGCTCGGCCATGCGGTCGCCGTAAATGCGCGTGGCGGACTCCACGAGCTTCGCCGGATTTACCAGATGCGGCGCCCCGCGCGGATGGACGTAAAGCGTGGCCCCCAACTCCGCGAAACGCCACGCGGCGCCGGCGTGATCAAAATGGATGTGGCTGAGGAAAACGTGCCGGACGTCCTCCGGCTTCATCCCGGCGGCGGCCATCGCGGTCACCACGTTTTGGTAGGTCGCCTCCGGACCAACGTCGAAAAGCGCGAGACCGTCGTTCGTCTCGAGCGCCGTCACCGCGATGATCTTGGGACGGCCGAGCTGCAGCGTATCGAAAATATGGACCATGGCTTCTTGAGAGAGGGTGGGGGAATGCGCGGACGTTGCGCGAAAACCCGTGATCCCGCAACGCACTTGCCGCTTTCTCCGCCTTCCGCGAGACTCGCGCCATGGCGACGGCGGCGGCACCCCATTCCGACAGACAGCCCGCCCGGTCTTCCCATGATCACCCGGGTCACGGATGCGGCGAGACCTCCCTGAGCTTCGACGACCTCGTCGCCGCCGTGAAGCGGAGCGGGCACCGGATGACCGAGAACCGGCGCGCCATCCTCCGCACGCTGCTCGCCGCCCGCGAGCCCGTCACGCTCGAGATGATCCGGGATCGTTCCGAGCACGAAGGCCTCCGCCCGGACTTCGCGACCGTCTTTCGCACCATGGAGCAGCTGGAGGAGCTGAACCTCGTGCAAAAGGTCAACCTCGGCCGCTCGTCCAGTTATTTCGAGCTCGTCGATCCCCGCAGCCACCACGACCACCTCGTTTGCACCGGGTGCGGACGCGTCGTGCCGCTGGTGGACGATTGTCCGGTGGAAAAGATGGAGCGCGAGCTCGCGCGAAAGCACGGCTTCACCGAGATCCGGCACTCGCTCGAGTTTTTCGGCAAGTGCCCACGGTGCTCGGAGACCGCGTAGCCGATCTACTTCGCGGCCTTGGCCATCGCTTCGCCAAGGAGCATCGCCCAGACGCCTGAGCCGGGGAGGTTCTGTCCGCCGTCCGCGACGAGCACCGTCCCCGTGATGAACGAGGCGAGCGGTGACGCGAGGAAGACTGCCGCCTGGCCGATATCATCCACGCTGCCGTAGCGGCCGAGCGGGATCGCGCGGATGAACTGGTCGGACATTTCCGGCGGCCCGAGGCGCTTCATCCCTTCCGTGCCCGCGATCGGCCCCGGAGCAATGCTGTTCACGCGGATGCCAAAGCGGCCCCATTCCATCGCCAGGTTCCGCATCAGATTATCCACGCCCGCCTTCGCCGCGCCGACGTGCGCCTGCCACGGATATGGAATGAAGGCCTGCCCCGCGGAAATGAAGAGGATCGTGCCCTTCGTCTCCTGCAGCTGCTCGAAGGAGGCGCGACAGGCGTTGAAAGTCCCGAGCAGATCGATATCGATCACCGACTTGAAGCCGTTCGGCGAGAGCTTCTCCGCGGCGCACGGGAAATTCCCCGCCGCTCCGGCGACGAGCACGCTGATGGGACCGATTTCGGTCTTCGCCTTGTTCACGGCGGCTTCGACCGCGGCGTAGTCACGCACATCCGCCACGGCGATGCTGACCTTCGCCCCGAGCGCCGCGAGTTCCGCGCCCGCAGCCTCGAGCTTTTCCAGCGTGCGACCGCAGATGGCGAGGTTTGCGCCGAGCGCCGCGAAATTCTTCGCCACGCCGAGGTTGATGCCGCTGCCACCGCCGGTGACGAAAACCGTTTTGCCGGCGAAGAGAGTCTTGGGGAAGAATTCGGAGATTAGCATGGCCATGGCTTCTCACGGGGGGAGCCGGATGGCTAGAAAACTCCTTCGCTTGAACATCCGCAGACCGCCCGCGTCTTAAACTCCGTGCCTCCTCCCGTCCGCGAACCTGCCCGCCCGATCGAAGTCGAGGTCGTTCCTCCCGCTGCCCTCCCGGTGGACGCGACGCCCTTCGACCGCTGGCTGCGCATTCTCGCGTTCATCATGGACGACCTTTTCCAGGTGCCCGGCACGAAGCGCCGCGTCGGTCTCGATCCGCTGATTGGCCTCATTCCCGGCATCGGCGACGGCGCGAATGGCGCCCTTAGCGCCGTGACGATTCTGCGGGCGGCGCAGCGCGGGGTGCCGAAGATCGTTCTCGGGCGCATGGCCCTCAATATCCTGCTCGACTCGGGCTTCGGCGCTGTGCCGGTGATCGGGGATGCCTTTTCGTTTTGGTTCAAATCGTTCCAGCGCAACTACGCACTCCTGGTCCAGCACAGCGAGGACCACCCGAAGGCGCCCTCGACCGCCGACAAGGTCTTCGTCTGGGGCTTCGTCGCGCTCGCGATCGCCATCCCCATCGGCGCGACCTTCCTCCTCGCCGCGCTCTGGTACCAGCTCTTCAAGATGCTGTTTGGCTAGGCGGGAGCGTCCACCGGCTCCTTCACGGCGCGATGCGCAGCCGGCTTACGCCGCCAGGGAGGCGCTCGACCACGATCTGCGTGCTGATCCGCTCCATCAGCAGACCGACGTGCGAGATGATCCCCACCGTCTTGTGATCCTGCCGCAGCGCTTCCAGGGCGGCGATCGCGACCTCCAGTGACTCGGGGTCGAGACTGCCGAAGCCCTCGTCGATGAAGAGCGAATCAATCCGCACTTTCCTCCCGGCGAGATCGGAAAGCCCGAGCGCCAGCGCGAGACTCACGAGAAAACTCTCGCCCCCGGAAAGACTCGCCATGGGGCGGCGGGCATCCGATTGATGCCGGTCCTCGATCTGAAGGTTGAGGGCGTCGCTGCCGTCGCGGCGCACGCGATAGCGGTCGCTGAGTTTGACAAGGTGCCGGTTGGCGTGGCGCGTGAGGAGATCGAGCGTGATCGTCTGCGCGTAGCGTCGGAATTTGCTCCCGTCGTGCGAGCCAATCAGCTCCCGCAGGTGCCGCCAGACCACGAGATTCGCCCGGTCCACCTCGAGTTCCTTCTGCCGCTCCTCGCGCAGCCGGCGATTCGCGTCGTCGGTCTCGAGCTGATTCTTCCCCGTCGTTTGCTCCGCAAGCAATCGGTCGGCTTCCGCTTTCAACGCCATATGGCGAGCCCGAAAGGCAATCGCGGGTTCACCCTCGAGCACCGCGTCTTCGAGCATCCGCGCGAGGTCCTGCTTCACCTGCTGACGGAGCGCAGCCGCGGCCGTGGTTCGCTCGCGAAACCGCTGGTCCATTTCGTCCAGCGGTTGAGCTGTCGGCGCCGGCAGACGCGCCGCGCGCAGCGTGCTGAGCACCTGAAATTCGGAGCCGGCCACCGTTTCCTCCAGGGGCGCCCGGCGCGCCGCCAACTGCGCGGTGGCCGCCTGTTCGTCGAGCCGGCGGTCCTGCGCCTGTGTGGCCGTCGTCTGCTCGCGCTGCCGGGCAGCCGCGTCGGCCTCTTCGGCCGTCGGGACCGTCGGCAATTTCCGGCCTGGCCGCCGTTCAGTCGGTTCGGCCGCTGGTTCCAGCCGCGCTTGTTTCGCCGCGAGGATCTCCGCTGCTTCGGTCGCCGCTTGCACCGCCCGCCGGGCCTGCGCCTGCCGTTCCAGAGCCTCGCGTTCCTTCTGCTGCTGGGTGCGCCACGCCTGGTCACGCGCCTGCAACGTCTGGCGAAAGGCGCCCTCCTCACCGGACGACGGCGCGGCCGCGCCGAGCGGAGCGAGCCGGGCCTGGAGCGACGCGAGCCGCTCCGCGCAGTCCTGCATCCCTTCGAGCAACGGCGGGCGCTGCCGGGCGAGAACCGCGCCCTGCTCGCCCGCGAGGCGCGCCGCCTGCGCGGCGCAATCGAACGCCTCTTTCGCGCGGCGGGATTCAGCTTCGAGTTCGGCGAGTTCCGGACTCGGGGCCGATCCCTCCGCGAACGGGTGCTCCAGGGCTCCGCAAAGCGGACACGGCGCTCCGCTCTTCAGCTCGTGCCGATGCCCTTCGAGTCTCGCCACCAGCCTCGCCTTGGCGAAATGATCCTGGCGCAGTTCCGCCTGCCGCTCCGCCGCACGGCGGTCGGCTTCGAGCGTGGTCCCGCGCGCTTCCGCCTTGGCGACGAAAGCCGCGAGCTGCGCGTCGCAGATGTTCGCCTCCGCGCCAGCAAGGTCGACGGGTAACGCCGCCGCCTCTTCCGGAAGGATGGCCGCCGCGGCGGTCCGCCATTCGCTCCAGCGCTGCGCCAGGGCCACCCGGCCGGCCTTCCACTCGCCCAGCGCGACGATCGCCTCGGGAAGATGGTCGGCGAGCTTCGCGTCGGCGGCATGCTGATCCAGCCACGCGCGCGTTTCCTGCGCGGCCTTTCCGGCCTGCTCCAGAGCTTCCGTGGCCAGACGCAGCGCGTGGCGCTCGGTCATGAGCGCGGCGTCGACCGCCGCCCGGAAGATCGCGCTCGCCTCGCGCCGCGCGGTGGCCGCCGCGGCGTGATTCGCGGCCGCCGTGGCGCGCCGCTTCGCGACTCCGCTCAGCGCGGTCTCGGCCTCGTTGAGTCGCGCGAGGTCCTCGGCAAACGGCAGCGTGAGGCGGTGCCGTCGCAGCCGTTCCAGGTCCGTCGCGGCCGCCCGCCGCTCCTGCTCGATCCGCTCCTCTGCGGCCACCGCGCGACGTTCCCGATCGCGAGCTTCCTCGAGACTGGCGATCTTCCGGAGCATTTCCGCGCCCGCCGCCTGCTCGCGCGTGAGCCGTTCCCGCTTCTGGCCGATTTCCGCGACCGCCTCGCGCAGTTCCGCGCGTTTTGCATCGTCCAGGAGCGCGAGCTGACCGAGTCCGGATTCCTTCGCCTGCAGCGCGGCTTCCCGCCGATTCGCCTCTGCGAACGCCAGCCCGCCGAGGCGCGAATAGATCTCCGTCCCGGTCAGGCTTTCCAGCAGCTCGGCGCGTTCGTTCGCGTTCGCCTTGAGGAAGCGCGCGAACTCGCCCTGCGCGAGCAGCGCGCTGCGCAAAAAACGCTCGTAGTTCAGTCCGAGCAGCTCCTCGATCTTCACCTCCGCCTCCCGCAGATGCTGGGTCAGCGGCGCGCCTGCGGCATCGTAGATGTAGCGCTTCGGCGGCTGCAACGCGCCGTCCGGCTTCTTCCGCGCGCGATGGCTCTGCCAGACGGCCCGATAGATCCCGGCAGGCACCTGGAATTCCACCTCCGCGGAACACTCGCCGCAGTGGCGGCTCATGACGTGCTCAGGATTTGATTCGTTTCCGTAGCGCGCGGCTTTTCCGTAGAGCGCGAGCGTCACGGCGTCGAGCAAAGTCGATTTCCCCGCGCCCATCGGGCCCGTGATCGCGAAGAGTCCCGCGCTCGCGAAGGGCTCCGCCATCAGATCAATGGCGTGTTCACCCCGGAGCGAATTCAGATTACTCAGCCGGATTTTCCGGATCCTCATGGCCCGGAGGTCCCTCCGGTCTGCGCGTCCCGATCGACGAGTTCGAAGAAAGCCGCGCGGAGCTCTCCGCGTTCCGTCTCCGTTAGTTCACCCTGCCCGGCCAGGAGGTGATCGAACACGCGCGCCGGCTCCTCCAGCAGCGTATCAATCGTTTCGTCATCGGTCTGGTCTTCGGCGTCGAGGCCGGTCGACGTCACCGGCCGGCCACGGAGCACCTTCAACACCTCCACGCCGCGCGCCGCCGCGAGCTCACGGGCGCGTTCATTCAGGTCATCGGCCAGCGTGGCGTCTTCGACCACCACCTCGATCCACGTCTTCAGCCCGCCGGCATCCGCGGGCAGTGCCGCGATCGCCGCATCGAGTCCAGCCGTGCTCGTGCGGATCTGGATGAGCCGGCGGAAGGTCGGGATCGGCAGCGCCTTCTGCGTCAGGCCCCCGGCCGTGACGTCGAGGATGCGCACTTCCTTGCGGTCGGCGGCCTCGCTGAAGGCGAGCGGAATCGGTGAACCCGCATAACGAATGCGTTCGTCGCCGCCCGCGGCCTGCGGTCCGTGCAAATGACCGAGCGCGACGTAGGCAAACGCCGCGGGAAAGCAATCGGCGTTGACCGCTCCGAGACCGCCGATGTGGATCGCACGCTCGCTGTCCGAAACCCGCGCGCCTTGCACGGTGAGATGTCCGGTCGCGATCGCTGGGCACGTGATCCCGGCGTCAACCAGCGCTTCGGCTGTCTCGGTGTACCGCTGCCGGATCCCCGCGATCAGCCGCGCGCGTGTTTCCTCCCCGCTCTCGCCGGCGTGACCCACGCGCAGATCCCGGTCGCGCAGAAATGGGACCAACGCGAGAGCGACCCGCGGCGGTCCCGCGGGCGGGAGGCAGAGCAACCGCGCCGCCGGCTCCTCCGCGAGCGATCCGGCCACGTGGACATGGAGCGCGCGCAGCACGTGCCGCGGCGCCTCGAGCTGCGCCGCGGAGTCATGGTTCCCGCCGATGACCACCAGCGTGCAGCTGCCCTGTTGAAACAATCCCGAGACGAAATCGTAATACCGACTCTGCGCCACGAGCGGCGGATTCGCCGAGTCGAAGACATCCCCCGCGAGCAGAATCGCATCCACCCGATGCTCCCGCACCACTGCCAGCAACCAAGCGAGAAAGCGGCCGTGCTCCTCGTCCCGCGATTGCTCTCCCAGGAACTTCCCCAAATGCCAGTCCGCCGTGTGCAGAACACGGAATGCCTCCGCTGGCTTGGGGGGGATCGGAGGCTCCGGTAAAAGGTCAGACATCCCTCAGGTCGATTGCAGCGAAGTGGGGCGAGCAGCCGATCGAGCTTCCGGGCCCGGGTCTCACTTTTCCGGCATGAAGCCGTGGCTCTGAAACCTCAGGGTGCGCGTTCAAAGCTTCAGGGATTCGCGGCGAGCCACGCGGACGGCGTGATGGCCTTGGCGCGTTCCAAAAGGTTGCCGTCCCATGTCACGAGCTGGCAGGACGCCTTTTTTGCGCAGGCAGCGTAGAGCGAATCCGCCGCGCGGAGAAAACACTCCGTTCCCGCGCGCAACGCGAGGCTCATGAAGTCAGCATTCAGCGGCAGAAGCGAGAGCATGGGTTGAGTCACGAGCTTTGCTCCCACGTCCCATCCCACCTTCGCATTCCGACATCTGCGAGCAATCGAACAGCCGACCTCCAGCGGGAGAATATCCGGGGCAAACATCGGGATCCGTCGTGGCAAAACCCTCTCAAAGAAACTCACGCTCGCCGTGTGCATGGCATCCCGGTCGTCGTAGAGGGCGACCCACAGATTTGCGTCGGTGACGATCATCCTTCTTTCGACTCAAGCCGGTTACGCCCTTCTTCCAGTATCTCCCTGGCCGTTGGTCCCGGCGGTGCGTCCCTCATCACCTCGCGACCGATGGCCAGGAATTCTTCCAGCCATCTTTCGTTCTTCTCCGCCTCGTTCGCCGCCGCAGGCATCGGCTCGTCGACCCACTTTTCGTAAAGCTCCACCGTCACTTCGCGGATCGCCCGCCCCTGTAAGGCGGTTTTCGCTTTGACGCGGCGATAAAGTTCGTCCGGCACTTCGATGGTTGCTTTCACAAAGACAATTTCCTGGGTTCCGGTCTTCCTGCCACCGCTTTTGCCGCCAATTCCTCCCGGATGGCCAGCGCGCGGGTGCGCAGGGTGGTCACATCCTCGGGACCGGTGAGGGTGAAGTGACCCATCTTGCGGCCGGGCTTCGCGACGGCCTTGCCGTAGAGATGGAGTTTCGCGCGGGGTTCGCGGAGGATCGGCAGCCAATCCGGCGCCTGCTCCGGCGCGGGCCAGAGGTCGCCCAGCAGGTTGACCATGACCGCGGGGGAATGCGCATCGGTCGCGCCGAGCGGCAAATCGCACACGGCCCGGGCGTGCTGCTCGAACTGACTCGTCACGCAGGCATCGATCGTGTGATGACCGCTGTTGTGCGGGCGGGGCGCGAGTTCATTCACCAGAAGCGCGCCGCCGCGGGTGAGGAAAAATTCCACCGCGAGCAGACCCTCGACGCCGAGCGTCTCCGTGATCTCACCCGCGAGCCTGCGCGCCTCGGCGTGGACCGCGGGTGGGAAGCGCCCGGGGACGATGCTGACGCTGAGAATGTGGTGCTCGTGCTCGTTCTCAGAGACCGGAAACATCGCGACTTCGCCGCGGGGGTTTCGCGCCACGATGACGGAAAGCTCGGCCTCGAAATCGATCCAGCCCTCGAGCACGCCGCGGTGGGGACGTCGATCCTCCGGATCTCCGCTCCACTCGCGCCAGGCCACGGGGGGATCCTCGCCGGGTTCGATCTTCCGCTGGCCCTTGCCGTCATAGCCGAATTCCGCAGTCTTCAGGACGGCGCGGGGACCGATCTCCGCCAGTGCCGCCGCGAGTTCCGCTGCGCTGGTGACCACGCGAAACGGAGCGTGCGGGAAGCCGTGGTCGCGGAGGAAGCATTTCTCCCGCTCCCGGTGCTGGGTGATGTGGAGGACGTTCCAGTGGGGTCGGACCGGCACGTGGCGGCCCATGACCTCGAGGGCGTCGACGGGAATGTTTTCAAACTCGAGGGTCGCGACATCGACCGAGCGGGCGAAAAGCGCGAGCGCCTGGAGGTCCTCAAAGGGGGCGCGGAACACTTTCTCGCACACCACCCCGGCGGGCGGGGCGTGGTGGGGATCGAAGAGGTGGACGCGATACCCGAGCGGACGCGCGGCAAGCGCCGTCATGCGCGCGAGCTGTCCGCCGCCGAGCAGGCCGATGGTCGAACCAGGCGGAAGCATGCGGGATCAGTTCCGCGCCAGAACACGCAGGGCGAAGCGCGCGGCGTCCGCGGCGCCCTCGGGCCCAATCCGGAAGGTGGCGACGGGAATGCCCCCTGGCATCTGGACGATGCTGAGCAGGGAATCGATGCCGCCGAGCACTCCCGAGCGCACCGGAACTCCCAGCACCGGCAGCGTCGTGAGCGAGGCCACCATCCCCGGCAGATGCGCGGAACCGCCGGCGCCGGCGATGATCACGCGCAGGCCGCGGGTGCGGGCGGTGGTCGCGTACTCGAAGAGGAGGTGCGGTGTGCGGTGAGCGCTGACGATCCGATGCTCGAACGCGATGCCCTGTTCGTGGAGAATCTGCGCGGCAGGTTCGAGCGTCGGCCAGTCCGACGCGCTGCCCATGATGATGCCGGCCACAGGGGAAATCATGATCTGCGACCAAACCCCGCCCCGGCCGGGGCGCAAACCAGTTGTCCGCGCGGACCCTGGGCAGGGTGCGATTAAAAATGGGTGAGGCGGTTTGGTTCAGTTCCAGAGGTGAGTCCAGAGTTGATTGGCGCGAAGGACGCGGAGCTGGGCGATGGATTCAGCGGTCTGGGGAAGCCAGGAAGTGCCGGCCTTTTTCAGGCGAG
>JBBQFQ010000002.1:0-269789 GCA_038322235.1 Chthoniobacterales bacterium
CAAAAGCGTCGAAGTCACCTGCCGCGAGACCGATCACAGTCCCGAGGCCGTCCTGCGCTACAGCACCAACTTCCGCCAGGTCCTCCTCTGCCAGCAACGCGGCTTGAGCGAGGCCGACACCGCTTTTGCCACCAAACTCAGCCTGCGTTTGGTCCAGGAATATTGGCGTCTCATCGCCGACTACCAGAAGGAGCATCCCGCTTGGAAGGAGCAAAGCGGCCAGCCTTGGCTTGCCGCCCTCCTCTCCACCCTCGACGCGGTCGCCCTCCAAGCCAAAAACTCAACTTCCAAAAACCCACCCACCACCTAAAATCCCGACCAAGCGGGCACCCGCACGCACCGGACACACGCCCCTATTTTTTTACCATGACCTTGAAGGACCTCCCCCAAATCGAGGCGCTTTCTCCGCTGGAAAATCTTGAGCTCGTCGAGGAGATTTGGAAGAGCGCCGGTGCCGCTTGGGCATCACTGGAGGTCTTGAGCGAGGAGCGCGCGATCTTGGACCAACGCTGGTCCGACTTCCTGCAAAATCCGACGTCCGCGCTCGGCATCGAAGAATTTGACGACAGGGTGCGCACTCTTCGCGGCTGATGACCGTCCTGATCCTGCCCGCCGTTGTGCACGACGTGGCGGAGACCGCTACGTGGTACGACCAGAACGGATGGGTCGGACTCGGAGACCGGTTCATCGAGGCCTTTCGAGGCAGTGTGCCGCGAATTCGAGCGAGCGGGTCGGCGCATCGAGTCGTCTATCTCGAATTCCGTCGAATTCTCATCTAACCATTCCCATACGGCCTGTATTACCGGCTCCACGAGGGGACGTGGATCATCGCGTTGGTGATGCACGCGGCCAGGCGACCGGGACTCACCCGGAAGCTCTTGCGTGAGCGGTTTTAAACCGAAGCGATCCCATTCACCAGCCGTGGCACACCCCGCGGATTCGCCGCCTGCAGTTCCGGCGGCAGCATCGCGTCCGGAAATCCCTGGTAGCAGACGAGACGGGCGAAGCGGTCGATCGCGCGGGTGCCGACGGAGGTCGAGCGCGCGTCGGTCGTCGCGGGAAACGGGCCGCCGTGCACCATCGCCGAGCTCACCTCGACCCCCGTCGGGAAAGCGTTGAAGACGATCCGACCCGCGCGTTCCGCGAGTCCGGCGAGCATTTCCGCGCACGTCTCTCCTGCGCCTGCGTGGATCGTGGCGGTCAGACTGCCGTCCATCGCGCGCGCCACGGCGAGCATTTCCGCGGGATCGTCGCATTCAATCGCGAGCGTGGTCGGGCCAAAGATCTCCCCGGCAAGGGCGCAATTCCGCAGAAAACTGGCCGCATCGGTGGCGAAGAGTGTGGCCTCCGCCCGATGGGCCGCGCCCGCTGCACCCCGCGCCAGAACCCGGACGCCGCTGGTCGCGAGACGGCGGGCAATGCCGTCTTCGTACGCGGCGTGAATCCCGGCGGTCAGCATGGGCTCGGCCGACGAGCCGGCGAAGGCGGCAGCGAGCCGGACGAGGAAGGCCGCCGCGTCCGCTCCGCGGGGCACGACGACGAGCCCCGGATTGGTGCAAAACTGTCCGACCCCGAGCGTGACGGATTGGTGGAGGCCGGCTGCGATCGCATCCCCGCGCTCGCGGAGCGCACCCGGCAGGAGAAAGACGGGATTCACCGCGCTCATCTCGGCGAAGACCGGGATGGGAATCGTCCGTCGGCCCGCCAGATGCATCAGCGCGAGGCCGCCCGGCTGGGATCCGGTGAAGCCGACGGCCTGGATGGCAGGATGCGAAACGAGCGCGGCGCCGATCTCGTGGCCCGCGTCGAAGAGCAGCGAGAACGTCCCCTCGGGAAACCCCGTCTGGGAGACCGCGTCGAGCACCAGCCGGGCCGTCAGTTCCGACGTCCCGGGATGCGCCGGGTGCGCTTTGACGATCACCGGATTGCCCGCCGCGAGCGCGGAGGCGGTGTCGCCGCCGGCGGTGGAGAAGGCGAAGGGAAAGTTGCTCGCGCCGAAGACGGCCACCGGGCCCAGCGCGCGAAGCATCGAGCGGTGATCCGGCTTCGGCAGCGGCTTGCGCTCCGGCTGAGCGGTCTCGATCCGGGCATCGCCCCACGCCCCGCGCTCGGCGGTCTCGGCGAACATTCGCAGCTGGCCGCAGGTGCGGGCGATCTCGCCCTCGCAACGCGCGAGTGGCAAAGATGTCTCGAGATGTGCCCGCGCGGCAAGCGCCGCGACATTTGCCTCCAGATTCTGCGCGATCGCGCGAAGCAGTCGGCCGCGATCCGCGCCCGAAGCCGCGGCGAGCGCGGGCGCGGCCGCCCGCGCCAGCTCAGCGGCATGGTCGAGCTCCGCGAGGCTCGCCGAGTGAAACGCAGGCTCCAGCGCCGCGTCCTGTGCGGTGCTGAAACCCCGCCAGATCATTCCGCCCGGCGCGCCGGTGCCGGAGCCAAGGAGAGACAGCCCGTCGAGCCGGGGAGGAGTCGCGCTCACAGCCGGGGGCGCGAAGCGAGCGCTTCGCGCAGGACGTTTTGGGCGAGCGCGAGATCCTCCCCGGCGAGGGCGAGGCGCGGTCCGCGGACCGTCGACGTCCCCCGCCCGATCTCCGCCTGGACCCATTTGATGAGCTGGACAAATTTCGGGACAGTATCCAGTCGCAGGAGCGGCAGAAACCAGGCATACAGCGCCGCCGCCCGCTCGCGGTCTCCGCGCATCGCCGCCTCGTAGAGCGCCACCGACTCAAGCGGGAACGCATTCACGAGCCCGGCGATCCAGCCGGTCGCGCCGGCGGCGATGCCTTCAACGATGGCATCGTCCATCCCGACTAAAATCGTCAGCCGGTCGCCGAGCAGCGCCTTGATCGCCGTGACCCGGCGCACGTCACCGCTCGACTCTTTGACCGCGTGCAGATTTCGATGCTCGGCGGCCAGTTCCACGATCTGCGGCGGCGTGAAGTCCGTTTTATACGCCGGTGGATTGTTGTAGAGCATGCAGGAGAGCTTGGTCGCCTTCAATACGGCCGCGATATGCGCCTTCATCTCGCGCCAGTCGGAGGTATAAACGTAGGGCGGCAGGACCATCAGCCCTTCGCATCCGATGCGCGCGGCCTCCTTCGCGAGCGCCACTGCTTCCGCGGTGCTCAGGGCGGACACGCCGAGCACGACCGGCGCGCGCTTGCCCACCGCCTTCACGCACGTCGTCATGAGCGCGCACTTTTCCGTGAATGACAGCGTCGCCGCCTCCCCGAGCGAGCCACCGCAGACGATACCGGTGCCGCCGCTTTCGATCATCCAGCGACAATGCTTGGCGATCGCAGGGTGATCGAGCGCTCCGCTCGCGCGGAGATTGGTGGTGATTGCGGGGAGAACGCCGGTCCAGGTCATGTTGATGCGGGGGGCAGGTGAGATTTGAAACTAAGCGAAGCGATCAGGACCGAGCGCGTCGAGGGGAATGGAAGGCTTCCGGCCGGCCACGACGTCTGCGATGAGGGCGCCGGTGATGGGAGCGAGCGTGACACCGAGCATCGCATGGCCGCAGGCCGCGAGGAGATTCGGATGGTTCGCGAAGCGGCCGATGTACGGCATGCCGTCGGGCGAGACCGGGCGCAGACCGAACCACGGCTTGATGCCGGCGAAGTCCTCCGCGCGGAATTCGGGGTAGTACGACGGCACGGAATCGATGATCTGGCGGACGCGTTCGGGACGCACGGCGTCGTTGATGCCGCTCAGCTCCATCGTTCCGCCAAAGCGGAGCGTCTTTCCCATCGGCGTCACCGCGATCCGCGATTCCACAAAGATCGCCGGGATCCGCGGGGAGAGTCGGGGAGTCGGGAGGGTGAGGCTGTAGCCTTTGCCCGCCTGCATCGGAAGCGTGACGCGAAGGCCCCGCACGAGAAGCTGGGACCAGGAGCCGCCGGCCAGCACAAACTCATCCGCGGCGATCTCGCCCGCGGCGATCTTCACAGCCGCGATCCGTCCTCCCTCGGTTCGCCAGCCGGTGATGCTCGTGTCCCAGCGGAAGGTGACGCCGGCGGCCTCGAGCAGACCTCGGAGCGACGTCATGAATCGCGCGGGGGTCAGATGCGCATCGATCGGAAAAAAGACGGAACCAGCGATGTCCATCTGGAGCCCACTGCCGTCGAGCGCGGCGGTTTGTTTGGGATCGAGCACGCGGGCCTCCACGCCGAGGCTGTTGGCGAGTCGGGCGAGCTTGTCCTCGTGTTCCACTCCCTTCTCCGTCCGGCAGAGCATGAGCAGACCTTCCCTCTCCAGCTCAAAGGCGTTTTGCGTCGCATCCGCGAATTCGCCGAAGAGCTCCCGACTCGCGAGACAGAGATCACGCAGGATCGGGGCCGCGCGGTCCACGTTGGCCTGCGTGCACGAGCGCATGAACTGCCAGCCCCAGCGCATGAAATCGAGATCAAGCCGCGGCTTCACGTAGAACGGGCTGCGCGAATTCATCATCCATTTGATGCCCATCGCGACCATGCCGGGCGCCGCAATCGGGATCACGTGACTGGGCGAGATGTAGCCGGCGCTGCCGTTGGCGCAGGAATCGTGACCGGCCGCGAGCCGCTCGACGACGGTCACCCGATGCCCTTCGCGGGCGAGGTAATGCGCGCAGGACAGACCGAGGATTCCTCCGCCGACGACGACAACGTGTTTTCCGGATGACATGAAGATTAGCGGATCCCCCAGCAGAACGGATCCGCCGGATCAAGTACCAGGCTGGCCTCCGACGTAATGTAGGCGCGGCCGGTGATGGATGGTCGCACGAGTCCCTCGGCCGGATCAAGCCAGGCAAAGCGACCCGTGAAACGACTCCCGATCACGCTCTCCTGCACCCAGGGCTCGCCTTCGGCGAGCGCGCCATCGGCCGCGAGACACGCGAGTTTCGCGCTTGTGCCGGTGCCGCACGGAGACCGGTCGTACGCGCCGCCTGGGCAGAGCACAAAGTTCCGGCTCTGCGCTCCAGCGGTCTGCGGCGGACCGAAGAGTTCGACGTGGTCGATCTCCGGAAATCCCTGCTCGTCGAGCGCCCGCCGCACCTGACGGGCGTAGTCGTCCAGCGCGCGGAGATTTCCGAGCGCGAGTTCGAACCCATGATCCTTCACGAGGAAAAACCAGTTTCCACCCCAGGCGACGTCGCCGCGTACCTCTCCCCCGCCCGGCATCGTCACCACGATGTCCTTGCGCGTTCGACGACTCGGTACGTTGGCGATCGTGACGTCGCCGTCGGCCAGGCGCGTGGCTTCGACCGGGCCGACCGGCGTGTCGATCCGGATGGTGCCCGCCCCGATCGACCCGAGGTGCGCGAGAGTCTCGACGAGCCCAATGGTGCCATGTCCGCACATCCCGATGACCCCGATGTTGTTGAAGAAGATCACGCCGAAGCGACAGCCATCTTCGTGGGGCGGAACGAGCAGCGCTCCGACCACGGGATCCGAGCCGCGCGGCTCATTCACGATCGCGCTGCGGTAACGATCAAACTCGGCGCCGAAGCGCGCGGCGCGCTCGGCCAGCGGGCCCGTGCCGAGATCCAGTCC
The DNA here is from genome assembly GCA_038322235.1 of Chthoniobacterales bacterium. GTDB lineage: Bacteria > Verrucomicrobiota > Verrucomicrobiia > Chthoniobacterales > SZAS-18 > SZAS-18. Next base: position 5,529 of record JBBQFQ010000002.1, read on the forward strand.
GCCCTCGACCACCACGCGGGTCGGCTCACCGCCGGTGTGGGAATCGATGACGCGAATGCGCGGGAGTTCGGGCACTCGACATCTTAGCACGCGTTCCGCGCGCGTCAGGGGCCGGGCAGAGCGCTGGTCCGCCACTCGCTCCAGTCGAACCATTCCAGTCCGGCGAACTGCTTCTTGTAATCGTAGAAGGACGGCTCGTGATACGCGTAGCCGAGATGGAGCCAGCGACACCCCGCGGCTCGCGCCGATTCGATTTCCCAGAGCAGCGTGGCGATCCCGAGGCGGCGGCGCGATTCGGCCGGATCAAACATCCCGTAGATGCTCGAGAACGCCGCGACTCCGATGCCCACGTAGCTGGCGGCGATGAGGCGTCCTCGCACGTCGCGGACCCCGAGTTCCCGCACCGCGCAGGGCACGTCCCACTCGACCCCACCGCCCAGAAACGTCTCGAGTGACTCCGGAATGTTTTCGCGAAAGCGCCCCGCGTGCGCCGCAAACATTTCGTGCCGGCGGGCGTCGAGCTCGACCCGACCGAGAGCCCAGGTGAGGTCGGCATTTCGCCGGAGCGTGCGGCGCTGGCTCTCGGACGGTGTGAAACGCTCCAGCTCGATCCGGAGCGGAAGCACGTGCCGGACGGCGCCGTCCTCCGCCTCCGTCTCGGAGTAGCGAAAAAACATCGGCCCAAAATGCCGCCAGCCCCCGGACCAGAGGAGGTCCATCTCCTCCGGTCCGCGGTGAAGGTCGAAAAAGACTTCGTTCATCGAGGATGGCGCGGCATCGGTTCTTTGGATAAGAATTGCGTCCCGTCCATCGCGAATGCCGAAACCGAAACTCCTCGTCGCCGAATTGTGGGGCATCGGCGATCTCGTGATGGCGACCGGGTTCCTCGCGGCCGCTCGCGCGCGGTTCCAGGTCACGCTGCTCGGCAAACCCCACGCTCGCGCGCTGCTGGAGCCGATGTTTCCCGACCTCCACTTCATCTCGTGGGACGCGCCGTGGACCGTTTTCTCCGGGAAGTACCGCCTCTCGCGTTGGGACTGGCGCGCGCTCGGCGGCGTCCTTCGGACATTGCGACGCGAGCGCTTCGACGTGGCCCTCTCCGCCCGCCTCGGCGACCCGCGCGACCATCTGCTCCTGCGTCTGGCGGGCATCCCCCGGCGCCTCGGCTTTCCGCATCGGCGAGCCCGCGCGCTGCTCACCGACCCCCTGCCCGCGGCGGCGAATGGCCGACACATCGTCGAGGACTGGCGCGCCCTCGCGCAGGCGCTCGAGCTGAATGCGCCCCTCGAGCCCCGCCTCGATGCCACTCGCTACCCAGATCCTCCCGCGCGGGAAACGTCGCGCCCGTCCATCTGTCTGCACACGGGGGCGCGCATCCCGGTCCGCCGCTGGCCGGAGGAGAAATTTGCCGACATCATCCACCGGTTGCGGGCGCGCTTTGACTTCGAGCTCGTCCTGATTCCCGATCCCGATGGCTACGGCCTCGGCCTCGCGACCCTCGCCGACCGCGTCATCCCGAAACTGTCCCTGCCCGAGCTCGTCGGCGTCCTCGCGGCCAGCGATGTCCTCGTCTGCAACGACAGCGCGCCCGGCCATCTCGCCGCCGCGTGCGGCACGCCGGTGGTGACCTTCTTCGGGCCGACGGATCCGGTTCGCTACCGGCCGTGGGGCGATGGGGTCCACGTCGTCATCCGGGACATCTGTCCGTTCCGTCCCTGCTTTGACTACTGCCGTTTCCCGGAACCGCATTGCTTGACCCGGCTCGACCCGCAAGACACATGGCCGGAGGTCGAGGCGTTCCTCGCCCCCCGTTTGCGCTCCTCATGATCGAACCCGTCGTCGCCGCCGTCATCGCGACTTACCGCCGCCCGGCGGAGCTGCGCCGATGTCTCACGGCGCTGGCGGCGGCGGGCCCCGAATTGCGCCTCGTGGTCGTGGCGGACAACGGCGACGATCCCGAGACCGCCGCGGTGGTCGCGAGCTTTGCCCCGCTCGCGGAACGTCTCGCGATGCCCGCGAATCTCGGGGCAGGCGGCGGTCTCCGCGCCGCGATGAAGCGCGCCGTCGCCGTCCAGGGACCCCGGCTCACGCATTATCTCATCCTCGATGACGACACCGAACTGCCAGCCGGTTCACTGACCGTCCTGCGCGAAGCGATGGGGGCGGCGCGCGCCGATCTCGCCTCTCCGCTGATCGAGGACGGGTCGGGCCGACTCGGCTGGTTCCCGGGTCTGAACGAGAGCGCCGCGTGGTCCGCCGTGAAGGCGGCGCGAACGCCGGAGGAGTACTTGGCGCGTGCCGGCGGGGAGCCCGTCGCGTTTTCGTGGAGCACTTTCGTCTGCCTGCTCGCGACCGCGGCGGCGATCCATACGGTCGGCTGGCCCCGGGACGATTTCTGGGTGCGGGGTGAGGACCTCGAATACAGCCTTCGCCTGACCAATCTCTATCGCGGCGTCTTCGTGCCCGCGGTCCGCGTCCGTCACCTTCCTCCCGCGCTGGCCGGGGCCGATTCCGCGGCGCGGGCCGAGCGCTGGAAGATTCTCGCGATGCTCCAAAACAGCGCATTTCTTTGCTCCCGAGTCTCACACGGACGCCGCCTCGCGTGGCATCTTCCGGGCAATGTGGCGCGCTTTCTCGCGTCCCCCGCCGGCGGCGTGGGAGCGCTCGGTCCCGCGATCCGGGCCTTGTGGAATGGTCTCATCCGCGGCCGCCCGGCAGGCGTCGCCGGGTTCGATGGCTTCAAACGGCGCGCGGGCCAGTAGCAATCACTTTAGCCATCACTTTCCGAGCGCCCCGCGCAGGCCCTGGTAGACGCGACGCGCCTGCCGGAGCAGGCCCGAGGGCATGAGCAGCAGCGGGAAAGTGTGGAGCCAGTACGCCGGATATCGCCCGTAGGTCCGGCGGCAGAGGGCGAACGCTTCGCGGGTGTACGCGGCCGAGGCTCCGCCCAGCTTCGCGCGCACGATGTGGTGTCGGGCGTGACTGCGCGCCACCTGCGCCATCGCGGCGTGATAGACTTCCGAGTCGGCTCCAAACACGTCCGCGGCCACGCGCGCGTAGCCTTCCACGTCCATCTTCAGCCGCCCGAGCAGACCCCGTTCGTTGAAGGAATCGTTGTCCGCGCGCCAGCCGACACACGGTTCGGCGAGGTAGCCCCACCGCGGCTCCGCCTTCATCATGCGCATGAGCGCTGCGACCTGGATGTAGCCGCTGCCCACAAACTCCTCGAGTCCACCGCGGGCCCGTGCGCGGACGAAGGCCTCGCGGCGGAGGATGGTACTCGAGAGGAAACCGATCTGATCGAGCAGACAGAGAAACATCCCAGCCGCATCCGTGAAAACGCCCGACGCCTGCTGCTGGAACGGCCGGCGATAAATGCGCTGCGAGAGGGTGTGATCGTAGGCGACTAGGTTCACCGTCATGCCGGTCAGCGGCGGTTCCTGCCGGAGCGCGGCGACCGCCCGGGCCACGCCGCCGGGCTCCACGATGTCGTCATCCCCCAGCATCCAGCAGTAGTCGCCCGCGGCCAGATCCAGGACGCGGAGGAAGTTCCGGTCGAAAGTCAGTCGCTCCGAATTCCGTTCGTGACGCAGACGCGGAAAACGCGGCGCCCACTCCGCGACCACGCGGGCGGTGGCATCGTCACCGGACGGCTCCTCCGCGATCACCACTTCCGTGTCGTCGGTGATCTGGGGCGCGAGGCTCGCAAGCAATTCCCCCAGCGGGCCGGCGCGCTGGTAGGTGGGAATGCAAAACGTGACGAACGGCGCAGGCATCGGGATCGCTCACTGTGGGCGACCCGACCGCGGGCGCGCAATCGCGAACCGCCGAGGCCGGCCGAATTTGCCCGCAGACACCCGGGGGCGAAATGGGCGCCTTGTCGCTGCGTCGCGCAGCGTCTAACCTCCATTTCCATGGCCGCCTCCCCTGCCAACGCCGATCCCCGGCACGAGCGTCGTCCGTCGCTGTTCGAGGAGATCAGCGAGTGGCTCGGAGCTCGCTTCCGTCTCATCAACGGGTGGATGCGCGAACGGCCGGTCGAAGCCACGCTCCTCGGGCTGCTTCTCGGGGCCATCATCTTCTACTTCGGGGGCCTGAAGCTCTTCTCCGGTTACACCCGCACCACCTTTCTCTGGGCGTGGGAGGCCTGGAATCCAGAGACGAACTACGAACATGGCGTCCTCATTCCGTGGATTGCGCTCGTACTTTTTCTGCATGCGCTCCCGAGCTTGAAGGGTCTCACCGTCTCCAGCTCCCGCTGGGGGCTCGCCTGGATCGTCGGCGGGGTCCTGCTCTACCTGCTCGCGGCCCGCACCCTGCAGCCACGCATCGCGCTCGTCGCGGTGCCCTGCGTGATCTTCGGAGCCATTCTGTACACTTGGGGTCGGGACATCGCGAAACCGCTCTTTTTCCCGAGCATGTTCCTGCTCTTCGCCGTTCCCCTGAATTTCGTCGAACAGGCGAGTTTTCGACTCCAGTTCGTCGTCACGGCGCTGGCGAGCGCGCTGTGCAACTTCATCGGCATCCGCATCGTTCCTTTCGGGACGACCATGCGTTCCGCGGACGATGCCTTTCAGTTCGAGATTGCCGGTGGCTGCAGCGGGATCAACTCGCTCATGGCCATCACCATGCTCACAGCGATTTTCGTCCACTTCACCCAGGATCGCCTCTGGAAAAAGCTCGTCCTGTTCAGTTCGTCGGTGGTCTTCGCAATCATTGGCAACGTCATGCGCATCACCGTCATCATGGCCGTCGCGAAGTTCTACGACGCGAAGTTCGCCGGCGGAAAATTTCACGACATCTCGGCCTACGTCGTGTCCTTCCCGTTCGCGTTCATCTCGATGTTCTATGCGAGCAAGCTCGTGAACCTGAAGCCCGCGGCCGTGCTCGCCCAAGTGGAGGAGGGTCTCAGACCGGAAGCATCGAAGGAGCGACCCGTCAGCACCCGCTATGACTACTAAACGCCTCGCCATCGCCGTCGCCGTGGCGGTCATCGGTCTTGGAACGGTTTTCGCTCTCCCCCGCAAGGAAGCGGTCGGCGAGGCCGGGATCACGCTCTCCCTCCCGGACAGCGTCGGCGACTGGACCGGCCAGGACGCCGAGGTGCTCGCCAAGGAGCGGGAGGTACTTGGAAAGGACACCGAGTTCGCTCGGAAGGTCTATCGAAATTCTTTCGGTGATATCATCTTCGTCAGCATCGTCCTGTCGGGCCACGACATGATGACGTCGATTCACCGGCCGGAGCGGTGTCTCCCAGCTCAGGGGTGGAACGTCGTCACCTCCCAGAAGTCCCGGATCCCGCTGGCGAGCGGCCGTTCGCTCGAAACCACCCGGCTCTTCAACACTTCCGAGCGCATGACCGACAAAGGGCAGCGCATCACGATCCGCAGCCTCAACTACTACTGGTTCGTCGGTTCCCATGATCTCACCGCCGACCATCTGCAGCGGACGATCTACGACATCCGCGACCGCGTCCTCTACGGCCAGAACCAGCGGTGGGCCTATGTGACGGTCGCCGCGACCATCAGCGAAGGCTTGGTGAAGTTCGGGCGGAATGAAGCAGACACGCAGAAGATGATCGAAGACTTCATCCCGCGCGTCGTCCCGTCGTTTCAGCAGACGGGCGTGGCTGCCGCCACACCCTGAGGATTCGTCCGGCGCTCAGGCGTGGGCGAGTTGTGGTCGCGGGCCGCCGGAAATCGCGCGAGGAGCGGGTTCGTGCCGGGAGGATTTCGCCTTTTTCCCATAATCCCAGCCGACCGCCCGGCGGCGATCTTCGACGTAGCCCAGCGCGACGATCCCAAGAAAAATCTCGAAGCTCGGATAGGCGCCAAACAGGAAGCAGGTGGGAAACCAGGAAATCAGTGCTCCTGCCGCCCAGACCGTGATCACGTACCCTGCTCCCTCGGTGATGCCGGCCCGAATGGGAGGGAGCAACCGCAGAATCAGCTGCAGCATCAGCCAGGCGTAGAGCAGGGCTCCGGTCAGACCCGTCACTGCCAGGACCGTCCAGAGCCCCGTCTCGTACGCGCCCACGTCGGCGGCGCTCTGAATGAGCAGGGTGAAGGCATCGACTTCGAAGCGGGACGCCGCGAAGAAGAAATTTTCATCGAACGGCCGGATTCCCGTTCCGAACGCAATCGAGCGCGGTGACGCCGTCCAGCGCGCCTGGCCCTCCGCACTGATCACACTTCGGAATTGATCGCTCCCCTTCACGTCCTGCTGAATGTCCGTCTCGGCCTCGGCCGTGAAAATCATCCCCGCCATCGCCCGCTGGATTCGATAAGGGAAAGGCTCCACGAGAGTGGGCGCCACGTTCAACGCGACGACGAGAATGGCGGTGAGGGCGCCAAAGATCGAGATGGCAACGTATTGCCGCAGGATGAGGAAGAAGACGAAACAAAGGACGATGACGCCGGCCACCTGCGCCCGGGAACCCCCCAGCAGCCACGCGTAGACGGAGACGAGAAAGACGAGGGCATGCCCCACCTTGGCGATCGGATTTCGGCCTGCGACCAGCATCAGCGCCGACAGCGTCAGGAGCATGTACCCCGAAGTGCGGAGATCCTGCGGGTCGATCGAATAATTCACGACCGGCAGGACGATGACATCATCGAGGTAGAAGTTGAGCAAGCCGAAGCCCATGCGGATCAGCAGGGCAAGGTAAAGCAGCCGGAGGCCTCCCTGGAGGACACTCGAAGAACCGTACCAGTAGAATCCAAGCCCGAAGATAAAGGGCCAGAGCGCGTTCATGTAGGCGCGGGAAATGTTCCCGAGGCCTTCGCCGTCCCAATAGTTGGTCACGCAGACGGCGAGGTGAGCGAGCAGGTAGGCAAAGATCAGGTAGAACACGATCGGGATCCGATTCCGCTGCCGCAGCATTCCGAGCGGCTTGAACGGAATGCGGGGGAGCAGGGCGATGCCACAAACCGCCAACGCGATTTCATGCGGGTAAAGCTTGAAAGGGATCGTAAAGAACCCCCCAATCCCCAGCGCAAACGGCATCGGCAACCACCAGCGTTCCCCCGCGAAAAGGATCCAAAGCACTCCGAGGATGGAACCGAACGAGAGGGCGACAGAGGCGTAATTCTCGCTCCCGAGCGAGGATCCCACGAACATGGCGACGATCAGCCCCCCAATGACGGCGCAATAGTACGTGAGCTGGGTAAGGATCGGAGACATGAGACGTCTTCCAACCCATCCGGGCGGGTGAGACGGCGCTCAAGCGGAATGTTTTTGCGCCCGATGGAAATCGGGCGCATGCGTGCAGCAGCCCGATGCGCCTGCCTGACCGCTCCTCGTTTCGAGAGGGCACCAACTACGCCGCCGCGCTGGCCAGTGAATTAGGGGGCGCGCTGCTCCGCGGAATCGATCATCTCCGCCGCCGCTCCGCCCCCGTGTCGCCCTCGGAATGGCGGCGGGTGCTGCTCCTCGGCGCGCATCACATCGGCGATGTGCTCTACAACACGGGCAGCCTGCCGGCGCTGCGGGCCGGGCTGCCGAGGGCCGAACTGCACTTGGCGGCCCCCGCGCTGGCGCGCGCCGCGCTGAGCGGCAATCCGCACCTGGCCGGTACGGTCGATCCCGCGGACCTCCCGTCGCGGGCGGCGGAATTCGACGCGGCCATCTGCTACAACTCGAGCAGCGGCTGGAAGGAAGTGCTCGCCACCTGGCGGGCCGGGATCCCAAACCGTGCCGCGTACGTGCACAAGGGATTCTCGGCTCTCGTCACGCATCCCATCGCCATCCGGCGGCTGCAGCCATATCCCGCGTACTTTCGCGATCTCGTCGGACAACTCACCGGCAGCGGCGCGCCCGCCTGGCCCCTCCGCCCGCTGGTGTATCCCAACGCCGAAGATGAGGCCGCCGCCGAGGCCTTCTGGCGCGAACTCAAGCTCGATCCCGCCCGGCCCGTGCTCGCAAGTTTTGTGACCAGCCGGCAGCCCTCCGGCGTGTGGCCTGCGGAACGATTTGGAGAAACGATCCGGCACATCCACACGCGCGCCGACGTGCAAAGCGTGCTCCTCGGCGCCGCGGAGGATGCACCCACGCTCGAAGCACTCCGGGCGCGTTGCGAACTGCCGTGCGCGGTCGCGGCGGGTCGCCTCCCCTTGCTCGCGCTGGTCTGCTTTCTCCGGCGGTGTCGGGCCGTCCTCTGCACCGACTCCGGTCCGCGCCACCTCGCGAACGCCGCCGGCGCGCGCGTCCTTTTCGTTCCGAATCTGGCCGTCGGCAAAATCGAGACGGGGCGCTACCTGGAGACGGAGACCGACCTCGCGCCCGGCGACGAGTATGTGCCCATCGCCGCTCAAGCCGCCGCCTTCTCGCGCATCGATCCGGAACGAGTCGCGGGACAGGTGGTGGACGCGTTGCGGAGGTAACGCAGCGCGGCGGACCCGACCTTCGACATGGCGGTCGCGGCAGGTGTCGTGTACGTGGCGGGGTCCTGAGCGCATGAATCTCCACGTCCTCCTCCGCAAACTGCGCACGTTTTCCACGACGGTCTCCCGCTGCTCAAACTGGCCCGCGCTCTCGCTCGCCCGGCTGGGAATCACCGGCGGCCGCACGTCGGTGATCCTGCGGCGAGGCGTGCGGATCGAGCCGCTCTTTCCGCTTTCCAAGACGTGGGGTGAGATCTTCGAGCCGGCGATCGCCGACCTCTATGACGTCGAGCGGGCGGGAGCGGACGTCATCGTCGATATCGGCGCGAACATCGGCGCCTTCACCTGTCTCGCCGCCCAGAGCCACCCCTCGGCCATCGTCCACGCCTTCGAGCCCTCCGAGCCGCACGCGGCTCAACTCGAACGTAATCTGAAGCTCAACGGGCTCACGAACGTCACGCTCCACCGCTTCGCCGTGACGGGAGATGGCCGTTCGATCACGTTCGGCGTGAACGCGGAGGGCGGCAGTTCGGGCATCATTCTTCCGGGCGAACGCGAGATCACCCTGCCTTCGATCACGCTCGACGTGATCGCGTTTGCCGGGGTCGGCAGCGCCCTCATCAAGCTCGACTGCGAAGGGGCCGAGGGGGAAATCGTCGAATGGATCGTCCGCCATCGGGCCAACCTCCCCGCCCGTCTCCGGATCGCGTGCGAGTATCACCACTGGTGCCCGCTGAGCCTGGCGGACCTCGCTTCGATCTTGCGGGGCGCGGGATTTTCCGTGACGACGCCGGTCCATTTTGACGAGCAGTATCTCTTCGCCGAGAGCGTCTGAGTTCTGTCTCCCGCCGTCCCCGATGATCCTCCACCAACTGCGCGCGCTCTGGGAAAATCGCTTCTTCGACAACGCGGGGCAGCTTTTTCTCGATCGGATTCTCGGGCGCGCCACCGGACTCACCGTCTATCGGAAGGGCGACTACCGCATCCTCATCGACCATCGGGGCGAGGATCAGTTTGGCACGCGCGTCTGCCTCATCGATGGCGTCTATGCCGGCTTGCTCGACCGGGTGCAGCTCGCGCGGGAGATCAGCGTCCTCGACCTTGGCGCAAATGGCGGTGGCTTTCCGCTCCTGCTCGGATTGCGCGGGCATCAGTTCGCGCGGCTGGGGTGCGTGGAGATGAATCCAAATACGTTCGAGCGGCTCAGCTTCAACGTGCGGAGCAACGTGGCGCCGGACGCCGTGCTCCTGAATGCCGCCGTCGCCGCCGAATCCGGATCGCTCGAACGAAGATTCGGACTCGGGAGCGTCTCGGAAGGGGTCGGGATCGAGCGGCTCGGCCAGGGTGGCGCGCGGACGATTCCGCTTCTCTCGTTTGACGAAATCGTGGCGCGGGTCGCGTGTCCCGGGGCGATCGACCTCGTCAAGATGGACGTCGAGGGTGCCGAATACGACGTGATCCTGCGTGCGACCGCTCAGACGCTCACCCGCTGCGCTCATCTGCTGATCGAATTTCACGACGACGGGCGGACGCCGGAGGCCAAGCGGCGGCTCGCCGAGCTCGGCTTTCGGGAGATCGGCTCCCACCGCCAGCAGTACGAGGTCTGTCTTCTCGCGCGCGCGTGAGGCCGGTCCTCAATCGATCGGGTCTTCCGGTCGGAACGGGGCAAAGCAACGGGGATTGTAGCGCCGGAGCGCCAGCTTCAGAAACTGGCGGACCGGATAAGGCAGGCGGTCCTTCCAGCCCGGCGTCGCCCCGGCGGCCTGCCCGTTCCGGCTCGCGTCCCACGCGGCCTGATAGTCGCTCTGGGCCGGAGGCTGCGCGAAGATCGGGAATTCCGCCTCGCGGCGCGCGAGCGTGAGCAGCAGGGTCTCGCGCCAGTTCACCACCGTCCCGCGCAGGCGGACGGCCTCCGGATCGAGCACGCGACGCCAGCGCGGCCGCAGCGCATTCTCGTAGATGACCATGAGCCGCAGGCGAAAGCCGTTCGCGGCGGAAAACGCCCGGAAATAGAGTTCCGGACTGATCTGATAAAAGCCGTGACCGGTGAAGTTGTTGGCGGGCGAGACCCCGACAAAGTGACCGCCGACCCGCGTCATCTCGAGACAATTGCGGAGCGCGGTGGGGAAGTGGAAGACGTGCTCAAGGGTGCCGCCATCAAGGACGAGCGAGTAGCGCCCGTGGAACTCCGCGGGAATCGGCTGATTGAAGTCGTGCACGTGGCTCGCCCCCTCGTAGGCCGAGGCATCAAACGAATCGACCGTGCCCGCGCCCGCGTGGAAAAAGAATCCATCCGTATAGCCGCCGTGCGCCGTGAAGATGCGCTCGAGATCCGCTGCGCCGGCGGGGAGTCCGGCCGCCGCCAGCTCGCGCGCCATTTCGGCGCGCGTGAGATTGAACCCCTGACGTCCGATCATCGCCACGCGCTCCAGGCTCGCGCCGTGGCGACGGGCAAGGAGCAGGAAGCGGATCGCGTTGACGTCGAGTCCCATGGCTGTGGCTCTCAGTTCGCCGGCACGAAGAAAGCGTTTCCGGAAGCGCGCCCCAAGCCCTCGAGAGTGCGGTAGCCGCACGCACTGAAGAGCGCGTAAATCTCGGCCGGGTTTGAGCCGCAGAAGCCGAGGGTGAATTCGTTGATCTCGATCGCAATGCCCGCAAACGCCCGGGCTCGGAGCGCGGGCTCCAGCCCGCGCAGCACCTTGGCTTCGAAGCCTTCGACATCGATCTTTGCGATCCACCTTGGTTCGGTCGGCAGCGCCAGCGCGGCCCGCTCGCGCCAGGCCTCGAACGGCAGGACCTCGATCTCTGCGATCGCTTCGCCGTGGAGATCCGGGTGGGCGCCGAAGGTCGAATGCCCGGAATCGCCCACTCCCGGCTGGAGCGAGAGACGCGCCGGCGCGTCGGAGAGGCCGAGATTCCAGACGCTCAGGCGATCCAGGCCGTTCCGGCGCTTGATCTCCTCCAACCGCGCGAAGGTGCGCGGATTCGGCTCGAACGCGTGGACCTGGAGCCGGGGACATTGCGAGAGCAGCCACCAGGTGAAGAAGCCGTAGTTGCTGCCGATATCGAAAAAATGGGTCGCCCCGGCGCGAGCCCAATCCCGGAGCACGTGGGCGGTCGGACTCTCGAAGCGCTCGCCCTGCCAGTACGTTCCGCGCATGGTTTCATCGCGGAAATCCATCTCCGCGCGAATGCCGGGGAATAGCTCGACGTCCGCCTGCTCCGGCAACAGCCGAAAGAGGGCGCGGAAGGCGGCGCCGCCCAGCGGCGGAAAGCGATGGCCACAGGCGCGGCGGATGGCATCGAAGGGCCAAGGCATAGAGGGGCGGAGGTTCCGGCACCGGACGCCCGGCGACAAGCACGATCCGCGCACTGGCTAGGGAACGCGCGGGATGCCGAGCCATCCGAGGTACGCGGAAATGCCGTGATCCTCCCTGAATTCCGGCGGAAACGCGCACCGAAAAGCGCCCTCGTTTTCCGCCGCGGCGCGCAGCCGGGCGACCAAGCCGGATTCATCGCGCGGATCGAAACGGCATTCGGACCGCCGCACCACCTCCGGCAGGCTGCTGGCATCCGCGACGAGCAACGGCGTCCCCACCGCCATGGCCTCGGCCGGCGGAAGCCCGAATCCCTCCATGAGGGACGGGTAAATGAGCAGCGAGGCGGCGCGGTACAGATCCGGGAGATCCGCATGCTCGATCAATCCCGGCATCAAGAGGGCATCTGCGGGGAGCCCGGCCGCGCGGATCGCGCCCGCGACATCGCAAGAGACGTCCGACCGCCCGGTCGGGATCCGCCCCGCCAGGACGAGCGGTGGCAGCCAGGGATGGCTCCGGTGCAGGACCGCGTAGGACGAGATCAGAAATTCGACGTTCTTCCGGTAGTCGTAGCCGCCGAGATAAAGCCAGAATCGCTCCGGCAAACCGAGGCGCTCCCGCAACGCGCTGATTCGCGCCTCGTCGCGGGGCTCGAACGATCGCTCATCGACCCAGGGAAAGAGGACGCGGATCTGCTCCCGCGGAATTCCGGTCCGCTCCGCGAGATCGGTGGCGGAGAATTCGGAGTCGGTGAGGACCGTCCGCGCCCGCGCGGCCCAGCGCTCCGTCGCCTCCACGAGCAGGCGCCGGACAACGAACTGGCCGAGGTATTTCCGGAACGTCCGGTAGATGCAATCGTGGAGCGTGACGATCGACCGCGCAGGCTGCGCGAGCGCCCAGAAGGGCGAGGGCGAGTGGAAGACCGCGTCCGGAAAATCGCGCTGAGCGCGGGCGGCGAGGCGATTCATCCAGTACGGATGGGCCACCAACTCGTGCGGATGCGGAGGCGAGCCCGCGAGGGGCACGAATTCCTCCGGCGTCAGAAGATCCCGCAACGCCGTGAAGCTGGCCGGCGCGAGCACGCGAAAAGCGAGGTCCGGACGGCGCCGGCGCAGGCCTTCGAGAAGACGCAGCGCGTAGACGCCCTGACCGACGAACGGGTTCGCCAGGCCGAGTCCGCTGATGACGAGCGACGGTGTCATCGGCGGCCACTAGCGCGGAACGGCGTGCAGAAACCCGGGGACACCCGCGACCTCGCGAGTTTGATAGCCGCGCGCTTCGAGAAAGTCCGCGCACCGCTCGAAGGTGCGGCTGCCCTCGCGCTCGTGGTAGGCCATGACGAGCAGTTCCGGCCGGTGCCGCTCCAGCACCTTCACGGCGCCGCGCAGGGCTTCGATCTCCGCGCCCTCGATGTCCATCTTGATCAAATCCAGCCGCTCGAGGCCGCGACGCTCCGCCCAGAGGTCGAGCGGCACGACGGGGACCTGCTCGGCGAAGCGGAGTCTCCCCGCGAGATGGCTGGCCTCCTCGATCGCGCTCATCGCGCCGATCGTCCGGAAAGCGAGGCTCGTCTCGCGGTCCCAGAGCCCGAGTTCCGAAACGTCCGCGCGCTCGGGACCGAGGCCGTTCCGGCGGAGATTTCGCGTGAGCAGGATGCGCTGGCGGTGCGAGGGCTCGAAGCAATGCACCCGGACGGCGGGAAACCGGTGGCTCGCGGCCACCGCAAACAGACCCGTCGCGGCGCCTGCATCCAGGACCGCACGGATGGTCGCGGGCTCCCGCTGCACGGCGGCAAAATACGGTAGAATCTCCTCGTCAAAACCCGCCTGCGACTCATTCACCCACCACACGGAGCGATGAAATGTCAGCCGGTGGCCGTCGAAGACGACATCGAGGGTGCGCGGGGTGAGACGCGCCTCCGCCAGGCGGAGCGTATTTTTGAGCAGGTCGAGCATGGCGGCAGTCGGGACTTCGGAGCCTGTACCCTACTCGCGGAGCTCGCGCCAGCAGCGCACGGGAATCCACCAATACGTGACGGCCGATTGCGCGAGGAGCGGAGCGGCGAGAATGCCGGCGACCCCGAAAGTGCGGCCCAAGGCGAACGCGAGCGCGAGCGTCAGGATTCCGCTGAAGAGATAGACGCGGAGATGCGGAAAGCGGTTCGCGGTCTGGATGATCGCGGAGTGAAATCCGACGATGAAATCGAGTCCGAGCATGAGCAGCAGCGCGCCGAGCAGCGGGAGCGGCAGGAGCGGAGTGCGCGAATGCAGCAGCTCGAGCGCCCACGGCCCGGCGAGCAGGATCCCCGCCGCGCCCGCCGCATAGGTCGCGAGACACCGCGGCAGCGCCGAGCGGGCGAGATGGATCGCCGAGTCGCGGTCTCGCGCCGCGCGCGCCGTGCTGATGCCGGGCAGGCGCACATTAAACCACACGGCTGAGAGACCGTGGACGACGGCGGCGAGCCGGAAGCTCAGGCCGAATGAAGCCGTGGTCGCCAGATCCGTGACGATCCCGCAGACGAGGGTCGTGCCGTAGTTTGAGCAATAGGAGCCGAAGGAGATCGCAAGCGAGCGCCACGTCGAGGGCCAGAGGTCGGCGATCGCGATCGGCTGCGGCGCCGCGCCGCGCAGCTCCGGGTGCTTCGCGAGCGTCAGGCCGCGGGCCAGGGCAAAGGTCACGGCCGCGAGCGCGAGCTGGCCAAGGGCGAGCGACATCGTCCCGGCGCCGAGCAGCAGGCCGGTCGCGGCCACCGCGTAGTTCGCGACGAGTCCCGCCAGCAAGGCTCGCTGGGCGTGGCGGACATTCCCAAGGCCGTTCAGAAACTGCGGCCAGTAGAGCCCGAGAATCGCGAGTCCGCTGGCCGCGGTGAACACGGCGTAGGCGGCGTATTCCTCGCCATGGGCCCCGGGCAGCGGACGGACCTTCGCCACGACGATCCACGCCCCGATCGTCCCCATGAAGCCGATCACCCCGAGGGCGATCCGAAAATAGACGCGCCGCGCCAGGCCGAGCAAACCGGACAGTCCGGCGAGATTCGGCCCCGCGCCCTTGAGGACCGGTCGATCGACACTCAAGCCGGTCCGCGGCACTTCCGGCACGCCGGCGAGGAAGAAGCTGGCGGTGCGACCGATGATTGGACCCAGTCCGAGTTCGGCGAACGAGCAAAGCTCGCCAATGGAAGTGAACAGATACCAGAGTCCCATCTCGGCCGGAGTGAGCGAGCGGAGTGCGAGCGGCAGGACAAGCAGGAAGCCACCCGCGCGCAGGGCGGTGACCGCGAACGACCACCCGACCGACGATTGCCAGACGCGGTGAAAGAGCTTCGAGAACATCGGTTTGGCGGAGCTCATTCGTCCCGCGAAACCGGCGCTCCCGCTAGCGTCGATTTTCCGGGCGGCCCCGCGGGCGATTGTCCCGGACCACCAGCTGGGAGCCTTTCGGCAACTGGAACTTGGCCCCGCGCGCCACCCGGTTCCTCGCGATCAAGCCGCGGGCGGCCGGGCCCGTCTCGAGCAAGACGCCGTCGTGGTTGCCGATGAGGACGTTGTCCGTCACGCGCAGGCCTTGCACCTTCGCGGTGTCGAACTTGAGGATCGCGCCAGGCTCACGGGCGAGCAGCTCCACGCGATTTCGGGCGATGACGACGCGTTCGTACCGGCCGGACCCATTGGCGAGAAAGCCAAACTTCCACAGGCGCGTGAAGACATTCCCGGTCATTCGCACCCGCGCATAGTCGTGCGTATCGATCACCACGCCGGCGGCCATGCCGTCGACCCGATTGTCCTCGATTTCGAATCCTTGCCAGCCGCCGGCGCCAAAGGCCGCTGAACTTGGCGGGCCACCCACTCCCGTCACCCGGCAGCGGCGAATGCCTCCCGTGAGGCAACCGCCGGTCTGGTCGAAGGCCGCGATCGACGTGGCGTAACCGTAATGGCGATCTACCCAGACCCGCACGATCTCGGCCCGGTGCGGTTTCAGCGCGGTGCCTCCCATCGAGTAGATGGTGACCGGGAAGCCCTCGCCGGGGCGCGAATAGGTGTTGCGGACGTGCACATTTTCGATGCGCCCGTCGCGGGAGAAAAGTCGCACCGCATCGATCCAGCTGGGCGCGCCGAGCCGATAGGCTGACTGACCGTCGCGGTTACCGTCGATCGCCAGATCCCGCACGCAGGCCCGGTCCTGCAGCCTTGCCGCCCCGCCGAAGTCGTAGCGTCCGATGATGAGGGCGCCGTCATCCGGCTTGGTCAGGACGCCGTCAGCCAGCTGCAACGTGGTGCGCCTCGGCCCGGCTCCCGAGACGGTCCAGCCGCTTTTCACATCGATGGTCGTGCGCGTGACGAAAGTTCCGGGCCCGAAACGTACGCGAACCCGGCCCTCGGGAATGCGTGCTAGCGCCGCGGCCAGTCGCTCAGGCGTCGAGCCGTCAAGCGGGTCGTTCACCGCGCCGCTGCCCTCCCGGCCGTCCGGGCGCAACGAGATGTGCCAGGTCTCCGCGGCGAACGCGGGCTGCAGCCATCCCGCGAAGAGAACGAACACGCTGGAAACTCGGACGAACAGCACGGAGCAACATACACCCGGGAGAAAGGCCGAAAGCGAGGAGTGGCTCGCGGCAACTGGCCGCGTTGACGGCACGGGTCCCTTCCATCGCTGGAATTTCCGGATGAGAGCCGCGTTTTCATGGGATCACCGCACCATCAATCGCCCGTATTTTCGCAACGCGGGGCGCCGGTCGGTCATTTGCTGGTACGCCGATCCGAGTCAATTCGGGGGGATCACGATTTACAAGGATCGCCGTTCCATCGATTACCGGCGTCACCGCATCCGCTGACGACTCGCGCGTGTCGTGATCGGGCGTTCGGCAATTCACTGGTATGTCCGGACCATCAATAACGGGGAATCAACAATTTACTGGACCTTTCATTCCAGTAATAGCACCGCAAACGGGATAAGCTGATGTCGGCATCCTCCAAATGCCTAAGAACCGACCGATTACTGGCATGTGTATCCTATCACTCTTGACGGGATCACGCTGTTCATAGGATGCGGATCCCAGTTTAAGGGCACTACGGTGAAGAGCAGCAGTCGAACGGTGCAATTGATAGGTCGAACATTCCAGCAAAAGAGATTTTCGCTTCGATTGATAGGATGGCGGCTCCAGTAAAAACATGAACGCAAGCTTGAGAAGGGTCCGCCGGTGCTTTGCAGAGCAACTCGCCGACTATTACTCGGACGGCCAGTCCAGCTTTGCCTTTCGTTACCTCAACCGATAGGAGCGCGACTCCAGCTTAAGGCCCCTGGTGTGCTAATGATAGGAGCGGCAATCCATGATTGCGGCATGTTCGCCTCATTGCCGGGAGGGACATCCCAGCAGTTCCTCCGCCGTTGACATTTTTCGCGCGGCCGAGGACGTTCTCCCCATGCTGAAGCCCGCGGAGAGCAAACTCCTGAGCCAAAAACGGGAACAGGCGCTGATCAAAGCGCTGAGCGAAACCACGCGTCTGGCGGTCCTGCGCCTGCTGAGCGACGGGCAGCCTTGGACGGTGACGCAGCTCTCCCTGGAGTTCCACCGTCCGCTCGACGCCATGGCCCGGCACCTGCGCATCCTCCGGGATTACGGCGCCCTCGAGGTTGTGTCGTTCGAAGAGATGGACGGTCGCCTCGTCCACTACCGTCTGAACGCGGCCTTCCTCAAGACGTTGCCCGACGGAGCGAAGCTGCTCGACTTCGGCCCGGTGCTGTTTCGCATCTAGTGGTCCGACAGACGTGATCTGGTGGATGATTTTTGGCGGCTGGCAAGACGCGAGCGAAGGGGGATAGCCGCTGCGATATCCACCGAGCGAGCAACGCTGGCAGCCGCCAAAGGGACGCTGCGGAGATCGTAGCGTCCACTTCTGCCTGAGAAACGCCTCCGCTCCGTCCGGAGACCGCTGGCCCCGGATCGAAGGCGAGAGTTGAACGCGACCTCCCCCAGCTGCGCCGGAGCGAGGCCCGGAAACCGTCGCTCAGGTGCCGCAATACGTTCGATAGTCTCGGCCTTCCGGGCCTGGAGCGAGGGTATAGGCCACCGGTGCGCGATCGTGTTCGAAGGGATGGACGAGGACCGCCAGGAGATCGTGCAGGATGCTGAAATCGTCTCGCTCCACGGCGGCGATCAGGGCTTGCTCGACCTGGTGGTTGCGGGGAATGACGGCAGGGTTGCGGCCGCGGCGGAGAGCCAGGGATTCCGCCGCCGTGAGGGGCTGAGCCGTCAGGCGGGTCCGCCAGCGGACCCACCAGGCTTGAAATTCCGAATCCACCTGAGGCGGCTCCCCGACCCCGCTCAACGCCGCAAACGTGTTGGTGAAGTCCGCCTGCGTGCGGTGCATCCATTGAAGCAGATCGCTGATGAGGACGGAGTCGTCCGCCGCGGCGTTGCCCAGGCCCAGCTTGGCGCGCATGCCGGCCAGCCAGTGTTCGTCGAACCTTTCCCGGAAGCGGTCCAGCGCCGCCTGGGCCAGCTCGATCGCCCGTTCCTCCTCCGCGTGCAGCAGCGGCAGCATCGACTCAGCCAGGCGGGTCAGGTTCCAATGCGCGATGAGTGGCTGGCGGCCGTAAGCATAGCGACCGGCGCTGTCGATCGAACTGAAGACCTTGGCCGGATGATAGACATCCAGAAACGCGCACGGACCGTAGTCGATTGTCTCGCCCGAGAGCGCCATGTTGTCGGTGTTCATGACACCGTGGACGAACCCGACCAGCTGCCAGCGGGCGATCAGCGCGGCCTGCCGTTCGATGACCGCGGCGAGCAGCGCGAGGTGTGGCTGCTCCGCCTCCTCCAGCTCCGGGAAATGCCGCTTCCGGGTGTATTCCGCCAGAGCTGCCAGATCGGCCCGGTTTCCCCGCGCCGCCGCCCACTCGAACGTGCCGACGCGGACGTGGCTGGCCGCGATGCGGGTGAGCACCGCCCCGGGGAGCGACGTCTCGCGAAAGACCGGCTCCCCCGTGGTCGCCACGGCCAGACTGCGCGTGGTCGGAATCCCGAGGGCGTGCATGGCTTCGCTGATGAGGTATTCGCGCAACATCGGTCCCAGCGCCGCCCGGCCGTCGCCACGGCGCGAGAACGGCGTCTGGCCGGAACCCTTCAGCTGCACGTCGAAACGCCGTCCGTCCGGCGTGATCTGCTCGCCCAGCAAAATGGCGCGACCGTCGCCGAGCGTGGTGAAACTCCCGAACTGATGTCCCGCATACGCCTGCGCCAGCGGTTGCGCGCCTGGAGGCAGGACCGTTCCGGTAAAGACCGCCGCGCTTTCTGGACGCTCCAACTCCAACCCGTCCAACCCGAGCGCTCCCGCCAGGTCCCGATTGAAAACCACCAGCTTCGATCCGCGCACCGGCACCGGCCGGGCGGCCAGATGGAAGAGCGCAGGCAGAGCAGCGTAGGTGTGTTCCAGGTGCCAGCCGGCGTTCGGTGGGGACATGGGGCCTCGTTTCGCCCAGAATCAGGCGAAGCGCGATAGCTCATCGAGATACGTTCGCGACGAGACCGGAACAGGCTGTCTCCGCCGCCGCTCAGCCCGTAACATTTCCCAGGCGATGAGTGCGACGATCAGGCAGGTCATCAAGATCAGGCCGAGGGTGGACTCAACTCATGAATCGTGGGCGCCTGACCCCAGCGATTCGGCCGTCATGACGTTGGATGTCGCTGGCGCCTGGCCGTCGCCGGGAGTCGGCGCGCGGCACGGCGCGCGCGGATCTGGCGCGGCGTGGTGCCCATCTCGCGCACGATCAGCCGGCGGAGCGCGCCTGGATCCTCGTAAGCGAGATCGCGGGCGATCTCCTCGAAAGGCGTGTCCGTGGTCTCCAGCTGATGCACCGCGCGTTCCACCTTCAGCCGCTGCACGAGCGCGAGCGGCGGCGAGCCGGTGGACTGCTCGATCCGCCGGGCGAGCGTGCGGGGACCGAGGTGCAGAGCGGCGGCCATCTCGCGGACCGAGATGGCTTGGTGGAGACGTCCGCGAATCCAGCGCTCGGCCCGGGCGGAGTCTGGATTCTGCCGCGCGAGATGGTCGACGAAAGCGTAGCGCGTCTGGCTCGTCCGTTCGTCGAGCAGGAGGTAGCGGGCGCAGCGTCGCGCCAGCTCCGGGCCACCGAATTTCGTCACGAGGCCGAGCATGAGATCCGCCTGAGCCAGCGCGGCGCCCGCGGTGATGATGCGACCGTCAGCCACCACCATGCGATCCATGTCGAGCGCGATGTCCGGGTAGCGCTCACGAAACGTCCCGGCGAGCCACCAGGTCGTGGTGGCGGCGCGCCCCGCGAGCAGTCCGGCCTCGGCCAGCACAAACGTGCTGCAGCAGGACGCCGTGAGCACGGCCCCGCGCCGCGCCGCGTTCTGGAGCCAGCGCAGCACCTGGCGCACGGGGGTCGATTCCAGCCAGGCCTCCAGCCCGGCGCGCTCGGGATAGTTCGCGCCGGGGATGATGATCACGTCGGCCCGCGCCACCGCGGGGAGCGGGACGGCCGGTCCGATCTCCAGCCCGGAGCCCGTCCGCACGCGACCGCCGCGGGGCGACGTGAGCGCCAGCCGGAAAAGCGGCGTCGAGCCGCGCCGCACCTGGAGTCGGTTGGCCGCTCCAAGGACGTCGAACGTGAGTCCCAGACTGGCATCAAGTACCCCGGGCAGGGCGAGAATCCACGTTCGCATGGCAAATACGGCCGGAAAATTGTCGTTTTTGACTCTGATGCAAGCACCCATTGCCGGCCAGCGTGGGCGCATGAACGTCGGAACTCTGGCCTGGGCACGGGAACGCGGGGGTAGGTTACGTATGATCGAGCGATTCGCCCTGGCCGCGCAGGGCGTGGCGCTGCGACTGCGCCGCTGGACCGGCGGGCGCGGGCGTCGCGGCGATTTCGACGAGCGCATTCTCGACGAAATTCGCCTGCCGGTCTCGCCCTTCGGTCGGGAGGTGCGGGAACGGGCAGAGGCTGTGCTGCCCGGCTGGTTGCTGCAGCATTCGCTCCGCGCCTACGTCTGGGGCAGCTTGTTGGCGCGGGTAGAAGGCGTCACGTGCGATGCCGAGTTGTTCTTCGCCGGTTGCGCCTTGCATGACCTCGGGCTGTGCCCGGAATGCGCGAATCCGGCGGAGGTCTGCTTCGGGCTGCGGGGAGCGGAGGCGGCGATCGAGATCGTGCGCACCTCCGGAGGATCGGCCGCGCAGGCCGCCCTGGTCGGCGATGCCATCGCCCTGCACCTGAATGTGCGGGTGGGCTTGCAGCACGGGCCGGAGGCGCACTTTCTGCACGCCGGCACGGCGCTCGATGTCATCGGCGCGCGGGCGTCGGCTCTTCCCCCGGGCGTTCGGGCCGAGGTGGTGCGCCGGCATCCGCGGCAGGAGATGAAGCGGGAATTTTGCCAGGTTCTCCGGCGCGAAGCCGGCCAGGCGCCGGACACCCGCATGGGCTTCTACGTGGGAAGCCTCGGCTTCCTCGAGCGCCTCGCCGCGGCGCCATTTCCCGAATGAAACCCACATGACTCCCACTCGCATCCTCCCCATCCCCGTGCTGCGTGCCGGGTTATTGCAGTGCCATCTCTTGATCGGCGATCGCCCCATCCTCGTCGACACCGGCGTGCCGGGCCGCGCCGATCGCGTTCTCCGGGGCCTGGCCGCGTGGGGTGTGTCGCCGCGCGATCTCGCCCTGATCATCCTGACCCACGGGCACATGGACCACATGGGCAACGCCGCGAAACTGCGCTTGCTCAGCGGCGCCCCTGTCGTGATTCATCGGGCCGATGCGCCCGCCCTCCGAACCGGACGCAGCGACGATCTCCAGCCGACCGGATGGGTGGGCCGTCTGCTGCTCCGCACCCGCATTCCGCAACGACCGACCCGACCGTGCGAGCCTGATCTCGTCGTCGATGGAGCGCGCTCGCTCGCGGACTTCGGCGTCGACGGGGAAATCATCCCCACGCCCGGGCACACGCCGGGATCGCTCTCCGTGCGCCTGTCGGGCGGGGACGTGCTGTCGGGTGATTTGCTCGCCACCGGGTGGATGACCGGCCACCCCGGCGCCAAACCGGATCGACCGCCTTTCGAGCACGATGCGGCCGCCGTGCACACGAGTCTGCGCAGATTGCTCGCCGGCGGCGCCACGGTTTTTCATCCGGCGCACGGCCGCGCCTTCAGCGCGAAGGCGGTGGAAGCGTTCCTCGCTCGAACGCGCGCCTAGTGCTCCGCCCGGGCAACGCCCAGGCGCGGAAAGAGCGAAAGCGCGCGCCCCTTATCCAAGCCCCTCCGGATCCGGTCCGAGCTTCCACGGGTCGGTGCGGGGCTCGAGGATAAGGCGGGAGCCGCGCTGGTTCGTGAAGTAGCTCCAAAGCCAGTTTGCGCCGACGGTGAGCTGATTCTCGAAACTCGACAGGAACGTGAGGTGCACGAAGCCCCAGGCAAGCCACGCGAGATAGCCGCTCATCCGGAGCCGGCCCATCTCGAGCACGGCAAAGTTCCGACCGACCACGGCCATGCTTCCTTTGTTGAAATAGGCAAAAGGAGGCGGCGGAACGTCTCCCTGCACGCGCCGTTTGATCACGTCCGCAACGTAGGCGCCCTGCTGCAACGCCGGCTGCGCCAGTCCGGGGAGCGGCTCGCCGCTCGCCGTCATGAAGCAGGCGGTGTCTCCGATGACGAACACGCCATCGAGCCCGGGAACACTGCAGTCCGAGGCCACTTTTACGCGTCCGCCTTTGTCCGCTTCGACCCCGAGCCAGCGCGCCGCGGGGGACGGCTGGACGCCAGCAGCCCAGACCACGGAACGGCTGGCGATCCGCTCGCCGCCAACCATCACGCCGAAGTCGTCAACCGCTTCCACCTTCGCGCCGAGCCGGATTTCGACGCCCAGTTCCTCGAGGCGCCGATGGGCCGCCGCCGAGAGGGATTCGTGAAAACTCGGGAGAATGCGCGGGCCGGATTGAATGAGGATGATGCGCGCCTTTTGGGGGTCGATCCGCCGGAAGTCCCGCCGGAGCGAGTAACGGCGCAGCTCGGCAATCGCTCCCGCCAGCTCCACCCCCGTCGGTCCGCCACCCACGATCACAAAGGTCAGGAGGTCCTGGTGCTGTGAGGGGTCGATCTCCACTTCCGCCCGCTCGAAAGCCGCGAGGACGTGGTTGCGCACCGCCGTCGCGTCCGCCAGTGACTTCAACCCCGGCGCGGATTTTGCGAATTCGTCCTTCCCGAAGTAGCTGTGGCGCGCGCCCGTCGCGAGAATCAGGTAGTCGTACTTCAGCGGAACGTTCGGCCGTTCGAGGTGGGTGATGACGACGGTCTTGGCCGCGGGGTCCACCCCGGTGACCTCGGCGATGCCGGTCCGGACATTGGGACAATGGCTGAGCAGCTGCCGAATCGGAGCCGCGATGTCGCCCGGCGTGAGCATGGCCGTCGCGACCTGATAGAGCAGCGGCTGAAAAAGGTGATGGTTCGTGCGGTCGACCAGGGTGACGCGGACCGGCAGGCCGCCGAGGTTCTTCGCGGCGGAGAGTCCCCCGAATCCACCGCCGACGATCACGACATGCGGGAGGCTTACAGGAGCTGGTTCGGATGCCATGGCCCCTCGTTTCGCTCGAAAACTCGAAACTCGAAACTCGAAATTCGAAGAACGTGCGAGTCTCGCTCCAGCGAGTCTCAGACAACCTGACCCGCAGGGAGGAATCCTCGGAAGATGGAGTGAACGAGGAAAGGCGATGATCCTCAGGCCAACGGCCTGTTGCAAGCCAGCCCAAGGAAAGCGAGGCACGAGCGCCGCCCTGGCAGACTCGCTCTGCCCTAGGCTGGCCTGACTGCGGGCCTTTGGCCCTCGGCGCGTGATGGCGAATCGTGCCGCTGCGGCTCAGCCCGTTTCCCGCCGCGTCAGGAGGTCTGAGGCTCGCCTCAGTGACTTCGAATTTCCGGCTCCCCCGGACTCTACCAGGACCGGTCGATCTCCCACCGCTCGAAAACGGCTTCGGGCAGTTCGGAGAGGAAGCGGCTCGGGCGCTGAAACATGTCACCGTAGCCGGCGGTCAGGCGCATATTTGGATACGTGAGATAAAGATCATCACACGCGCGGGTCACGGCGACGTAGAAGAGTCTGCGCTCCTCCTCGACGCCGTCGCTCGTATCGACCGAGCGATGGCTCGGGAACGCGCCTTCGGTGAGCCCGATGACAAACACGGCCTTCCACTCGAGGCCCTTGGCCTGGTGGACGCTGGAAAGTGTCACGCGCTCCGGATCGCGTTCCTGCTCGTCGGTGACCTCAGCCGCCTGATCGAGCGAGGTGACGAGCGCGAGCTGAGCCAGGAATTCCGCGGGGTCGTCGTATTGCCGGGCGTAGTTTGCCAGCACGTTCAGATCCTCCCGGCGGGCTTCGTAGTTCGTGAACTTCGTTTTCGCGTAGTCGTCATACACCGCCTCGATCACCGCCTCGATCGCCTGCCCCGGCGGGATCGCGCGGCCCTGGGGCGCGATTTCGTCGAGCGTGTGGAGGAGCTGCGTCCAGCCTTTCTGACTTTTCGAGCCGACCTTCGCGGCGCCGAAGGCCTCGTGATACGAAACGGTGAGGCGCTCGTGCCGGGCGAGTTCCTCCTCGAAGAGGCGCCAGAGTTTGTCCGCCGCCGCGCCGCCGATTCCGGGAAGCAGCCGAACGATGCGCTTGAAGGCGACCTCATCGCGCGGATTGACCGCGAACTTCAGGAACGAGGCGACGTCCTTCACGTGCGCCTGCTCGAAGAAACGCAGTCCGCTCGTGATGGAGAATGGCACGCCGTGGCGGGTGAGCTCGAGCTGCAGCTCCATGGAATGAAAATGGGCGCGGTAGAGCACCGCGATTTCACTCAGCTCGACGCCTTCATCCCGCAATTCAAGAATCCGCTGGGTAACGAACAGAGCCTGCTGGTTGCCATCGTTGAGTTCGACGACCGCAGGTTTCACCGCCCGCGGCGCCCGGGCCGGCTGGAGGTGCTTTTCGAACTGCTGGGTGTTGTGCCCGATCGTTCCATTGGCGAGGAGCAGAATCTCCGGCGTGCTCCGGTAGTTCGTCTCGATGCGGTAGGTCTGCGCGCCGGGGTAACGTTTGGGAAATTCGAGGATGTTCGCCACGTCGGCCCCGCGCCACGAGTAGATCGCCTGCGCGTCATCCCCCACCACCATGATATTCCGATGGGTCTTCGCGAGGAGATCGATGAACTCCGCCTGCAGCCGGTTCGTGTCCTGATACTCGTCGACGAGGACGAACTGAAACTGACGCCGGTAGAGCTCCCCCGCCCCGCCCTCCTCGCGGAGCAGGCGCACGCATTTCTCGAGGAGGTCGTCGAAATCGAGTGAGTTCGTCGCGCGTTTGCGCAGCTCGTATTGCGAGCGCAGGCCGGCGATCTCGGCGGTAAGCGGAAGGAAGTATTCGTACTTTGTTTCGAGCGTCGCTTCGATCGAGCGACCCGTGTTGACGGCGAACGAGAAGATGTCGCCCAGCACCTCGGCTTTGGGATAGCGCTTGTCCTTTGGATCGAGCCCGGAGGCGCTGAAGACCGTCTTGAGCAGATCCTCCTGGTCCTCGCGGTCCATGATGCTGAATCCCGGCCGGAATCCGGCTGCCTCCGCGTGGCGGCGGAGGATGCGATTGCCGATGGAGTGAAACGTCCCGCTCCAGATGCCTTGAGAGGCCTCCGGGAGGAGATTCGTCACGCGCTCGATCATTTCGCGCGCGGCTTTGTTCGTAAAGGTGAGCAGGAGGATGTGCTGCGGGGCGATGCCGTTTTCGAGCAGATACGCGACGCGATAGGTGAGCGTGCGCGTCTTGCCCGAGCCCGCGCCGGCGATGACGAGCGCCGGTCCCGGCGGCGCCTGCACGGCGGCGACTTGCTGCGGGTTGAGCGCCGCCGCGTAGTCGATGCGCGGAGGGACGTTGACCCCAGCAGGTTTCCTGAGCGTGTAGGTGCGGGCCATGCGAGCCCGCGAATGGAGCGCGGAACGGCGCGGAAGTCCAAGCTGGGGCGGATCCGAAGATGAGGCTTGCAGGCCTTCGCCAAGTTGATATCAGCCGCGGAGATGAAACGAACCACCGGTCTCTCACGCCTGCTTCTCTCCTCCGCATGCGCCCTTGTGATCGGCATTTCTGGCGCGAGTGCCGCGCCCAAGGCCGTAACGCTCGCGCGCGTAATGCAGGAAAAGGGCTATGTCGTTGTTCCGCTGAAGCGGCAACGCAATCACGCGGTCGCGCGTTGCTATCTCAACGGGAGCCCCATGGACTTTGTCGTGGACACGGGAGCCTCCGGCACCACGGTGGAACGGAATCTCGCGTACAAGGCGGGCACGGTGACCCTGACGAAAGAGAAGGAGGCATCGTACGGCGCGCTGGGTAAACTGAGCAAGTCGGTCTACAACAGCGAGATCGCGAGTTTCAAAGTGGGGGACTTTGACGGAGGAAAGACTCCGGTGGGATTCCTCGACATGGCGACCCCGTCTCAGGCGCGCTCGACGGGAGCCCAAACGGGCAATCAATCGATCGACGGCCTGCTTGGCATCGACTTCCTGTATCGCCACCGAGCGGTCATCGACTGCTTCCAGTTGAATCTTTTCCTCGCCGCCGGGGCCGCGAGAGCGGCTTCTGGCGCTCTGGCTTCCGGACTCCGCGCGGGCGGCTACACGGAGATTCCCCTCCGCGTTTCCGGCGGTTCGGTGGTCGTTCCCGTGACCATCAAAGGAAAGAGCGGCTATCTCGTCCTGGATACCGGCGCGCCGAATACGCTCCTCACCAATCGGATCGTGCAGGCCGCGGGTCTGAAGCGCGCGGGTGGAGCGGGCGGCATGCGGGACGTCGGTGGTTCCGTGACGGGACTGCTCCAGACTCAGGTCGAAGACATGAAGATCGGCGGTTTCGCCGTGCCGAACCAATGGGTCGCGGCGACGAACCCCGGCTTTGGGAGAGACGACGTGAGAATGGGCGGCTCCGACGTGAACTTTGGCTATCTCGGCCAGGACATCCTCGCGTATTACGTCGGAATCATCGATTGCGGGGCGCTCAAGCTCTACCTGCGGCTGGACCCGGTCGTCGAAGCGGAACGGAAGCGGCGGGGGCAGTGATGTTTTGCATCGAGCGGGGGTCGAACCCACAACCTTCGGCTTCGGAGGCCGACGCTCTATCCAATTGAGCTACCGATGCGTTTCCGGGAATAAACGAAGGAGAAGGCGCGTGCGCAACCGATTTTGCGCCGCGTTCGCCCCCAGCGAAAAAGCGTTGACTCCCGGCCGTCTCTGCCTGCACGTTTCGGAGTCTGGCACGTTCTCGCGCAGGTGGTTTTGCGGCAGGATCCGCATTTTTCCGCCGGCTGCGGCACCGCGCCCAACGTGCTCCCCCAATGTCTGCCCCGCAATCTGCCCCCGTCGTCGCTCCCCCACCCGCGAAACCCGCCCCATCGTCGTCCGTCCAACCGGCCAAGCCTTCATCCTCGGCCCGCATGGCTTGGCGCGTGTTTGAGGCAAGTATCGTGATCGTGGCCTTCCTCGGACTTTGGGAGGCCGCCTCCGTCTTTGGCTGGGTGAAACCCCAGATCCTGCCGGCCCCGCACGTGGTGTTCCTCAAGCTCCTCGAATGCCTGAAACCGGAGGCGGTGTTCGACGCGGCCAAGACGAACCGATTCCAGTGGTTCTTTTCCGGCGAACTTATCCACGACTCCATTTCTTCCCTCAGCCGCGTCTTCATCGGGTTTTTTATCGGCGCCGGTCTCGCGCTCCCGCTGGGACTCGCCATGGGCGCGAGTGAGCAGGTTTTCAAGCTCTTCAACCCGATCATCCAGATCCTCCGCCCGATCCCTCCGATCGCATACATCCCGCTCTCGATCCTGTGGTTCGGTCTGGGGAATCCTCCCGCGTATTTTCTGATCGCGCTCGGAGCGTTCTTCCCGGTCCTGATCAACACCATCGCCGGCGTGCGGAACGTCGACGGCATCTTCATCCGCGCCGCCCGCAACCTCGGCGCCAGCCGCATGACGATGTTCGTCCGCGTGATCGTGCCGGCGGCGATGCCCTACATCCTCACGGGCATCAAGATCGGCATCGGCGTGGCCTTCATCGTGGTGATCGTCGCGGAAATGATCGCCGTGAACAACGGCCTTGGGTATCGGATCACGGAGGCGCGCGAGTTCTTCTGGAGCGATAAGATCATCGTCGGAATGATCACGATCGGCGTGCTCGGCCTGATCATTGACCTGCTCATCTCGAAGCTGAACAACCATCTCCTCCGCTGGCATCGCGGGATGGAGCAGAACTGACTCGGACCGACTTCCCCTCCTCATGAGCGCCCAGAACGCCCCTCAGATTCACATTGCCGGTGTCCAGAAAATCTACCGCACGCCCCACGGCGATGTGCATGCCCTGAAGGACATCAATCTCGATATCTTCCCCGGCGAATTCGTGAGTTTCCTCGGGCCTTCGGGCTGCGGGAAAAGCACGCTGCTCAACGCGATCGGCGGATTCTCCCTCCCCACGGAAGGAACGCTGACCGTCAGCGGGAGGCCCGTGACGGCACCGGGGCCGGATCGCGGCATGGTCTTCCAGGAATACGCGCTCTTTCCGTGGATGACCGTGGGGGACAACATCCGCTTCGGGATGGAGATTCAGAAGAAGCCAAAGGATCAGATCGAGGCGACGACCGAAAAACTCCTCGCGACGCTCCAGCTCAAGGATTTTCGGAATCGTTTTCCGAAGGATCTGAGTGGCGGAATGAAGCAGCGGGTGGCGATCGCGCGCGTCCTGGCGCTCGATCCTCCGATCATGCTGATGGACGAACCGTTCGGGGCGCTCGACGCCCTGACGCGCCGCACGCTTCAGGATGAGCTCATCCGGATCTGGGGCGAGTTTAAGAAGACCATTTGCTTCGTCACTCATGGGATCGAGGAATCGATCTACCTCTCGGATCGTGTCGTCGTCATGACCTACCGCCCGGGCACGGTGAAGGCGGTGGTGCCCATCACGCTGCCGCGGCCGCGGCACACCACGTCACCCGAATTCAATGAACTGAAGAACACGCTGGGGCAAATGGTGATGGAGGAGCAAAATCGTCATCAAAAAGCGGAGCTGGCGGGGACGACCGCCGATTGAGTTGCGGGGCGGGTGGTGACACACGCGAAGATTGACCCGCGCCGCCGCCGTCGTTAATTCCCGACAGACTCTTATCAAGAGTGGCGGAGGGATCTGGCCCGACGATGCCACGGCAACCGCTGCGAACCGGTAACGGAACGCAGGTCAAGGTGCCAAATCCAGCCCATGCGACTGCGGCGCGAGCCAAGGTCTCCGGGGAAAGATGAGGGATTCGTCGAATGGTGGGGCGCAGTCGGCGCCGAGTGGTCGGAAGACCATCCATCAGCTGGCGTTTCCTCGTCAGAGGAGGCGTGTTCCAGTCGCGCCGGATGGGGGTCGGACCGTCCACCACTCCCGATTCCATGAGCCAGCCCCGATCATTTTTCTCCGCCCTCCGCTGCCGCGAATGCGGCCGCACTTTTCCCAAGGAAGCGCTCCACGTCTGCGAGTTTGATTTCGGCCCCTTGGAGGCCCACTACGATTACGACGGCATCCGCGGGGTGCTGACCCGCGAGGTCATTGAATCCCGGCCGCGGACGATGTGGCGTTACCGCGAACTCCTGCCGATCGACGGCGAGCCCGGCGCCGGAGCCTGGACGGGCTACACGCCGCTCGTCCGGGCGGATCGGCTCGCCCGGCGGCTGGGCGTCCGCGAGCTCTACATCAAGAACGATGCCGTGAACCATCCCACTCTCTCCTTCAAGGATCGGGTGGTGGCCGTCGCCCTCACGCGGGCGAAGGAACTCGGGCTGCAGACGGTGGCGTGTGCGAGCACGGGCAATCTGGCCAACTCGGTCGCCGCCCAGGCCGCGGCGGCGGGCCTGCGCTGCTTCGTTTTTATTCCGGACGATCTCGAGCGCGGCAAAGTCGTCGGGTCGCTCATCTTCGGGGCGCGCGTGGTCACGGTGCGCGGTCCCTACGACACGGTGAACCGGCTCTGCTCGGAGATCGCGGGGAAGCACGGGTGGGGCTTCGTGAACGTGAACCTCCGCGCCTACTACGCCGAAGGTTCGAAGACGGTCGGATACGAGATCTGCGAGCAACTGGGCTGGCGGACCCCGCAGCACACCGTCGTCTGCATGGCCTCCGGCTCGCTCCTCACGAAGGTCCACAAGGCCTACGGAGAGTTTGCCAAACTCGGTCTGATCGAAGCCGCTCCCGCCGCGATCCATGGCGCGCAGGCGGCCGGTTGCGGACCCATTAGCGCGGCGATCAAGGCCGGACGGGATTTCGTCAAGCCGGTCGCAAAGCCGGATACGATCGTGAAGTCGCTCGCCATCGGCACCCCGGCCGACGGCCACTATGCCATCAAGGCCATCCGCGAGACCGGGGGCAGCGCCGAGGCCGCGACGGATGCCGAAGTGATCGAGGGCATCCGCCTGCTCGCTGAGACCGAAGGGATCTTCGCCGAGACCGCCGGAGGGGTCTCCGTGGCCTGCGCGCGGAAGCTGATCGCGAGCGGCGCGATCCCGCGCGACGACAGCATCGTTCTCTGCATTACCGGGAACGGTCTGAAGACCCTCGAAGCCGTGACCGAATCGGTCGGCGAGCCGGAGTGCATCGCCGGAAACCTCCGCGAGTTCGAGGAGAGGATCCTCGCCATCCCTCGCGAGCTGGCGGCCAGCGTGTAGCCGCCACCGCACCCCAAGCTTAAATCTCAAATCTCAAAAACCCGTCCCGCCATGCCCATCGCCATTCGCATCCCCACCCCGCTCCGCAAACTCACCAACGGCCAGGAGATCGTCGAAGCGGATGGGGCCAACGTGGGCGAACTCCTCGCCGCGATCGATGGGATGTTCCCAGGACTCCGTGAGCGCATCTGCGACGAAACGGGAGCCGTCCGCCGTTTCGTCAACATCTACGTCAATGACGAGGACATCCGCTTCCTCGAGGAACAGCGCACGCCGGTGAAGGCGGGCGACGAGGTCAGCATCGTACCCGCGATCGCCGGCGGTTGAGCGGGGACTTTCTCACACGCGGGTACCCTGCGGCGGCGCTTCGACGACCCCGGTGATCCGCCAGCCGCGCTCCTCCTTCGTCAACGTGTACTGATATTCCTTCTGGCCGCCTTCGGCACCCTCGACCGTCACATTGACCACGGCGTCGTGCCCGTCATCGAGGCAAAGCCCGAAGTCGATCCGGCGGGAGTTCGCGATCAGAGGATAGGCCTGACGGACCATCTGCTCGAACTGGGGGGCGGGAAACATCGCGCGGATGCTCTCGGCGGCAAAGAGGTACGCCCCGGCAAAATCTCCCGACCGAAAGGCGGCGAGTTGGCTTTCGATGACGGCGGTGATCTCGGCTTTCATGGGCGGAGCGCTCGGAGAATCTGGCCGCGCCTGGGCCGGCGCTCCGCCGAGCAGGAGCAGGGCGACGGCGAGGAGCGGCAGACGGAGCAGGGTCATCCTGATACTACGACACCAAGTGGCGAGACGGATGGCCAGAATGAATGAGGCACTCGGCAGGCGGATCCTCGCCCCATCTCGACCGCCGCTTTTTGCGAGGAATCGCTTGCCAAGCGCCCTCTGCCCGCTAACTTCGCGACCCTTTTCGAATTTCCCGACCTATGGCCTACGCAATTCTCAAGACCGGCGGCAAGCAGTACCGAGTGTCTGCTGGCGACGAAATCAACGTCGATCTCCTCGATGCCAAGGAGGGCGACATCGTCTCCTTCGACCAAGTGCTCCTTACCACCGATGGAAAGTCCGTGGTGACGGGCAAGCCCTTCATCGCCGGAGCGGTCGTCGAAGGTCAAGTCATCAGCCAGTTCAAGGACGAAAAGGTCATCGCCTTCAAGTATCGCCGCCGGAAGGGCTATCACCGGACCGTCGGCTTCCGCCGGAAGCTCACGAAGGTGAAGATCAACGCCGTTCCCTGATCCGGCCGCTCCCCTTCCCCACATCCTTTCCCCTAACACCTTCTCCAAATGGCTCATAAAAAAGGTCAAGGCAGCGTTAAAAACGGTCGCGACTCCGTCAGCAAGCGTCTCGGCGTGAAGAAATTCGGCTCGGAGCACGTGATCCCGGGCAACATCATCATCCGCCAGCGCGGCCAGAAGTTCAAAGCCGGCCGCGGCGTGGGCCTCGGCACCGACTACACGATTTACGCCCTCGTCGCCGGCCAGGTCCGCTTCGACCGCGGCGGTCGCCGCGTGAACGTGGACGGCGCGATCGCAGCCCCGGCCGAAGTGGCCGTCGCCGCCTGATCGACCGGAACCCACCGATTTACGCCGAGGCGCAGGGCAACCTGCGCCTTTCGCTTTGGTCACCCGATGACGCCGCCGGCCGCCGCGTTCCATGTCGTGCTGGTGGAACCCGAAATTCCGCCGAACACCGGGAATATCGGCCGTCTCTGCGTCGCCGCCGGCGCCACGCTGCACCTCGTCCATCCGCTGGGTTTTTCGCTCGACGAGCGCTCGCTCCGCCGCGCCGGACTCGACTACTGGCCGCATCTCCGGCTGAAGGAGTGGCCTGACTGGGCCACCTTCGCCGCGGCCCGAGTTCCCGCCGATCGCTGGTTTCTTTTTTCCACGAAGGCGAGCCGTCCGTACACCTCGCAGCGTTTCGAAGCGGGGGATTTCCTCATCTTCGGCCGCGAGACGCGCGGGCTCCCGGAGACACTCCTGGCGGAGCATCCCGGGAGCGTCCTCCACGTGCCGATGCGGCCCGAGGCGCGCAGCATCAACCTCGGGACCTGCGTCGGCATCGTCCTCTACGAAGCGATCCGTCAGCAGGGCTGACGGATCGCGACATCGGCCCGCGGAATCTGGGCGTCAGATCCGCTGCTCTTCGAGGTCGTAGATGTCGAAGAAGACGTACACCGGCCGGTTTCGGGGGACGAACTTCGGAACGTAGTCCTCCATGTACTCCTGCAAGTTATCCGGCAGTTCGCTCAGACGCCGGCCGCGCCATTCGTTGTTCCAACGGATGATCTCGCTCCGCGGGCGGGCCTTCGCGTTTTTCGTGATCCATTCCGTGAGCTCGGCATCAGTCGCGCCGGTCGCGACATATTCCCGGAGACTCTCGTAGGAGAGACCGGTGAACTCGAGGAAGAACTTATCGAGCGGGCAGCCCGAGTGGTATTCGCCGATCGTCCCGGCGAGATCCGCGCGGATCTTGTCGATGCAGCGGGCGGCAATGACATAACCGGCAAACAACTCCCGCGGGCTGCGCGGAAAATGGCCGGGTTTGCGGAAGTCGGGCGCGAGGAGGGTCAACTTCTCGGCGGGCGTAGGGGCAGGTGTTTCGTTCATATTTGGGGCTTGTCTTTCCAGCGGCGTTACATGTATGTAACAAACATTGTTACCGTCCGCGCGTTTGCTCGCTGGTCAAGACCTGGCAACACGCGAAAGCTCCCTCCCGTCTGTCATGTCGTCCGCCCCGGTGATCCTCGCGCTCGAGACCTCGTGCGATGAAACCGCCTGCGCGATCGTGCAGTGGCAGGACGACGGGATTCGCATCCTCTCGGCCGAAGTCGCTTCCCAGGCCGCACTCCACGAGGCAACGGGCGGAGTGGTGCCGGAGGTGGCCTCGCGCCAGCACTTGCGTGACTTGCGCCCGCTGGTGGAGCGGGCCTTGCACGGGGCGGGCCTGTCGCTCGAGAACGTGGACGCATTTGCCGCCACGCTGGGACCGGGTCTCGCCGGGGCGCTCATGATTGGCGCGGCCGCCGCCAAGGGGCTCGCCCTGGCAAGTCGCCGCCCGTTCCTCGGCGTAAACCATCTCGAGGGGCACCTCCTCTCCCCTTTCTTCGACGATCCAGCCGGGATCGGTGGGGCGGTCGGACTCATCGTCAGCGGCGGCCACACGCTGCTCGTGGACATCGCAGGTTTCCGATCCTACCGACGCCTGGGGGGCACGCTCGACGACGCCGCCGGCGAGGCCTTCGACAAGGTTGCGAAGCTGCTGGGCCTGCCGTATCCGGGGGGACCGGTCGTTGATCAGCTCGCCCGCATGGGCAATCCAAAGGCTTACCCGTTTCCCCGAGCCCTTCTCGCCGACGAAAGTTTTGATTTCAGCTTCAGCGGTCTCAAAACGGCCGTGCGATACCTTCTGCCCAAGATCGCCGTGAGCGATGCACAAGTCGTGGCGGACGTCTGCGCCAGCTTCCAGGCGGCCGTGGTGGACGTGCTTGTCGCCAAGACGATCCGGGCGGCGCGCGCGACGGGGCGCCGCTGCCTGGCGGTGAGCGGTGGCGTGAGCATGAACTCGGCGCTGCGCGCCGCGTTCTCTGATCGGTGCACCGGGGAGAATCTCCAGCTCCGCCTCGCGCCGCCCGCGCTTTGCACCGACAATGCTGCGATGATCGGCTTCGTCGCCCTCCACCAACTTCGGCATGGGCTGGCGACGGCGGTGACCGAGGATATCGACCCGAACCTCCGGCTGGCGTTCGCCTCTTGAACGCGCTCCGCCGCTTCGTCTCCATGAAACGGGCCGCTCTCGGAACCATCGGTGCGCTGGCAGCGGTCAGCGCGGCCGCGTGGTGGCTCAGCGGGGCGAATGCGCTCGATCGCGCCCGGGAGGCACTCCGAACCGACCCGCGCTTTCGGGAGGTGAGATTGTCCACGCCGGAAGCCGGGGGCACGCTGACCGGCGTCGTGGAGTCGCCCGAGGACCTGGGGGCGCTCGCGGCGCTCGTGGGTTCGAGCCGCCCGGCGCTGCAAAATCGGGTCCAGGTCCGCGCTCGGCTGGACGCGATCACCGAGCTGGATGAGCGGACGAATCTCGAAAGCGTCTCGGTCCGCGGTTTCCTGCCGGAATCCGCGGGAGCACAGCAGCTGCCCGAAGTTTTCGCCGGGGTCACAGCGGGAAGAAAAATCAGCGAAACCCGCGTCACTTACGTCGCGTCCGCCACTGCGCTCCCGGCATTCGACCGCGCCCGGCTCGCGCTCCTCGCGGCCGAATTCTCCCGGATGCCCAGCATCGGAATGATCGAGCTGAACGCGACTGGTATCCTGCTCACGGGCGACACGTTTCCGGCGCAGAAAGCTCGCCTGGAGGAACTCGCCGCCGGCGCCGTTCAAGCCCCCGCCATCGTCTGCTCCGAACTCCAAACGATCGACCTCACCGAGCCGGCCCAACGCGCGCTCGCAGGAGTGCCCGGGCTGGAGAGCGTCACGGTGACGTTCAACGAAGCCTACGCCACGCTGAACGGCGATGTCGCGTCGGCTGAACTCCGGGCGAAGGCCGCCGAAGTGATCCGCTCGATCCGGCTCGCGCGAGTACTCGAGAGTCAAAACCTGATCACGCTGGCCGGCTCCTTCACGGCAACCGTGGGAAAAGACCCGGCCGGTCGGGCGGTGCTCGCGCTCGCGGGGGTCCTGCCGGACGAGGCCTGGAAAACCGAACTGATCGCCGCCGCGAAGCGCGTGAAACCCGAGTGGACGCTGGAAACGAGCGGCCTGCGCTTCGCGCGTTCGGTGCAGCCCGCAGGCTGGCTCGACCGCTCGCGATTCCTCGCTTTCTTCTCGGAGTTTTTCTCGCTGCCCGCCCCGGGTGACCTGCGGATCAACTCGGACGGAATCAAGCTGGCGGGGAAAATCACCGCCCCGATCCGGGAGCGGCTCCTGGCGGCGGCGCGGGCCTTCGGCTTCCCCGACCGGCAAATCACGACGGCTTTCGCCGAGTTTCCCTCCGTCTACCATATGCCCGAGTACCGACGCGTCTCCCGAATCCCGGACGACGTGAGGCCCAGCTTGGAAGCTGCCTTGGCGGGGGCGATCGTGGACTTTGACGCGCACGGACCAGGTCTCGCCCCGGCCGACGAGGACAAACTCGCCCGCGCGGCCGCCGGTCCCGAAATCTCCCTCGTGATCGGATGCTACCGCGATCCACTGGCGACTGACCCGGAAGCCGCGGCGATCGGCCGAAAACGCGCGGAAGTCGTGAAGGGCGGACTCGTCGCCCGGGGCGTGAGTGAAACGAGGCTGTTTCTGGAGACCTTCGCCTTGGAGGCCAGCACTGGCTCAAGCGGCGCGTCCAGCCACACCCCGGGCTTGGTCGAGATGCTGATTCGCTAGCCGGGCTGCGCGCCGTTGAAAAAGTCGTTCGCAAGACCCATTCGCAGTTGGCAAGCCCGCTGGACGCGTTAGGATGTCTCTGTGATCGAGAACTGTTCGCAATTAAAAGAGGCGTCCCAGCCGCGGTTGACGCTGCTCTCGGCCCCGATCGGCGAGCGGCTCCGGCTGCTGGAACTGGCGGGGAAGCCGGCCTTGTGCCAGCGCTTGAGGGAGATGGGCCTCTGCGAATCGGCTGAAATCGTGAAGGTTTCGCAGGGGACCGCCCTGATTTGTCAGGTCTGCGGAACCCGGCTGGCGCTGAGCCGGGATCTCGCCCGGGACATCATCATCGAGTCCGTCGGCGCGAAGCGTTGAGCGAGACCCCGCCGAGGATCCATGGACGAACCGTCTTCGGCTGCCTCCGACCGCCCCCCTGAAGGAACGCTTGATGCGCTCGCTCCAGGATCGCACGCGGTCATTGTTCGGGTGGATCGCGAGCAACCCGGACTGAAGCGCCTGCTCGAAATGGGCTTGGTCGAGGGCACGAAGGTTCACTTTCTCCGCACCGCGCCGCTGGGCGATCCGATGGAGATCGAGCTGCGCGGCTACCGGCTCTCGATCAGAAAACAAGACGCGGCTCACATCCACGTTCGACCGGCCTGAGGCCCCGGACGTGTGCCCGGACCGATGATCACGGAAAATCCCCCTGAGCCCCCCGTGACCGCCACGCTGGTGGTGGCCCTGATCGGGAATCCGAACTGCGGGAAGACCACGCTTTTCAACGCGCTGACAGGCCTTCGGCAGAAGGTGGCCAACTATCCGGGAGTGACCGTCGAGAAGAAGGTGGGCTCGTTCATCACCCAGCATGGCAGCGAGGCCCAGCTGATCGACCTGCCGGGCGCCTATTCCCTCCTGCCCCAGTCGCCGGATGAGGCGGTCACGCGCGACGTGCTGCTCGGACTTGTCCCCGGCACGCCCCGACCGGACCGGGCCGTCTGTGTCGTTGATGCCTCAAACCTGGAGCGAAATCTTTATCTCGCGACGCAGGTGCTCGAACTCGGGATCCCGACGATCATCGCGCTGAACATGATCGATCTCGCTCAGGCGAACGGCGACGAGATCGATATCGCGGCACTCTCGAGCCGGCTCGGGGTGCCCGTGATCCCGTGCAATGCCACGAAGCGCGAAGGCTTGCCGGAGTTGCGCATCGCCCTGAGCGCCCGACTCGAAGTGCCGCCGGACGTCCGAGTTCCCCTCCCACCCTTGGTGGAGCAAAGCATTGCCGCCCTGACGTGGGAATTACCCCCAAGCGACGACCTGCACTCCGCGCCCGTGCGCGCGCTCCTCCTCCTGATGTTGAGCGATGAGCGTTCGGATGCGATCGCCGACGGACTCGGCTGGCACGGGCTCACGCCGCGTTTTCGCCAGGCTCGCGCCGCGCTGGCCGAGAAATCGCCGAACTGGGCGGAAGGCACCATCGGCGCCCGCTATGACCGCATCGGCGAGATCACGAGCGCGGTCAGAAAACAGGCAGACGATCGGAGCGCGAGCTCGTACGACCGGACGGACCGCATCGACGCTATCCTGATTCATCCGTTTTGGGGATGGCTCGTTTTTCTCGGTCTGATGACGCTGCTCTTCACGAGCATCTTCACGATCGCCGCGTACCCGATGGACGGAATCAAGTGGGTCTTCGACGCGCTGGGCTCGCTGGTGACCAGCGCGATGGCGCCGGGCGATCTGCGCAGCCTCCTCACGGATGGCGTGATCAAGGGAGTGGGAAGTGTGGTCGTCTTCCTGCCGCAAATTCTGATTCTCTTCCTCTTCATCGGCCTCCTGGAGGACAGCGGCTACATGGCGAGGGCGGCGTTCATGATGGATCGCCTGATGCACGGCGTCGGGCTGCACGGGAAATCGTTCGTGCCGCTTCTCAGCTCCTATGCGTGCGCGGTCCCCGGGATCATGGCAACGCGGACGATCGAGGATCCCAAGGACCGCCTGGCGACGATCCTGGTCGCGCCCTTCATGAGTTGCTCGGCACGGCTGCCGGTTTACGCGTTAATGATCGCGACCCTCTTCACCGTGGAGGCGAGCGCATGGACGAAGGGCGGAATTCTCCTCCTGATGTATGCGCTCGGCACGCTCGTGGCCTTCGCCTTCGCGTGGCTCTTCAAGCGCACGCTGCTCCGCGGTGAGCCGCCGGCGCTCGTGCTGGAACTGCCGCCGTACCGGCGCCCCTCGTGGAAGACGGTCGGGCTGGGCATGCTCGATCGCGCCCGGGCCTTCGTGAGGCGGGCGGGCACCGTCATTCTCGGCTTGAGCATTGTCCTCTGGGCTCTCGCGTATTATCCAAAATCCGACGCTAAAACCCGCGACGAGCAGGTGGCCCAGAGCTACGCGGGGCGGATCGGAAAAGCGCTGGAGCCAGCGCTCAAGCCCATCGGGCTGAACTGGAAAATCGGTATCGGGTTGCTCGGCGCGCAGGCGGCGCGCGAGGTCTTTGTCAGCACCATCGCCGTCGTCTACGCGGTCGGCGGAGCCGAGGATACGGACGCCAAGGAACCCGAGACGAAATCCGTCGCCGAAGCGCTCCGGGCGGATCGCTGGCCGGACGGAAGCATGGTGTTCACTCCCCTGGTCTGCTTCACGGTCATGATCTACTTCGTGCTCTCGATGCAATGCGTCAGCACGCTCGCAACTGTCCGTCGGGAAACCAACACGTGGCGGTGGCCGCTCTTCGTTTTCGTCTACATGACGGGCTTCGCCTACCTCGCGTCGCTGGCGTTTTATCAGGGCGGGCGGGCGTTGGGTTACTGACGCCATCGGTGAGACAGATGCAGGTTCGAAGAAAATCGAACTTGGGCGCGGACCGGGGGCACGCTTCACTGCGGGGATGTCGAGCAAGTTGACGCAACGCACCCTCCGCCCGGAGCTCACCACCTGGGTAGCGGAGGGGCTCGTTCCCGCGACCAGCGCGGATGCGATCCTCGCGCGGTATCCGGAAGGGGATGTCGGGAGCCGAATGGTTTCGATCCTCGTGGGACTGGGCGTCACCCTTTTGCTCGCGGGCATTTCGATCCTGATCTCCGCGAACTGGAGCGATCTCCCGCCGCTGGTGAAGCTGCTCGGGTTTCTGGCTCTCCTCCTGGGCACAGGCTGGATCGCGATCCGGCTGAAGCAACGGCAGGCGCATCAGGGTTGGTGGGACAGCGCCTGCGCCATGTGGGCCGTTCTGCCGCTGCTCGGTCTCGCCCTGATTTCTCAAATCTTCCATGCCGACGGGCGCCTCAGCACCCTCCTGATCGCGTGGCTCGCGATCATCCTGCCGCTCCCCTGGCTCACTCGCAGCGTCGGGGTCTTCGCGATATTCCTCATCGGGCTTTTCTTCGCCATCGTCGTCGATCTGGATTTCTGGGCGTCCAAGATCACCGGCTCAACCTGGCGCGGTGACTTCGACGAATACTGCTCGATCGTCT
The DNA here is from genome assembly GCA_038322235.1 of Chthoniobacterales bacterium. Classification (GTDB taxonomy): domain Bacteria; phylum Verrucomicrobiota; class Verrucomicrobiia; order Chthoniobacterales; family SZAS-18; genus SZAS-18. The sequence goes on from JBBQFQ010000002.1 coordinate 44,784, forward strand.
TTCTCTATGGGCTCGGGGCCGCGGCCATTTCCCAACTTTGGAATCCGGCGGGCGAGCGCCGGCTGGCCGCCACCGGAGAATACCTCGGCGTCCTGACCGCCCTCAGCGCAATGTACACCTTCGCTCTCGCTCCGGCAGGTCGGCCGATCTGGGGCCTCGTCTGGGTCGCGACCGTCGGGGCCGCGACTCTGCTCATTTACCGGGCCGTGCGAATCGGGGATCGGGATCACCAAATCAACGCCGCCCTCCTGATCATTGGGCTCGTGATTCTCTCCTTCTACATCCGACTCGCTGGGACGATGCTCGACACGGCCCTGGTCTTCTTCAGCGGCGGTGCGCTCTTCATCGCAGCCGCCTGGCTGATCGGGAAGGCCCGAAGATGGCTGCTCGATGCGGCGAAACGCACTCGAGCGGAGGTTTCGAAATGAAAATTCGCGCGCTTTGGCTCGTCCTTGTGCTCCAACTCGCCGTCTTCGGTGGCCTCTACGCGTACCGGGCGATCGGGCTGTCCGGACAATCGATCCGGCTCCGGACGGTCCCGGTGGACCCGCGCGATCTGCTCCGCGGAGACTACGTGATCCTCCGCTACCAGATCAGCCAGGTCCCGCCAGATGCAGACGCCCCGGCGCTGACCGACGGCTCCGTCTACGTCGCCCTGCGGCGCGTCGACGGCTTCGGTGAAATCAGCGCAGTGAGCCGGGACGCGATGGTGGCTCGGACAAAGATGGAACCGGGCGGATGCGTGCTTCGCGCCGAGCTGCGGAACGGTGGCCTCACGTACGATCTCGAACGCTACTACGTTCCTGAGGGCAAAGGCCGAAGCGCGCCGCCCGGTGGGAAGCTCGTCGCCGAAATCGCCGTCCGTCCGAACGGGAATGCGTTGATCAAGCGGCTCTACGACGAGAACGGGAAGCCCTGGCCATGACGGGAGCGTAAAGTCACTGAAACGGAGACTGGCGGGAGGGCCCGAGTTCCGTCACGCTGCCGGCATGCATTACGAAATCATCGAGCGCGATGGCGCGGTTCTCGACGTTCTCACCGACGAAGCGAGCGGAACGAGACTGACGGTTTCACGGCTCGGAGCAGAACCGACGAGCCTGCAACGCCGGACATCCGCGGGCGAGTGGCGGGGGTTTCTCCATCGGGACGGGCTCATCACGCTCCCGCTCACCGGCTGGGGAAATCATGCGACCGTCATGGGGTATTACCTCCACCGCCTGAAGGGCGGACGAACGATCTATCGCGGTCAGGAGATCAAAGATGGGAACCATGGCCTCATCCGGCGCAAGACCTTCGGCGCGCCCCGGGTCACGGCGGACGCGCTCGTCTACCGCATCGCTCCGGGAGATTTCACCAAGGAAGAATATCCCTGCGACGTCACCCTGGAAATTACGTACCAACTCCAGGGCGATGGTGGCTGGCGCACGGAGTTTCGGTTCGAGAATCGCGAACCGTCGCTCGATGCGCACGTCAGCTTCGGACTTCATCCCGGATTCATGATCGGTTCGCTGGCCGATTGCCGGGTCGAACTGCCCGCGGGCGATTACCGCCATTTTCTCGCCCCGGGCGATTTCCTTTCGGGCGAGACGCGCCCGATTCACCACGCTGGCGGCGAAGTCCCGTTCCCGAAGGACACGCTTCCCGGTTCTTACCTGATTGAAGTGCCGACGACGGGAGAGAGATGGTGCGCACTCGTCGATCCAGCCGGCGGACGCCGCGTGACGGTCGATCTCTCGGAGTGCCCGTTCCTTACGCTGTGGAGCGATGGCCGGGGGAATTTCGTTTGCATCGAACCGTGCTGGGGACTGCCCGACCACCACGAGCAACGCGCGTTTGAAGACAAACTGGGGATTCAGAAAATCGGCCCGGGCCAGGGTCTCCAACGAGGATTCACGGTCCGCACGGAGTGCACGTAGTACCGATCGACCGACGCGGCGGAGTTTGAAGACGAGTTGCGCGAGTCGCGACCTGTCGGATGATTCTGGATGTCCGTCCCGTTGTTCCGAGCGCTGGCCTTCGGCGCCCTCCTGACCGGTCCCGCACTCGCCCAGCAGGCGGTTGCACCCGCTCTGCGGGTCGCCAATCCGCCCGCCCCGGCGTCCGCTCCGGTCGCCCCAGCGGCCCCCGCGATGTTCGTCCCGGGCTTGGGCGCGCGTCTGCCGGAAACGATTGCGCCCGCGTGGGAAACGCGAGGCGAGTACCGCACGTTTTATTTCGAAATCCCGGCGCCCCGCGGGCTGATCACCGACCGGAACGGCGTGCCGCTCGCCCAGTCGAAGGTCGCCTACCACCTGTCCCTCGCATTTCCGTCGGGAACCGCGATGTCGGATTCCCAAGTCGTGGAGTACGCCCGGCAGAATCTTCCGGCGGCCGCCACGATGCTGGGAAAGCCCCTGGAGATAACCACGGCCCAACTCCTCGATCATTACCGCGAACGTCGGATCCTCCCGCTGGACCTCGCTATCTTTCTTTCCGATGAGGAGGTGGCGCGCGTCAAGCCCCGACTGAGTGGGACTGGTCTCACGCTTCGTCCGGTCTACTCGCGGGTTTACCCGCAGGGGCGATTGGCCGCCCACATCATCGGCTACGTCGGCAAAACGGGAAAACAAGCCGAAGGCCCAATCCAAAATAACGAGGCGCTCTGGCCCGGACTCGAAGGTCGGGAAGGCTTGGAAAAAATGTTCAACGACAAGCTGACGGGCAAGAACGGGATCTTGAACATGACCTTCGACGCCCAAGGCAGGAAGGTCGCGGAGACCGTACTCCAGCCGCCGATCCCCGGCGAAAATGTCGTGACGACCATCGACGTAAAGCTTCAGCGTGATTGCGAAGCAGCCCTCGCTGCCGGATGCAAACGAGGCGCCATGGTCTTCCTCGAGCCCAACTCGGGCGACGTCCTTGCGATGGCGTCATGGCCGACATTCGATCCGAACTTGTTTGTTCCCTCGATCTCGCAGGAAGCATTCGACGCCCTGGACCGCGACCCGAACAAGCCGCTCATTCCCCGGGCATTCCGTGCCTCGTATCCTGCGGGTTCGACGTACAAGGTCGTCATCGGTGCGGCCGCGCTGCAAGATGGCATCATCCGGAAGGACGAAGAGATCCACGCTCCCGCGTCATTCACGATCGGAAACATCGAAATGGGCAACTCTAAGGCCAAGGATTTCGGCATGCTGAACTTCGACCGCGCGCTGACGTGGTCCGTCAACACATTCTTCTATCAGGTGGGGATTCGCTGCGGCGCTAGTCGCATCATCGACTGGAGCCAGCGACTGGGATTCGGAATCCGCACGGGTCTCCCGCTTGAGGACGAGGACAACGGGAACCTGCCCACGAACGAGTACATGCTGAAGCATCACAAGCGCCGGTTGAGTGACGGTGATCTCGCGAATCTCGCGATTGGGCAGGGCGACCTGCTCGTCACGCCCGTGCAGATGGCGCAGGGGTTCGCGACCATCGCGAACGGCGGCACGCTGGTGCAACTCAGACTGGTTCAGCAGATCCAGAACGTGGAGAATCGCGTCGTGGCGGCGTTTCCTCCGCGGGCGAAGCGCGAAGTCGGCCTCAGCAGGTCCACCCAAGCCATCCTCAAGGAAGCCATGATTCACGTCGTCAGCGGCGGCGGTGGGACCGGCTCGCGCGCGGGCGTTCCCGGAGTGAAGGTGGCGGGCAAGACGGGCACGGCCCAATGGGGCGGCACCGAGCGCCATCGAGAGAAGCAACGATACGCCGCCTGGTTCGCGGGGTTCGCCCCAGCTGACAACCCCAAGTACGCGTTCGCGGCCATCTACGAATCGGAGCAGGGCCAGAGCGGGATACACGGTGGCCGCTATGCCGCGCCGATGATCGGCCGCGTCCTCAAGGAGAATCTCAAGCCGGAGAAGACCGACAAGTCGAAGAAGGACGAGGACGACGACGACGACGATTCGTCGGGCGGATCCGACAACGAGGACTGAGTCGGGGACAATCAGCGCTTGTCACCCGCGGCGCGAGCCTCCACCCTGCGCGGCGTGGGAACGGAGTATTTCAAAGGGTACGATCCGGAAGGATTTTTTGACGAGATGTTTGCGTCGCCGGGAGAGGTGCGCCCGCATTACTCCGGTCTCCTCGAACGCTACCAGGCGATGGGCCCCGGCGAGTACGAGCGGAAGCAGGGCTTGGCGGACAAGTCCTTCCTCACGCAGGGCATCACCTTTACGGTCTACGCCGACGAACGGGGGACCGAGCGGATCTTCCCGTTTGATCTGATCCCGCGCATCATCCCGGCGCGCGAGTGGGAGCACCTTGAGCGGGGTCTGATCCAGCGCATCGCGGCGCTGAATCTTTTCCTGAAGGACATCTATAACGAACAACGCATCCTAAAGGAGGGGATCATTCCGGCGCATTACGTCCATTCCGCCGCGCATTTCCGTCCGGAGTTCATGGGTTTTCGGGTTCCGCGCGACATTTACATCCACATCTGCGGCACCGATCTCATCCGGGACGAGCACGGCCAATATTGCGTGCTCGAGGATAACGGCCGGACTCCGAGCGGCGTGAGCTATGTGCTCACGAATCGCCAGGCGATGAAGCGGGTCTTCCCGCAGCTGTTCGCGCGCTACCCCGTGCGTCCGGTGGATGACTATCCGCAAAATCTGCTGCAAGTCCTACGCTACATCGCGCCGGGCGGACATCCGGATCCAACGGTGGCACTCCTGACGCCCGGCATCTACAACTCTGCGTACTTCGAGCACTCTTTCCTCGCCCGCAGCATGGGGATCGAAATCGTCGAGGGCCGCGACCTCGTCGTCGAGAACGAGCGAGTCTACATGAAGACCACGAAGGGCCTGCGACAGGTGCACGTGATCTACCGACGGATTGACGACGACTTTCTCGACCCGGAGGTCTTTCGGAAGGATTCGCTCCTCGGCGTCCCGGGTCTCGTCAACGCTTACAGAAAGGGCCACGTCAGTCTCGCGAACTCGATCGGCACTGGCGTAGCCGACGACAAGGTGATGTACCATTTCGTGCCGCGGATGATCAAGTTTTACCTCGGAGAGGAGCCGATTCTCCCGAACATCCCGACGTACCTCTCGAGCGAAGAAAGCGATCGGACCTACATCCTCGAGAACCTTTCGAAACTCGTGGTGAAAAGCGCCAACGAAAGCGGTGGGTACGGAATGCTGATGGGGCCGTTCGCACCGCGGGAGGAGATCGAGCGCTTCCGCGCCATGATCCTCGCGAATCCGCGCAATTTCATCGCCCAGCCCGTGGTGAATCTCTCGCGCTCGCCGAGTTGGTGCGGCGACGGGGTGATCGAGGGTCGCCACATCGATCTGCGCCCGTACATCCTTTACGGAGAGACCATCAAGATCGTCCCCGGCGGTCTGACCCGCGTGGCACTGCGCAAGGGGTCCCTCGTCGTGAACTCATCGCAGGGTGGCGGGAGCAAGGATACTTGGGTGCTGGAGGAGTGAGGATCGCCCGTCACCGTTTCAGGAAGAGGCACGCGACGCCTCCCGGCAGACACCAGAGGAGGTCGTTCGAGACGAGCAGAACGCTGAGCGCCAGAACGACGTCCGGCACCGCCGCACTGCTCCCGTCCGCAAGCGTGACGTGGAGCGCGCTAAAATACGAAATCAGGAGCAGCTCGCGCAGGCCGTGGCCGTTTACCGTGACCGGGAGCAAGAGCAGGATCATCACCGTGGGGACGATCGCGAGAGCCTGCGGATAGGTCAGCGACAGGCCGAGCGCACGCGCGAAAAGCCAGAAGCTGCCGATGCTCAGGGCATGGATCGCAAAGGCCAGGACGGTGGCGCCGACGAGCGCCGGCCCAGGCGTCGCCGCGCGCCGGAGTGAATCGCGCACCTGGCGCGACCGATCGCGAAAGAAGGCGCTCCGCAGAACGGCGAGCAGGCCGAGCCCGCCCGCCAGCACGCCGCACGCGACGATCCACCACCAATCCGCCAGCCATCGCCCCAACTCGGGCGGGAAGCGCACCCCGGTTTGCGCGGCGATGAAAATCCCGACGGCTCCCAGAACCGCAAGCGCGGCGAGTGCGCTCAGGCGATCGACGATGACAGCGACGGCCGCAGCGGCTTTTCGGTCCGGTGCTAGCCGGCAGAGTTCGTAGATCTTCAGGACATCACCGCCGGTGCTCCCGGGCAGGATACCATTGAAGAACTGCCCCGCCCACGTGATGGCCAGCGCACGGCGGCGGGAGATGGGAATGCCCTGGCCACGCACAAACAAACGCAGACGAAGCGCCAGGAGTCCGATCAAAATCGGCACCAACGCGGAGGCTGCGAGTGCCGTCGAGCGGTCTGCGCGCGCAAGCAGGGCGCTGAGGCGGGCCCAATCGAGTTCCCGAACAAGGAGAAAAACGAGGACACCGGAAACCGCGCCCTGGAGCAGGAAGCGCCATTTACGGTTCAAAATTCACCCGCTCTTTCTCCACGATGAGAGGTCTCCGCAGGACCTTGGTTTGAATGGATCCGATGTACTCACCGAGGATGCCGATGAAGAGCAGCTGCACCGACGTGAAGAAAAAAAGCCCGATCGCCACCGGCGCGATGCCGAGAGAGAAGCTGGTCCAATAAAACAGCTTATAGAGGAGATAAAACATTCCGGTCAGAAAACTGAGAATCGACGCCACGAAACCGAACATCGTCGCGAGGCGGAGTGGCACCTTGGAATGCTCCGTGATCCCGAGCATGGCGATATCGTACAGGATGTAGAAGTTACTCTTCGTAATCCCCCGCTGACGCTTCGGTTGAACGAAGGGAATTTTGGCACTCTCGAAGCCGATCTCGCAGATAAGACCGCGCAGGTATGGATACGGGTCGTCCACTTTCCGCAGAGTTTCGATCACGCGCGCATCGTAGAGTCCGAACCCGGTGCTGTTGATGTTCATCTCCACGTCGGCAAGCCGACGCACCACCCGGTAGTAGAGCTTTCGGATGGCGAAGAAGAGCGCGGCCTCTTCGCTCTCGGCCTTGATCCCAAGGACGATCTTGAAGCCTTCCTCCCAGCGGGCGAGAAATTGCGGGATCAAGGCCGGCGGATCCTGGAGATCCGATGCCAGCGCGATCGTCGCGGCACCGGAGCCTTGCAACATCGCGTAGTAGCCCGAGCGAATGGGGCCGAAATTCCGCGCGTTGACGATGATCTTGATGCGCTTGTCGTCTGTCGCCAGACGGCGCAGGACTTCCACCGTGCGGTCGGTCGAGGCGTTATCGACAAATATCAGTTCGTAAGTGTATTGCGATAGCGGAACAAAAACCCCCCGCACCTGCCGGACGAATTCCTCGACGTTCTCCTCCTCGTTGAACGTTCCCGTGACAACGCTGATGAATTTCATGGCGCGATCTGGCGAATGCGTTCGGAGTGACGGACTTGGTGCAGGAAGACAAAATTTGTCTCGACGGTCTCGTCAGTCATCGTGGAAAAATTCTCCAAGCGGCCCGCTCGGGCCGTCAAGCAGCGGTAGCCGAGTTCTTCGAGATACCTGATGATGTCGTTCGGATGATACCCAAACGTGGCGGCATGCTTGCGCAGCATCTCCGCGAAAATGATGGGCTGGCTGCGCTCGATCGTCGCCCGCCCGCCGCGCAGCACCATGAGTTCGGCTCCCTCAACGTCCATCTTGATGACGTCGGGATCGAGCGCGAGCTCCGCACTCACCGCGTCGAGCGTGCGCACCACGCAGGTCTGGCGTTCGTCCGCTGCGCTGGTCGGTCGCGCGGCCGAGGCGGCGCCTTTCATGCCCGGATTTACGTAGAAGACCAGTTCGCCCGGCTTGTCGAACAGCCCCCACTGATACGCTTGCATGTTCGCAAGGGAATTGTGCCCGATGTTCCGGGCGAGGAACTCGAACGTCGCGGGCACCGGCTCGAAGGCGACAACGAGGGCGCGCGCAAAGCGCTTCGCGACATGCAGGCCGTACCAGCCAAGATTCGCTCCGATGTCGAAAAACGTCATGCCGTCACGAACCAGCGAAAGCAGCACCTCGGCGTCGCGCCTTTCGTAGTGGTGGAAGTTCAGCGCCACGATCGGCGGAATGCCCATGTCGGCCGGGTCGCATTCGATGACGACTCCATCGATCCGCGTGACCATGAGTACCTGACCGTCGCGGATGGTGATCGCGCCAATGTCTGTGCCGCGCATCAGCTCTGCATAATCGGCCAGAAGGGCATGACAGGTCCGCATCGCCACCGCGTATTCGGCCCGTGCGGATTCCCCGCGCTCGTGGGCGCGGCGCAGTTCGGTGGGAGCGGGCATTTTCAGACTTCGTAGAGGAGGATAAACTCGTTGGAACAGCCCAGTTCCTCGCGGATCTGCGTGGCGATCTCTCCTTGGAAGACGCGCGAGGAGATCAGCACGGGCTCAGGGTGTCCCCGCAATGCCGACGGTGAGATGATGGGAAGCCCGTGGAGCTGGCGCGACTGATATTTCGCGTTCGAGTCGATGAACGCGAGAATGTTCGCCGCGGCCAGGCGGCTTGTCTCCATTAACCGCTGTGTGTGGGTCCCGACGCCCCAGACGAGGATGGGGCGACCGCTCGCAACGAGGCGGTCGATCACTTGGTGAATGCGCTCCTCGACCGCGCGCGAGTGGCCGATGTAACGTTCCAACGCGGGTCGCGTCGCTGCATCGAACGCCGGTGCCAGGCTCGCCTCTTCGTCCGTCCGCTCGAACACGCTGCTTACCACCGGCATGACGGTGGACGGCGTGTAATTCCGCGCGAGTACCCGCTCGCGCACCAGCCGGAATCCGCCCCGCATCATCAGGTTATTCAGCGATACCGCACTAAAGAAGCAGATGTGTTCGGTGCTGAATTGTTGAAAGGGGGCGTCCGTCCAGTCGGCAAACCCGGTGGCATCCGGCACCTCCATGAGAATGCGCCCGCCGGGCCGCAGCATGTCGTGCAGGATGGCGAGTGCGGGGTCGAGATCGCGGATGTGCTCGAGCACGCCGATCATCAAAATGACGTCGAGCGGTCCGGGCGGCAGGTTGTTCTTCGTCAGGCTGCCGGTGAAAACCGGCACATTGTACAATTCGCGCGCCTCGCGCGCGCACCCCGGCGATGGGTCGAGTCCGGACACCTGCGGAAAGCCCTTGTCGCGCAGGATGGCGAGCAACCGGCCCGTGGAGCAACCCAGGTCGAGAATGCGCGCATCCGGCCCCGGGATGAACGGGCGGACCTCCTCTGCGATGGCCTCAAACCGCGCAAGGTCGCTGGGCGATTCCTTCCCTCCGCGCTGTTCGTATTCGTACTTCGACATCTCCGCGTAGTACCGGTCGAAGTCGATCTGCGCAGGCAGACGGTCGGCAAAGGCAAAGCCGCAGCCGGCGCAGACCACCACGTCGTAGCCGCGGGTCAGTCCACCCTCGGAAAGCGCATCGAATTTCTGCGTGAACAGCGTTTCCTTCCGGGCGCTGTCGCAGACGGGACACGGGCGGGGGGGGAAGTCACTCATGCGAGACGGGAGCGCGGGATCGCGTAGTAAACGAGGTCCCAGCCTTCAAGCAGATGCGGCCGCAGGAAAGAGGCGTATTCCGCGGAAAGACCGGCGACGATCCGGGGAATCTGCCAGACGTGCGCCTGCTGATGATAGACGCAGACCGCCAGGACCGGCGTATTCCGCGCGATCACCCCACGCGCCCCTGCAAGGGCGAGCGGCTCCGCTCCTTCGATGTCCATCTTGATCCAGCTTGCTCCGGCCGCTTCGGGGAGGTCGTCCAACGCGATGCAATCCAGTTCCAGTTCGCCTGCTCCCATCACCGAGGCCTCCGTGCCGGTGGGGTCAAAACGCACGCGCCCCGTCCGGTCAGACAACGCCTTCGGGTGAACCCTAACGCGCTCACGCAGGGCCGGATCCAGACCGGCGCGATAGGCCTGAAGTTTTTCAAAGTTGGCCGGATCGGGCTCGAATGAGTCGATCGATCCAAAGCGGTCCCCCTGCCGGTGAAGGAACGCCGCCAGCGTATCACCGTCGAAGGCGCCGCAGTCGATGAACGCCTCGTCCGGCCGCACCTGCACAACGTCGTCCGGGAAGTAAATCTCATGCGCCACCGGCGGTGGGAGGGGAGCAAAATCGTGGAGCAGGCGCCACCGGATATCGGCGACAAACTCCTGCCGGGAGGCGTCATCCGCCCACTGCTCGAAGGCGGCTGACACCTCGTCCCGTGCCTCCAGCACATGGTGTGGCAGGTCGAGCGGATAATGCGGCAGAAACACCTCGGGGTACTTCCAAAAAAGGAAGCCGAACGGAATGACCCGCTGGCAGCCGAGATCGCGCAACTGCGCACAGCGGCGGGGCATGGTGTCGGTCGAGCGGCCGCCCCAGATCGTAACAAGGAACACCGTGTCCGCTCCAAACCGCCGCAGCGCGTCAGCGGGCGAATAGACCTCCACCCCCTCGATCTGTTTTCCGGGCGCGGCCGGATGGCTATCGCAAAAGCCCAGCGGTTCGATCCCGAGCTGGCGCAATCCGCGCAGCGTCTTCCGGCCGAGAATCCCGGCACCGAAGAGAACGATGCGCCGACCCTGCGATCCGGCCAACTCATCGAAGGTGTCGCGCGCCCGGGTTCGGGCGTGATCCACCTCCTCGGCGAGCAGGTCGTCCAATTCACGGCGGAATTCGGCTGGATTCATGAGGTTCCAATTCACCAGCAGCTGCGCCCGCCGTCCATGACGAGATTTGCGCCTGTCATGTAGGAAGAGGCGTCTGAGCAAAGAAAAAGCAACGCCCCCTCGTATTCGTCGACCCGCGCCATCCGCCCGAGCGGGATGAGCTTCGAGATCCGGCTGACAAATTCGTTATCCTGCCGGTTGAACACGCCCCCGGGCGAGAGCGCATTGACGCGCACGCCTGACGTGGCCCAATACGTCGCGAGATAGCGGGTGAGGCCGATCAATCCGGTTTTCACGACCGAGTAGGAAACCGGCTTGGCCGGCTGCTGGTCTTCCGGCAATCCTTCCCGGCGGTACAGGCGCTGGTCTGGCGCGATGACCGCGAGATCGGAGGCGATGTTCACGATTACGCCCGATCCGCGCTGCGCCATGGCCGTCCCGAGCACCTGACTGCAAAGAAATGCGCCCGTCAGGCCCACGCGGAGATCAGCCTCCCAGTGCGCCAAACTGAAGTTCTCCAGCCGCGAATGGGCAAGATCGGAGGGCTGCTCGACCTTCGGATTGTTGGCCGCATTATTTACGAGGATGTCGATCCGGCCAAATTGCGCGAGGAGAGCGTCGCGCAGCGCGACGAGGGCCCCGGGGTCTGTGATGTCCACCTGCCTCGACCACGCCTGTGCGCCGAAGCGCGCAGTCACCTCCTCCGCGGGCAGCGTGCGCACATCGGCGAGCACTGGAATTCCGCCGGCCGAGGCGATCGCGGCGGCGTGCCGCTGACCGAGCAGACCGGTGCCTCCGGTGATAACCGCGACGCGGCCGGTAAGATCAAAGGGGTACATTCATCGGGGCGGAAGTACGACCACAGCACCGCTCTCCAGCGACGCCCGCGCGGCCAGCGCGACGCGCAGACTTTCGGCCCCATCGGCGAGGCTAACCAGGGGCGTTTCCGTGCCCGCCACGCAGGCAAGAAAATGGCGCATTTCCGCGAGGAAAAGCGCATTTCGTTCGAGAGCGGGGAACGTGGCGGTCTCCGCCACAGCACCACCTTCATCCCAGCGCGTGGCGCTGAGCGCGCGGAAATCGATCTGAATCTTCCCGTTGTTGCCCACGATCTGACAGGATCGCGCGGGTGGACGTTGCACATAGTCCTGATGCAAATGGACTGGAAATCCCGTCGGTCCGAACTCCATGAGTACGCTCGCCACGTCCTCCACATCCACCTCCAACCGGCTGAGCTTACCGCCCACGGCGAAGACCTTCCGCGGACGGCCAAAAAGCGCGTAAAGGTAGTCGAACTCGTGGATTTGCGAGAGGATCACGCCACCGCCAAGGACCCGGCGGGAAGCGTACATTTGCCGGTAATCCTCATACGGATGCCAACCGGGCAGGTATTCTCCCACTTCCGCCCTCACCGCGATGACCTGGCCGATGCTGCCGCTCTCGACCCACGCCTGCATTTGCTGGAAGCACGGATGGAAGCGGAGCTGATAGCCGACAAATCCCACCAGCCCGCGGCCCTGCACGGCGGCGACGAGCGCCTCCGCATCGGCCAGTGAATCCGTTACCGGTTTCTCCACGAACAAATGACAACCGGCGGCGGCAGACGCCAATGCACTGGTGCCGTGCAGGCTGCTCGGATTGCAAATAAACGCGGCGGCGGGCCGCTCTGCGAGCGCGGCCGCCAATTCGGAGAATACCCGCACTCCGTATTTCGCATCGAGTCCGGCATCGGACTCGACCTGCAGCTGTTCGGTCAGAACGAACTGCTGCCGGCGGACCCGATGCGCGATCACCTCAAGTTCAGTGCCGAGGAGCGCGCGCAGATTCCGCAGGTGGCGCTGTCCGATCCCGCCGAGACCGATCATGAGGACTTTCATGCGAACCATGCCTCCGCCCACTGTCGGTTTTTCCGGACCCACGCGCACTCTTCGCCCGGCCGCTCGCGGGCGACCTGCAAGGTGAAAAGGCCACAATACCCGATCGCATGCAGGCCGGAGCGCACCGCAGAAAAGTCCGTGTGGCCGCTGCCGAGTGGAACGGTCCCGCCGCCGCGCAGCCGATCTTTCAGGTGAACACTGCCGATCCGATCGCCATAAGCGACGAACTCCGTGCGCGGATCGAAGCCCAGCGAGGCGCTGTTTCCGGAATCGTAGTTGGCCCGAATGAGCGGGTGGGACACACGGGCGAGCAGGGCGGCGAACCTCTCGGGCGGGAGGTCACTTTCCACGTGGAGTTCCACCCCAGCCGACTCCGCGGACGGAAGTACTTCACTCAGGAGAGCCACGACCGCGTCCTCCTCTTCCGCGCTGCGCATCGCGGAGACATCGACGAACGGAAGCACCACGTGCCGCACCTCCGCCCGCGCCGCGCGCCCCAGCAGCCAGCGCAAATGTCCGATCCGCTCCGCCCGCTCTGCCTCCGAGGCGCGCAAAAACGGTCGGTCCATAAACCAATCGGCACAGATCGACTGCAACTCGATGTCATGGGCGGCCGCCGTCGCAAGCAGCCCGGCCAGTCCCGCGTCGGTCGCCAGTGGATTCGTTTCCGCGCCGGAGGCCTCGTAGATCCATTCGATTGCTGCGAGCCCAGCTGCCGCGGCGAGCGGAAACTCCTCCGCCCATCGCCCGGCGGGGAACGCCTGAATGCGTCCGTCCACCGGAGGCAGCAGCCGGCCCTGCATGATCGCTATTCGCATGACGCCTCCAGCGGCGGGATGATCATGTTCGCGCGGAATTCCTCTCTCTCGAGAAACGGCCAGAGGTCCTCCAGTGGTTTCGAAACCATCGAGCCGTCCTTTCGCTGGGCGGAGGATAGACTCGGCATGCGGGCCTCATCCGCTCGCGAGACCACATTGCACACCACCGGTCCTCGTCGATCCAGCACGGCCCTCACGTCAGCGCGGAGATTGCGCTGATCCGCGATGCGGACCGTCGGCAGACCGTAGGCATTGGCCACGGCGCAGAGATCCGGGAGAGTCAAACCGCTCCGTGAATCGGCGGCCATCTGCCGGCCGAACCAGCGTTGCTGGGAGGTGCGAATTGACGAGTAGCCGTCATTGTCGAGAACGAAAAATTTGATGGGTAATTGCAGACGCCGCACAGTCTCCAGTTCCTGAATGTTAAGCTGAAAACCGCCGTCACCGTCCACGCAGACGGTCTCGCGTCCGCCGCAGGCGATGCTCACCCCAACTGCGGCAGGCAGGCCATACCCCATCGCGCCGAGGGCGGTGGTGTGGAAAAGGCGCTGCCCGCGCTTCAGGCGAAGCGCGAGCTGGAAGATCTCGATACCTGCACCGGAGCTGCCAGAGACGATGAAGTCACCCTCCTTCAGCTCGTCCGAGAGGATCTCGGCCAGGTGGTAGGTGCTCACCTTCGTCGTAGGATCCCGATGCTCCGGCAGGACCACTGGGAATGACTCCTTCCACTGCCGACAGCGCGTCCACCAAGCGGGCCAATCGGGCAGCGTCGTTTCGCGACGCTGCGCCCGGAGTTCCCGGATGAAGTCGCCGGCATCCGCGCAGACCGACAAGTCACTGAACTGCGCCAGCTTTCCAAGTTCTGCTGGATCGACGTCCACCACCACCTTGCGGGCGGCGCGGGCGAGGTTTGGCAGCGCGTAGCCGGTGATGGAGAAATCGAGGCGTGCGCCCAGCGTGAGAAGAAAATCACAGTTCTGCAGCGCGAAGTTGCAGCCACGCGGGGCGACCACGCCGGGTCGCCCGAGGAATTGAGGATGAGTGTATGGGAGGAGATCAACCGCCAGCCACGTCGCCAGCACCGGGACGTTCAGCTCCGCCGCGAGCGCGAGAAACTCCTCCTGTGCCTGAGCGAGCCGCACGCCATTCCCAAGAAGAATCAGCGGGCGCTCCGCCTCGCGCAGAAGGGCGAGCGTTTGCGTCACCGCGGCGCCCAGCCCGGTGTTTCGGACCGGTGGCTCGGGAGTGAAACCGCGTATCGCCGCGGGATCAATTTGCGCCGCCTGCACATCGAGGGGGATATCCACCCACACCGGGCCGGGCCGGCCTGTCTGAGCAAGGTAAACCGCCTTCTCCAGTTCGTAGCGGATCTCCAGCGGGTCGAGCACGAGCACGGCGTACTTCGTGATCGGGCGAACGATCGCCACGATGTCCACTTCCTGCGCGCCCATCTGGCGCACGCCCGAGTCCCCCTTCAGATCGGGCCGCTTCGCCTGGCCGGAGAGGAAGAGACAGGGCGTGGAATCCAGCCACGCTCCGGCGACCCCCGTGACCGCATTCGTCCCGCCAGGCCCCGTCGTGAAGAGCGCCACGCCAAGCCCACCCGTCGCCTTCGCGTAATTCTCCGCCGCCATCGCGCTGGCCTGTTCGTGCAGGTTCGCGATGAACTGGAGTTCCGCACAGCCCCCGAGCGAGTCGTTTAAATGCATCGCTCCGCCGCCGGGCAGCGTAAACACGTGCTTCACGCCCTGACGCGCAACAAACTCCATCACGTAGTCTGAGAGCTTCATAAATCCGGAATCAACACCTCGAGGGCCTCACGGACCGCTCCCTGACCGCCCGGCAGTCGGGTGACATAGGACGCGATGGCGCGCGGCGCCGCGTGCGCATCGGCGGGCGCCGCCGACCAGCCGGCGATCTGCATCGCCTCAACATCGTTCACGTCGTCACCCATGAATCCCACCTGCGTGAGCGGCAGCGAAAGCGTTGCCGCAAATTCGCGCAGCGCGGCCGCCTTGTCTTTACATCCCTGCCAGACGTGGGTGATCGCCATCTTCGTCGCGTAGCGGTCCACGAGCGCATTGGCCTCGCCGCTGATGAGCGCAAAGCGCAGTCCCCGCCGCGACGCCCGTGCGATCCCCATGATGTCGCGGAAGGAAAAGCGCTTCAGTTCGCTCCCGTCCATGCCCCACCAAAACGTGCCGTCCGTGAGGACGCCGTCGATGTCGAGCGCAAGCGCCTGGAGGGCGGGCATGACCTTAAAGGCCCACGCGGCGCAGCTTCTTCATTACTGCCACCTCGCTTGGCAGCAGCCGTTTTTCCGCCGAGCCCATGGAGATCTCGATCAACCGAATGTCACGCACCAGCCGGGTAATGCCGCTCGGAGCGAGCGAAGCGGCCTGGTCGGAGCCCCACATGGCTCGATCCATCGTAATGTGGCGCTCGACCACGCAGGCGCCCAACGCGACCGCGGAGACCGAAGAGGCGATACCGGTCTCGTGCCCAGAGTAACCCACCGGCACGCCAAACTTCTCTCGCAGCGTGCCGATGACCCGGAGGTTCAAGTCTTCGTAGGTCGACGGGTATGCGCTGCACGTGTGGAGGAGGATCAGATCGTGTTTGCCCAGCACCTCCAAGGCATGTGCCACCTGCTCCAAGGTGCTCATCCCGGTGGAGAGAATGATCGGCTTGCCCTTCGCGCGAGTGTGTCGAAGGAGCGCATCGTCGGTCAGAGAGGCCGCCGCGATCTTGTAGCAGGGCGGGTTGAACTGGTCGATCACATCGACTGAGTCTTCGTCCCAACACGAGGCGAACCACGGAATGCCGACCTCGCGGCAATAGCGATCGATCTCGCGGTACTTCTCGACTCCAAATTCGAGCCCGCGCTTGAGATCGCCGTTGGTGGCCCCAAAGGGATTTTCCCGCGGCTTGGCCAGTTCTTCCGCGGTGTAGACGACGTCGATCGTCCGCTTCTGAAACTTCACGGCATCGCAACCGGACGCGACTGCGGTGCTAATGAGCTTCTTGGCGAGGTTGATGTCGCCGTTGTGATTGATACCTATTTCCGCGATCGTGAAACAGGGGTGGCCGTCACCAACACGGGAAGAGCCGATTTTAACTTCTGCGATCATATGGGGAATGGTTGGGGGGATGACGAAAATCAGGCGGGCGGCGTTCAGGTGTATGAAAGAATGGTGCGGCGAAATCCATCCACTACTCCCACCTGCGGCTTCCAGCCAAGCTGACGGAGACGGGTGGTGTCAACCGGAATGCCCGGGGAGAGCGAGACGGGTGCCGCGGGATCGGGCGGGGCGCCCGAAAAAACGACCCGCTGCCCGCGCTCGGGATGAAGATTTACCAGACACGCAGCAAGATCGCGAATGCGCATGGCGCCCTCGTCGTTCACGAGGTTGTAGGCGGTTCCCGGCGCTCCGCGGAGCATCAGCAACAGGAGGCCCGAGACCGCGTCCGTGAGATAGCAAAACGGCCGCACCGCTATGCCATCACTCTCCAGGACAATGTTTTCGCCACGGACCATGCGGGAGGTGAAGTCAGCAAAAACCCTGCCATCGGCGAGGTCCATGCCGGGACCATAAGTGTGACCAAGCCGGGCAATGCACGCAGGGACATTGTGTTGCACGTGCCAGGCGCGGCACATCGCTTCGCCCGCTCGCTTGCCCTCCCCATAACACGCGCGGACCTCGAGCGGGTCAAGGGGGCCGTAGTCGTCCTCCCTCAGCGCCCGGCCCAGCGCCTTCGGCACCCGGCCGTACACTTCGCCGCTGCTGAGAAAGACGAAGCTCCGCGCCTGACTCCGATGGGCGAGGGAGAGGAGGTGATGCGTGCCGAGCGTGTTTGGGGCGAGCGTGCCAACCGGATCTGAGGCGAAGTGCTTTGGGCTCGCCTGGCTGGCGGCGTGCGCCACGAAATCGGCACGCAAGTCCGCCGGGAGCGGCGCGCAGATATCCGAGGTGAGAATGCGCAGATCAGTCCGCCCATCGTAGGCCGCAAATCGCCGCCTGGCGCGATCTGCGTTTCGGACGAGCGCCGTCACGCTCAGGCCAGCGCGATAATGCTCGTTCCGATACAACAGTGCCTCAATCAGATAGGCTGCAATAAAGCCGCTCCCCCCCGACACGACGATCTCCGCACCGTCGAACTCCGTCCACGGAAGCGACTCGGCGCAAATCCGCGCGAGGTCGTCCTCCACGATCGAATGCCGCGTCGTCATCGGGGCGAACGGGCAAAATTCCGGACGGCCTCGACCATGTAGGAGAGCATTGCGTGCGTGAGGCCGGGATACACGCCAACGAATATCGCATCATTCATGATGCGGTCGGCACCGGGCAGCGTGCCATCGGCCGAAACGATGCGGTACGAGCCGTCGCCGCGGTCCCTCCGCAACTGCTGGAAGAAGGGCTGCCGTACGAGGTTTCCACCGAAAAAGTTCCTGTTCCCAATCCGCCGCTCCTCCAAATGCCGGGCGAGTGCCGTGCGTGAAAACGGCGCGCCTGGCCGCACCAGCATCATGAAACCGAACCAGCTGCATTCCACCTCCGCACCCCTGCCATTCCACTCAAACCCTCCGTCTGCCCGCCAGCGAGTCGCATGGGTCGGGAGAGAAAATTCGAAGACGTCCTCGAGATCGGACAACCCGCGCCGAAGCGTTTCCCAATTCCGTTTCCTTGCCTCCACGAACGCCGGCAGCTTCTCGAGTTGCCGGCGTCCGATGGCCGCCTGCGGATCCAACGGCTTCAAGTTGTAGCCGAAGTGCGAATAGATGTACTTGTGGTCGTAGCCTTCGGGTAATTCGCCGAGCTTCCAACCGAAGCGCTTGTTGCACGTATTGTCCTTCCCCGAGGCACACCAGCAATCGCGACCCCAGTCGCGAAAGCTCTCGACGATGCTCGCGAGGAGGGGGCGACCGTTGATACTCACCGCTCCGCCTTCGCCGAGCGTGAGGTGATGCGGCGGATAAAACGACTGGGTGGAAATGTCGCCAAACGAGCCCGTGGCGCGAGTCGAGCCGTCTGGCAGCGAGTAGGTCGAGCCCAGCGCGTCGCAATTATCTTCGATCAGCCAGAGCCCATGCTGTTCGCAGAACGCCGTCACGCGCGTGAGATCGAAGGGGTTTCCCAACGCGTGCGCGGCCATAAAAGCTTTTGTTTTCCCGGGGACAAGCGCGGCTTCGAGGAGGGAGAGATCGGCGTTTCCCGTGCGCGGATCGTTATCAAGAAAAACCGGGATCGCGCCGCATTGGACGATCGGCGCGACGGTGGTCGGAAATCCTGCCGCGCAGGTGATCACCTCGTCCCCGGGCCGCAAACGCCGGTCCGCCGGGAGGCGATGACTGGTCAGGGCCGAGACGGCGAGCAAATTTGCGCTGGAGCCGGAGTTCACCAGGAGAGAACGTCGGGCTCCAATCGCCGTCGCGAGGGCCCGCTCGAACGCGTCGCCTTCCGGTCCAAGGGTGAGCCAGAAGTCCAGCATCGACGAGACGGCGGACTCGACTTCATCTTCATCGAACACGCGACCGGCGTAAGGCACCGTCGTGACGCCCGGCTCAAAGGGCGCACGCTGCGGATCGTCTCCCGGCCGATTCGCCCGGTGGGTCGCGGCGGCATACGCGCGCGTCAGGCGAAGGATCTCAGCCTTGATCTCTTCAGGGGAATCAATCATGCCGGCAGAGGCGCCCATTCCAGCGCGGCGAGGGTGGCATCCGCGCAATACGAGGAGATTTGGGCCTGCGTCCGGGCAGACGGTTCGCCTCCGCAGGTCTCCCATTCGACGGTCTCGCGAACCGTTCGAGAAAAGTCCCAGACCGGCCGCCAGCCAAGGAGCGCGCGGGCCTTGTCGACGGACAGGTGCAGCCGGCCCGCTTCATGCGGAGCGGCGGCTTCCGGAACCTCCAGGACGGTCCCGGGACGGTGGCGGAGGAGTTCCTGGACAAGCTCCCGCACGGAACGATTCGACGCCGCGTCCGGCCCGAAATTCCATGCCCCGGCGAACGTCGGCGAAGCATGCAGCCGGGCGGCGAGATGGAGGTAGCCGGAGAGCGGTTCCAGAACGTGCTGCCACGGTCTCGTCGCATGCGGGTTGCGAAGCTGGACAGCGTGCCCGGCCGCGAGAGCGCGCAGGAAATCCGGGACGATGCGATTCACGGCGCGATCGCCGCCACCGAGTACGTTCCCAGCCCGCGCGGAGGCGATGCGCATCCTGGCGTCCGGTCCGCCCAACAAGGACGCGCGCCAGCTCGCGACCGCCAGCTCCGCCGCGGCCTTGCTGGAACTGTACGGATCGTGTCCGCCGAGCGCGTCCGTCTCCCGGTAACCGTGGACCCAGTCGCGGTTCTCGTAGCATTTGTCCGAGGTCACGCAGATCACGACGCATGCCCGGCCGAGGCGCCGCACGGCCTCCAGCACGCGGACAGTGCCAAGCACATTCGTCTCCCACGTTTCGAGCGGATCTTCGTAGCTTCGCCGGACCAGCGCCTGGGCGGCAAGATGAAAGACGAAGTCCGCGCGTGCGTCAGCCACCGCGGCAACAACCTGGGGCGAGTCGCGAATGTCGCCGATCCGGTGGCCGAGACGTTGGGCCAGTTGCAGCTCGTCAAAAAGGGCCGGAGTCGACTCCGGCGGGAGGGCGAGTCCGAAAACATCCGCACCGAGCCCGAGCAGCCATTCGCAAAGCCAGGCGCCTTTAAATCCGGTCTGGCCCGTGACCAGCACGCGCGCCCCGCGGAAGACGCCACCGAATGGTTCCTGACGCGCCTTCATCACCAGACATTCCAGGGCGCGCGTCCTTCCGCCCACAGCTGGTTGAGTAATTGGAACTCCTGAAAAGTATCCATCGGTTGCCAGAACCCTTCATGTCGAAATGCCCGCAGTTCGCCTTCGCGGGCGAGAGTGCGCAAGGGATCGTGCTCAAACATCACCTCATCAGCCGACGTCCCAAGATATTCCAACACGGGTCTCGAGAGCACAAAATAACCCCCATTGATCCACCCTCCCTCGGTCTGGGGTTTTTCGTTGAACTGGGACACGCCACTGTCTCCCTCGAGAACGAACTCCCCGAAGCGGCCGGGCGGATGCACGGCGACCAGTGTTGCCAGACGCCCGTGGGCGCGATGGAACGCGAGCGAGCCTGCGATGTCGATATTGCCGACGCCATCGCCGTAGGTCAGAAAAAACGTCTCATCGCGTCCCAAATACTTTTCGATCCGGGCAATTCGACCAGCGGTTAACGTCTCCTGCCCGGTATCCGCGAGCGTCACCGACCAATCCTCCTCGGCATGGTGGGCATGGAACTGGACGTCCGCGCCGCGCTCCAGACCGAGCGTGACGTCGCTGCTCATCCAGGCGTAGTTGCGGAAGTACTCCTTGATCATTTCCCCCTTATACCCGAGGCAGAGGACGAATTCGCGCACGCCATGCGCCGCGTAAGTCTTCATAATGTGCCAAAGGATTGGTCGGTCACCGATTGGCAACATCGGCTTCGGGCGAAACTCCGTCTCTTCCCGGAGGCGCGTACCCTTCCCGCCGCAAAGGATGACGGCTTTCACGAGCTCCCCCTCCCCCCGCCGCCCGGGAGTTGAAGCGGCGGGCCAGGTTCCTGGATGACCTTCCCTGTCCCTCGGTCGAGCATGAACCAGCGGACCCCGTATCGATTCGTCAGAGACCAGCGGGGGACCTTGAAATCGTGGACCAGCACGAGGGTCAATCCCGGTTCGCGATCATAGATTGCTCTGGCGTCCAGATCGATGAAGAGGCCTCCCCAATGCGCGGGCGCGACTCCGCGGTAGGCTTGCGTCTCAGGGGCCAGACCGCAGTATCCACTAACGCTTGAAACCTCGTAGAGGGACGCAAAATTATACCCTCCCAAAAGGCTCATCGGAAAAAACATCCACTTGGTGGCAAGAATGCGCTGGGGCGCGCCAACAACTAGGCGAACGGGATCGCCCAAGGGCGCGGTTTCGCGAATCTTAGTCCAATATTGGGCTGCTTCGCCCCCGAGGACTAGCTCGCGGTCGAGCCCGAACGGATTCAAGGAAGGTGGAACGCCTGTGATGATCAATGCCAGCGATGACGCCCCGAGCACCGCAGGGAGAAATCGCCAGCGCATTGCGAGGGATTGCAATTCACCCGCATGAAGAAGGAAGAGCGCGTGAATCCAAAAGAGCAGGATCGTGCATTCACGCATTGGCCAGCGCAGAGACTTGAGCAGCGGGAGATTCGCGTGTACAAATCCAACCCATGGCGGGTGAATGATCCAAAACACCGTGAGCAAACCCAGAGCCAGAAGTACATAGGAATAGCGGTTGAGCCGACGATGCTTCAGCGCCAACCCGACCGCAGCGAACGTAGGGATGCTCACGAGCGAAAAGGCAAGTGCGAGGAAAAATGCCGGAGCCATCTCGAACATCTGTCCACCAATGCACCATTGAGAGCTGACGGGTCCGAAGAAAAAGCTGTTCATGAGGCGGCTCACCGGGATGCTGCCCGCGGCCGCGAGTTGGGCAGAATATCCGGACGAGCGGGCAACGCTTGAGAAACTCGCCCAGTTGGAGGCAAGGAGCGGCCCAAGGACGAACAGGCAGACAGCACCGGCCGCGGCAAAGATGACGAGCGGGCGCCAGGAGCGAGAGGCAAACGCGAGTCCCACCGCGAGCAGTCCTCCGAACGCCGCGGCCATGATGGTCGGATGCGCATGCCCCCCAACGAGTCCATACAGGAACGCAGCGGCGAGCGCCAAAACCCCGAGCCACGCCCTGCGGGCGTGCGCAGCCGCCAGCAGAACGGGAAAGACAACCTGGGCATTCAGGAATCCGATCCACGAGGCCCCGAAGACAAGATTGATGGGGGTGAAGGTGTAACTCAGCGTCGCGATCAGAATCAAGGGATCTGAAATTGCCAGGTTAAGACGCCGCCGAAGGTAGTGGGCGGACGCCACGAAGGCGCCGGCGATTACCAAGGAATTTCCAAGGCAGATCAGATCGATCAGCGCGTCCCGCATCTCCGTTAGCCCGATCGGCGAGAAGATGAAAAGCCAAGGGCTCCAGAGCCCCAGACCGGAAGTGTCGCCGAGCATGTTGAAACCACCGCCATAAAGGTAGGGGTTCGTCGTGATGGAGTGACCGGTCCAGAGCGCACGACAGACTTCGACAGCGACCGGATAATACCCGGTGAAACTGTCGTCGGTCAGATTGAAAAAGGGGCGCCAGATTTGGAGCAGGAGCGAAATGATCAGGACACCGCAAGACGCCCGGACGAGGAGTCGACCCAAGCCGCGCTCAGTCGTCTGCAAATCCGAAAGGACCGTCTGAGAGGCGAGAATGGCGGAATTCACTTGGCGGCAGGGGATGCACGGAGCGTCGCTCGCAAAGCCGGACCGGTGCGGATCATCAGCTCAGGCAGAGAGGGGAGCGGGCACCGTTCGACCGGTCCCCGAATGGCCGTCCTCGTGATACTCCGCATCGGTGTTGACGTTCCAGACATCCCATTTCGCCCCTCTCAGATTTCGCGCAGCAAGCAGTGCGGTCATCATCGAGTGATCCTGGTTGTTGTACTTGTGCATGCCATTGCGTCCAGCGACCTGGATGTTCTCAAATCCGGAGAGCGCCTCCCGGATGACGCGCACGTCGTCATCATAGCCGGGATAGTACACGGGGTACGCTTTTTCCATCCGGACCACGGATCCGTCAAAGACGTCGGCACCTTTCACGAGGCCGAGTCGCTCAAGTTCCTGTTTCCCCAATTCGATCAGGCCCTCGTCCCGCATCGACCACAGCCCATCACCCTCGAAACAAAAATACTCGAGACCCAGGCAAGTCGTATCGTCGCCGGGCACCATTTCCTTGCTCCAGTTGTTGAAGTTCTGAATCCGCCCGAGCTTGACGCCGGGATCGTGGATGTAGATCCAGTTGTCGGGGAATAAATTCGCTCCCTTCACCATCAGCGCAACGGTGAGGAAATCACGGTATTGCAAGCGCCGCGCGGCCGCAACGGCTGCGGCGGCGACGGGCGGATCGTAAGCGAGGACATGGTCGCGGAGCGGCATCGACACAATGA
The DNA here is from genome assembly GCA_038322235.1 of Chthoniobacterales bacterium. Lineage (GTDB taxonomy): Bacteria > Verrucomicrobiota > Verrucomicrobiia > Chthoniobacterales > SZAS-18 > SZAS-18. The sequence goes on from JBBQFQ010000002.1 coordinate 68,161, forward strand.
AGGAGTCACCGCACCAAGTCTCCTCGCCCGCCCGGGAACTTTGGGTGGTGACGTGCGTCACCCGGGATCCGTTATGATGAAGGCGGGAAACTTCGCGGCCCATGTGCAGCGCGGAGCCCCGCGCCTGAACGTCTGCGGCGGTGCGCTCCCACATCATGCCAGGACCAAGCCGCGGGTACTCAAACTCATCGATCAGCGTCTTCACCAGCCCCTCACCGGCGGTCCCCTTTTTCTGCGGGACGAGCGCATTCCAAATTGCGGTCGTCAGGGAAAGCCCTTTGATCCGCTGAGCCGCCCAGTCGGCGCTGAGGTCGTCGCAGGACATTCCCCAAACCTTTTCCGTGTACGTCTTAAAGAAGATCGAAAAAAGTTTGTCGCCGAAGCGATTCGTGACCCAGGCGGCGAACGACTTCTCGGGTTCGATCGGGAACAGTTTTCGCCAGCTGTAGCTTAAGACGCAACTCACGCACGTGAAGAAGCCGAGTCCGAAAAGCGCGTTCTTGGCCTTCAGCGGATAGTCGAAATACTTCCCCCGGTAAAAAATGCGAGAGAGCCGGGGCACTTGAATGAATTCCCCCGGCAGCCGGTCCCGCCACCATTTCGTGATCTCAGCGCTTTTGCTGAAAAAACGGTGCCCCCCAATATCGAATCGATACCCCTTGTAGCGAACGGTTCTCGCAATTCCCCCGACATATTCCGGGTCACGCTCCAGAATAGTCACCGGAAGACCAGCTTCCGTCAGCTCGGCCGCAGCAGAAAGGCCGGCGGGACCGGCTCCGATAACCACGATTCGCGCCGCATTTTGAACTCCCACTTCGTCACTGGCAGCCGGCGCGCTGGGATCCGTCAATGTCATTTCCACCGGTAGGGCGGCCGGCTGAAAGAGCAAGACCCAAGGGAACGCGATTTCACGGTTTCGGCGTAAAATTCTCGGCTGGTCTTTCCTGCTCGACGCCGAGCCGGGTTTGAGCCTGTTGCCAAGCCCGTTGCGCGGACGCGCCCGCGGAACCATCGATCAATCGGATCGCTCGTTCCCGCTCGCCAGCGAGGAGCCGCGCGACGGCCTCCCGCCAACGGGCTTCTTCTCGCCAGCGGGCATCCGCCCCCGCGGTCGCAAATTCCGCCGCCGCGCGCCTGAAGTCGCCCGCAAGTTGACAGACGAGCCCACGCGCGAGGGCAGCCTCCGCGCCGGTGACCGGCTTCAGGAGTTCCTCGAGCGCAAGGAGATCGGCCCTGCGCGCGGGGTTGCCCAGCGCGCGCGACGCCACCGCCTCCGCATCGGCCAGAGCATCTGCGGCAGAGCGGAGTGCTTCCATCGCCGGACCCAGATTGCTCGCCGCCAGCTGTTCCGCCGCCAGATTTACGTAAATCCGGACCCGCACACCCTGCGCCCTCACCGTCGCCGCCCGCAGGGCCTCCTTTTGGCCGGATTTCTCCAGCGCGACAAGCAACTCGCGATGGGCCCGTGGATTCCCCAAATCCATCGTCACCGTCCGTTCAAGCTCCGCTGCCGCCTCCCAAAAACGGGTCATCCGAATCAAGAACGCGCCGAGGGCAAGATGAAACTCCGCGTTTCCAGGGCGCAGCTTCCCCGCGACACGGAGCGCAAACTCTGCGCGCTGGGTTTCGCCCGTGACTTCCAGCGCGCGCCCGTAGAGCGCCCAGGCCACGGGAGTTGCGGGATCGACCTCCAAGACACGTTCCCAATGGCCGACGTGAGTTCCCCAAATCTTGATTTCTTCCCGGGAAATCCAAGTCAACGCCGGAAAAGACACGCCTGCGAGTATGGCCAGCGCCCCCCGAGAAACAAAGGTGCGCGTTGCCGTGAGAGCCAGGAGGATCAAACCGATGAGCGCAAAATAGAGGTATCGCTCGGCCGTGCTCTGTCGACCGAAGGCGACGAAGCCCATGAGCGGGAGCAGCAACCCAACGAAAATTCCCCACCCGATCAAAGCGCCGGGAACGCGCTTCCGCCCAAGCCACAACAGGAGCGTCAACGAGAGAAGAACAGCCGCAGCGGCCGCAACATGTCGCGGGTCGGGTGCCGTCGCCGAGACGGGGTGAACGACCGCCAGATCGACGGGAAACACGAGCGATCGGAGATAAGAGACGTAGCCGATGATGCCCTCCTCGAGGCGCCAGAGAAGTGGCGCACGAATTTCGCCGCCCACCCCGCCGATGTCTTGCTGGTTTGCGAAATTGACCGCAACAACGAGCCCGCCGGCGAGGAAATATGGCGTCTTCGTGACCAGGGATCTGCCTAAGTCCTGGAGACGGGGGAGGACGAACGCATGCCCTCGCCACGAATCGAGGAGGACGAGCGCGAGCGGAAATGACACCGCAGATGGTTTGCTGAGCATGGCCAGGAGGAAGGCCGCGAACGCACCCCACTCCCGGAGCGGGCGCGAGCCCGACGCGCACCCGAGGTAGAGCCAGAGCGAGACCAGCGAGAACACCCCCGCGAGCAAATCCTTCCGTGCAGCCAGCCAGCAGACCGCCTCTACCTGAACGGGGTGAATCCCGAAGAGCAAGGCGCCGCCCAGCGACCAGCCGGACGGGAAACCGATGCGCCCCAATACCCCGCCCACGAGCGCCGTAGCGAGGAGGTGCAGGATGAGGTTTTGCGCATGGGCGGCGAGCGGATTTCGACCCCCGACCGAATGGTCAAGCAAGCGACTGAGCAGAGTGACTGGCATCCAGTACTCTGCGGTGCGGTCAGGCGCGACGAGGTTCGCACGGAACGCCCACTCAACTCCTGCCGGACTCAGCCCCAATTCGAGGTTCGCGTTCCCAATCAAGTACAGCGGGTCGTCGTAGTCGCTGAATCCGTGGCGCAGCGAGGGTGCGAAGAGCAATCCGACCCAGAGCATGGCGACAGCGAGCATCAGCATTGCCCTGCTGGACCGAGCCCTGAATCGCGCCGTTGTCATCGCTCCGGGGCCCGAGCATTCTCCGCTTGAATTCGCGACCACCAAACCCGCTTCGGAGAATCCACCGGGAGACGTCGCGTCAACTGCTCCCACAGCGCCTCCGCCTCCGCGTGACGGCCGTCCTCCAGGCGTGCCACCGCGCGCCAGAAATCCGGTTCGACCGGCGGGAATGAAGCCCCGGCCAATCTCTCGAAAAGGGTCGAGGCCAGCGCTCGATCATTTCGCAGCCGCGCCTCCAAAGCGGCGAACAGTCTTCCGTCTTCCCCAGTTTGCTCAAGCGCCGGGACAAACGCTTCTGCCTCGATCACAGGAGCCCGCCTGCTCACCAGTCGCTCGGCCTCAAACTGCGCCCAGGCGGCCAGTTCGATCTGCTCCAGCGCGAGTTGTCGATCCCCTTGCTTCCAGAATGTTGCCGCAGAGCCATACATGGCCTGCGTCCGCACGAGTTGACGCCGCAGGCGCGTCGAACGGACGAAACCCGGCTGATTCAACGCCTCAAGCGTGGTGATCAGATAATCGTGCGCTTTCATACCGAACGGTTCCATTCGCACGCATTGCTCGAAGACGGATGCCGCCTCGGAAAGCCGGCGCTGCTTGAACAGCGCCACCCCGTAGGTCACGAGATGATCATACGGCGCGCCGTTGACGGTGAGAGCCTTCCGGAACGCAGCATCGGCCTCCGGCCACCTGCGCTCGTTCGCAAGTTCAGTGCCGAAACTCACCCACGCATATCCGTTCTGTGGATCGACTTTCAGCGCCTGCTGCCAGACCGACGAAGAGTCCTTCCAAGTCACGACCTGGCGCCGGGAAGGCTCGCCGAGGAGCAAAGTGAGACTGACGGCAACTGCAACGCCCGCGAGGAGCCGGCCTCGTTCCTCTCGCACGAGGTGCTCGATGCCCTCCTGCAGGATCGAAGCCACCGCGAGGATCAGGCCCAGCGACGCAACGTATAGATAGCGATCCGCGATACTCTGTCGGCCAAAGCCAACGACGCCCATCAGCGGAAACAAAACCAGCAAGAACCACAACCAGCCGACGAGCAGAATCGGCCGGCTAAATCGAGCTCGGATGGCGAACCAGCTCATACCGACAAGCCCCGACGCCGCCGGGAGCCAGAGCGACCACCCCGGCGCATCCCGCAGCGCGGGATAAAGCACGCTGAGTTCAACTGGGCAGACGAGATGCAGAGCGTAACGCGCATAACCGACAACCCCCTCGAGAAGCCGATGGGTGGGTCCCGCGTCGACGAGATTTCCAACGCCACCTAGCTCCGACTGGCCCACGTAAGTGATCAGCGTCACGACAAGCGCTAGGAGGCCGAAAGGAGCTTTTTCGACAAGCGCGACGACGCACTGCCTCGGGTTCGCGATTCGGCCGAGCGGCCAGCCATCGAGCAACAACAGCGCGGCGGGGAGAGAAATCGCTGAGGGTTTCGCCATTAAGGCGAGCGCAAATAAACCGAGACAAGCAAGGTAACGGGCGGTGGTCCGCTTCTCTCCGAAGCGGAGATAGGCAATCAAGGTGAGCAACGAAAAAGTGCCCGCCAGCAGATCTTTCCGCGCCGCCAGCCAGCACGTGACCTCCACGTTCACAGGGTGAAAGGCGAAAATCACCGCGGCGAGCGCCGCTGCCATGCAGCTGCGGGTGGTGGCCCGGGAAAAAAGGAAAAATAGCCCGGCGTTCAGGAGGTGGATCAGCGCACTAACGGCGTGTTGTCCACCCGGCGCGGTATCGAAAAGCTGAAAGTCCGTCAGGCGCGCGAGAAGCGTGACGGGCATCCAATACTCGGCGTATGAGTCGGCGGTAGCGAAATTTGCGGTCAACGCCCAAAGAACTCCAGCATTGGACCAACCGGCGCGCAGATTCGGGTTATCCCGAATGAAGTGATAATCGTCGTAGTTGATGAAGTTGAATCCGACGGTCTGCGCGTAGACAAGACAGAAGGCGAACATCGCACCCGTAACGATTCCGAGCAGCATTACGCGCCGCAGGATCGCGGGTGTCAGAAGCGGTCCGTAGCGCAATTCCTTGAGCGTGTCCTGAGCAACCGCGCCACGGTGGGGCCGCGATTACAAAAGAAAAAGCCGCAGCTCGCGTAGCGCGGGCTGCGGCGAACGAGTCAAAGCAACTTAGTTGACCGTATACGGCGACCAGAAGGTGCCCTCGGTAACGTCTGAGAAGATCGCGTTCACGCCAACCGGAGTGCCGGCGACGCTGCCGATCCCATACGTTTCATTAGTGTAGAGGATCGTGGTAATGATCGACTGGCCGTTCTGGAGCGCGGTGCCCGGCTTGAAATAGCGCGTGATGTTGCTAAAGCCGATGACTCCGCCGCCGAGGTTGAACTCGATGGCATACTGATCAACCGCGGAGTCAATGAGACGCATGTCGTTTTTGATCGTAGTGGCCTGCGACCGCTTCCGGGCGCGAAGGAACCCTGGGACGGCGATGGCGGCGAGGAGGGCGATGATCGCGACAACGATCATGATTTCGACGAGCGTAAAGCCCGACCGGCGCTGAGTGGACAATTTCATAGGGATATTGAATGTATGGTTTGGTTTTCGCTTCCAGACTAAAACGTCTGAGAACCGATTCTTCTGAGCAGGCCTGATGCCAAATGCCGTAACCCTTTCAGGGTCATTTCAACGGGACCACGCCCTCGATCGGGTCGTTTAAGTCGCGCCCTCGCGTTCGGCGTGAGATCACTGGACGATGTACGGCGACCAAAACTGCCCTTCAGCAACGTCGGAGAACAATGCATTCACGCCGACGGGAGAGCTGATGACAATCCCGAGCAAGTAATTCGACCCGGAGTACGTAATCGCCGGAATGGGCGACTTCCCTTCCGAGAGCGCCGAACCGGGTTTGAAGTAACGGGTCAGTTGCGAGAAATTCACGGCCCCAGTAGCGAGGGAATACTCCAACCCGTATTGGTCAACCGCGGAATCGATGAGGCGCAGATCGTTCTTTATGGTGGTTGCCTGCGAGCGCTTCCGCGCGCGGAGGAATCCTGGGACGGCGATGGCAGCAAGTAGGGCGATGATCGCAACGACGATCATGATTTCAACCAAAGTGAAGCCGAACTGGTCGGGCATGCGACGGGAATTCATGGGGTTCTGGTGGATATGGATGATGAATGGAATGAACGCGGGAGCCGCCTAAAAATAATAATTGGCGTGCTCTCACGTTTGATCCCCGCAGCAAGCCGGATGCTCGCCGGGTGATTTTCGACTTATTTGGGTCGTTTTTTTCCTCGTCCTGAGTTGTCGGCGAATTCAAAGGACGGTCCGGTTGAGCATCGTCCCCGGAGCGTGGTCCACTGGTTGCTATCTGTCCGGCATCGTTCGACTCGCTTCCCGACACCTCCCAATCTGCGTTTTCGGGGTGGTGGTCGCACTTCGCTTTGTGACCCTGTTCGGGAGCGAGACCACAGAGTTGCCGGCCGATGGCGATGCGGGCTACTACGGCGCCTGGGCCGAGCGTGTCGCCCGAGGTGAGTGGACCGACGGGCAGGCGTTCTTCGGGCTCCCGCTGTACCCTTGGTTCCTCGGAGTCCTTCGGTGGCTGAGCGGCCCGGGATCCTTTGCTCCCCTCTTTGTTCAGTCCCTCGCCGACGGACTGATCGCCAGCCTGATCAGTTCGGCAGTCGCCTGCATCCTCCAGGATGCGCCCGATCCCAAGCTTCGACGAGCGGTCCCGGCGTTCTCGATCCTGGCGAGCGCCTTCTGGGCGGCGTTCGTCCCGGCGAGCGTTTTCTCAATGACTCTCATCCCTGCGACGTTCAGCGCGCTGGCCTATTTCGGCATTGCACGCTGGTGCGCCATCAATTCGCGTCCGGTCAAACCGATTGGGGCGTTGGGGCTGGGGGGTGCTCTAGGAATGGCCGGACTGCTTGTCGCCAACGCTCTTGCCCTTGCACCGCTCGTCGCCTTTCGGGTTTGGCAATGCAGGGGAGCCGACCGCAGCCTGTCGTTCGTCGGCCTGACGCTTGGCCTCGTCCTTGGCACCAGTCCGGCTTGGGCCTACCACCGATTCGTCGCCCGCGAGCCCGTGCTTCTCTCCGCGCACGGCGGCATCAATTTCTACGTGGGAAATTTCGCCGGTGCTACGGGATACCCGGTCATGCCGCCGGGGTTTCGGGCGAGTCAACGCGGGATGATGCTCGATGCACAACGAATGGCAGAAACCAGCGTCGGCAAGAACCTGACCCGGGCGGAAGCCTCCGCCTTCTGGACCGCGCGGGCTTGGGAGGAGATCGGGGCGGATCGCACCCGCTGGGTGCGGCTGCTCGGGACGAAGGTCGTTAACTACTGGAACGCGTTTTCCTTCGACGATACCGGCACGATCGCTGCCTGGCGCGCGCTCAGCCTGCTCCCGGCCGGGCTGCCTTTTGCGGCGATCGCTTTCCCGGCCCTTGCTCTGGGGATCTTCGCCTTCGCGCAGTTTCCCCGCGCCAGATGGCTCGGGGCTGCGGCGGGATTGCACTTCCTCTCGGTTCTCCCCGTTTTCGTGACGGAGCGCTATCGCTTCGTCTCCGCCCCGAGCCTGCTTGTTCTGGCTTTTGTGGGAGGTGCCGCTTGCTGGCAATCCGCCCTCGCGCGCCCCCGCTGGACGCTGATCGTGGCGATCGTGACAACGTCGCTCGCCACTTTCCTCGTATTCCTCCCCCGATCAGAAGCGGCGCGCAACAACCGCTCAGACGACTACTCCGCGGCGCGGGCGCTCTATGCCGCGGGGCAGTTCGCCGAGTCCGCCGGTTACCTCCAGCGGGTGCTGGAACGCGCGCCCCGGAATCCGGAGGTCCACCTCCTCGACGGCAATCTCCGTCTCGAAGCAAACGACGTCGCGGGCGCGCGGGCGGCCTTTCGTCGCGTGCTCTCGCTCGACCCGAATCACGTCCGGGCTTGGAACAATCTCGGGCTGGCCGAACTCCAGAGCGCCAGCTGGCCGGCCGCGATCGAAGCCTTTTCTGCCGCGGTCGCGCTCGAACCAGGCAACGCGAAGTCCCACTACCTTCTCGCCCGGGCGCTCGCCGGCGCGGGCGACCGAAATGCGGCCCTTCGGGAGGCCACGCTCGCCGTGACCCTCGCTCCTGCGAGCGCCGACTTTCAATCACTCCGATCTCAGCTAGAGGGACAGAACCGATGACGCTGGCCGCACCTCCCCGTCCGGCGAACCGCCCGAGCCTCGAGCGCTGGCTGCCTCTCGGTGTCGCCTTGATCATCTACATGGTGGCCGCCATCACCTTTAAGGTCCAACAACCGGACCGGCTGAGCCCGGACGGGGTTTCCTATCTGCGACTCGCCGGCTATCTCGCGACCGGGGACTGGCATCACGGGCTGTCTTCCTACTGGAGCCCACTCCTCCCAGGTCTCGTGGCCCTGGCCATCAGGTTGGGGATGGACGCCCTCGACGCCGGCCACCTCGTGGTGATCGGCGCGGGAGCGGGGATTTTGGTCGCGATGAATTCGTTTCTTTCAACGTGGTTCAAGTCGCGGCCCGCGGTCCGGGGGATTGCGCTCGCCGCGCTCGCCGGGCCCATTGCCCAGTACGAGGCGTTCGTCCTGTCGCCCGATCTCCTCCTCTCGCTTTGTTTGCTGGCTTATTTCTGCGCCCTCGGCCGTTGGGCCCACGGGCCTTCGACAGCCCGGGCTTTTTTCGTGGGAGTCGTGGCGGGCGTTTCGATTCTGGCGAAGGCCTACGCGCTTCCATTCCTGCTGGTGCACCTTCCGGCGAGCCTTTGGATCCTGCGCCCGCGACATTCGCCGTTTTGGGCCCCGCTCGGCACCGCCGGCATCGCTTTCGCGATCGCGGTCGTACTTTGGGGCTTCGCCCTGCGGGAGACGACGGGCTCGTTCACGCTGGGCGTCGCGGGGCCGATCAACCATGCGGTGGTGGGCCCCCCCGACCGGGATCGGGAACATCCGATTGTTTTCGCCCCGCCGGAGCCGCCACATGTGACGATCTGGGAAACCCCCGAGCGCTTACCCTACCAGTTCTGGTCGCCCCTCCAGTCCCGGGCCTACTTCGAGCATCAGGTTTCCGTCGCGGCGGGGAATGCGCGGTCGATCGCGGTGATGCTCTTTCGTCTCGATACCGCCGGGTTCCTGATCCTGGCACTGGTGGGCGCGCCCTTCATCTTCCGCCGCTCTGGAGCCGACCCGGTGCCGCGCGTCGCCTGGTGGTTAATCGGAACCGTCGCGCTCTACCTGGGCGGGTACCTCTGGGTCGCATTCGAGCCCCGCTACGCGAATTCCCTCATCCTCCCCCTCGCGGTCGCGATGGCCGCCGAAATGATCTCCCGACTTCCCAGCAAGTGGCTGAGGATCGCCGCGGGGTCTCTCGCCCTTTCGTTTGCATTTCGCTGGGCTCCCGATCTGACGAACTCGCTCTCCCGTCGCTCGACACCCTACATGGAGGAGATTGCCCAGGCGCTTCGCGAGACCGGGATGACCGGGCGTTTCGCTTCGACGAGTTGGCCGCACGGTGTTGCCCTCGCTTTTTTTTCCGAACGCGCATGCGTCGGTTTCCCGCCGGACCCTGGTTCGCAGGAGATTTCTCGCAAACTTCGCGAAGCCGTGACGGACTGGGTCGTGGTGTTTGACCTGCCATCCCTGCCGGCTATGCCAGTGCACGACCTTTTCCCGCCAGCCGTTCCGCGCGCGATGGCGCTCGTCACGGAGGATCACTGGGTCCGCCGGGGGGCGTACCGCTTCCCGATGGGCCGCGGTGATGCGGTCATCTTGTTCTTTCAACGCCCGGCCGCTCCGGCGGGCACTGCACCATGAAGCGGCTGTTATTCCAGAAGGTTGGTCCCGCCCTGGTTCTCTTGGTGACCTTCGCCGTCTATTGGCCGGCGCTTCAAAACGGTTTTGTTTGGGACGATTTCGGGCTTGTCACGGGGGACCCCTTCATCCGGAGCTGGCGGAACATCCCGGCGGGATGGGGCGAACGATTGTTCTTCGACAGCCATGGGTCCGATTTTTACCGGCCGCTCCAGCGCCTGTCTTACACCCTAGACTACACGCTCTATGAGCTCGCGCCCTCCGGATACCACCTGACGAATATCATACTGCATGGGCTCGCGGCGGTCGCGCTGGGCGCGGTCGCAAGCGGGTTGTTCGCGAGATCCTCGCGGCTCGCTGCCGTGCCTCCCACGATCCGCACCGCGACCGCTTGGGTCGTTGCGGCGATCTGGGTGAGCCACCCCGCCTTGACCTCGGCTGTCACCTACGTGTCTGGCCGGGCGGATTCGCTCGCCGCGCTCTTCGCCTTTTGGGCCGTATTCATGGCGCTCCGGTCGGACAGCGCCAGCGCGAACCGGCCTTGCGCCACCGCCTGCGGAGCTAGCACCCTTTGTCTGCTCGCGGCGTATTCGAAGGAGGTCGGGCTGATTTCATTCGTCCTCGTCACTGCTACCTTCGTGATCTTCAGCGGACGACGAAATCAACTCGTTCCGTGGTTCGTGATGGCGGCGATCGCGGTGGGAAGCTATGCCTTTTGCCGGCTCGCGACGTCACCACCACTCTCCCCGAACCAGACGATCGTTCCCTTAGGTGACCGAGCGCTCCTCATGCTCCGGGCAATTGCCGAATATGCCGGGCTCATCCTTGCTCCTCTGAACCTGCACATGGAACGCGGCATCAAGCCGCCACCGGAAGTCATCCACGGCCCCACGGGTCTCGCCCTGGCTGCAGCCGGCGGGCTCCTTTTGCTCCTGCTGGTTTTTGGGGGAACGCGTTTGTGGTACGACCGGGCCTTTCGACTGGCTCTCATCTCCGGGATTGTCGTCTATCTCCCCACCAGCAACATTTTATCCCTGAATGCCGTGGTGGCAGAGCACTGGCTCTACCAGCCTCTGTTCTGGCTTCTTGCGGGCCTTGCCATCACGGCCCTCCCGTTTCTCGCACTGCAGAATCCGTCCCGCCGCGCCCTCGCGGGGGTTGGGATCGCGATCTGGGCGCTGTTTCTGGGCGTCCGGACGTGGCACCGGCAGTTCGCTTGGCGCGACTACGGCAAATTCATCGAAAACACGATCGCCGATGGCGGGGACTCCGCCCGCATGTGGTTCAATCTGGGCCTGAGTTACACCTCGACCGATCCCGTTCGCGCGCGGGACTGCTTCGGGCGGGCCCTGGCGATCGCACCCCAACTCTCTTATCCAAAACTCATGCTGGGCGAACTCGCCTTGCGGGAAGGCGATCCCGCGACGGCCCGTCGCTGGCTCGCCCCACCCAGCGGAGTGCGCATGCTGGAGCCGAGGCGGCTGGAGAGGATGGCCCGCCTGCGTCGCCTCGAAAAATCAGGCCGGGGCTACGATGAGATCAAGGAGGCGCAGGCGCTCGCTCCTCAGAGTTGGTTCCTCAAGAACCGCGAAGTCGAGTTCCTGATGGAGGACGGCGAGCCCGATCGAGCCTTAAAGGCCCTCTCCGAGTATTGCGCGGACAACTCCTTCCGGGCGGAATCATGGCTGCGCCTCGCCCAAGTCGCCCGTGCCACCGGAAGGGCAGCCATCGCGACCTACGCCCTCGGCTACGCGTTCGAGACAGACGTCCACTTGAAAAGGCGCCTCGCTACCCAGACAGTCAGCGCGGAACCGTCAACGCCTCCCCTCGCCGAACCGTGAGGCGCTCGCCAGCCATGCGCCCCTTCCGTCCCATTCCCGCCCTAGCCTTCTGGGGGGCATTCGTTCTCGCGGCTGCCGCGGCAGACATGCGCACCAGTCCCCAAATCGCCGCGCTCGATCGAGCGCTTTCCTCCGCCGGGCCAAAGGCGCGCGTCATCCGTCTCGGCGATATGGCACTTCCCCGCGCGCTGGTTGAAGCCGCGCGGCGCGGGCTCACGGGCGAACCGGTGACGGATAGCGCGTTCGCCGGCGGCGTGACGCTTTGGCCCGGAGGGATCGTTCCATACGATTTCGATGCCGGAGTTTCGGTGGAGCACCGACGCGCCTTTGTCGATGCCGCCAACGACTGGTCGACGTTCGCCGCCGTAACCTTTGTCCCGCGGACGATGCAGTCCGATTACGTCCACGTCCAAAACATGCCGAGCGGCGGCGGATTTTCGGCGGTGGGGAAAGTCGGCGGCGCCCAGGATTTCCGGATCGGGCCCGTCGCCTGGAATCGCGGCACTTTGACCCACGAACTCGGCCACACCCTGGGCCTCGTCCACGAGCACCAGCGCTCGGATCGCGACAGCTTCGTCGTCCTCTTTCCGCAGAATCTGCCGGGTGGGGTGCTCGATGGGAACTACGTCCTGCTGCCGAATTCGGACAACCAGGGTGCGTACGACTTTCTCTCGGTCATGCATTACTCTCGCGTGCAGGCGTCCACGAACGGCCAGGACACGATGCGACCGCAGCCGGCGTATGCCTCCTTTCTCGACCTGATGGGCAACAACCCCGATCGCACCCTCAGTGCGCTCGATCGGCAGAAGATGGCGCTCAAATACGGGGCCGGGCCGGCTCAATCGGCCGTCGTGCGCAACACCCAGGACGCCGGCCCCGGCAGCCTGCGAGCCGCGATATATTACGCCTTCGACCATCCGAATACGACCATCTCGTTCGCGATTCCCCCAACCGATTCAGGCTTCGCGTCGGGCGTCTTCACGATCCAGCCGAGCGACATCATGACCCGGCTCGCCGCCGGCACGATCATCGACGGCACGACGCAAGCGGGGTGGAGTCCGGGCGTGCCGGTGGTGGCGTTGAGTGGAGCCTTCTCGCTCGCCGAGGATCTCTCGTTTCCGGGGCTGAGGCTGACCGAAGCGAATTGTACCGTGCGGGCTCTGCTCATCAGCGGCTTTCGCACCTACGGCATCGAAATCAGCGGGAGCGGGGCGGGCGGGAACACCGTCACCGCATGCTGGATCGGGGCTGACGCGACCGGTGCGGCGGCTGTCGCGAATGACCGGGGCGTCGGTCTGATCCTTGGGGCCAACAACAACGTCATCGGCGGGGTCACGTCGGCCGCGCGCAATGTGATCTCGGGCAACACAAACCAAGGGGTTGCCATCATCGATCCGGGCACCGCTTCGAATCAAGTGCTCGGGAATTACGTCGGGGTGAATGCCGCCGGAACAGCCGCTCTTCAGAACGCGGTGGGCGTGGGGATCTTCGGCGGCGCTTCGGGCAACTTCGTCGGCGGGACCGCCGCGGGAGCAGGGAACCTCATTTCCGGCAATTCCGCGCAAGGCATTCTAATCAGTGATAGCGGAACCAATGCGAACGTCGTCCGGGGAAACCGGGTCGGCACCAATCCCGCGGGCACGGCCGCGCTCGCCAACGGGAATCGGGGGATTGCCATTTACCCCGGCGCCCATTCCAACGTTATTGGCGGCACCGCCGCGGGCGCCGGTAATCTCGCTTCCGGCAACGTCGGTGACGGCATTTTCGTCGGGTTCGGCGACGCCAACTCGAATCAGATTCTCGGCAATCTGGCCGGCACCAACGCCGCCGGCACGGCGGCCGTCCCGAACACCGGTGCGGGCATCAGTCTCTACGCGGGCGCCCAATTCAACGTCGTGGGCGGCGCGGCGGCCGGCGCCGCCAACCTTGCCTCCGGCAACACCGGCGATGGCATTTTTGTCGGCTTCGCCGGCACATCGCAAAACACGGTAAGCGGGAATCGCGTGGGCTTGAACGTCGCCGGCACAGCGGCCCTTCCCAACCAAGGCTCGGGGATTTCAGTCTACTCCGGCGCAACCTCAAACCTGATCGGCGGGTCGACGCCGGGCGCCGGCAACGTGGTTTCCGGCAATACGCGCGACGGCATTTCCCTTGGTTTCGCCGGCACCAATTCCAACACGGTCAGCGGGAACTTGGTCGGACTCGACCCCACCGGCTTGGTCCGACTGGCGAATGGCGGAAGTGGCGTCGCGCTTTATGCCGGGGTGCAATCCAACGTGATCGGCGGCGGAATCGGTGCCCGGAATTGGATCTCGGGCAACAACGCGAGCGGGGTGGCGCTGTCGTTTTCCGACACGAAATCCAACAGCGTGCTTGGCAACGTGATCGGCTTGAATGTGGCGGGGGCGAACGTCGGCAACACCTCGAATGGCGTGCTGCTCTTCGGCGGCGCCCAAGACAATTCCATCGGCGGCATCGGCCCCGGAGAAGGCAATTTGATTTCCGGCAATGGCTTCGACGGCATCGTCAGTTACGACGCGACGACCTTCGGAAACATTTACCGCCGAAACCAAATCTACGGCAATGCGAACGCCGGCATCGAACTCGTGACCGGCTCGAATCAAAACGCGCTCGCGCCCGTGCTGACCTCCGCCTCGCTCGGCCTCGGGACGACCGTGCAAGGCAGCTCCAGCGGCACGCCCGGCAACGTCCGGGTGGAATTCTTCGCCACGCCGCCGGCCAATTCTGCGGGCGGAGCGGGCCGATACTTCATCGGAGAGGCCACCCCGGCGTCGGCCAGCTTCAGCGTCACCCTCACAACCACCGTGCCAGCGGGCCATCTCATTACGGCGACCGCGACGGACACCAGCGCCGGCAACACGTCAGCCTTCTCCAATCCGACGACGGTAACGGTGGTCGATACGTTGGGAGACGGAATTCCGGACGCGTGGCGCGTCGCTTACTTCGGCCCGAACTGGGCCCAGAATCCTCAGGCCGGCGCCAGTGCTGATCCCGATGGCGACGGACTCAGCAACCTCGCGGAATTCCGCGCCGGCTTGAATCCAAACAATGCCTCGAGCCGTCTCACCCTCACGACCACGCGGTCGCTGGCGGATGAGCTGCTCTCGTTTCCGAGCATCAGCGGAATTCAATACCAGGTGCAAACGAGCGAATCGTTGACTGATGGCTGGCGGGCGCTCGCCACTCCGGTCTCTGGAACCGGCCAGGTCCTTTCGCTTTCCGATCCTGGGGCGGTGGCCCGCGGAAAGCGATTCTATCGGGTGGTCGTCGTGCCGTGACGGTGCGGCGATCCGGCGGCGGCAGGTCCAGAGCATCGCTCACCCCGCGGATCGCGGCTCGGCGCGAAAGGGAAGCGGGAGGTCAAACTTCTCCGGGCTCGCCGGGCACATGCCGCAGACCGATTCGTCTTCGCGATCGAAAAACTCCTCCAACTCCGCCTCGGTGCAATCCGGCGCCAGCGGCCGATAGCGGAGGTATGGATCCCACGCCGCATCCAGGACAAACTTCCGGTCCTGCAGCCCGAGGTAGGCCAGCGGCGCGCATTTCCAGATTCGACCCTCGTGCAACTGCGCGCAATGCCGCGCCGGGCAATGCTCCCAACTCGCCCTCGGATCGGCATCTGCATAGGGCCGCATCGCTGCGCCAGCGCCATGGTACCGCCGGGTCCAGTGGCCGTGCGAGCGGAGACCGATCACGCGGAGCCGGTGCTCCCGCACCCAACCTTCCAGCAGGGTCAAATTGGGACGAAGTTTTTCCGCGTAGGCGGGGTCGTCGTGATGCACCGAAAGCTCGATGGTCGCATACGGATCGTCCCGCAGCGCTGCCGGTAGGTCCGGGTGCCGCTGGAGGAAAAAGCCGTTCGTCACGAGCCGCAGCATCGCCCCTGGCCAATGGCGCCGGGCCAGGCGGAGGAAGGCAGGCAGTTCCGGATGCAGGGTCGGCTCGCCGCCCAGGATCGTGAACATCCGCGGGCGCAGCCGACCCGCCCAAGCCCCCATCCACGACTCGGCCTCTGCGAGCGAGAGATCGCCGCGGTGGCCGTGATTTGAGTAATGCGAGCAGCTCTCGCAGGCCAGATTGCAGCGATGCGTGATGTGGAGCTCCAGATTGGGGAGAGTGCGCACGGTGTCACGTTGGCTGTCGGCGGCATGTGCCACAAGGTTTCCGTGCGCTTTTAACTTGCCTGTGCTCACCACTTTGCTACCACATCCACATGGACCTCAAGGCCACCGCCGAACTTTCGCTCTTGCAACGCGCCCAGCAACTCGCCCGCAGGCGGACGGTCGCGGGCGGAGGCGGTCTGGTTCTCGCCACCCTCGCCGCGGCCGCCCAGGCCGGAGTGATATTCCCGGACACGATCGCGCCGCCTCCGACCACCGGGCAGGTTTCCAACGTCAGGGCTGACTACGGCTTCATCGGCAGCGGCGGAGGCACCTACGGATCGAGCAGCGGCCCGACGAATTTCAACGCGTCGACCTTTTCGCTCACTTCGACTGCGACCGGCATCTCGGTCGGAGGAATCGCCACCCCGGTCCTCAAGCTAAACGGGACCATCTCGATTAGCGGCGCTCCGCTCGGTCCGCTGTACACCCTCACGCTCACCGGCGTGCTTCCGAGTTCGGCCGCAAATGGGGCCGTTTACATGGGGTTCACCTTCACCCCGACCTTCTCGGGCGGCACGACGCTTTCGTTCGACTCGATGAGCATCAATACCAGCGTAGGAGGTTTCAGCGCCAGCACCCCCGGGGCGCTCACGAGCGGCTCGGCGGCGAGTGCCTCGATCCTTACCGGCGACTTCACTGGGGTGAGCAATTTTGCCTTCACCGCGACCATTCAGTTCACGTGGAATGGCGCGGGAGCAGGCAGTTCGTTGAACATCGACATTCCCAGTTCGTCGCTCGATATCGGCTTCCGTCCTGTTTCCGCGGTGCCTGAGCCGGGCACGGTGGCGGTAGGAGTGGGCGGTGCGGTGTTGGCGGTCTGGACGATGCTCCGCCGTCGGCGGCCCGTCATGGCGCTGCGCTGAGCGCATCCGCGGTGTCCATCCCCATCCTCAGTCTCCTCCCGCAAGCGCAACAGGATCCGGCCAGCGGCGCGGCCCGCTCGCAATTGACGTGGTGCCGGCTGCTCGCCGGTATGCGGGAGCCTGATGGCAGCCCCGCCTTTCGCATCCGCGCGCTCGGCACCACCGCGAGCGATGTGGGCGGCCTCCCCGGCGGAGCGCTGGCCTTCCTGCGCGCCGCCGGTCTGGAGGTAAGCGTCGCCGAGCGCCGTTTCGGCCGTCACGCCTGGCCAGTACTCTCCTTTTCTGATCGCGGCATCGACTGCACGCTCCTCGATACCGGCGGCCACCCAGCGCATCTCAGCGTCGCTGCGCAGCAGGCGCTCGACCGCCTGCTCCAGGAAACCCTCGCTGCCGAGTCGCCCCGCGTCGCCATTGGCTTCGGCGGCCTGCCGGCCGATTTTGCCCGACGCCATCTGCTCCGTGAGGCGGGCGCGCGAGTACTCTTCGGCCTGCACAATCACGCTTACTACAACGTCTCTCGCACCTACTTCACGCCCGCGGGCGGGATCGATGCGGTCTTCGCTCCGAGCCGCTATCTGCGCGATCGATACGCCCGCGACGTCGGCGTGGAAGCGGAGGTTTTTCTCCCGCCGCTCGATCCGGAGGAAATGCCGGCCGGGCCGGAGGATGAGCGGGTCTTCATCACGTTCGTCAATCCGTCGCCGGAAAAGGGCCTCTACTTCTTCGTGCGGCTGGCGGAGGAACTCGCGCGGCGGCGTCCGGATCTGCCCATCCTGGTGGTGGAATCCCGCGGTGGCTGCGCCGATCTGCTGGCGGCTTCGCAGGCGGCGGGGATCGATCTCACGCGCCACGAATCGCTCATGATCGCGCCCGGCGTGCTGCGTGCGGCGGAGATTTATGCGGTCTCGCGCCTGGTGCTCATGCCGTCGGTCTGGCCGGAGCCCGCCGGTCGCGTGGTGCTGGAGGCGATGCATCACGGCATTCCACCGCTCCTCTCGGATAGGGGCGGCCTGCCGGAAATCGCGGGCGAAGGCGGCATCGTCCTGCCGCTGCCGGCTTCGCTCCAATCCGAGACGCGCACGGTCGTGGACGCCGCCTCCGTCGAACCGTGGATTCGAGCGATCGAGCACTTGAGCGACGACTCGGCCGCCTACGATGCCGCGTGCCGGCGCGCGCGGTCTGCCGCCCAGCGCGCGCTGCCTGCCGCCCAGTTGCCCCGTTTCGCCGCCCTGGTCCGAAGGCTGGCGGGAGAACCCACGTCATCGATGGGCGCCAATCCGTGCTTTAATGGTTTATGAAACGGAGAGTGCCACTCATCACCGCCATCGTTGTGCTGGTCGCCCTCGCCGCGTTCTGGCTCGTCTCCACCTCACGCGCTGCGACGGAAACTCCCGATTACAAGGTCGTCCGCACCGACGAAAATTTCGAGATCCGCGACTATCCGGCACTCACGGTCGCCACCACCGCAATGGACGGTGCGGAGATGAACGGCGGCTTCGGAAAATTGTTCCGTTTCATCACCGGCGGCAACGACGCCAAGGAAAGGATCGCGATGACCTCGCCGGTCCTGATCGACACGACGAAGGACAAGAAGACGATGAGCTTCATCATGCCCAGGAAGGCGGTGGAGAAAGGCGTGCCGAAACCAGCCGGAGAAACCGTGACCCTCGGCAAGCTGCCGGCGGCGAGATTCGCCGTGCTGCGTTTCGACGGCGGTCGCACCGCGCAAAATGAGAAAACCGCCACCGACCAACTCCAGGCGCGGCTCGCCGCGGAGAAGCTGGTCGGCAAAGGCGCGCCGACATTCGCCTATTACGATCCCCCGTGGACGCCGACCTTCATGCGGCGGAATGAGGTGATGATCCGCATCGACAAGCGCCTTGAATAACCCGGCCCTCCAACTCTTGCTCGCCGCGATGGCGGGTTTTCTTTCCGCGTGCGCGTCGCCGCAGATTTCGACCCACGAGATCAAGCGATCCGATCCTGGCGCGGTGGCGCTCGTCGCGGCCGCTCGTCGGGCGCAGGGGGGTGCGACGCTCGGAAAACTCCACGATGTGAGCGTGCGCTACGAGGGGCAATGGCCCGCCATCGGGCCGCGCTTTCAGCCCGTGCTCTCGGATACCGGCTTCCGGCGCGGGTCCGAAGAACGTCTGCTCACCCGACCGCGCGTCATCGCTCAGGAGCACACGGGACCGGCGGGGAAAAAGCTCGTCCTGCGCGAACGGGGCGAGGTCACCGTTACCGCCAATGGTGCGTTCTCGACCAACGAGGAAAACAAGCGCGCGGCCGCGCTCGTGGCGGATGCCTACACGATGTTCCTGCTGGGACCATTCTACTTCGACCGACCGGGCGTCTGGCTTGCTTCCAACGGCGAAGCCATCGTGGAAGAGGCGGTGTGCGACCAGGTCCTCGCGGTGTTGCGTCCGGGGTTCGGGATGGCGAAGGAAGACCGGGTGATCCTCTTCATCGACCGTGCGACCAGACAGCTCCGCCGCGTCCGCCTGACCTTGAACGGCCTGGAAAGCACGCGCGGCGCGGAGGTCGATGTGACCTTCCGCAACTTCCGCACGGTCGGCGGCATCGTCTGGCCAACCGATTTCGACGAACGCATCCGCGTCCCCTTTGACTTGCACGTGCATCATTGGCGCCTGCTCGGGCTCGACCTCAACCGCGGTCTCCGCGCCTCGGACCTCGCGGCGTCCGGCTTCAAAGGCCGCGCGGTGAAATCCGCGACGGCGCTGCCCGCGCGTTAAATGCTCGAGACGGAAGAGCGTGCTGCAATCCCGGTGTCGAAGAATGCGTCGCCCGAAAAACTGCGGCCGATGAACGCGGAGACACCGGACACGCCCGCGAAATGAAGGGCGTGAAGAAACAGCATCTGCCGGAGAAACGGTGCGTCCGTTGCGGACGACCGTTTGCCTGGCGGAAAAAGTGGGAGCGCGTTTGGGACGAGGTGAAATTTTGCAGTGAGCGCTGCCGCGGGAACAAACCAGCGCAGCGCGCGGAAACGAAGTAACCCGGCGATTCTTTTTGTATGTCTCCCATCCCGCTGACTCGTCGCGACGCGCTGACTGCCTGGGCCGCTTTCCTGCCCACGCTGGGCAGTTACGCTCACCGGCGAAATCAGGTGGAGCCGCTCCATCGCAACGTCTCGCGTCTCAGCGCCGCCCTGCGCCACCGGCTGCTGACGGAGGACGAAGTGGTGAGCGACACGCTGCGGACTCATGAATTTCCTGCGGTGGAGAAATGGCTGCAGGAGGTCTGCTGGCGGCGGTATTGGAAGGGCTGGCTGGAGCTGCGGCCGGACGTGTGGACGAGCTGGCGGCGGCGGGTGCAGGAGCTGGGCGAGAGTCTGCCCGAGGCGGTGAGGCAGCGCGCGCGGTCCGTGGCCGCGGGCGAGAGTGGCGTGGAGTGCATGGATGCCATCGCGCGTGAATTGATCGCCACCGGGTATCTTCACAATCACGCCCGCATGTGGTGGGCGAGCTTTTGGATTCACGTCGAGCGCCTGCCCTGGGAACTGGGCGCGGACTGGTTCTTCCGCCACCTGCTGGACGCCGATCCCGCCAGCAATACGCTTTCGTGGCGCTGGGTCGCCGGCTTGCAGACTCCGGGAAAGACTTACCTCGTGAGAGAGTCGAACCTCGCAAAATACGCGCCCGAATTGCTGCTCCCCCATCGCGCTGGCCGCGAGCAGATCGCGGATGGAGCGGTCTCGCCGGCGCTCGTCACCGAGTTTGCCCAGACCGCCCGGCAGCCGTTGCCTGACTACCCTACGACGATTCCGCGGAGCGACCGCCGCCTCGGGCTCTGGCTCCATGCGGACGATCTATTTCCTGAAGGTGGGCCGCTCGCGAATCTCAGGCCGATCACCGTCGCCGCGTTCTCCTGCGAGCACCACGACCACCACCCCGACGCGCTGAGCGAGCGGCGCATCGCGGCTCTGGGTGACGTGCACGCCGATGGTCTCGCGCGCGCCGCGGCGCATTTCCAATGTCCGACCATGCTCAGCGAGGATCCCGATCCGGCGACCAGCATCTGCGCGTGGGCCGCGAACCATGCCCTCGATGAAGTCGCGGCGTTTGCGCCGACCGTGGGCCCGGTGGCCGACCTCGTGCCGCACCTTCGCCAGCTACTCACCTCCGCAGGCTGCACGCTCACGCTCCTGCGCCGAGCCTCGGATGCCCATGCTTTCACGCTGGCGGGCGGAGGCTTTTTCCCCTTCTGGGAAAAGATGAGGCGTCACTTGCAGCAGCAGAGCAGCCATTTCCCCGCACGATGAAGTCGCGTGCCGATGCCGACGCAGAAAACAATTCCTGGATTCGTCTCGCTGAGAGGTGCGCACCCGTGAAGACTCGAACTTCAAACCTTCTGATCCGTAGTCAGATGCTCTATCCAATTGAGCTACGGGTGCTCGCAGAACCCGCAGGATAGGCGGACTGGCAGGGCTGTCAAAAGCTATTCGATCTCCGCGGCCTTCCGCCCGATGACGTGCAGCGTCACGCGTCCGACCGTTTCCAGGCTGGCGGCCGAGATCGACTCCATCGTGTCGCCGGCCGTGTGCCACGGCGCGAAGTCGAAATCGATGACGTCGATGGTGGGAATTCCCGCCTGGTTGAGCGGGACATGATCGTCGATCAGCGAGCCGCCGAGAAACGTGAAGCGATTTCGCACCCCGAGCGCCTCTGAAGAATCGAAGAATGCCCGCGAGAGCAGCGAGGGCGAATCACTCGGAAACGTGACGCCGAGATTCCGGTCGCCAATCATGTCCAGGAGGATGCCGAACGCGAATTGCTTCGCCCGCCCGCCTTCGCGGAGAGCCCGCGCGTAATGCCGGCTCCCCTGCAGGCCATCGCCGGGCAACGCGATTGCGACGGCCCCCTCTTCGCCATCGAAGAAGGCAAGCTCGCAGCGACGCGCCAGCGCGGGACGCGCGGCCAGGACCCGCGCGATCTCCAACAGCGCCCCGGTGCTGCTGCCTCCGTCGTTGGCGCCCACAAATCGAAGCTCGCGAAACCATTTCGTGTCGTAATGCGACGCGAGAATAACGCGGGGGTCGGCGGGACGCGCCGAACCGAATCGAGCGATGAGATTCGTAAATGTGATCGCTCCCCGCCCGGTGTTCTCGGTGAAGGACTGACGCTCCACCTGCCAGCCCCAACGCTTCAATTCTGCCTCGAGCAGCGCGCGCGTCCGCTCGAGCGCCTCAGAGCCAGACGGTCTCGGACCCAGGTCCACCTGCATCTTCACCAGCGCGAGAGCCTTTTCGCCGGAGAATTCGCGCCAGAGCTCGGTCGCCGCCGGACCCTGCGCGCCAAGGCGGCAGCCGACCAGCGCGAGCAACCCCACCAGACAAAGACCGAGGGCGAGACGCTTCATTCGTCGTCTCCCGAAAGTCCCATCGCCTCGATGATCCGCTGCAGGTCATCGGGTCCGTAAAACTCCACCGTGATGCTGCCCTTCTTGGGTCCTGGCAGGAGCGTGACCTGGGTTTGCAAATGCTCCCGTAAGCGGTCCTGCAGCCGCCGGAGATGCGGCGTGAGGGCGCCTGGGGCGGGCTTCATCGCTCCGCCCGGTTTCGATCCGCCGGAAGCTCCGTATTGGGCGACAATGCGCTCGATCTCCCGCACCGTGGCGCCACGGCGGATGGCTTGTTCGGCCGCGCTTCGTTGCTCCGGCTTCTCGCGCAGGCCGAGCAGCACCTTCGCGTGACCCACACTGAGCATGCCCTGTACGAGCCACGCTTGCACGTCCGGATCGAGCTCCACGAGACGCATCGCATTCGCCACCGAGGCGCGGCTGCGGCCCACTCGCTTGGCGATTTCGTCCTGGGTCAGCTTAAACTCCGTGGCGAGACGATGGAAGGCGCGGGCCTCGTCGATGGGGTTGAGGTCCGCTCGCTGGAGATTCTCGATGAGCGCGAGCTCGACCACTTGCTGATCGGTCGCTTCGCGCACGATCACCGGCGCCTTTGCCAGGCCCGCCGCCTTCGCAGCCCGCCACCGACGCTCGCCTGCGATCAATTCGTATTTGGTCCCGACCTTCCGCGTCACCAACGGCTGAATGATGCCGTGTTCGCGGATCGATTCGACCAGCTCGGCGAGCTGGTCGTCGCGAAATTCCTTCCGGGGCTGGAGCGGACTCGGAATGATCTCGGCGAGCGCCAGTTGCAAGACCCGCTCGCCGGGCGTGGCCGGCGGGACCGCCGCCGTGCCCGGACGCGGTGTGATGAGCGAGCCGAGGCCGCGGCCGAGAACATTCTTTGTCGCCATAGGGGTCGGAGGTTAGGCCGGGTCCGCCGTGCGCGCCAACTCCCGTTCCTTGCGAGGAATTCCGTTTGTGCGCCGCGGCCGCCGCCGCCAGCATCGCCGCCATGCTGATCGACACTCCGGACCTCCTCGAACGCTTCCTCCGCTACGTCCAGATCGATACCCGAAGCGATCCGCACTCCACGACGACGCCCAGCACGCCCGGCCAGTGGGACCTCCTTCGGCTCCTCGTTCAGGAATTGAGGGACCTCGACGCCTCCGATGTGTCGATCGATCAGTACGGTTACGTCCTCGCGACGGTTCCCGCGACCTCGAAGAAGACCGGCATCGCGCGGCTCGCGTGGTGCGGCCACGTCGATACGGCTCCCAATTTGCCCAGCGCCGCGAAGCCGATCGTCCATCGGGCCTACGATGGCCGGCCCATCATCCTGCCTGATGACCCCGCGCAAACGCTCACCGTCGAAACGATGCCGCGCCTGCGGGAATCCATCGGTCATGACATCATCACCGCGAGCGGGACCACCCTGCTTGGCTCCGATGACAAGTCGGGCGTGGCGGTCGTCATGTCCGCCGCGCGCCACCTCCTCCGGCATCCGGAGATCCCGCACGGCGTGATCCGGCTTTGCTTCAATCCCGATGAGGAGATCGCCGCGGGCATGAACATGTTGAATCTCACCGACCTCGCGGCCGATTTCGGGTACACGCTCGATGGCGAAAATCCGGGTGAAATCGATTCGGAATCGTTCAGTGCCGACGGAGCGGTCCTGGAAATCCAAGGGATCGCCGCCCACCCTGGCTGGGCCCGGGGGGTCATGGTCAACGCGCTCCGCCTTGCCGGCCATTTTCTGGATGGCCTCCCCCGGGCGGAGTCGCCCGAGCGCACTTCCGGACGCGACGGCTTCATCCATCCCGTCGAGTGCACCGGCTCGGCGGAGCGGGCCGTCGTGCGGCTCATCTTGCGGCATTTCGAATTGGACGGACTCGCCTCGCAGCATGCCCTCCTCGAGCGGCTCGCCGCCGGACTCCGCGAAATGGAACCGCGCGCGGTCGTGAAACTCTCGTTTCAGGAGCAGTACCGAAACATGCGCTACTGGCTGGAGAAGGACATGCGCTCCGTGGAATTTGCCCATGAAGCCCTGCGCCGGGCCGGACTCACGCCCGTCACCAAATCGATTCGCGGCGGGACCGACGGCTCGAACCTGACGGCCCGGGGCCTGCCGACGCCAAACATTTTCTGCGGCATGCACGCCGTGCACAGCGAACGGGAGTGGGTCAGCCTGCAAGACATGGCAAAGGCGGTCGAGACCCTCATCCATCTCGCGCAGGTCTGGGAAGAGCGGGCCTAGCCCGCCGTCCCAAAAGGCTCAGTCCTCCACCGCGCCATCGGCGGCGAGCGCGGCTTGATGCTTCCGATACATGCCGCGGAACTGGTCGTAGCTCAGCCCGAGAAGCTCGGCCGCCTTGCGCTGGTGAAATCTGGCACGCTTCAGGGCTTCCCGGAGGAGTCGCTCCTCGAGACCGTTGATTTCAGAGGAGAAATCGATCGGCCAGGAAGCAGGCGGCGCGACGGCGGCCGCGGAGCCGGTTTCGCTTCGTCCATTCGGCTGCTCGAGCCGGAGCGGGAACGGCATCGCGAACGGATCGAGCGCGATCTCGCGAATCATCCCCCGCGATTCCGCCGCCCGGCAGACCGCGCGTTCCACCACGTTTTTCAACTCGCGCACGTTCCCGGGCCAGTCGTGAGCCAGCAAGACTTTCATCGCGGCGGCGGAAAACTCCGGGCTCTGCGGAAACTCCATCTCGACCGACATGCGGGAGGCAAAATGACGCGAGAGCATCTCGATGTCGCCCGGCCGGTTCCGGAGTGACGGGAGAAACAGGACTTCGAAGGAGAGCCGGTCGAGCAGATCGCGCTTGAAGCGGCCCGTCGCCGCGAGTGCCGGCAGATCCACGTTCGTCGCCGCCACCAGCCGCACGTCCACGCCGACGGAATCTGACGACCCCACCCGCTCGAAGACGCCGTACTCCACCACCCGCAGGATTTTCTCCTGCACCTCCATCGGCATCTGGCCGATCTCGTCGAGAAAAAGCGTGCCGCCGCTGGCGACTTCAAATCTCCCCCGGCGCTGCTTTACCGCGCCCGTGAACGCGCCCGCTTCATGGCCAAAGAGTTCGGACTCGAGCACGTTGGACGCGAGCGCCGCACAGTTCAGCTTCACGAAGGGCCCGCCCCAGCGCGGCGAGAGGTAGTGCACGCGCGACGCCGCGAGTTCTTTGCCTGTCCCTCGTTCGCCGATCAGCAGGACCGGGCGCGGCGCCTTCGCCACCCGGGCGAGTCGCTGCTGAAAGTCGAGGAATTCATCCGAATTTCCCAGCGCCTCGAGCGGCCCTTCGGCGTTCGCGGACTCCGGCATCGAACGAAAAAATGCCGAGGTGCGGGGCTTCATGGTTTTTTTCACCATATCTCGGCAGCAATTCCGCAACAAGGACTCTTTCCCCGCCAGAAATTCGTCCGCCGAAAAATGTCGATCTCGTTCGCCGGCAATAGCTTAACTGACACCACGTCGAGCGTGGCACGCGCTGCGCTAAAGCTGAATGCACCAACAGAACGCAGTCCTCAATCCTTCCCTTCAACTCCAACCAACACTCACCATGGGCATCTTCACCCGCTTCCGCGATATCGTTAACTCCAACATCAGCTCCATGCTTGATGCCGCCGAGGACCCCGAAAAACTCATCCGTCTCATGATCCAGGAGATGGAGGATACCCTCATCGAAATGAAGGCTTCCTGCGCCGGTGCCATCGCCGCCCGCAAGAAGTCCACCCGCGCCAACGACGAGGCGCGCCGCCGGGTCTCCGACTGGTCCGGCAAGGCGGAACTCGCAATCAGCAAGGGTCGCGAGGATCTGGCCCGCGAGGCGCTGCTCGAAAAGCGCCGCTACTCGGACTCGCTCGTCGCCCTCGAAAAAGAGGCCCAGCAGCTCGATGACGTGGTCGGCCAGTATCACTCCGACATCCTCCAGCTCGAGGACAAGCTCACGAAGGCCCGCGAAAAGCAGCGGGCGCTCGTCCAGCGCCACATCCATGCGCAGAAAAAGACCGCCGCGCAGCAGCAGATCCGCAAGGCGGACAGCGGCGACGCGATGATCCGCTTCGAGCAGTTCGAAAACCGGATCGAGCGCATGGAAGCCGAGGCCGATCTCGTGAACGTTTCCCGCAAGCCCTCGCTCGAGGAGCAGTTCAGCAAGCTCGAGCGCGACGAGGAGATCGAAAAGGAACTCGCCGCACTCAAGGCGAAGACTTCCGGACAGGCACAGCCCTGAGCCCAGCCATTCCTGCCGATCCGCGCGCGGATCCCGATTAAACGTGATTCCGCGCGCGTCGGCTGGCAACCTGATCTGAATTTATGATGACTACCTTCCTGGCCTCCGCCGCACCATTCCTCGCACGGAATGACAACATCCCGGACGCCCTGATCCCGATCGTCGCGATCTCGCTCACGTTCGCCTGGCTGATCGTCAAAGCGCTCGTTTCACCGTTCGTTCCCGTGAAGGATAAGGACAAGAACAAGGGCAACGGCAAAGGAGCGTCCAGTTCTTCTGCTCCCTCCCCCGCGGAAGCGGACGCCATCCGCGAGATGACGCAAACTCTGGCCCGCATGGAATCCCGCGTCGAAGCGCTCGAGACCATCCTCATCGAGCGAACGCGCTCCCACAAGTGATCCACCCGGCGCGTGCCGTCTGACCGACCTCATTCGAAAACCTCCGTATTACTTCCATGGAATACCTTTCCTCCTCTCCCGAGACCGGCCTTCGCCGCTCCCGCCACGGGCTCCTGCTCGGAGTCTTCAAGGGTTTCGCCCACTACCAAGGCTGGTCGGTGCTGCTCACCCGCATCATCGGGGTGATCGGCCTTCTCCTGCTCGCCAAGTTCTTTGGCGCCGCCCACCTCGCGAAATGGTTCGTGGCTGGGTTCTTTTATCTGCTCGCCGCCGTGCTCATGAAGCCCGAGTCCCGGGTCTGATTTCTCCCGCCGCATCGCACCATGAAAGATCAGATTCCATTTCTCCAAGGCGTCCGCCGTTCGCGCAGCGGGCTCGTGCTCGGAGTCTTCAAAGGCTTCGCCGAGTCCAAAGGCTGGAACATCCTCTACACCCGCATCGCCGGCAGCATCGTGCTGCTGATCCTCTCCGGGATCTTCGGCGGGGATCGGGACCTCTCGCGGTTCTTTATCGCCGCGTTTTTCTACCTCCTTCTCGCGGTGCTGATCCCGGCGGAATCCGGCGACGAAGCCCCCCGCAGCGAGGGAACCGCCTCGCGCGACTGGTGCTTCACCCCGCTGAAAAAGAGTCCTCGTCCCCGCGAGGAAAGCGGCTTCAGCGCGGAACCAGTCGCCAGCTTCACCCGGGCCGATCTCTCCGAGCTGAATCGCTCGATGGAGCGCCTCAACCGCCGGATCCAGCGCATGGAAGGCGTGGTCACCGATCGTGACTACGAGTGGGAGCGGAAGCTGAAATCTTGAATCCGGTCCGCGCCGCCCCTTGCAGAACGCAAGATCGGAGGCGCGGTTTGGCTTGTCAGCAGGGGCAGGTCCGGCGCGATGATGCCGGCCTGCCCCTTCGTCATGCCAGACCCTCGCGTTCGCCCCCCCGCGCCCTTCGGGACTTCCCGGCGCGACTTCCTGCGGACGACGGCGCTCACCGGTGCGGCCCTCGTCCTCGGGCTCCGGGCGGGCCGCATCGTTCGCGCGGATGAGGCGGGTGCTTCCACCGCCTTCCGTCCGAACGAATGGATCCTCCTGGATCCGGACGGCTGGATCACCCTTACCGTCGGCAAGTCAGAAATGGGTCAGGGCGTGCGGACGTCCCTGCCGATGATCCTGGCGGACGAGATGGAGGCGGACTGGAAGCAGATCCGACTCGTTCAAGCCAGGCCCGGGCCCCCATTCAAGCGCCTCGGGACGGGCGGGAGTTGGAGTCTGGGCGGGAGTTGGAAGTTGCTCCGCAAGGCGGGCGCGACCGTTCGAGAGCTCTTCCTCACCGCAGCCGCGGCACGGTGGCAGGTGGAAGCCGGCGAATGCTCGGCGACCCTCGGCGTCATCACCCATGCGAAATCCGGGCGATCGCTCGCGTATGCGGAGCTGATCCCCGATGCGCGGGCCTTGCCGCTGCCGGAGAATCCGCCGCTCAAAGCGCGGAGTGCCTTCCGCCTCATCGGACAGCGGATTCCCCGCACCGACACTCCCGCGATCGTGACGGGCGCGGCCCGCTTTGGGATCGACACCCGCGTGCCGGGGATGCTCTTCGCCTCGGTCGAACGCCCGCCCGTCCCCGGCGCGAAGGCGCTCCGCTCCCAGGAGGAGAAGGCCCGGTCCGTCCCGGGCGTCCGGGACATCATTCGCCTCGGTGACGCCTTCGCGGTCGTCGCAAACGGTCACTGGCCCGCGCAGCAGGGCCGCGCCGCGCTGGCGGTCGAGTGGAGCACGCCCGAAAACGCGAGCTTCGCCTCCGCCTCCCATCGCGCGCATTTGGAGAAAGCGGCGCTCGAATCCGGATTCGTCACGCGCGAGGTCAAGGCGCCGGCCGGCTCAGGCGCCGCCGAACGCACGATCGAAGCGCTGTACACTTACGGCTTTTTCGCCCATGCGCCGCTCGAGACCATGAACTGCACCGCCCACGTGCAGGGGGACCGCTGCACGCTGTGGGCGCCGACCCAGTCCCCGAATTCCCTCCAGGAGCTGATCGCGAAGCGCTTCGGGTTCGACCCCGCCAGCGTCGAGATCAACGTCACCCTGATCGGCGGCGGCTTCGGGCGCCGCCTCGCGAATGACTACGAGGCGGAAGCGGTCGAACTTTCCCGCGCCATGAAAGCACCGGTGCAGGTTCTTTGGACCCGCGCCGATGACCTGCGGCTCGGCCACTTTCAGGGGGCGTCCGCCCACCGCTTGCAAGGGGGTCTCGACGCCTCCGGCCAGCTCGTTTCGTGGAGCCACACCAAGGCCGGATCGTTCCACAATCTCAACGGCCCACCGGACGCGAAGGACCTCAGCGACCCTGAGTTCTTCCGGGACAATTCCTGGGGTGTCTACGACGTCCCCTACGCCGTTCCCGCCATCCGGACGGCCTACGTCGCGGTCGACCTGCCCATTCGCCACGGTCCCTGGCGGGCGGTCTTTGCCCCCGCGAGCGTTTTCGCGCGCGAATCCTTTGTCGACGAAATCGCGGCCGCGCGTCGCGCGGATCCCCTGGACTTCCGCCTCGAACTTCTCCGCGGTCCGGACCTTGTCGAAGCGGGGACGCTAAAGATCGACCGGCGCCGCCTGCGGCGCGTCCTCGAAGCCGCCCGCGAGGTTTCCGCTTGGGGCTCGGCCCTCGCCAAGGGCCGCGGGCGCGGCGTCGCGTGTAACGTCTACGACGGGACAACCCATGTGGCCTATGTCGTGGAAGTCACCGTGAGCGACGCCGGCGTCATCAAGGTCGACCGCGTGGTCGCCGTGGTTGACTGCGGACTCGTGGTGAATCCGTCCGGCGTCGAGCAGCAGGTCGAAGGCGGGATCGTTTGGGCTCTGTCCTCGACGCTTCACGGAGAGATGACGTTTCGAAACGGGCGGGCGGAACAATCCAGTCTGGCCGAGTTTCCGATCGCCCGGATTCACGACCTGCCCGCGATCGAGATCCATCTCCTTCCGAGCGATCTCGATCAGCCCTACGGCATGGGCGAGCCCACCGTGCCGCCCCTCGCGCCTGCGATCGCAAACGCGGTCTTCGCCGCCACCGGTCGCCGCCTGAGAACCCTCCCCATGCGTCCGGAGCACCTTCGGGCGTAGGCGCCGGCGAGGGCCCGCAGGGTTGAAGCCAACGCGAAATCTTGAAAGCCAACGCAGCAACTTGGAATCCAACGCGAAAACTTGAAATCCAACGGAAAAACTTGGAATCCAACGGAAAAACTTGGAATCCAACGCGAAAACTTGGATTCCAACGCAGAAACTTGGAACCCAACGCAGAAACTTGGAATCCAACGGAAAAACTTGGAACCCAACGCGAAAACTTGGGATCCAACGGAAAAACTTGGATTCCAACGCGAAAACTTGGGATCCTACGGAAAAACTTGGATTCCAACGCGAAAACTTGGAATTGAAGTGTGGGACTTGGAATTCAAGTGCGGCACTTGGAACCCAACGCCGGCACTTGGGACGCAACGCCGGCACTTGGAACGCAACGCCGGCACTTGGAATCCAACGCCGGGACTTGGAATCCAACGCCCGGACGTCGAGCGCAACGCCGAAACTTGGAACCCAACACCGGAACTTGGAAGGCAACTCCCGCGCTCGATTTCCAGCCAGAAGCGTCGCGCTCGACGTCGACCATTGGGCGGCTTGCGACGACGCTTCCCGCCAAGGGGGCTCCCGCTCGGCACAGGCGCGTTGGATGCGTCGTGCTACTCTGGCGCATCATGAGCTCTTCCCCTCTTCGCCTCGCCCTGATTGGCGCATCCGGTCGCATGGGGGTGGCCGTGATCGCGTGCGCGGAGCGAGACTTGGACGCGTTCACGATCGTCAGCCGACCCCGACGGGCAGAGGAATTCGCCGCGGCCATCGCCCCCGTGGATGCGGTCATCGACTTCAGCCTGCCGGGCTCGATCGAGCCGCTCTTGGCGGCGTGCGAAAACGCCCGGAAACCGCTCGTCATTGGCACGACCGGCTACGACGCCGCTCAACGGGCGGCGATCGAGGCCGCGGCCGTCACACTTCCCCTCCTCCTCGCCTCGAATTTCAGCGTCGGGGTCAACACCCTGTTCTGGCTCGCCCGCAAGGCGGCCGAGGCGCTCGGTCCGGACTTCGATCTCGAAATCATCGAGACGCACCACCGCCTGAAAAAGGACGCGCCCAGCGGCACGGCGCAGCGGCTGGCGGAAGTCCTGGCCGGGGCGCGCGGGCTCTCGGTCGGGCAGGACGCCCGGCATGGACGCGACGGCATCGTCGGACCTCGGGACGCGCGCGAAATCG
The DNA here is from genome assembly GCA_038322235.1 of Chthoniobacterales bacterium. GTDB lineage: Bacteria > Verrucomicrobiota > Verrucomicrobiia > Chthoniobacterales > SZAS-18 > SZAS-18. The sequence continues at coordinate 99,038 of JBBQFQ010000002.1, forward strand.
GCATTCACTCCGTCCGCGGAGGCGATGTCGTCGGCGACCACACCGTCCTCTTTGCCTCGCTGGGTGAGCGCGTGGAACTGACGCACCGCGCCAGCTCGCGCGAGACCTTCGCCGCCGGAGCCCTGCGCGCCGCGGCCTGGCTCGTCCATCGGCCCGCCGGGCGCGTCCACGACATGGAGGACGTGCTCGGGCTCCGATGAAGACGCTCGCGGTGGCCGTCCGCTCCGCTACTCCGCGTCCTCGTCTGCCCCGCCCTTCTGACGCTTCAGACCGCGGAGCTTGCCTTCGATAAACTCGCCGATGTCGCCGTCCATCATGCCCTGCACATCGCTCGTCTCCACGCCGGTGCGCAAATCGATGACCTTCTGATACGGCTGGAACACATAGCTCCGGATCTGGCTGCCCCACGCCACGTCGCTTTTCTCCCCGTACTGCCGGTCCATCTCTGCCCGCTTCTTGTCGGCCTCCACCTGCATCAGTTTGCCCATGAGCATGCGCATCGCGGTCGCGCGATTCGCGCTCTGGCTGCGCTCCGCCTGACACGCGACGACCAGCCCGGAAGGCCGATGCACGATGCGCACGGCCGTCTCCACCTTGTTCACGTTCTGGCCGCCCTTGCCGCCGGCGCGGAAGGTGTCGATATCGAGATCCTTCTCGTCAATCTTGATTTCCGCGTCCTCGGGCAGTTCCGGGACGACATCCACGCTCGCAAAGGACGTGTGCCGCCGCGCGTTTGAATCAAACGGCGAAATCCGCACGAGCCGGTGAACGCCGCGCTCGCAGTTCAGGTAGCCGAAGGCGTATTCTCCCGTCACCTTCAGCGTCGCTGACTTGATCCCAGCTTCGTCGCCGGACTGGATGTCGACCACGCCCGACTTGAATCCACTCCGCTCGATCCAGCGCGTGTACATCCGCAGAAGCATGTCCGCCCAATCGCAGGATTCCGTGCCGCCAGCGCCGGAATTGAGCGTGATGTAGCAGTTGCTCCGGTCGTTCTCGCCGGACATCAGCTGCTTGATTTCAAACGCGCCCAGACGCTGGTCGACGCGCGCGAATTCCTCGCCGAATTCGATCAGCGTGGCCGCCTTCGACTCCGGATCGGCTTCCTCGTCGGCGAGCTGTTTGAGGACGTCGACGTCGTCGACGGCGCGCTCCAGTTCGAGGAACGGGCTGATCTTGTTTTTCAAGGAGGAGACTTCCTCCACTTGCTTCTGGGCCTGTTCCTTACGTTCCCAAAAACCGGGCTCCGCCATGGCGGACTCGAGCTCGCTCAGGCGGGTCTGCAGCTTGGGGAGGTCAAAGATACCTCCGAAGCTGCCCCACGCGGGCTTTGAGGGCGTCGGTCTGCAGTGCGTTCGGATCGAGAGCCATGGCGTGGGGTGCGATTTCGGAGGTGGGCCGCCATGCTAGCGGCGAATCGGGTTGACGCAACGAACGCCCGGCTCACAGCCGCAGGTCATACGTCAGCAGCCCCTCGCCCGCCCGCTGGACGGGCTCGCCCGGCGCGGGTTCCGCGTCGGTCGCGCGGAAGTTCGGCTCTTCCAGATCCATCGCGAAAGCGGCCCGGCCGGGTCCGTCCCCGACCTCCACGACGAGCGGGACTTGCGGCGCGATACCGGGATGGAGCGACGGGTACCACGCCGTGCGCCGGTAGCGCAGTCCGCAAACGAGCGAACCGTCCGCGTCCTGCAGCAGCGCGAGGGGCCGTCCGTTCACCCGGATCTTCGGGGCCGTGGCGGCATCGCCCTCCCAGCGGAATTCGAGTCGCTCCATTGAGGTGTCGACGAATCGGCTCGTATGTCCACCTTCCACCGGAGTCTCGCACAGCAGCGGCCAACCTTCGCACGCGCGCCGGACGACGAGGCCCGCATGCTCGAGTACGGCCGGGAAGCGCCAGTCCCAGATTTCGTGCAAGGTCGCGCGCAACGCCTCCGCCGGCAGCCCGGCGGCCGAAAGATGTTCGAGGATCGCGGCCAGATCACGCCAGAGCGTGGACGGGAGAAAGTAGGCGTCGTGCAACTGCCCGCTCAGCGCCTGCAGCCGTCCCCCGGCAGGATGCTCCAGCGTGTGCAGGAGGATCGCCCGCCAGAGGAGCGCGACCGCCGACATCCAGGACGCGTGGGGCAAACTCTCGATGGCTCGAAACTCGATCAAGCCGAAGCCGGTGCCGAGGCCAACCTCCCAAAACTTGTCGAAGCTGGTCTCGCTCCGGTGCGTGTTCCCCGAGGCGTCGGTGTGGAGATGACGCAGCGTCTCGCCGATCCGCCCGCGCTGGTCCCCTTCCGGCAGGGATGCGAGGTGCGCGTAGGCGAGCTCGAGATCGTGGAGATTCCGGCCCGATTCATCCGGCCGGGGCGCCTGCGAGGAGGCCCCGACGTAGCTGCCGGTGAAGAGGTAGGCGAGGCTCGGATGCGCCTGGAAATACCGGAGCAATGACGCAACCCACGCGGGGCGGGAAAAGAAAGGATTCGTCTCGAGCGTCGGCCCGCCGAAGAGAAGATGATTTCCCCCGCCGGTTCCAGAGGCCAGACCGCGGTACTCGTCCATCTTCCACGAGCGAAGACCCACGCCGTGCGTCGCTTTCTCGAGATCCGCGAGCCAAACCGCGTATTCGCTCCAGCGCTCGCAAGCCGGCAAATTCACCTCCAGCACGCCCGGATCGGCCGTCAGACCGAGTCGATCGCAGGCCGCGCTGGCATCGATCGGAACGTAGCCCTCGAAGAAGAGGCGGGATTCCCGCGTCACCCCGAGCTCGAGACAGCCTTCCCCAATCCGGCCCACCAGCTCAGCAAACGCCGCCTCCAGGAGCGGCGGCAGGAACACCCGGATCGCGCCATCGCGGATCTCCATGACGAGCGCCCGCTTCAACGCGTCATCCGGCAGTTCGGCGAGCGGGAGCCGCAGCCCGGCGGGTCCCTCGGCGCGCAGCAGCCCGATGCGCTGCGCGGCCCGGCCCCGCATCAACCACGGACCGGTGATCCAGCCCCGCGAAGCATCGTGATCGAGGGGAAGCACCCAGATGGGGCGCGCCGGTTCGTAGGGATCAACGCCGCGCAACCACCGCCGGACATCGAGACCGAGGCCGCGCGATAGGGTCGTCCGCAGCCGACCCAGCAATCGCGCATCCGGCTTCGTCGCGCGCTTCGCGCCGAAGAGCGGGGCGATGAAGGAGCCGTCCCGACGCCAAAGCAGATTGACGACCCAGCGCGGATTCACCTCACCGGGATACAACTTACCCGGAGAGAAGAGGGTGAGCGCATTCGGGACGCGCTGCGCGATGAGCTGACGGGCGAGAGCGTACGCGTACCGGAGTTTCGTGGGACCCACGGCGGTGATCCGCCACTCCACGCCGGTTGGTTCGTCCGGCAGATAAGTCGGCTCGCCTCCCATCGTCAGCCGCACCCCCTGGGCCTCGAGCCGCGCTTCGATTTCTTCAGCCAGCGAATTCAATTCTGGATCTCCTCGATGCGGAGGGTGGACTGCATGGTGGAAGTCATGGGCGTGCTGGAAAAAAACCGCCCCAAAACGGGAGTAATGTCCTCTGGCGTGAGCCCCGCGGCGCAAGGGATGAAATGATGGTCGCAGAAAACGCCATTGGTCGCGTCCAGCCCGAGCCAGCCCGCCCCGGGGAGAAAGACCTCCGTCCAGGCGTGGAAGGCGCCGTCGGCCCGGCGTTCCTCTGCGGCCGTCGTCGCGCGCGGCTCCCAAAGGTAGCCACTGACGAGCCGCGCGGCGAAACCGAGTTGATGGAGCAGCGCGCGCAGCAGACGCGCGGTATCCCGACAGGCGCCCCGGCCGCGAACGACCGTTTCCAGCGGGGTAAACGCCTCGCCCTCCGGACGGACCTCGTAGGCGATGCCCCGATGCAGGGCCCCGATCAGGGACACGAGAAATGGAACCATTGGCCCGGCCGCCGTCGCCGGCTCCCAAAACGCGAGCGCGGGCGCCGACTCCGCTTCCGGCAGGGGAGCCAGATAGGAGGCGAGCCGGCGCCGCTCCGTCTCCTGATAGGTGAACGGGAACTCGGCCGCGTGAGGTTCGAGGAGAAAATGGAACGCGTTCTCGCTCCGCAGCTCCAGCTCGCACTCAAGACTGAACTGGAGCGCGCTGCCGCCCTCGGGGAGGAACACGCGCGCGACGTTGTTGTCGAAGGCATCCCGCCGGTATTGGACGTCCGCGCCCGCGTTTGTGCTGAGCTCCAGCCGACGAACCAGGCGCGAGGGGTCCGAGCGCGGAAACAGCCGGAGGAAATGCGGCGCGAAGCTCACCCGGCCCGCATAGAGGTACTGCGCATCGTAGCGCACGTGCAGGCGCTGGTTCATGCGGCGTGGGCGAGCGTGGGCTTCGTGGCGCGGCGGCGCATCACGACCTTTACCTTCAGACGCTGCCGCCCGGCGCCTTTGAACGTACCCCGCATCGGCGACGCATCGGAGAAATCCCGACCCGTCGAAACCGTGACGTGGCGTTCGTCACAGAGCTTGTCGTTCGTCGGATCCAAGGCCAGCCAATGCAGGCCCGGGAGCAACACTTCCACCCAGGCGTGCGTGGCGACCGCGCCGACGAGCTTCCTCCGGGATTCCCCGGGACGCGGCGCGGGTGGATCCGTCTCGATGTAGCCGCAGACGTAGCGCGCCGGCAGTCCCGCGGACCGCAGAACGCTCAGCATGATGTGGCTGAAATCCTGGCAGACGCCGCGGCGCTGTTTCCAGATCGTTTCCAGCGACGTGCTCGTGCTGGTCGAGCCGCTCTCATACCGGAAATGCGTGTGCACCGCGTGATTCAGTCCGCGGAGCGCGTCCCCGAGCGGCGCATCGCCCCGGAGGTATTTTCGCGCCCACGTGCTGGCATCCCGGCTGCGTCCGATCGCCTCGGTGGCGAGGAGATAATCGAACACCATCTCCTCGGCACTCGCGAAGATCTGCCTGGCCTCCTGCACCGTCACCGCCAGGCTCACTTCCGGAGCGGGCTGCGGATGCGTGTGCACCGTCACCTCATTGATGACGACCAGCGACTGATGGCGCCAGGGGAGCGAGAAAAACTCGGTCTTGTTCCCAAAATAATCCTCGTATTCCGAGGTCGGCGCCGCCGGATCGATCGTCAGCGTGCGGGCGAGCACCGACTGATGGATCGTGTCCGGGGGAGCGAGGCGCAGCTCCAGATACGCCTCGGCCGCGGGCGTTTCATAGGCGTAGTCGGTGACGTGCGTGATCTCGAATTCCACCGGGGGAAAGGTTCCGTGTTCTCGCGCGGCCTCAAGCCGCACAACGTCAAATCTCGAAGTCCGGCGCAGACAGCGAGCGCAGCGAGGCGGGGGCGAATCGCGCCTGGTGATTGAGGAAGACATCCGCGATCACGTCGTGGAGCCGGTTCACCTCGCGGGCGGACTCCCGCAAGCGGGCGAGCATCCGCTCCGACTGGGCGCTCGCCGGCGGCGGTTCGTCGTCGGTCGCGGGCTGCGCCGGCTCCGCCGCCCGAAAGAACTCGTTCCACGGCGTGCCGCGGAGGCGCGCTGCGAGCCGCGCCACCGCCTCCGCCGGTCCGCTCGCGGCCGTATCGGAGACGGGGAAAATCTCGTGCAGCAGGCGCGCGCATTCGCGGAGGCAGCGGAGAACCGAACGCGGCGCCTCCGGATGCCGCCAGAGCAGTTCGAGGACCGCGAGTGGTTCGACGCGCAGCTGGAAAACGCGGCGGTAGTTGTCCCGGGTGCCGAGAAGCCGGAGGAAGGCGGAGAGTTCGATCTCCGTCTCCCGGGTCTGCGTCGCCGCGAATGCCGCCGGGCAAGCGAGCGTCGCGTTGGCCGTGTGCACGGCGCGCTCCAGCTGCTGCCCGAGCATGCAGAATCGATACGCGTCGTCCGCCAGCATCGTGGCGGATGCCAGACCCGAAAACGCGGCGATCGCGCGCGTCGTGCTCTCGGCCAGACGGCGGGCAATGCGCCCGGCGGACTCACCCTCCACATCCGCCGCGAACCGGCGCCGCTCGAAAACCTCGCGCAGCTCCGCGAGCACCGCGGAGACTTCCGGGCTGAAGACTTCGCGCACCGCCTCGGCGTTGCGCCAGGCGCGCCCCAGCAGATGCATGAGCGTTCCCGGTTCGTCGGCCTGCAAGGCCACGCGGTAACGATCCCGGCGCGACCCAATCCCACGCCGGGCCGTGCCCTCGAGGGGCGGAAGCAGCCGATTCCAGACCGGGCGATAAAGCCGCCGTTCGCTCGAGTTGAGTTCCTCGGCTTCCAGCGTCTCGATCACCTGCAGGAGGAGCGCCAGATTCTGCGCGCGCTCCAGGTGCCGCCCGAGCCAGTACAGCGATTCCGCGACCCGGCTCGTGATCACTTGGCGCCCGGGCCTCGGGGCGGCGAGCGCCGATTTGACCTCGCGCGACACCGCCGTCGCCCCGGCGTGCACCCACGCGTCTTTGAAGACGCGCAACGCCTCTGGATGCGGCCGGCCCGAGGCGGGCAGAACGCGCGTCAAGGCGCCAGGGAAGACCTCGATATCCCCCGCGCGTCGCACGCCGAAAACGAGGTGCTCACACGTGCGTTCCGTCCGCCGGCCGTCGAGGAGGGCGAGGGTCGTTGACGCGGGCTCGGCGGGCTGCGCCACGTAGAGGTGCGGAGCACGCAAGACCTCCGCCCGGGCCGCCGCCGCGTCGCCGCCCGCCGGGAGGGCATCGCCCGCGAGCGGCAGGACGCGATAGGCCCCCGGGCTCGCAAATACCATTTCGCGCTGATCCACATCCCCCATCCAGAAGGTCGGCGCCCCCGGCAGGATGGGCGCCTCGTTGAGGTAAAAGCGGATGATCCGCGGCGCGAAACTCAGGAGCGTCCGGTCGTCGGCGAGCTGGCTGCCCAAGCTGTTCACGAGCGCGACGGTGCCCTTCCGCAAACAGTGGACGAGCCCCGCCACGCCGATGACCGAATCGCCGTCGAGCGCGAGCGGATCGAGATAGCGCTCCGCGACCGTGGAGAGAATCGCCTGCACCCGCTCCAGTCCGGCGATCGTCTTGAGCCACACTTTGTCGTCCAGCACGACCATGTCCCCACCCTGCACGAGCGGGATGCCCATGCGCCGCGCGAGAAAGCCGTCATCCGCGTAGTGCGGACTGGCCGGGCCGGGCGAGAGGAGCACGATCAACGGCTCGCTCGAACCCGTCCCGACGGCGGCGCGCAGGACCTCGAGCACGGCGATGGGGGCATCGGCGATCGACGCCACGGCGGTGTCGCGGAAAAGCTCCGGGGCAACGCGGGCGAGGAGCCGGCGGTTTTGGACCATTCGGGCGATGCCGTGCACGCGGCCAAAGTGCTGGCTGGCGATCTCCAGTCCGCCGGTGAGCGTCCGCCGAAGACAGATCGCGCCGAGGTGCAGGTAGCAGCCCCGCGTGGGGGGCAGGCCGGCGACGGCCCGCTGGAAAAACGGGCTTCCCAGCACGGCGGCGATGGGCACCGCGCCCGCGTGGAGGATCTCGCGGGCGCCGTGGAGATCCGCCAGGAAATGCTCGAACGCGCGCATCCGTTGCCGCAGGCCGCGGGAAGCCAAGCTCCACTCCGCCTCCTCAAACACGTGGGGAAGGAGATCACAGGTCCAGTCGCTCGAACCCTGCTCCCGGCGCGCCGTCTCCATTCGATGCTCGAGCACCCGGCGCTCGGCCCGCGGCAGCGACTCCAGGTGCGCGAGCAGGGCGGCGTAATGCGGGCGCGGCTGTCCGGCGCCGTCGAGAACCTCCGACCAGCGCGCCGCCCCGCGTTCGTCGCGCCGACCCCCGGCGCGCCCGGCACCCTCCTGCATGACCGCGTTTTGCACGGCGGCACCGTGCGCGCGCCTGCGCCGATGCCAAGGGCGATTTCCCACGCCCAACGCACCGGGCCCGGCAGCCCAATTCCGCAATCTGCGCATCTGGACGCGCCCCGCGCCCGTCGCGAGAGTGGCCGTGCATTCTCGATGTCCCGTGACCCCTTCGCCGCCCTCCGCCACGCGCCTTTCCGGCGCTACCTGATCGGTCGGTCGGTCATGAGCCTCGGCCTGCTCATGGTGCAGGTCGCGATCGGCTGGGAAATCTACGAGCGCACGGGATCACCCACCGCGCTCGGGCTCACCGGCCTCGTGCTGATGATTCCGGTGCTGCTCTTTTCCCTCCCGGCGGGACAAATCATCGATCGCGTCAACCGCCGCAGCGTTGTCATCGCTTCCGTCTCACTTCAGACGCTCGTGACCGTCGGGCTCACGCTCCTCTCGTGGCTTCACGCCGACGTCGCCTGGATCTACGCGGCCCTCTTCGTTTCCGGCATCGCCCGCACCTTTCAGTATCCGGCCCACTCGGCGATGGTGCCTCAGATCGTCGGACCCGATCTTTTCCCCAACGCGGTGACTTGGAGCGCGAATTCGTTCTTCGTCGCGGCGTCCATCGGACCGGCGCTCGGCGGCTTCATGATTGCCTGGACCGGCGGCGCCACCGCCGTCTACGCCTTCGGCATTGTCACGTGCCTGGGATTTCTCGCCACCGCGATCGCGCTGCCCAAGCCGCCGACGCCCACCGGCTCCGCCTCCGGCGGCGGCTGGAAGTCGCTCGCGGCCGGGATTCACTTCGTGCGGCAGACCCCGATGATCCTCGCGCCCATCACGCTCGATATGTTTGCGGTGATCCTCGGCGGCGCAACGACGCTCATGCCCATCTTCGCCAAGGACATTCTCGCCGTCGGCCCCGTGGGTCTCGGCTGGCTGCGCGCGGCCCCCGCCCTCGGCGGCGTGATTTCCGCGATCGCCATTGCGTCACTCCCACCGTTTCGCCACGCGGGTCGGGCGCTCGTCTGGGGCGTCGCGATTTTCGGAGTCGCCACGATTGCCTTCGGCCTCTCGCGCAACTTCGCCTTCTCGCTCGTCGTGCTCTTCATCCTCGGCGCGGCCGACATGGTCAGCGTCGTGGTCCGGCAGACGCTGATTCAAACGCTCACGCCGGATTCGATGCGGGGCCGAGTCTCCGCCGTGAACAGCGTCTTCATCGGCGCCTCCAACGAACTTGGTGGCTTCGAGAGCGGCGTCACCGCCGCGTGGTTCGGACCCGTCCTGAGCGTGGCGGGTGGCGGGGTCGGCACGCTGATTGTCATCGGTCTCGCGGTCTGGAACTGGCCGCAGCTGCGGGCGTTCGGCGCGATGAGCAGCGCGACGACCGCCACGGGCGTATCGGCCGCCGAAGAAGAAAAAGCGGGAGCGGCGGCCGAAGCGTAGGGATCGCGTCGCGCACTCGCGATTCCACGGGTGTCGGCCCGCTAAACTTCAAACCCGCCGTCTTCCATCTCGCGCAGCTTCTCGGACATGTCCTCGACCTCGTCCCAAACTTCCCGGGCGACGTAGATCGCGGATTTTTGCTGGATCGCCATCGCGAGCGCATCACTCGGCCGGGAGTCCAACTCCACGATCTTCTTCTGCTTCGTCATCTCATTCTCCATGCTCACGATGATCCGGGCGAAGTAGGTGGACTCGACGATGTCGTTGATCACGATGCGTTCGATCTTCGCTCCCATCGCGGTCAGGAGATCCGCCATGAGATCATGGGTGAGCGGCCGCTGTTTGGGCGTCTCCCGCATGAACATCGTGATCGTCGCGCCCATCGACTGATCCACGAAGATGATGAAAATCTTCTCCTTGTTCCCCAGGAACACGGCACAGCCGTCCTTGGCGGGGAGCACCGCCCGCACTTGCACGAGGACCACGGATTTACTCATGCGGGGAACGTATCGGGACGCCCGGGACGTGGCAAGATGCGCGACACGAATCGCGGTCAGAGCGCCGGGCGAATCCGCGCCAGATACCGGCGGGCGGCCTCACGCAGCTCGGCCCCGAGCTGCGCCTCCTGCCGCACGAATTTGGGCGTGAACCAGGGAAACATTCCCACGAGATCCGGCGTAACGAGAATTTCGCCGTCGCAAACCTGCTCGCCGGAGGCGATGCCGATCGTGGGAATCTCGAGCGCCTCCGTTACGACGCGCGCGGCGTGGTAGTGCACAATCTCGAGGACCACGGCGAAGGCCCCGGCTTCCTGGACGGCCAGACCGTCCGCGACGAGGGCCTGCACGCCGGCGTCATCCTTCCCCTTGCGCTTGTACCCGCCCTCGACCAGCACCTGCTGGGGCAGCATCCCGATATGCCCCATGAGCGGAATTCCCGCCCCGGTGATGGCCTCGATTTGGGCTCGCACCGCCACGCCACCCTCGAGCTTTACCGCGTGCGCTCCCGCGGTCATGAGCAGGCGGGCATTCTCGAGCGCCTGCTCCGGCGTCTCGTAGGAGCGGTAGGGCAGGTCGCCCACGACGAGCGCCCGTTCCACCCCGCGCGCCGCGATGCGCGTGTGGTGGAGCATGTCCGCCATCGTGACATGCGTCGTATCCGGATGACCGAGCACTACCATCCCCACGGAATCTCCCACGAGGATCACGTCGATGCCGGCCTCATCGAGCAGGCGGGCGGTGGGATAATCGTACGCGGTGAGCGCGGCGATGCGGGGACCGGTGCGTTTGCGCTGCCGGATGTCGGACGGCTGGAGGGAAGGCATGCGGGCGCGGAAACTCCGGCTCCATCCGCGCTCTGCAAGCGAAACTGCGCGCGGGCGCGCTACGGCTTTGGCTCCGGGGTCGCGGGCGGCGAGGCGATCGGCTGGAGGTCCGTGTCGTAAACCGTGACGGGAGCGATCTTTTCGAGCATGGGCATCACTTCCTTCGCCTCGCCGACCACGATGATCGTCACTTTGTCATCCCGGAGGTATTTGCGCGCCAGTTCTTGCGCTTTCTCCGGCGTGACTTCGCTCACACGCCGGGCGTAGTTGCGGTAATAGTCCGGGGGAAGGCCGAAAAACTCCATCTCCTGAACCCTCGCGGCCGTGGTGGCGGGCTGCTCGAGGCTGAGGAGGTAATTCCCCGCCAGGTAGTCGCGCTGCATCTTCAATTCCGGTTCGGGGATCGGCGTCTCCCGGATGCGAGCGAGCTCACTCAGAATCTCGCGCACCGCTGGTTCGGTGACGGCGTTTCGCACGTCGCTGGACGCGGAGAAAACCCCGCCCAGGAGCTGCGGCGAGAAACGGGAACCCGCGCCGTAGGTGAATGCGTTCTTCTCCCGCAAATTCTGGAACAGGCGCCCCGAGAAACCGCCGCCGAGCGTCGAATTCACCACGCCCAGTTCAAGCACGTCGGGATTGTTCCGCGACACGCCCGGTGCGGCGACGATGACCGTTGACTGGACCGAGCCAGGCCGGTCGATGAGATGGATCGTCGTCCGGTCCTGGGTCGGAAACTCCGGGAGGGTGATCGGCGGAGGAGTTCCTTCCTTCCAGGAACCGAACGCCTTCTCCACCAGCGCCATCGCCGCCTCGGCCTTGATGTCACCCACGATCGCGAGAGTCGCCCGATTGGGGAGAAAGTGAGCCCGGTGGAATTGGACGAGATCGTCGCGGCCGATGGCTCCGACGGATTTTTCGGTCGGAGAATCGCCGTACGGATGGGTGCCAAAGATCAATTTGTCCCGCAACTTCGGCGCGAGGGCCCCGGGGCTCTGCTTCTCCGCGACCAGCGACGAAATCGCTTTCTTCTTCTCCTTGTTCAATTCGGCTTCGGGAAAGATGGGATGAAAAACGGCGTCCGCGAAGAGGTCCACCAGCTTGGGCGCGAACTTCACGAGGCCGGAGATCGAAACCGACGAGGAGTCCTCGCTCGAGGAGGCGCCGAAGCGGGCCCCCAGAAAATCCACCTCCTGGGCGAACTGCGCCGCCGTCCGGCGTGACGTGCCGCGATCAAGCAGGGTCGCCACCATCCCCGCGAGCCCGGATTTCTCCCCGTCGTAGAGATCGCCGGATTTCACGAGCAGCCGAAAGGTCACCGTCGGCTGCCGCGTGCTTTCGACGATGAAGACCTTCAGCCCGTTGGGGAGCGTCTTCTCGACGTACGCCGGAAATGCCGCCTCCGGCGCCGGCCCAGGTTCGGGCGCTTTGGTCCGATCGACTTCTCCGAGAAGCGAGCCGCCGAGGAACAACGCGAGAGCCAACGGAAGGAATTTCATAATGCAGCGGGACAGAAGGGATGACGACAAATTTGTGGCTGAAAACTCCACCTATTTCACTTCCCCGCCGGCACCGGGTAATGCAGGACGTTTTTCCCCGTGGGGGTGAGGTATTTCTTCGCCACGCGCTGGATGTCGGCGCGGGTCACTTTCAGGTAGTTTCCGATCTCCGTGTTGATGAGGTTCGCGTCGCCGTAGAACATCTTGTAGCGCGCCAGACCCCGGGCCCGGCTCGCCATCGATCCGTAGGAGCCGGCGAGTTGGGCCTCCTTGGCATTGCGCGCCTTCTGCATCTCTTCATCGGTCACGCCCGTGGCGATCATCTGGCGCACTTCGTCGTCCATCAGCTCGTCGAGCTTTTCGAGGGTGACCCCGCGGTTTCCCACCGCGAACACCCCCGCGACCCCGGCATTCTCGAAGAGGAAGGGAAATGCCTGGGCCTGCACCGCCGCCTGCTCCTTGTCGACGAGTCGTCGATAGAGCCGGGAGCTTTTCCCGTTGGCGAGGATCTCCGTCAGCATCTCCACGGCGTAGGCGTCGGGTTCCGTCTCCTTCGGGGCGCGCCAAAGATGCAGGGACGCGGGAAGCGGCGTGTTGTCCTTCTTCACCTCCACCACCCGCGCCGGCGTCGAGGCGGGCGCTTCGGTTTTTGCCCGGACCGGATCTGACCCGCGCGGGATGGGTCCGAAGTATTCGGCGATCAGCGCCTTCGTCGCGTCGATGTCGAAGTCCCCCGCGACGGCGAGGATCGCATTGTTCGGCAGGTACCAGGTCTTGTAAAACGCCCGAAATTCCTCGATTTTTGCCTCATCGATGTACTGCGCCGAGCCGATGGGCGTCCAAGCGTAGTTCGTCCCGTCGAAGGCAAGCTTCGACAGTTCCTCGAAAAGGCTGCCGTACGGTTGATTGTCGTAGCGGAGCCGACGTTCCTCTTTGACGACCTGCCGCTGGGTTTCGACGCCTTTTTCGTCGATTTTGGCGTGGAGCATCCGCTCGCTTTCGATCCAGAGCGCCAGCTTGAGCTGATTGGACGGGAGGTTCAGGTAATAATCCGTTTGATCGTAGGACGTGGACGCGTTGAGGTTTCCGCCCGCGCCTGAGACGAGCTTGTCGATCTGGGAACGGGGAATGTTTTCGGATCCCTCAAACATGAGGTGCTCGAAAAAATGCGCGAAGCCCGTCCGATCCGGGCGCTCGTTCTTACTCCCGACGTGATACAAGACATACGTCGAGATAACCGGGAGCGAGCGGTCGGAGTGCAAAATCACCTGGAGTCCGTTCGGGAGGGTGTACTCCTGGAATTTGATCTCCGCACGCGCCGCCGGAGCCGGCACTGGCGGGGTCGCGTCCTTGGCGGCGGCCGCGGCGGCCAGGAGGAAAAGCGAAGTGACCGCAGCGGGGAAGCGCATCTGGGACTGGACCACGAGGCGGATCGCTTGCAACGGATCGGAGTGGCGAAAACCCCGGCCCATGACGGGCGCGTTCCGGGCAAGTGAAAACTCCGTCACTTTTTGGGTCTTGCTCCCGGGTCGCAAACCGGTTAAGCGTGGCCCGCTTCGGTCGGCATTGCCTGCCCGGGGTCACCTAAACCAGCACCAAACCATGAGGACTCTCACCCGTCTCTTCGCGGGCGCCGCATTCGCCGCGCTTCTCGCCCTCACCCCGCGCGCGGTCAACGCGCAGGGCGTCACCACGGCCGGCATTCAGGGCCGGGTCACCGATGCCTCCGGCGCACCCGTTGCCGGAGCCGAAGTCAGCGGCGTCCATACGCCTTCGGGCACCAGCTACCGCACCACCTCGAGGACCGGCGGCGCCTACACGTTGAACAACGTGCGGGTTGGCGGACCGTACACCGTGACGGTGACCGGTCCCGGGGGCGCCGCCAAGCGCATCACCGGCATCTCGACCGAGTTGCTCCAATCGGCCCAGGTCAATGTCCAGCTCGCCGCCGCCGCACCGGCCCCTGTTGGCACCGTGATCGCTCCCGAAGCCGGGGGCCCGGATCGCGTCATCGTGGAGGCCGCGGCGATCGACGACGAGGTGTTCAGCCCCACCCGGCAGGGTGCGGCGACAAATATCGGCCGCGACAAGATCGACACGCTTCCGACGATCGCCCGCAGCCTCCAGGATTTCACCCGCCTCACGCCCCAGGCCAATGGCGGCTCGATCGCCGGTGGAAACAACCGCTTCAATAACATCTCGATCGACGGTTCGACCATTAACGACAGCTTCGGTCTGGAAGCGAGCGGTGCGATCACCGGCCGCGCCCAGCCCATCAGCCTCGACGTCATCGATCAGGTTCGAGTCTCGATCAGCCCGTATGACGTTCGTCAGAGCAATTTTACCGGTGGCTCGATCGATGCCGTCACCAAGAGCGGAACGAACACCTTCCACGGCTCGGTTTATGGCTTCTACCGCGACGCGTCGCTGGTCGGAACCGACACCTACACGCCGACCGGACTGAAGCATTCCAAGCTCACCGGCTTCGAGGAGTACACCTACGGCTTCACGCTCGGCGGACCGATCTTGAAGGACAAGCTGTTCTTCTTCGTCGGCTTTGAAAGCAAACGCCGCAAGGAACCGCAGCTTGGCTCCATCGGTTCGACGAACACTGGGACCGGCTTCTTCGGTAACCCGCTCGCGATCACGAACACGAACGCGGTCATCGCGACGGCCACGACTCAGTACGGTTACAATCCCGGGACGACCGGAACGGCCCTCGACAAGGTGAACGACGATAAGGTCTTCGTCCGAATGGACTGGAACATCACGAAGGATCAGAAGCTGACGCTTCGTTACAATTATGTGAACTCTGAATTCACCGAAGGCATCTCCCGGAGCAGCACCAGTTACTCCCTGACCGGGCTGCAGTATTCGCGCCCTTACGAGTCGAATTCCTTCGTCGCCCAGTTGCTCAGCACCTGGACGTCCAACTTCACCACGGAAGCGCGGGTTGCCTATAACCGCCTCCGCACGGAACGCACCGTCAGCATCCGGTTCCCGAACGTGAGCGTTTTTGTCGCCGGCGGTCAGTCGATCAATTTTGGCGTTGAGCGGAGTAGCCAGGAAAATGCGCTCAATCAGGACATCATCGAATCGGTCTTCAATGCCACCTACTACCTCGGAACGCATACCCTCACGGCCGGACTGAACGTCGACAACTTCTCGTTCAAGAACCTGTTCATCCAGGACGCGTTCGGCACCTATGGATTCAATTCGCCGGCGCAGTTCGCGGCCGGAACGCCCCAACGTTACCGCTACAGCTACCTCCTCCCGGGCGGGAACGAATTGGTTGATTGGAGCTACTACAATCTCGGCCTCTACCTCCAGGACGAATGGAAAGCGACGCCGAAACTCAACATCACGGCCGGAATCCGGGTGGATCTGCCGATCTTCCCCGAGAGCCCGCGTTCAAACGCGCAGTTTGCGGCGGACTTCCCCGGACGCGACACCGGCAAGCTTCCCGAGAACAAATATTCGTTTTCGCCCCGTCTCGGCTTCAACTGGAACATCTTCGGGAATGCGCAGGGAACCAGCGAGAATGCTCCCGTTGCGGATGCAAAGGGTGTGATCCCCCCTGCCCGCTCGAAGAGTTTCTGGGACCAGTTCGCGACGGTGCTTCGCGGCGGCATCGGTCTGTTCAACGGCAAGACGCCGTCCGTGTGGATTTCGAACCAATACAGCAACACGGGGCTCGACTTCGCGCGACTCGATCGGAGCTTCGGAAGCACGACGTTCGGCACGCCCGTAACCTCCCCGGCTGGGTTCTTCCAGCCTGACCCAACCCGACAGCCGCAGGCCGGACAATCTGGACTCAGCCCACTCGCCACCACGGCGATCGCGCTGACGAGCCCGAACTTCCGGTTCCCACAAATTCTGCGCGGGAACATTGCGGTCGACCAGAAGCTGCCGTGGGGCTTCGTCCTCACCGCGGAGGCCCTCCTCTCGAAGGACGTCGAGGCGGTCACCTACCGGAATCTGAACCTCGGTACGGTGCAACGCTTCCTCGTTCCTGACGGAAGACCGTTCTTCTCGAGCACGGCCGTAAATCCCCGCTACACCAGCGTGATCGAGATCGGAAATACGAGCAAGGGACACTCCTACATCGGCACCATCGCCCTCGAGCGTCCGCTGCAGAAGGACGGATGGAGCTTCAAAGCCGCCTACACCCGCTCGAACATCCGCACCGCGGGCGATTATACCTCGAGCGTCGCGCTGTCGAACTGGCAGAACAACGTTGTCTCGGGCGATCCGAACGCTTCGATCGTGAATCGCTCGGTGTTCGAGATCAAAGACCGCGTCCTGGTCGCGCTGAACTACACCTTGAATGTCGACAAGCCCTGGCAGACGACGTTCGGGTTCCTCCTCGATTCCCACTCCGGGCAGCCTTACACGTTTGTTTACTCGAATGACGTCAACGGTGACGGCATCAGCGGAAACGACGCGATCTACGTGCCGCGAGACCGCAACGATGTGGTCGTGACGGCCGCGAACGGTTCCGGCCTGACGAATCAGCAGGCTACGGATGCATTCTGGGCGAACGTCGAAGGCAACAAATTCCTTCGGAATAACAAGGGGCGCATCCTGCCGATCAACGGCGGAACCAATCCCTGGATCAATCGCCTCGACTTCCGTTTCGCCCAGCGCATCCCGACTCCGCAGTATGGGAAGTTCAAGGGTCAGCTGGAGGTTTACTTCGACGTCCTGAACGTCTTGAATCTGTTCGGGAAGAACTTTGGGGGGATCAAGACTTACGGTGGTCAGCTCTTCAGCAACGTCTTCTTCACGAACGCCACCATCGTGAACGGGAAATACAACTACTCGTATAACCCCGCGAGCACCGCCCTCGCGACGCCGACCGGCACGAGTTCGAGCTTCAGTTCCGCCTCCGCCGGGCAGGCGAACATCGACGCGCGCTGGCAGCTGCAGGGCGGTCTGCGTTATTCGTTCTAAGACGCTTCCGAGCCGCTTCTCTCACCACGCCGCCGGGGAAACCCGGCGGCGCTTTTTGTACCTGCAACCCGCGGGATCAATCCGGATTGCGCGGCAGAGTTCCGGCGGGTTGTCCGATGCTGATCCCTTCCCGCGCAGCCACGCGCTCCATCATCGCGAGCGCCGCGGCGCCAAAGCAGACGAGGCGCACCTCCTCGACGGTGGGTTGCTTCAAGACCTCTTCAACCAGCGCGCGGAGCGCAATCGAAGCGGCGCGTTCGAAGGGAAAACCGTAGGTGCCCGTGCTGATCGCCGGGAATGCGATGCTCCGCGCTCCTTTCCCCGCGGCGAGGCGGAGGGCGTTGCGGTAGCAATCGGCGAGCAGTTCATCCTCGTTCCGAGTTCCGCCGTCCCAGACGGGACCGACCGCGTGAACGACGAACTTCGCGGCAAGATCGTATGCTCCGGTGACGACGGCCCCGCCGGTCGGACAACCGGCAATCCGCCGACACTCCGCCAGCAATTCCGGACCCGCGGCCTTGTGGACCGCGCCATCGACGCCCGCTCCGCCGGCCAGGGCGTGATTCGCGGCCGTCACGATGACGTCGATCTCTTGGAGCGCGATATTCCCGCGCACGATAGAGAATTTCGCGGGCATTTTTCGGAAGAGATCGGCGCCGCACTTCCTCGAATGGGCCTCAATCGCGCGTCCGGA
The DNA here is from genome assembly GCA_038322235.1 of Chthoniobacterales bacterium. Lineage (GTDB taxonomy): Bacteria > Verrucomicrobiota > Verrucomicrobiia > Chthoniobacterales > SZAS-18 > SZAS-18. The sequence continues at coordinate 116,726 of JBBQFQ010000002.1, forward strand.
GAATATGCAGGGCCCGGGCCGCGAACAACCCGCTGGTCAGCCCATAGACGGCCGCGGCGGCCGCCGGGAAATCCGAGCGGGCCAGCAAATCCGGCCTGACGTTTGAGATCACCCCAACGGCGAATTTGGTCAGAAAGATCCCAAGCATGAGCAGGAGCGGGATCCACGAGCCCGGGATGAGATAGAGGTCCGCCTCCCGCCGGACTCCACCCGGCAGCTGCAGCCATTGATTCAGGCCCAGAGCCGAGCTAAATCCGACTCCAAAGGCCAGAAGCGGACCGATAGCGCGCCCAAAGACACTGACAACCCCCGCCACGGCGATCACCGTCAGGACCAACGGGAGCACCAGCACCCGGGCCCGCGCGATTCGCTGCGGTCGACCCAAATACCAGCCGTAGGCAATGAGCGCCGCGAGGACGATCCAAACCCAAACAGGAGTGCGGCGCAGAATCTCGAGAGCCATGGCTTGATCGGAAGCCTCAAGGATTGCCCAGTCTCGGCGCGGTCGCCAGTCCATACACTCGCGTCGCCCAGCGCGAAGCAAGAGCTCATAATGTCGCCTGGCATACTACACGCCAGGAATTCTTTCCACACAGCGGGTGGAGAACTCCCTTTTCTTGCGAGAGTTACGATTTTTTCTTGCCAGCAGGCCACGACCTCTCCTAATCAGATTCGCGATCCGCGTTCGGTCGATCCATCCCGTCTCCATGAAAACTCGCTTTACCTCCCTCGCCTTTGGCGCCGTCGTTCTGTCGGCCGCGTCCGTTTTCGCGCAAACGCCGTCGATCGCGGATCCATTCAGCGTGTACAACCTGGATACACCGCTCTGGGCCACGGACCGTTACCAACCGCAGTATTTTGGGCCCGGCAATGTCGGGGGTCAAAACACGCTCTCGATCCAGATTTCCTCGCTCCAGAGCATCGACAACCGGACCGGCGGCCAGAACATTCGCTTTTACAATACGCAGGGGAATCAGCTCACCGCGGGTCCAGTGAATTTCACGGGCTCGACTTTTACCCTGAGCACCACGCTCTACGTGAGTGGTTCCTACCTGACGAACGCGCAGCGCACCGATGTGTGGGTGAACTCCGCCCCCGCAAGCGCGCCGGGTAGCCAAGATCTTTTCAGCATTCTCGGAGTTTCGAACGTCGACACGCAGGCGGCCGGTCTTACGCGCTACGCCACCGGCGCCCAGTTTCAGTTCTTCTCCCAGTCTGGCTCCTTCATCAATCTCCACTCGCTCACGGTTGCGGACACGAACCAGTGGTGGACCCTGACGATCTCGCTCCAGAACATCGACGCGAACACGACGCGGCAAACGTACACGGTCACGAACGGCGCCAGCAGCTTTACCGCGTTCGAGCTCGTGACGGCAGCCGGAGCGGCGGACGTCATCGCGAATACGGTCTTTCTGCAGGCCTACAACTTCACGGGCAGCGCGTTCGCCGGTGGCGATGCAGGATCGCTGACGCAGAACAACTACACGGCCGATTGGGCGCGCGGCATCGCCGTCGTCCCCGAGCCCGGTTCCGTTCTGGCGGGCGTCTTCGCGATTGGCCTGGCCGGCGCGGCGATTCGCCGGCGGAAGCAGCAGGCGTAAGCCTCGCAAGCCGACGCGGGTCAACCGCCGAGGTACGCCGCGCGGACGTCGGGATTGCTCCGCAGATTGGCGGAGGTGTCGCTGAGAATGATCCGGCCGGTTTCGAGGACGTAGCCCGTCTTCGAAATCGAAAGCGCGAGGTTCGCGTTCTGCTCGACCAGGAGGATGGGCAAGCCCAGGCGCTGATTGATCTCCACGATCTTCGCGAAAATCGTCTTCGTCAGGAGGGGCGCGATGCCGAGCGAAGGCTCATCGAGCATGAGGAACTTCGGGTCCCCGGTCAGCGCCCGGCCGATCGCCAGCATCTGCTGCTCGCCGCCGGAGAGCGTGCCAGCGAGCTGCTTCTCGCGTTCCTTCAGCCGCGGAAAGATCGAAAAGACGTAGTCGAGGTCCTTCGTAAACCGCGCCGCATCGTTGAACCGAAAAGCGCCCATCCGGAGGTTCTCGAGCACGGTCAACCCAGCAAAGACCATCCGACCCTCTGGCACGTGGGAAAGCCCGCGTTCGACGATCCGGTGCGGCGGCAGGCCGGAGATGTCCTCGCCCTCATAAAGAATCTGTCCGCGCTTCGGCCGGAGGATGCCGGAGATCGCCCGCAGGGTCGTGGATTTGCCCGCCCCATTGGCGCCGATGAGCGTGACGATCTCGCCTTTGCCAACGGTCAGGGAAATCCCCTGCAGCGCGCTGATCGAGCCGTAGCAAACTTCGAGATTCTTGAGCTCAAGCATGATGGAGGAAATTCAAGCAGGTCAGACCCCAGGAGGAACTTCCTCGCCGAGATACGCCTCGATGACCTTGGGGTTCCGGCAGACCTCGGAGGGTGAGCCGTGCGCGATCTTCACGCCGTAGTCGAGCACGTGGATGTGCTCACAGATCCCCATCACGACCTTCATGTCGTGCTCAACGAGCAGAACGGAGATCTCGTACTTGTCCTTGATGAACCGGATCAGACGCATGAGCTCATCCTTCTCGGTCGGGTTCATCCCGGCGGCGGGTTCGTCGAGCAGCAAAAGCCGCGGCCTCGTCGCGAGGGCGCGCACGATCTCGAGGCGGCGCTGGTCGCCGTAGGGCAGGCTCTTGCAGTCGTCGTCGCGATGCTTTTCGAGCTTGAAGATCTCGAGGATCTCCATCACCTGACGCTCGATCTCCGCCTCCTCCTTCCGGAAAGCCGGCCCGCGCAGCATGGTGGCGAACGGGCTCGTCTGCCGCCGCAGATTGAAGGACGCGCGGACGTTGTCGAGCACGCTCAGCGACGGGAAAAGCCGAATGTTCTGGAACGTTCGCGAAATCCCGAGTTCGGCGATGCGATGCGGCTTCGACCCGGCGATCGGCTCGCCCTTGAAGGCGATCGTCCCGGACGTCGGCGCGTAAACTCCCGTGATCAGATTGAAGCAAGTCGTCTTGCCCGCTCCGTTCGGACCGATCAATCCGACGAGTTCATTGTTTCCAATCTCGATGTTGAACGCCGAGACCGCGGTCAGACCGCCGAAGCGGACGGTACAATTCTCCAGTTTGAGCAGCGGCGTCGCCATGCGGGCTAGGAACTTCGTCGGCCGAATTTCATCCCGCCGAACAGGCCCTGCGGGCGGAGCAGCATCAGGGCAATGAGCACCATCGAGAAGATGAGCGTGCGGTTCTTGGTCAGATCCCGCACGAGCTGGGGCAGCCAGGTGAAGTCGGCCACCCCACGCAGGGCCTCGAGCAGGACGGTGACAAGGATGGCGGCAAAAGTGACCCCGGAATTATGCCCCATGCCGCCGAGGATCACGATGATGACAATCTCGACCGTCTTCTGAAACGTGAAGCCCTCGGGGGTGAGATACCGCGTCGTATGCGCAAAGAGCCCGCCGGCGATTCCCGCGAAAAACGCTCCCACCACGAACGCCACGACCTTGTAACGGGTGGTATTGATGCCCATCGCGCTAGCCGCGATCTCGTCGTCCCGCACGGTCACGAAGCCGCGGCCGTAAGTCGAATCGACGAGACTCGAAATGACGTAGACCGTCAGGGCCGCGAACGAGAAGGACCAGAAGAGCGTGGTGTAGCCGGGGATGCCGGTGAGACCACGCGGACCGCCGACCGCATCGGTATTCTGGATGAGGACCCGGATGATCTCGCCGAACCCCAGCGTGATGATGGCGAGGTAGTCCCCGCGCAGCCGGAGGCTGGGAACGCCAACGACGAGGCCGGCTACCGCCGCCGCCAACCCGCCGAGAACGAGCGCGCCGAGGAAGAGCGCCGCCTCGCTGCCCGGTCCCGCCCCGCCGAGCGCGGCCAGAACCGGCGCGCCGTATTTGGTCGTAAGAAACGCCGACATGTAGCCGCCCACGGCCATGAAGCCGGCGTGCCCGAGCGAAAATTGCCCGGTGTGCCCGTTGATGAGATTCAAGCTGACCCCGAGGACGATATTGATCCCCACGAAGATCAGCACCTGCACGTAGTAGTCGTTCAGCTTCCCGCTGAACGACGACAGCACCGCGCTGGCGGCGATCACGGCGATGAGGGCAATCTGACGTTTCATGCCTGGGCCCCCGGGAGGGAAACTCGAAACCCGAAACTCGAAAATCCACCGAAGGCAAAGTCTCCCGCTGAGACGCGGAGGCGCGGATGGCTGAAGGATCGATCTTCTGTGTCTCCGACTCTCCGCGGGATCGCCTCCTCCCGCTGAGACGCGATGGGTCGCGACAAGGGCTTGGAGGCTTCGCGCATCATGGCTGGGACTTCGAACATCTGGAAGCACCGCGCGAGCGCGGCAGACTGGGTTTCTTCGGGTTTCGGATTTTCGGATTTCGAGTTTCCGCGCGGAGCGCGGCTAGACCTTTTCCACGGTCGCCTTGCCGAAGAGCCCCGCGGGTCGGAAGAGGAGGATCAGGATGAGGATCGCGAACGCGATCGCGTCGCGGTAGGTCGAGTAATCGGAGGCGGCGACAAACGTTTCCACGATGCCAATGATCAATCCACCCACCGCCGCGCCGGGGATGTGCCCGATGCCTCCGAGCACCGCCGCGACAAACGCCTTGATCCCCGGGAGAACCCCCATCAGCGGGTCGATCGACGGGTAGCTGACCGAGTAGAGAATGCCGGCCGCGCCCGCCAGTGCCGAGCCGAGCGCGAAGGTGAACGAAATCACGGTGTTGATGTTCACCCCCATGAGTTGGGCGGCCGTGGCATTCATCGAGACCGCCCGCATCGCGAGGCCCATCTTGGTGCGCTTCACGATGTAATTGAGGCCGAGGAGCAGGAGTCCCGTGCAGACGAAGACCAGCACTTGATTCGTCGTGATGATGAGCGAGCCAAGGTTTCCGACGGGGCGGTCGGGGATCAACTCTGGGAAGGACTGCGGGACCGCGCCGAAGACGAACTGACCGCCGTATTCGAGAAACAGAGACACGCCGATCGCGGTGATCAGGACCGCGAGCTTCGGCCGGTGGCGGAGCGGCTTATATGCGAGGCGTTCGATGATGACCCCGAGGGCGGCACAAATCGCCATTGTCGTGACGAGGACGAGGATGACCCCGACGAAACCCGCCCAACCGCCAAACACCTTCTCCGAGGCGCGAAGCATCGGCCCGCTGAGGTAATAGCCGCAATACGCGCCGATCATGAAGACGTCGCCGTGCGCGAAATTGATGAAGCGCAAAACGCCGTAGACCATCGTGTAGCCGAGCGCGATCAGCGCGTAGAACGCGCCGAGCGAGAGACCATTGACGATTTGCTGGAGGAAATCCATGCGGTGGGGGGGTCGCGCGGGGCGCGGCAGACGCGCCGATTTGTGCCCTGAAGCGGGCCGGAATCAAGGGCTGGCTGCGCGATTGGTGATGAGAACGAATTCTCCGGCCCGGCCGAGCACCCGCCAGCCGTGGTCGCGAAACACCTCGTCGAAGCCGGCCTGACGCGTCAAACCGTAGGCGCGCCGACCCGCAATGAAGCGACTCTCGAGCTCCTCGCGCGTCTCCAGAATGCGCCCGGCCAGCTCAGACGTGAGCGGCAGCACGACATCTGAATCCGCCTTCTCCGCGCCGATGTTTCGATCGAGATAAAATCCGAACGCCTGGGACCGCACGTGCCATTTGAAGATCGCAGCATCGGCATAGTCGGGCTGCGACCGGGCGAGCTCCGCGAGGATTTTCGGGGAAGCCTGCCGGCCAAAACGATCGTTCAGACGCTCCTGTTGCGAGAGGACGAGCAGCCAGAGGCCGATCGCGAAAACCGCCAACGCGGCCCCGCCCGCCTCCTCGAACGCCCGCCAGCGATCGCCCAAGGCCCGCTCCCGCCCGCGGGTCCCGAGCCACGCTCCGAGGCAGCAGACGACCGCCAAGCCCCCCAGCGCCGGGCCGAACCACGGCGCCGCGTTGAGTTCCCGCCATTTCGCGAACGTGAGCGAAGCAGCCGCCAGCGCGAGGAGCGGGCTGGCGAGGAAGGCGAGCCCGCAAACGAGACCGGTCCGCCGCCACCAAACCGACCAAAACGAACCGAGGGGTTTCACCCGCTCGATCGTCACGGCATCGCGCCAGGTCCCGCCCGCCGCGAGCCAGAGCGCGAGGCCGGGAAAAAGCGGCAGGACATACGTGAAGAGTTTTGAACCGCTCAGCGACAGGATGAGCAAAGGCGGGACGACCCAGCCGGCCAGGAGGAATCCGGTGGGAGACGGCCGCCAGCCCGCCCGGCGCTTCCCCAGCCAGTCGAGCAGCGACGCGAGGGCCAGGAACAGCCACGGGAGCGCGCCGCCGATCATCACCGGCACGAAAAAGAGCAACGGCTGCGAACGTCCGTGCGCTTTCGAGGCGAAGCGCTGCACGAGCTCGTACTTCACAAAATAGTCGAACAACGCGCGGTCCCGAAGCGCCATCAGAGCGAACCACGACATCGCGACCGCGATCGTCACGAGCAGGCCGGAGAACCAGGAAACGGGCTGCGAGCGCTGATTCTCCGGGAGCGACCGTTCCGCCCACTTCCAGGCGATCGCGGCCGAGAGCGGAACCACGAGCGCCATCGGACCCTTCGTCAGGAAGCCGAGGCCCATCGCCACGAAAAACACGCCGTCCCAGCGCAGCGCGCGATCCCCCTCGCGCTGAAGCACCACCCGACGGACGAAGGCGGCGATCGCGAGCGTGATGAAAAACGTCATCAGCATGTCCGGCGTGAGCGACCGCGCGAGGAGGAAGAACTCGAGCGACGCGAGCAGCACGCCCGCGGCGGCGAGTCCGACGCGGGCTCCGGCGAGCATGCGGCCGATCCAGAACGTCAGGGCCAGCGTGCCCGCGGCGGCGAGCGCGGAAGGCAGCCGCGCGGCCCACTCGTTCAGACCGAAGAGCGCGAACGACGACGCGGTGAACCAGTACAGGAGCGGCGGCTTTTGAAAATGGGGGACGCCGTTTAGATGCGGCACGAGCCAGTCGCCGTCGCGCAGCATCTCCCGCGCGATCTCCGCGTAGCGGCCCTCGTCCGGCTCGAGCAGCGGCCGTCCCCCGAGGAGCGTTCCGAGCGCCAGGGCGAAGGCGGCGGTAAGGAGGAGGATTCGGAGCGCCCGCATGGGCGCGCAGCATCCCTCGCGCGAAGCGTGTCGTCCAGTTTGACAGCGGGGGCGGGTGCGGCGTTTCGTTGGGGATGCAAATGCTCCTGCGCTTCGCTCTCCTGGTGGGACTCGCTGTCGCCCCCGCCCTGCCGGCGCAGGCCCAGGACGTCTCGAAATACTCCTCCGAGACGATGCTGAAACTCATCGCCATTTTCGACCGTGATCCGCTCAGCGAGCGCGGGGACGCGGCGCGCCGGGTGGTGATGGAGTTTGCGGAGAAGAGCGACACCGTTCTCGTCACCATCTCCGAGGGCGCCATGCCGTGGGTCGCCGACGAATCGGTCCCCGAGGCGACCCGCCTGCTGCTCACGGCGGCGTACGTCGCTGGGAACGTGAAGTCGCAACTCGAGCGGAAGGTGAACGCGAACGATACGCTCGCCGGCTGGCAGCAGACCTTCCGCACCTATGAGGCGCTGAAAAAGCACGCGCGCGGCGCCCGCGTGAAGCCGGTCGAGCAACTCCTCGAAGACGAGAAGGCCGGCAAGCTGAAGGAGCGCGCGATGGCGGTGGACAGCGAAGGCAAGGACTCGGTCTGAAGGCGGCGCTCTCCCCCGGGGAGCATCACGGCCGATCGGTTTCTGTTCCTCCCGCCTGGACCGGCCGGATCGGGAAGGTCCGCCGGGTAAACCACCACATCCCGAGGAGGTCGAGCAGCGGACGCCAGAGCATCACGAGAAGGCCGTAGCTGGAGACTCCGGCCCGGCGTTCCCGATGCGCCACCGGTGCCTGCACGACGCGGAATCCCGCCGCGACCGCGAACGCGGGAATGAAGGAGTAAAGCGTCCTGAGCGGTGCAAACGACGGGACGATCTCGCGGCGAAAGATCTTCAGCGCGCACCCGCTGTCGTCGCAGCCATCGCGCAGGATCGACTGCCGGACGACATTCGCCACGCGCGACATGGCCTTGCGCAGGGTGGAGTCGCGGCGCTCGGCGCGGATCCCGACGATCATGTCTGCGCCGCTTTCCGTAAGTTTGGCAAACATCGCGGGAAGGTCGGCAGGATCATTCTGCCCATCCCCATCCATCACGACCACCCACGCCCCGCGCGCCGCCAGAAAACCACGCAGCAGCGAGGCCGCCTGACCCCGGTTTTGCGGGTTGTGGAGCGCGAGGAAATGCGGGTTAGCCACCGCCACCCCGTCGAGAATGCCGGCCGTGCCGTCGCGGCTGCAATCGTTCACCATCAGGACTTCGAACGACCCGCCCAGCGTCGCCATCGCGGCGCCCACCTCGTCGAGGAGCGAGCGGGCATTTCCCTCCTCATTGTAGAAGGGAATGACGACGGAAAAACGGGGGGTATCCATCTACGTCCCTGCGCATAAGGCGAACTCGGCGCGGCGCCAATCGTTTTCCTCTCCCTCGCGCCGCCTCGGAGCGGGTCGCGCCCGGCATCTTCGACGCCCGCTCCTGAATCTCCGGAAGAGCCCGACCCGGGCTTGACCCCGCTGCCCGCGATGTGCGAGAAGTGAAAACGCATCGCCCTCCTGTCCAGCTCTTTAAATTGATGTTTCAAAACCGCAACCGTGCCTTGGAAATGCGTCTGGCGGCCCTTCAACGCTATGATGTGATGGATACGGCCGCCGAGGCTGCTTTCGATGATTTGACGTCGCTCGCGGCCAAAATCTGCGGCACGCCCATCTCGCTGATCACGCTGCTCGATGGGCGGCGGCAGTGGTTCAAATCGAACCATGGCATGGCGGTGGATGAAACGCCGATCGATCTGGCGTTTTGCCGCCATGCGATCGAACAGGTCGGCGTGATGCAGGTGCGCGATGCCACCCGGGACGAGCGCTTCACTCAGAATCCGCTCGTGCTCGGCGAACCCGCCATCCGCTTCTACGCGGGAGCACCACTGATCACGCCCGAGGGCGCAGCGCTCGGGACTTTGTGCGTGATCGATTCGAAGCCGCACGAATTGAGCGTCGAACAGGCCGCCTTGCTGGAGGGCCTGGCCAAGCAAGCGGTGCACTTGCTGGAGGCGCGCCTGGTCGCCCAACGCCTCGCCGAAAGCCTCCGCCAGATTGAGCAGCTGCGCGCCTTCCTGCCGGTCTGTGCCTACTGCTCGAATATTCGCGATGAGGACGGCAAGTGGCACGGCCTCGCTTCGTATTTTTCCACGCGCTCGGAACTGCGCTTCACCCACGGTGCCTGCGAATCGTGTGCCGAGAAGGTCCTGAAGGAACTCGACGAATTCCGGCCGCGGGCCTGAGCGGCCCGGCGGTCTGCGGCGCCCCAGCCTATTTCTGCGTGATTCCTTCGGGGGGAGCCTGCGCTTTCGGCTCGCCGCTCGAGCGAAGAGCCGATAGGTTCCCTTCGTGATGTCGCACGCCCGGAAACGGAGATTGCTCGCCGGGTCGCGTGGTGGAAGGACCCGGCGGAGACGCTTGCCTGCGAGGACGAATTTATCGCCCGGATGGCCCCGGGAACGTGGGAAGACTGGGTCGAAACTTTGAACCGCCATGGGGAGGATGCGTTCCGAGCCGCCTTGGAGCGCGTCGCGCCGGGCATCTTTGACGCCCGCTCCTGGACCTACTGGAGAGCGCGACTCGGGCTCGAACCTGCTCCTCTCCCCCGCCGGGCCTTTCTCGATGGAAACCATTGATCCGCGTTTGGAGACGCTTCCGCGCGGGCAGCGGGAACTCTGGCCGCGCTTCGCCGCCCTGCCGCGATCGTTTGTACTTCTCGCCCGCCATGGATGATCAGTTGGCTCCGCGGGAGCGGTGAACGCTCAGGGTCCGCTAGGGCAGACTCACCTGCACGCGATAGAAGCGTTTCGCTCCGGAGATGGGCGCGGAGCCGGTGTCGGTGCCGTCATCCAGGTAACTCTGCGACGCGCCATTTCCGGAGTAGTCGCGGTTGATCGTAGTCCACGCGCCGCTCGCCAGGTTCGGCGTCCATTGGACGCGATACACCCGGTCGAGCACGGTCGGGAAGGTGACGGTCACCGCGGTGGGAGAAGTGCGCGCGGAACTCACGACGGGCGGACCGCTGGCGACGCGGGGATTCTGACCGAAGAGATACTTCGTGAGGTTTGTGAGGCCGTCCGCCGAGAGCACGCCGTTCGGTCCGTTCTGGCCGTTCGGATCATTCAGGTTGAGACCGTAGAGCGCCTCCCACCAGTCCGGCAGACCATCGGCGTCCGTGTCGAAGCTCAGGGTGCGTCCCGTCTCGAATCCGAGCGTAAACGTCATGCCGGTCCCGCCAAAGACCTCCACCTGCTGGACCTGCGCCTGATTGCGCAGCGGGACCGTCGAGAAATTCACGCCCGCCGAGGGTTCGTCATCGACGGCGGTGAGGTTCACCTGCGTATTCGCCTGGAAGCGCAGATAGGCGCGGATCTGGCGCGTGGCCGTCGTGTTGAACAGATCCGCGCCGCTGGCGGTGGTCGTGAGCGCGCTGAGGTGCGCCTGACCGCTGGTGATCAGGTCGAGCAAATCCGGCGAGAGCCCGTGGCGGACGTAGAGCGCGGTCACGTTTCCAGCCAACGCATAGCTCGCCGCGAAAGCGTTCTTCCGCGGCGCGAGGGTGATTGTCTTCACGACGTTTCCATCTGCGCTCGTGAAGACCCAGCCGGCTCCGCTGGCCGCCGGCGTGACGGTGTAGAGGACGTTCGCATACGTCAGGCCCGGACCTCCCGTCTGGCTGGCGAACCAATCCTTGAAGGCGCTGGTGCGGAAGGCGGCCGCGGCGCCATTCGCCGTGTTCGGGAAGCCTTCGTCCTCGGTCTCGCTGCCACTATACGAGACGAAATTGCCGACGACCTGATACACTGCCCCGGTGTCCAGATCCCGCAGCCACGCTGCGGTCATTCTCCCACCCTGTCGCTCGAAGAGTCCAAAGATCCGATCGTTGAAGAGGAGGTACTCGTTCTCACCGTCGAGATCGACATCGCTCGCCTCGGCGACCGCAGTGCCGGCATAGACGCCGGTCTGGGCTGCCACCGCCCAATCGTTGACGCGCTTGTAGACCGCGGCGTTTCGCGCCTGCGACTGGGCGACCTTCGCAAAGGACGCGAGATTCTGGAGCGTGATGTCCGGGTAGACGTAAGCGCCCGTCGAATACTTCGTGAGATCGTTATTCGTCTGGTCATGGAACGCCGTCGTGAAAAGTGCCGCCCCGAACGTCATGCGCGCGAGCGATCCGATCCCCGCGAGCGCGGGCAGATTGCTCATCGCGTTGACCGCATTCCATGTGGCGTTGGTGATCGTGCTGGCGGAACCAGTCCCCAGCGCGCCGAACGGCTGCGGCAGGGGGACGCCGGTCCGCACGTTGAATATCTTCCCGCTCAGGCTCTCCTCGCGCCCGCTTTGACCGTAATACCAGTTGTCGTAGTTCTCCTCGGTGGCGTGGTCGATCCAGTCGCGCGCCACCTTGGGCAACGCGGCTTGGGTCCCGCGATCAGCCGTGCCCCAAGTGTCACCGACGCCGTCCGCCGGCAGGGATAGATCCACCTGAGCGCTGCCGATCTGATCGGGCGTGACGATCTGCACCCACGGACGGCTGGCCATCCAGCGGATGCTTTTGTCATAGGCGTCCGCGAACGCCTTCGAGCCGAAGTCGTCCCACGTGGTCAGCAGCACGACCACCTGATCGACCTGAGCGCTGCGCGCCTTGCGATTGAAGAGCTGGCGGAGCTGGATGCTCAGGCCGTTGTCGTCGTTCGCGCCCAGCAGGTTCGTCGTCCCGTCATTGTTGATGACGAGGGCGTTGACGCCGTTGATCCGGTTGAGCCGGTACCCATTGGAACCAACCGCCTCCTGACGTCCAAACCACTTGAAGATGTGGCGGCCCTGCGTGACGAAGGTCTGCTGGAAGCCAAGCTGCCGAATCTGATCAAGCGTGGCGGAATCGAGGACCTGCTCGCTCGGCCAGAAGGTCCGGGCGGACGGAGCCGAGCCGTAAATCTGCGCGAGCACCGAATTCGCCAGCGCGATGTTGTCCGCGTTGTAGCTCAGCGGGAAGTAGCTGAGCGGGTGATCGGCAAAGGTCGTGCCCGTCAGTTCGATGATCCCCTGGGCCTTGAGCGCCGCGATCCGGGCGTTAAAGGCGGGGCCATCGAGATAGGGCTTGTTCACCGCGGGATCGACCGCGGCCCATTGGATCGCGGAAGCGAGCGTGGGCGTCAGGTGCAGCGTCAGGGGCACGCCGTAGGCCTGGTGCACGTCGAGCGCGCGATAGAGTCCGGCGCCGGCGCCGTTGTTGATCAGCGCCTGGATCTGATTGCCGGGCTCGATGGCGTGATTCCCCGCCACGAGCGTGATGACTTTGACGCGGCGGCCATTGTCGTTCTGGGCGCGCTTTCCGTACCACTGGTAAAGCACGCTTTTGCTGCCCCGGATGTTGATTTGATCGAGATAGTAGTCACTCGCGATGTAGTCGTCGCGAATCGTATCGCGAATGTCGGAGCGCCCACCGATGTCGCCCGCGCCGACCGGGCTGTTCGTGGTTCCGTCCTTCGTCGTAAAGACCTGGAACTTGAGGTCGCGCGCATCGAGTCCGTTCCATCCGGCATCCCGCAGGGCCTGGCGGCTGATGCTGACCTCCACCGCGTCGAGGTCAGAATTGTAATAGCTCTTCAGGAAACCGTTGGCCGCGTTTTGATCGCGCGCGACGACTCCGAATTGCGTCAACTCCTGGCCAATCTGCGTGGAGTTGTGGAGCGGGTCCGTGTCGATGTAGACGCGACCCTTGTTCGACTGATAGCAGGCCACGACCGCCTGCCAGCCGAGGTTGGTCGCCGTGTCCACGCCGTCCGGTAGGTTGCGCTCGCCGGTGCCGGGTTGGCCGGCATTCACGACCACGTAAAAGTCGAGATTGCCCTCCTCGGCGAAGGCCTTCAGATCGTGCAGATCGAGGCGGAAGTAGAATTTCCCGTCGCCGCCCTGCGCGGAATCGCCGCCGTCATGGGCGTAGAAGGCCACAATGTCGCGCGAGGAATCGAAGCCATCGTAGGCGTGATAGACGTCGCTGCCCTGGTTGTTCGGGCCGTCGCCGTCGTAGGGATCGATGGCGATCAAATCGTCCATCGTCCAATCGGTGAAATCCTTCGCGTTCACCACCGCGCCGACCGTGATCGGAGGCGTCTGCGGTCCGATCACGATGCTGTTCGCCGGAGGCGGCACGCCGGTGTTCGGCGAATTGGGATCCGATCCATTCAGGAACTCCTGCAGGTTGTTGAATCCGTCGTTATCCGGATCGCCCAGCGCGCCATTGCTCGAGTTCGACGCCAGACCCGTGCGCAGGCTGCGGTGACCGGCGATACCGTCATCGAGCGGATCGAGGCCGTAGCGGACCTCCCAACCGTCCGGCAGGCCATCGCCATCCGTGTCGGGATCGCGCGGATCGGTCTCGAGCCAGATCACGTCGATCGTGTGTCCGTCCGCGGGGTTCACCCGGGGAAACGCCGCCGCGAGCTTGCGCTTATCGAGCCGCTTGAACTGATAGAACTTCGCCGGCGTGACCGTCGTGTCCGTGAACGAGTAGCAGTAGTCCGTGTACTTGCCGAAACCGAGCGCGTTTGAGTCGTCGTTCAGCACGCCGAGCACGACGAAGTTGCCGCTCCCGTCCGTGACATTGCGATCGATGATCGCGAGATCGACCACGCCATTGTGGTTCTTGTCTTCCTCGCCGTCGGAAATCCCGTCGCCATCGGTGTCGGGATTGTTCGGATCCGTTTCCATGAAGAGGGCCCCGGCGGGAAGCTTGCTCCGATCGACCCGCGACGTGTTGTAGATCGTGGGCGGATGCTTGATCACGCCGGTGATGTTGCCGTTCGCATCGACCGTGCAGATGTCGACGCGGCCGTTGTGATTCGCGTCCTCAATGCCGTCCTTCAGGCCGTCGTCATCTGTATCCGGCTTCGTCGGATCGGTCATCGAGCCGGCAATCAGGTCGGTGCGCGGGCGGTTGAGATCGTAGGGCCAGGGATCGTAGAGTTCGTAACCTGGAGGCCGGGTCGCGTTATCCGTCGTGTTGAAGATGGGCGGATCCTGATCGGGGACGAAGTTTGGCTCGCCGTCGCCGTTCGTGTCCGTCGTGAGATTCGTGGCCGCACCGGGAGTCACCCAGCCGGACTCGAGTCCGTCGGTGAGGCCGTCGTCGTCAGAGTCCGGCGACAGCGGATCGGTCTTTCCGGAGATGAAATAGACGTGCACGTCGCCGTTCACCCAGGTCTCGGAATTTGTGGTCGGCAGCGGGACGATGGTCGTTTCCAGAGTGTCGTAGAGTCCGTCGTCGTCCGAATCCGCATCCCCTGGCACGGGCGTGACGAGCTGCCGGAAGAGGACCTGCGTGTTACGCACCGAGATGTTGTCGGGCGTGCTCGTGTTGTTCCCCGTCACGAAGACTCCGGCGGTAAATTGAGCGGAGCCCGCGGCGATGTTCTGCCAGGTGTAATCCCAGAACTTCGTGTTCCCGTTGACCGTGGGGTTCGTGGGCGAGGGCACCAGATCAGACGCCAGCACATTCCCCAGCGACGCGGCGAGCGTGACGTGGTCGGCCGCGATGCCGGTGCTGATCCGAATCGGGTACTGCCGCTGCTGCGGCGTGGGGGCGGCGCTCGCGGGCAGAATGATGACGAAGGCCTTACCGTCCGCGTCGAACTCCGGCGGGTTAATGATGTCGATCGCGGGCGGCTGCGGCGCCGGGATAGCCTTCACGATCCGCGTCGCCGTCAGGACCGGCAGATTTCCGGGTCGGGTGTGCGTGACGGTGATCTTGTGCAGGTAGTTTGGGAGATCGTTATAGAGATTCGGGAGCGGGTAGGCGAGCTCGTGGTAGTTCGCATTCACGTCGTAGTTTACGATGTACGAAGCCGGTGACTGGATGGTCCCGGCATCCGTCGCTTCACTCGAACCGATGCGAATCAGGAAGCGACTGATGAGGTCCGGCGTGCTGAGACCGGCGGCGAGTGATTTGCTGAAGGCGACCTTCATCACGTAGCCCTGGCCGACCGCGTCGCCGTCGGTCGTGGGATAGGCCACGAACATCCGCGTGTCCGGCCCCAGCGTGTTCACGGTCCGCGTGAGCGTGGTGAAATGGCCGGCCGAATCGGAAAGCGTCATATCGGCCGCCGACGTCACCTCCAGCAAGCGCACCTGGATGGTGCCCGTGCCGCTGGACGGGATGTTCACGTAGTTCAAGCGGAACTCCCGCTCGTAGGCACTCTGCACGAAAAGACTCGGCGTGACCTCCGAGGCCGCGACCCAGGCGCCGTTCCCGTTGTTCACGAGCGTGGCCGCATCGTCGTTGCTCGGGTCGCCATCGAGGATGCGATAGAGCACTTTGGTGACGCTCGGATCCGCGCGCACGACCACGCCGTACTGCGATCCGGCGACGGTGTCGCCGTCGGTCCCAGGGAACTTGATTTCTCCGCCCGGGGGCTGGGCGTCGTAGTAAAATGTCTGGGTGTAGGTGTTGAAAATACTCGCCCGGCCCACGCGATTCAGGAACTCCTTCACCCGCACGACGTGATAGCCCTCCTTCAGGCCGGTGGCGCGCACGCCGTAGTCGTTGTGCGGAAAATAGGTCGCGGTCGTCGCGTTGAACCCGGTGATCTGGAACACCGTCTCCATCCGGCGCTTCAGATCCGCGTTGACGGCACTGCTCGGAAAGACGCTGGGAGAAACGGTGCCCGTCGCACCCACCTTGTACCGCAGGACCGTGCCTGCGGGCAGCGCCGGAATCGTGCCGATCCACCAGTCGGTCACATTCGATCCAACCGGACTCCCGTGGGTCTCAAACGCCAGCGGCACGACCGACGTCGAGCCCTTCCCGGTGCCGCCGGATCCCTCGGGGAATGACGCGCCGTCCGTCGTGTAATACAACCACACCTGACTGATCTGAAATTGGTAGCCCGTCTTCACCCGCACGCTGATGGGATTCCCGCCGGCGGTCTGCGGCGCCGGACTGAACTGGGGCTGCGCATCGATGTCCCGCGTCCCGGCCGGGTCGTGGTACACGAACGCCGCGGTGTTGGCTGTCGCGTTCACGCCGCTGCCGTTGTTCACGGTGAATCCCGCGGTGCCGAGCGTCGCCTGGTACGACTCCGCTCCGGTCGAACCGATCACGTTGCGAGCCGTGTCCTTGGCGCCGAATTTCTCGGTCGTGCGCCGGACGAACTGCATCTGCTCGTAGCCGAGGTACGTGTCCGTCGCGAGCGCCGGCGGATTGTCGCGCTTTTCGCCGGTCTGGGGGCCGATTCCCATCTGCGAGTTCACGTCGATGCCGCCATCGAGCTCGATCAGCATGTTCTCGGCGGAGCCATCTCCGCGCGCAAGGAAGGAAAGATTGCTCCCGTCCGTCACCACCGGAATGGGGATCGTGTAGGAGTAATCCGTCGAGACGGGGTCCGGCAACGCGTAGGGATTGAATGCGGGATCGCCGTCGGGCCCATCCTTCCGTACGACGTTCACCGTCCCCGCCGGCTGATTGCCCTGCAGGATGGTGATGGGCTTCACATTCGAGCCAGCGAAGACGAACGGCTGCTCCGGGCTCCGCCAGGAGAAGAGGAAATATCCGCCCGGCGGGATGATCACGCTCCCCATCTGCTGATTGGCCGGGACGGTGAAGTAGAAGCCGCCGCCGTACGTGGAGTAGTTGTAGAGATAGGCTCCGCCCGGAAAGGTCGTGGTGATGGATCGACCCTGACCGCTCGCGTAGTTGTCGTTCAGCATCACGAGGAGCGTGGTGCCGTCGCCGTCGCTCATCGCGCCGTTCTCCCGCTTGTCCCGGCGCTCGTAGGAAACGACGTCGTTGTCACTCCACTTCGGGATCTGGCTGCCGCGCGCAAACTGGCCGTGGACCTGGAGCAGGTTCGGAATGCGCTGGTCCCCGTACTGGCCGAGGAAGTTCGTGTTCGCGTGGCGGGGGAAGGCGCCACCCGACTGCCCGAGCGTCTGGGCCTGGTGGTTTCCGTCGGTGTAGATCAGGCCGATTCCTGCGCGCGTCAGATACATCGCATTCTGGAGCTCCGGGCGGGACACGTAGTCGTTGTCATGACTTTGCGCGTGCATGATTCCCAGACCGGGCTGGAATCCTCCCCCGCCCGGTTGATCGAGTCCCGCGAGAGTCGCACTCGGGTTTCCGAGCACGTTGTTCAGATTGCTCCGGAGATCATTGTCCACGAGCCGCATGCCCGCGTCCCAATAGCCGCCGTACGGCGGCGGATTGCCGAGGTGCTCGCCAAACATCATGGCGTCATCCCGCGGCCGCTCGCTGTCGAAGAGCGTGTCCCGATGATTGTCCCAGTCGGAATACCCCCGCGTGATGTTGAACTGCTCCTGCGCCTGTCCGAGGTAACCCGCGCTGCTGGAATCCTTGTTGCCGCCGGACTGCTGGCCGAAGAAATAATCCGGCACGTGCTTCACCGCGTCGAGTCGCAGGCCGTCCGCCTTGGTGCGATCGAAGAGCCAGCGGGACGAGCGAATCAGAAAGGCGCCCACGTCCTCCGTCTGGACCGTTCCCATGTTATAGCGCCCGTCGCCGAAGCCGTAGGCCGCCGTGCGATGGGCCGGATTGCTGGGATCGGTCCCGGTGTCGTCGAAGGGCTCACTCGGCTCGCCCGGATCATGCACGCCGTTGCCGTTCAGATCCTCGAAATCAAACTTCCCGTTGCCCGCAGCGCTCGCGACGAAGACGCCGTGCGAATTGACGTAGCCCACGTCCTGGAAGGGCTCCTTGTTCGAAAAGTTGTACACCGTGAAGCTGATCCCGGTCGCCGGATTCGTCACGCTGATGGGGAGCGTGAGATCGAGGTAATACGCGCTGCTCGAAACGCTGACGTTGCCCGTCACCGGATCTCGGACATCGGGTTGCCGCTTGAAGCTGATCTTCGGAAACGTGCTGCCTTCGGTGAAGCCGAAATTCTCGTTGAGCGGCAGTTCCTGAGCGATGTCGATGAGGTCTGCGAGGCCGAGGTGCTGCACCTGCCAGGCGTCGCCGTAGCTGCGGATGTTATCCCACTTCCGGTAAAATCCTTCCGGGGTGATCCGAAGGTGGAAATCCTCCGGGACCATGCCCGGGTAGATGTCGATCGGGGTGAACTCGTTGTACCCCGGAACATCGAACGCATTGTGGTTCATGATGTTGTCGAAATAGACTCGGATGCCGAAGCGATGCGCGATTTCGACGAGCCGGATGAGCTCTCCTTCCGTGCCGTAGCGCGTCCGCACGCTTCCCCGCTGGTCCTTCGAACCAAGGTCAAACCGATCCCAGAGATCGTAGCCCACCGAAAGACCGCCGGAACCCTTCGTCGGCGGAGGCAGCCACAGCGAGGTGTAGCCCGCCTCGGCTAACTCCGGCATCCGGTCGGCGATCTCCTTCCAGTCCGTATTGAAATACTGGAGCATCGCCTCCCCTCGCGCCCGGCGCGGGGCGAAGGCGAGAACCAGCGCGACAAGGCACGCGAACAGCAGGGCGCGGCCATGCGCCTGCCAAAGCCAGGTGAGGCGGGACTTCACTGCGGGGGGAACTTCTAAGGGACGTTTTGGGGTACGGCGAGCGTCGGGAGGCGGTGAGGTCTGGTATTCGCAGATAAGCAGGCGGAGAACGGGTTGCAACGCCTTTACCGCGGAAACTGGGTGAAGTTCGGCCCGGCCGCGCTACCAATCATCGAGCGGGTCGTAATCGTCGATGACCTTCACTTGGTCGGTCTTAATGCCGGAGATGGTCTTGACCGCGGCGCTCGGCGCAGTGCGCTCGAACCAAGCGGCACTGCACCACGGGTAGGCGTTCGCCACGGGGACCAAACCATGTCGGACGGGGTTCTGGTGGACGTAGGCGAGACGCGCCAGGTAGCTCTTCTCGGGCGTCAGGATGGTCTCCCAAAAATTGTGCCAGACCCTTCTCCCGGGCGTCGCATCCAGTCGGTTCAAGCAGCCGCTCATCCGCGTGTGCAGTTGTTTCAGCATCGGTCGGAGCGAACTCGGATCGGCCGGAGACTGCGCCACGAGGTGGTAGTGATTCGAAAAGACGGCCCAAGCTTCGAGTTGCCAGCCGTACTCCCTCGCAAGCTGGAGCAGTCCGCGGTGGAGCACTTGGAGACGCGCGGCGCCGCGGAGGAAATGCGCTTTCTCGGACGATCGTCGTGCGTCCCCCCGGTGGCGCCGCTGGCGCACTGGGGGGATTTGGAGTGCGGCTGCCCTCTGCCGCTTTGGCGGGGGTAAGATCGTCGCATGCCCCCGGCGGGCAAGCCAGCGCCCCGTACTTGTCCCCGCCTTCGACGCCTCCACGGACGCCGTCTACCCCGGTGCCTTGGACATCCAACGCCCATCCAAACGAAACCCCCGGTGAAAGCGGCAGAGGGCAGCCGCACTCCATATCGTCGAGCCGCGCGACCAATCTTCGAGCGGCGCAAAATCCTCGGTGGTCTTCACCTCGTGCGTCTTGGGCTCTCGCGGCAGGCCCTTCGGGACGCGAACTCCCGCCCGGACACATCATTCGTTATTCGATCCGCCAAGAGCGTGGCGCGAAGCTCAAAGTCTCCGTTTATTGAGAATCCGTGCGCTTTACTGAGAATTCACCCATCTTTTTGAGATGCGCTGCATCTCCCGAAGATCCCCCGCATCTTTTTGAGATGCGCCGCATCTCCCGAAGATCCGCCACATCTTTTTGAGATGCGCCGCATCTCCCGAAGATGCCCCGCATCTTTTTGAGATGCGCCGCATCTTCCAGAGATCCGCCGCATCTTTTTGAGATGCGCTGCATCTCCCGAAGATTCCCCACATCTTTTTGAGATGCGCCGCATCTCCCGAAGATCCCCCGCATCTTTCTGAGATGCGCTGCATCTCCCGGAGATCCCCCGCATCTTGACGACGCACCCGCTTGCCAAACAAAAAGGGCAGGCCGGAGCCTGCCCTTGAAAACCTGGGAACGTCGCGGATCAGCGCCTGTTCCGACGGCGCAGCGCCGTGAACCCCGCGAGGGAGATCAGGCTCAGCACGATCGTGGAAGGCTCTGGGACGGGCGTGCCGAAAGTCGAGAAATTCGAGAGGGTGACCGGAGCCGAGCCGATGTTCGCCGCAGCCCCAGAAAACGGGTCGGCGTTGTTCTGATTCAAGAACGACTCATTCGAGCGGAAGGCCTGCGTGTTCAAATAGGTCGCGACAAACCGGAAGCCTTGGCCAGCCGTCAAACCGAGGCTGCTCAGTGGCAGCGTGAAGGTGTAGGAAGTCTGCGTGTTGCCCATCGGAGACAGATTTCCATTTGAGCCGAAAACCAGCGAATTCGGGCCGCCGGACGCGAGTTGGTAGGTGACTGCAAAGCTGTTCCCGATCGTGATTGCGTAGTCCGCCGCAAACCCCGAAGCGAACGTCACGGTGGAGCGATTCGTCCCATCGAATCCAGAGGTCGCGCTCCGGCCGCCATCGGCGTTGTCCCCGAGTGTCGAGGTGTTAGTGAGCCCACCCGCTTGGGAATCGATGTACAATACAAGAATGTCATTAAATTGCCCGCCCCCACGGGTATAGGTCCCGGTCAGCGTTCCCGCCGCGCTACTCAGTTGGAGGGATCCACCACCCACGGGTCCGCCGAAACCACCGGCTCCGTTCCCGAGGTA
Organism: Chthoniobacterales bacterium; assembly: GCA_038322235.1. Lineage (GTDB taxonomy): Bacteria > Verrucomicrobiota > Verrucomicrobiia > Chthoniobacterales > SZAS-18 > SZAS-18. The sequence goes on from JBBQFQ010000002.1 coordinate 137,458, forward strand.
CGTCATCGTCTGCGCGAAGGCAGCGGTCGATAGGCCAAGCGAGGCGAGGGCGATGAGCAGCGGAGCGGTTTTCATGGGGAGGACAACGCCTGTTGCTAAAGCTGTGCCCGCTCGACGGCAAGAAAAATTCGCGATCAAACGGGAGAAAATCGGGCCCGGCCAATGCTGGCGCCAGACCGCAGGGGAAAGCAGGGAAAGACTGACCCGCGGTCCCCCTCTGCTGCCGAAGCGATCGGCGGCGCCCCGCTACCACGTCGCAACATCGTCCGAGCCCTTGAACACGTTGCCCGTGACTTGGCCCGTACTCCCCGTTTTCTGGTCCTTCCCGGACGACGCGACCCCGACGCCGACCCGCATCAAATTTTGATCGGTGCTCGTTGCTCCTCCGGTGGTCATGCTCGGCCAATCCTTGTAAATTCCGAAATGATCGAGGATTCCGTCGTAATTCGAATCGACGTAGATCGCGTATTCGCTGCCGAAGGGATCGAAGTAGCAGCCGTTGTACTGGCCACCGTTGGCGAAACCCGCCCGGGGCTTCGTGTTGTCCTTCGCGATCGCGCCCTCGAAATAAATCACCTGCTTCGGGTTCAAGTCGGCGGCCTTCCAACGCTGGTCCAGCGTCGTGTCGTCCTTCGCCCGCAGAACATTGAACATCAGCGCACTGCTGGAGGATCCCTGGCGATAACTTCCTTCCTTCATCGACCCGGCATGATCGCCCACCACCGTGTCGTAACCCTGCTTATAGTCCGCCACCGGATACTTGCCGTACTCCGCGAAGTAGGCCTTCACCGCCGTGGCAATCTGACCGCAGTCTGACGCGGCTTGAGTCTTCCGGGCGGCATCCTGGACCGAGCCGATCACCGGGAAGAGCAGCCCGGCCAGCACCGCGATGATCGTGATGACGACGAGCAACTCGATCAGCGTGAAGCCGGAGCGGCGGGTGCGGCAAACACGACGTGGGACCATGGGCGAAAAATGCCCGCGCACCGGTGGCTGTAAAGGGGCAGTCGGGCGGGTGAAATGGACATCAGCCCGCTCGCGGCGGGTCTCAGCGACTCAGCCGAGCCCGCAGCCGCTTCCGCTGGTGGACCCCCAGCACCCCAAGGAGGAACGCGGCGGCGAGGTACGTCGACGCCTCCGGAACAATGGCGATACTGTTGAAGAACGCGTTGCTGTCTCCGCCCGCGCCAGCGTCGAACGAAAAAAGGCGGATCCGATCAATGCCGCTCCCGGTGGTACCGGAAAGGGACCCGGTGAAGGTCTCGGTGGTGGGTGAACCCGAAGCAAACGTCACGTTAAACGCAAAGGAATCCGCGCCGGTGAGCGTGAAGGCGACGCTCATCGCCTCACCCGTAAAACCGTGACTCGTGGGCGGGGTCGAGGCACCCCGGCTGGAATACGACGCGTCTCCGCCGTGGAAGAAAAACTCGAACCGGGAGGTCCCCGCTTCCTCACTGCTCCCGCTGGCCTTTGCGGGGTTCGCACCGGCATCGTCGTTCGCACGGACGGCGCCGCCGACAACGCTCACCATCGCGAGGGTGGAAGCGAGGAACAGCCCGCATTTGCGCAGGTGCGGGATCTTCACGAGAGCAATTGGGTTGATCGAATCATTCAGCTCAAGCTGAGCGACTAAAGTCTGAAGTTCCTGACAGTGGTTTCACTATCGCACGGACGGCATTCCGGTCGAACGGTCTCTTCACGAGCGCACGACAAGGTGCGAACGGGAATCGGCTCGGTGGGTCGTCAGCGAGCCTGCGAGCGCGCTTCGCGGATGGCCTTCCGCTCCTCCGGCAACAGTCGGGATGCTTCCGCGAGCGCGAAAGACTCCTCCGCCAGCTGCGGCTGGCCATTCGCGACGAGACAGATGCCGTAGTAGGCCGCCACCGCCGGACGGCGGCGCTCCGCTTCCGGCAGCTTTCGCAAAACGGCGAGCGCTTCGTCCGAGCGTCCCAGCAGATGCAGGGAATACGCGTAGGTGGACTGGATCATCGCGTCCGCGGGATGCGCTTTAGCCAGGTCCTCCGCGAGGCGGTGCGCCTGCCCCAGATTTTCCACGAGGAGCAGCGAAGTTGCCGCGAGATCGTTCAGCGTCATCGGATCCGCGTCTCCCAGCGCCCGGCGTTCGCGAGCGACGCGGTTCAGTCCGCGCGTGTTACCGGAGGAGACGTAAAACTTCTCCAGCACCGGCAGGACCCAGCGCTCCTTGGGGGAATCAGCGAAGACGGTCCAGAGCGTTTCCTCGAGTTCGGCGTTCCATTTCCAGCTCGCCAGAAGCTTGACCAGAGTCGCCCGCGCAAAAACCGAGCGCGCGACCTCCAGGGAACGCCGCCAGAAGATCTTCGACCCGTCATCCCGCCCGAGTTCGCGCGCGGCCCTCGCCTGATAGGCGAAACGGAGGAAGTCACTGCCCCGCCAGTCTTGCGTGCGCGTGGTCGCGGCGAGCGCATTCCAATCGCGGGCGACCAGCAGGGCATCCGCGACGGTGATCGCCACCGGCGGCCGCACCCGGAGGGAATCGGGCAGACTCTTCAACCAGCGGAGGGTATCCGTCCCGTGCTCCCGGGTAAACATCCACGAGCCGAGAGCAACGATGCGGCCGGCGTCATCGCCGGCGGTCTTCTGCGCCGCCCGCAAGCGCGGCACCAGCGACGCGTCCGAAGCCGCGCTCAGGACGTCGAGTTCCAGCAGGATGTCGTCAAACTCGGCGGGATCGCGGCCCGCGAGCTCACCTGCGAGGCGCGCGGCCTCAGAAAAATTTCGCCGAGCGAGCGCATCGATCGCGAGCGTCCGGAGGGCGGGGCGGGCGAAGGCGGGCTTTCCCGCCAGGGCCGTCAACCGGGCGCGCGCGGCGGCGACGAGCGCCTCGTCGCTGGAGCGCAGCTCGATCCCGGCCAGGTTCAGCGCGGCGAGTTCGTCCCCCGGAGCGCGGGCGACCCATTGCCGCGTCGCGTCTTCGAGACCGCGGGCATCGCCGCGCGCCAGCGCCTGGGCGGAAAGAACTTCAGAATACGCGGCCTTCGTCCGCTCCGCTGCCGGGATCCGCTGAATGACCGCCTCCGCGACCGTCAGCTCGCCATGCCGGATGGCCGCGTGCGCAAAGGACAGCAGCGCGGCCGCGTCGTCCGGCTGCATTTCGCAATAGCGCGACCACCAGCCGATCGCCTCGGGTGATCCGGCGCGCGACTGAAACTTCGCCATGGCGCGGACCGCCGCCGGCTCGGCGAAGGAGAGCTGCACGGCACTCCGGGCGAGCGGGAAAGCCGCGGCCCAGTCAGCTCCCGGCAGCAGCACCTCCGCTTGGGCCGCGAGTCGACGGGCTTGGAAAGCTCGCGCCATTCGGGAGACGGGTCGGGCCGCGAACCACGCCCCGCCAAGCAGGAGGACGATCAGGACGCCGACGCCCCACCGAAGCCGCCGCCGGCGACGCCGATCCGCCATTTCTTCGGGTGAGAGCCCGTCTTCCGAAACCAGCCAGCTCGCTGGTTCGACGGCGTTCGCCACCTTTTCGCGCAGATCAAGATTGGCGTCCTGCCTTTCCAACGGCGCGGAAAGCACCGCAGGAATCCTCCGGCGGGGGGGCGGGCTCGGCGACTCCTTCAAAACGAAAAACGAGTGGCGGAAGTTTTGCCGACGTCAAGGCCGGGGGTCGCCGCGGATCGACCCGAAAAGAAAAAGGCCGCGCGTCTCCGCGCGGCCTAGGAAAGCACGATCGCGTGCGATCAAGCGACTGGCTGGACCGAGAAGCGCCGACGCTGGCTCCAAACCACCGCTCCGAGGAGGAGGGCAGCCGCGCCGTAAGTCGAAGGCTCCGGAACCACCGTGAAGCTGGCGAAATAGTTCGTGCCGCCATTGTTGAGGAAGCGATCGCCCAGACTCGTGCTGGCCCGGAAAAAGAGCTCCAACGTGTATTGTTGCGAGCCGAGCCCGCCGAAGCCCGAGGCCGTGAGCAGATTGACGGCCGCGCCGGGAGTTGACCACTTCTGATCGCCAGGGTTCGTGTAGCTCTGTCCGGAGGCATCCGAGAAAGTCGAGTTAGCGGTGAACCCGAGGTTAAAAGCAGTGAAGGAGGGTGCCCCGGGACGATTGCCCACCGGGTAGATCGCATAGAAAAGGTCCGTCGCCGTGACGTTCCCGCCGCCGTTCTTGAACGTTAAAATCTCGCCGCCGCTAAGCGTCAGGGACTGGAAGTAAATGTTATACGTCCCCAGATCTGGAGCCGTCGCTTCAGACGTGCCGAGGGACGCGATCGAACCGTTTCCAGTGCCTGGGGCCGCCCGACGCGTGCTGGTGTTATCCAAGCCATTCTGGGTCGTAAACACGTATCCCCCAAAAACGCCCGTAGCCTGGGCCTGAACCGAACCGGTCGACGCGAGGGAGGCCGCCACAATGGCGAAGAGGGAAAACAGCTTTTTCATGGAATGAAGGAAAGAAAGACGACCGCGTTGTGCCGCGCAGCGGACGGGTTGTCAAAGAAATATTCTTTCGCCTCGTCATTTCATCCGCGCGGCGCCGGGGATGATCCGAGGTCCGGCGTGCGTCGGGCCAGGATCACGAGCGGAATGAGAGCGAGCGCAAAACCAAACGGCAGCCAGCTCAGCGCCGAGCCAAAGGCTCCTTCCGGACCGATCCCGGGTCGGGCCGCCAGGCCGCTGAGCAACCCCGCGAAGAGCAGGCTGAGCGTGCCGTAGCCCAGATTGTAAGCCAATCCGCGAAAGCTGAGGATCGTGGCGCGATCCGCCGAGGCGACAAGCGCGTTGAGGTAATGCGAAAGGAAGAATCCCAGCGCGTTCATCACGGCACCGAGGAGAAATACAAAAACAACTCCCGCCCACCTCCGCTGGAGCGTCAGGCCCGTGAGCGCGAGCAGGGTCACCGCGGCGAGCGCGGTGAAATTCCAGCCGATCCCGCGCCGTTCGACCATCCGGCGGGCGATGGCCGGAACGAAGAGTCCGAAGGCGCCGAAGGCCGCCCCGATGAGTCCGAACGCGGCGACGGGCACGTCAATGAGCCGGTAGTAATTGCTCCCCATCGTCAGGACCAGCCGCGCGACGCTGTCGTGCAGGAGCCCGGCGACAATCAGAAAGAGCGCGACCGGCGAGCGCAGGATCCAGCCCGCCGCCCGCCGGATGAGGCGCCAAGTCTCCGCCGCGGAGATGGCACCGCTTCCCGCCAGCGCGGCGGACTCCCGAAAGCCCAGCGTGACGAAGAGGGCAACGACGGCGTGCGCGAGGGTCAGATAGACCGGGAAGCGCATCGTCGTCCGCGCATCGAAGCTCGTCGTGGAACCCACCCACGTGGCGATCGCATTGGCCGTGTGGGGATCGTAAACGAGGCCACCCGTGACCATCGTGAGGATAAATGCCAGCGACTGCCAGCGGGCCGTCCGCTGCAGCACGAGGCTCCACTCGCCCTCCCGCCCCTCCGCGCGGAGCGAGTCGTACACCAGCGCTTCATCGGCGCCGCTCGCACTGGCTTCAGCGGCTCCGCTCAGGATCCGGTTCACGAGAAACACGGCGAAGATGAGGGTCGCGTTTCCGAGCGGAACCCAGGCGAGCAGGAGCATCTCTCCGACCATGAAAGCGGCCGCGAGCACGAGGAGCCGCTTCCGGCCCCACAGGTCGGCCAGCGCACCGCTCGGGACCTCGAGCCCGACGATCGCAATCGCCCAGACGAAATTCAGCACGCTCATCTGCTCGAGCGTCAGGCCGTAGTCGAGGAACAGGACGCCGAAGACGGGATAATAATAGCGGGCGTTGAACAGCGTCCGAAACCAGACGAAACGGCGGACGTTGGCATCGGCGGCGGACATGGGCCGCCATCTTGGGACCATCCGGTCCGCTCAGCAATGGGGCCGCGGCGGACGGATTCTGCTCAGGTCGATCGCGCTGTCATAGAGGGCCCGCCCGATGATCGCCCCGTGCAAGCGCGGGCACGCCGCCAGCGCGGCGACATCCTCCGGGCGCGAGACGCCGCCGCTGGCGATGACCGGCGTCGTCACGGCCGCGATCATGGCGTCGAGCGCCGCGAAGTTCGGTCCGGTCATCATGCCATCCGTGGCGATGTCCGTGTAGATGATCGCCCCCACCCCGAGCGCCGCGACATCGCGCGCGAGATCCAGGGCCTGGCGCGAAGAGGACTCCGTCCAGCCCTTCACCGCCACGAGACCGCCGCGGGCGTCGATGCCGATCGCGATCTTCGCCCCCCCAAACGTTTCAACGGCTTCGCGCACGAACGCGAGGGACTCCGCGGCGCGGGTGCCGATGACGACCCGGTCCACGCCGAGTTCGAGCGCGCATTCGATGGCCGGCAGCGAACGCATTCCGCCCCCGAGCTGGAGCGGGATCGTGATGGCCGCGCGGATCGCGCGGATGGCCTCTTCGTTCGCGCGTTCGCCCGAAAAGGCGGCATCGAGATCGACGACGTGCAGCCAGTCGCCCCCTTCATGCTGCCAGCGCGCCGCCCATTCCGCGGGCTGACCGGGGAAGACCGTTTTCTCGTCGCCGAGCCCCTGACGGAGGCGCACGACTTCGCCGGACATCAGGTCGATCGCAGGGAAAAGGAGCATAAATCAGGCGGGTGAAAGGGGCTGATCCGGGGCGGCGGCCACCGGCACTTGGGCGAGGAAATTCCGGAGCAGGCCGAGGCCCGCCCGCTGGCTTTTCTCCGGATGAAATTGCGTGGCGAGGAGCGGACCAGGCCCGCTCACTGCGGCGGCGAAACGGATCCCATAATCGCACGTCGCGGCCACCGTGGCGGGATCGGCGGGCTCGGGGTAAAATGAGTGCACGAAGTAGACGTGGGGGTCCGGGCCGAGGTCGTGCCAGAGCGGGTCGGCCGGGTGAACCGGCGTGATCCGATTCCAGCCGATCTGCGGAACCTTCAGGAGCGTGGAGTCGAAACGGCGCACGTGACCCCGAAACCGGCCAAAACCCGCGGTCGCCGGGGATTCCTCGCTGGATTCGAAGAGCAGCTGGTAGCCGAGGCAGATGCCGAGGAACGGCCGCTCGGCGCGCAGCCACGCCGCGATCGGTTCCCACCAGCCCCGGGCATGCAGGTTCCCGACACAGTCCCCGAACGCTCCCACTCCCGGCAGCACGAGCAAATCCGCGGCTTCGACCTCCGCCGGGGAGGAAGCGACAAGTGTGGTCGCTCCGACGCGTTCCAGCGCCTTGGCGACGCTGCGCAAATTCCCCGAACCGTAGTCGACGATAGCGGCAAGCACGGAAAGAAAAGGATGAGAGAAAATGAAAAGCGCGGGAGAATCGCCGGAATTCCGAAAGTCGGGGCTCAGCGTTCGACGTTCAGATGAGCGTCCCCTTTGTGCTCGGAACGCCGGGGACGCGCGGATCACAGCGCAGCGCCATTTCGAGCGCGCGGGCGACTCCCTTGAAGATGGATTCGGAGGCGTGATGAAGGTCGCGACTTTCCAGCACCTCACAGTGCAGCGTGACGCCGCCATGCGTGGTGAACGCGCGCAGAAACTCCTCCACGAGCTGCAGGGGAAAGTGTCCGCCGATCGCCTCATGGACGTGCCGCTGCAGGTTCGCCGGCAGCGCGTAGCGGAGGAACGGACGACCGCTGAGATCGAGGGCGACGCGACAGAGCGTTTCGTCCATGGGGAGCAGGAAGTGGCCGTAGCGCACGAGTCCGTGCTTGTCGCCCAGGGCGCGGGAGAGCGCCTGACCGAGCACGATGCCGGTATCCTCCGCGGTGTGATGCGCGTCGATCTGCGTATCGCCGTCCGCCGTCACGATCAGATCCGTGAGCGAATGCCGCGCGAAGAGCACAAGCATGTGATCGAAGAAGGGCAGCCCGGTGGCGATCTTCGATTCGCCGCGGCCGTCGAGCGACCATTCGACGCGGATCCTGGTTTCGGAGGTCTCGCGCGCGATCTCGGCGCGTCTGATGTTCATCCCCTCCGATAGCGCAGCCCGAGGAGGGATGCCAGCGACGGCCCGTCACCCCTCCCGCAGGTTCCCGGTGCGGAATCGTTCCTCGTCGGTCAGCGGCCGAAACTCGATCCCGGCGTAGATCTCCGCGAGCGGGATCACGATTCCCAGCGAGCGGAGCGCGAGAAATCTCTCCAGTCCGCGCACGAAACTCAATTCCCAGATGCCATCGTCCCGGCGGAAAAACGAACGGATCACCGGCAGCCGCTGCGCGACATGAACAATCTCGCGAACGGACAACACCTCCCGATACGCATCGAATTTCTCGCCGAGATCGTATGCCTCCGTGGAGTCCGAAAGAACCTCCAGGACCACGAGGGGATTCGTCACCGTGTTCGGATTCCCCGCCAACATCTCTCGCGGCCCGCAGACAACGCTCACGTCCGGGTACGCAAAGACCGGATCTTCCTCCGGCCCGATCCGCAGACGGAGGTTGCTCTCGAACGCCACACAGGGACGTCCCTTCAGGCGCGTCCGGATCTCGCTGCCGAGCGCGAGGGAGATCTGACTGTGCTCCGGCGTCCCACCCTGCATGGTCCAGAGTTTTCCAGAGCGGTACTCGTGCTTTTCCAGAGCGTCGTCATCGAAACGAAGGTACTCTTCGGGCGAAAATGCTCCGGATCGAGTGAACTCCTCCATCGGAGATCATACGGCCCTGACCTCCCGCCGCAAGCGATCACGCCAGCACCGTCAGGGTGCCGTTCGTCACGCCGAGCTGGTTCACCACGCGCAGGCGCCGGACCAGATCTGCTCCGTGCATGGCCCCTTCGAGGAGTTGCTGGTAGCTGCGTAACACGAGCTCCGCGCGGGCGGCATCCTCCTGGAGCAACTCGACCCGAAAACGCGTCGCGCCGGCGGCGCGAAAATCCGCCAGGAAATCGGCGCCGCTCTGGGCGCGGGCGTGAAAGACCGTATTCCGGCAGCCGACATCCGCCTTCAGCGGGTGTTCCAACCCGACGCGATCGCGGAGCGACACGGCGTGGCGATCGCACGGCCGGCCGCAGTTCGTATGATCTGTGCCCGTGGAGAGAAAGGCGGCAAAGACGCAGTGCTCCATGTGAAACATCGGCAGGTGCTGGTGGAGGACGATCTCGAACCAGCGCGGCGGGGCGGAGCGCAACAACGCCCCGAGTTGTTCCGCGTTCAGATCATAGGAAGCGGTGAGGTGCTCCAACCCCTCCCCCATGAGGATCTCCGCCGTCAGCGCATTTGCGACGTTCAGCGAGAAATCCCCCACCCGAAGCAGCGGCGACGCCCGGAAATGGTCGATCGCACCGAGATTTCGCAACAGCACTCCGTCCGGCCCGAAGTTTTCGATCAACTTGAAGAACCCCTGCTCTCCGGCCTTCTGGATGCGCGGGGTGGCGAGAAAAATCTGCGTTCCGACCTGTTCGCGAACGACGGCGACTGCCTCGCGGTAGCGGCGGATGTCTTCGAAGTCGGCATAGATCCGCGACACCCCGCAGCGAAGTGCGACCTCGACCTGCTCGAGGGTGCGACAGAGGACCGAAAGCTCCGGGAGCGCTGCGGGCGCCGGGGAGTTGTTTCGGGCCGTTTGCAGCGACGCGAGCCGGGCGGGCAGGATCCCGGCAAGCGGCTCCGTGGGAGCAGCGGCGGCGTGCGGGTCCGCCAGCTTCGAGACGAGCTCCCGCCGGAGATGGTTCAGCTCGCTGACGGGCAGGATCACGTCGCCCTGAAGCTCAAACGCGAGCTCGCCGAGGACGAAGGGCGTCTCCCCGAGCCGCCCGAGCTGTTCCCGAAGCGAGGCCGGGCTGAGCGGACGCCGCTCGGCGCGCTGGAGTGGGATCCGGGACGGCACGCGGATCGAGCCCGAGGAGATCACCAAAGGTTCGCCTGCGGCCCCAGTCACGCGCACGTTGATCGAGCTGCGGCGGATGGGCACGTCCCGCGCGAAGGTCTGGCGCAGACCGGCGTCGAGCTGCGGATCGCTCGTCTTCCAGACGCGGTCGCCGACCTGGACGCGGGCGGGATCGAGCTTGCCCCGCTGAAAAACAAGCCGCGCACCCTGCACCGCGTACAATCGCCCACCCTGCTCGCGATCGGTGTCGCCGCCGGTGTCGAACACCAGGCCGTCTCCCGCCTTCAGGGGGAAATCGGGCACGGCCTCGAGTTCGACCGAATCGCGGCCCACCGCTGCCACCCGCCCGACAAACGCGCCTCGCTTCTTGCCGAAGCGGGCATGGACGAGTTCCTGATGATTCACGCCGTGCATCCAGCCGCTGAAGAGTCCGCGCGAAAACGTCATCTCGAGCTGGTATTGATCCTCCGGCGTGATCGCCGCGGGACGTTGCTCCCACGCGGCATCGATCGCCTTCCGATAGACCTGGGAAACGGCGGCGACGTATTCCGGCGATTTGAGCCGGCCTTCGATCTTGAAGCTGGCGACGCCCAGCCGGACCAGTTCCGGAATTTCCGCCACGGCGGCCAGATCCTGCGGCGAGAGGAGATAGCGCCGGTCACCGAGATCACGCACGACGCCGTCGACGATGAGCTCGTAGGGGAGCCGGCAGGCCTGCGCGCACTCTCCGCGATTCGCGCTGCGCTGGCCCAGCGCCTCGCTGGTCAGGCATTGGCCAGAATAGGCGACGCACAAGGCTCCGTGCACGAAGACCTCGAGTTCGGGCAGGTCAGGCTCCGTGAATTTGGCGAGTTCGCGCAGCGAGAGTTCCCGGGCCAGCACCGTGCGATTGATCCCGAGGCGCTTCGCGAAGCGGAGGCCTTCCGGCGACGTCAGGGTCATTTGCGTGGACGCGTGGACCTCGACATCCGGCGCAATCTGCGGCGCGAGGGCGGCGAGCCCGAGATCCTGAATGATCGCGGCGTCGACGCGGGATCGCTGAAGGAGCTCGAGCTGCGCAGCGGCGGCGGTGAGTTCCTCCGGAAAGATCAGCGTGTTGAACGCGATGTAACCCCGCATGCCTCGCGCATGGAGATACGCCATCAACTCCGGCAGATCTTCCTCCGTGAAATTCTCCGCCCGCAGGCGGGCATTGAAGCGGGTGAGCCCGAAGTAGACCGCATCCGCGCCGTTTGCCGCCGCCGCGCGGACGCACTCCCAGTCGCCCGCGGGCGCAAGAAGTTCGGGTTTGGCGCGCAAAAGCATAGCCGCCACTCTAGCAGCAGCCGGCCCTCCCGCGACCGCGGAGCGCGGGGACCTCAGCGGCCGCCCATCGACGATCCCGAACTCTCAAAGGACGCGGTTCTCGTCCGGCCGCCCTCCACGATCTCGACCGAGTAGAAGGCCGTTCCGGTCGGCCGCTGCGTAATCCGGGCCGCGCGGATCTCGCCATTCGGGCTGGTGCGCGTCGCGGCTTCCTTCACCGCTGGGGGAAGGCGCACCGGAGGCAGAGGCAGCGTCATAGCCGCGAGCTTCCCATCCGCGCTGAAAATGGCCGTCACCGGCGCGGTGGTTCCGTCGGCCGAGATCAAATAGTACGGGACTCCGGCGAGCCGCTCCTCGGTCGTCGTCTGAATATCCGCGCCCGGGTATCTCGCGCGGAAGCCTTCGCGGACGACAAGGGGGATCTGCTCGTACGCGGCCGGTCGATCGTCGCTCGCACATCCCGCGAGCAACAGCACGGTGGCCACGGCGATGGATGCGGGACGGAGGAGGACCGCTGCCGGAAGGCGAAGATGCATCGGACGAGGTTGCGCGATGCACCGGCTTCGGATCAAGCTTCATCCACCGGCGCCCGCTGCGGCGCGCCCAAGCGCCGGAGCAACTCGACCCGCTGCCGCGGGAGCCGTTGCGCGAGGCGGTAGATATTCGCGGCCGGATCACCGTCCTCGGCGAGAACGCCCAACGCCGCGGCGAGCTCCCGCTCGAAGTGGAGCAACGCGCGACGGGACGCGTCCTCCTGATCCAGATGGCGCAGCGCCCGGCGCATCAAATCCAGGATCTCCGGAACCGGATGATCCGGGACGACGACGAGCTCAACCAGCTCGACGAAATAGCACGCCAGCTCGAGACGCGGATAGGAGAGGCGGATCGGATCGTGGGTCTCCCGCAGGACGACCTCCCTCAGCTGGTGGAGCTCGCTGCGGATGCTGCGAGCGAAGGAGATCTCCGCATCGTACAACAAATCCAACCGGCCGCGCAGCGCGCTCTTTGGACCGCGCGCCCCCTTCGCCACCGTCTTCAAGAGGCCGTGCGAATCCGTCAGCCACGTGACAATCAGACTCGTGTCGGACAGCTTTGTGCGCCGCAGAAGGATGGCGGCGGTGGTTTCCACGGCTGCGCGGGCCGAATGCGCGTTACGCGTGGATCGCCCGTCCGGCGACGGCGAGGGCCGCTTCCTTGGTCGCCTCGCTCAGCGTGGGATGACCGTGGACCGTGCGCGCGAGATCCTCGGCACTGCCATGGAACTCCATCACCATCACGCACTCCGCGATCAGTTCCGACGCGGCGGGCGAGAGAATCTGGGCTCCCAGCAGGCGATCGGTCTTGGCGTCGGCAATGATCTTCACAAAACCGTCCGCCGAATCACTCGCCAGCGCTCGTCCATTCGCGCGGTAGAGGAACTTGCCGACTTTGACGTCGATTCCAGCCGCTTTCGCGGCGTCCTCCCCCAGCCCCACGCTCGCGGCCTCCGGACTGGTATACACGATGTTCGGGACGAGGTTATAGTCCACGTGCCCGGCCTTGCCGGCGATCAACTCCACGCACGCGATCCCGTCCTCTTCGGCCTTGTGCGCGAGCATCGGCCCAGGGATGACGTCGCCGATCGCGTAAATTCCCGGCAGATTTGTGCAAAAATGCCCGTCCACTTTGACGCGCCCCTTCTCGTCGAGAGCCAGTCCGAGCGATTCCGGGGCGACGCCGCCGAGGCTGGGTTTGCGCCCCACGGCGACGAGGACTTTGTCCGCCATAAAGGCCAGCTCCTTGCCGTCACTGCCAGCCGCCTTCACGTGCGCGCGACCACCCACCACATTGATCTCACTCACTTTCGTCTCGAGATGGAACCGCAGGCCTTCTCCCTGGAGGGCGCGCTGCAGTCCGGTGGAGATGTCGGCATCGAAACCCGCCGCGACGCGCGGCAGGAACTCGATGACGTCGACCTTGGCTCCGAGCCGGGCCCAGACCGAACCGAGTTCGAGCCCGATGGCTCCTGCTCCGATGACGACGAGTGACTCCGGAACGCGGTCGTAACTGAGAGCCTCAGTGCTCGTGCCGATCACATTCCCGTCCGGCTTTGCGAACGGAAGGTCCACCGGCACGCTGCCCGTGGCGATGATGATGTGCCTCGCTTCGAGCGCTTCCGTCGAGCCATCCGCCTTGCGGACGGTGACGACCCCACTCTTTTCGATCACCCCCTGGCCGGCGAACGTGGCGACCTTGTTCTTCTTCATCAGAAACGCCACGCCGCCCGTGAGCTGGCCGACGGTCTTGTCCTTCCGCTTCAGCATCGTCGGCAGGTCGAGCTGCACGCCGCTCACCACCACGCCATGGGCGGCGCCGTCGTGCTTCGCGAAGGCGAAATGATGGCTGGAATTCAGCAACGCTTTCGACGGAATGCAGCCGATGCGGAGGCAGGTGCCACCCAGGGCGGATTCACGCTCGATGAGGGCGGTCTTCAGGCCGAGCTGGGCGGCGCGAATGGCACCCACGTAGCCGCCGGGACCGGCGCCGATGACGATGACGTCGAAAGATTGCATGGGGCAATCTCGCGAAACCGGGCCCGAGCGCAAAGGCTGGCTCAATCGCGCGCCAGAATCAGGCCCGCGGATGGAAGCGCTTGTGCACCCCTTTCAACCGGGTCTGATCCACGTGGGTGTAGATCTCGGTGGTCGAGATGTCCGCGTGTCCGAGCATTTCTTGAATCACCCGGAGGTCCGCGCCATTCGCGAGCAGGTGGGTCGCAAAACTGTGACGGAGCAAGTGCGGGTAAAGCGCCGTCTCGAGGCCGGCAGCCTTCGCCGCTTCGCGAACGATCACGCCGACCCGGTGCGACGTCAGCCTGCCGCCGCCTTTGTGCGAGAGGAAAAGGTCGGCACCGGTTCGCTTGCGGACAAAGGCCGGACGACCGACCCGGAGCCATCGATCAAGCGCTGCGCAGGCCTTCGCGCCCACGGGCACGATGCGCGTTTTGTTCCCTTTGCCCGTGACCCGGATGAAGCCGCGCTCGAGGTCGAGGTTCTCCAGCCGCGCCGTGCAAAGTTCCGAAACGCGCAGGCCGCTGGCGTAGAGGAGTTCGAGGATCGCCCGATTCCGCGTTGCATAGGGATCGTCGCCGGCTGGCTGCGCTTCGAGAAGCTGCCGGGCTTGATCCTCGTTCAGGGTCTCCGGAAGATGGCGGTCGACCCGCGGCAACGCGAGCGACTCCGCGACGTCGCGCGCGACGAATCCCCGGGCCTGAAGGAAGCGGCAGAAGATTTTCGCCGCGATGATGAGCAGCTTGATCGAGCCCGCCGACAAACCATCCGCCTTCCGAGCGGCCAGCCACTCTGTAATGAGAGCGTGCGTCACGTCCCCCGGGTCCCGAAGAGCGTGCCGCTGCTCCCCCCACGTCAGCAATTCCTCGAGATAGAGCCGGGTGTTGAACTGGTATTTTTCCGACAGCCCACGTTCGGTCGCGAGATACCGGATGAAATCCTCGACCCGCTCGCGCAATGGTGTGACCAACCCGGCAGGCAGGTCGCCGGCGAAGGACTCAGGGCGCGGCACGCGGAAGAGGTGCGGGGCGAACCAGGTAGACGATGCCGGGCTCAGGTCGTGCCATCAAACTGCCCCCGCGCGTGGACCTGCTGCTCGTCCAATCGCTGCAGCGTATCGAGCAGGAGGTGCTCGGTGTTTTGATCGAACAACACGTCGATGTGCTCGACCGTGCGCTCGAAAAACTTGTAGGTGCCCGCCGCGAGGGCGAGCGCCCGCTCGAACGATCGCTGGCCGCGCGGGGATTTCGAACCGGTCGCGTTGATGACCCGGCCGCCCTCAAAGTAAATTCGGAGGATTTCTCCGTTGCCCGGTGTCGCGACCGTGAGCTCCCCCGTTCGCTGGGTGTTCACGATCATCTGAATGATCTCAACAACCATTCCGCGCGCGAGTCCGCCGCTCAGGAGCGCTTCGGGTTCCGGCGTGCTTCCATTCTCCGAGACCCCTTCGCATTGTTCCGCGAGCCGGTAGGCCCGGCCAGCCTCCTTCGCCAAGCCGAGCGCCGTGTACCGATCCGCGATGGCAAGGTAGCCCTCCACGGTCGGGGCGGACTTCATCGTCGCCTCGAGCACGCGCAATTCATCGAGTGTGCTGCCCCAGGAGTGAGTTGGCATTGGACAACAGAGAGTCAGACCGGCCTATCGCCTGCGTCAACCCGGGATCGGGGCGCCGTGGAGATAACGGTCGAATTTTTCAGCGAGGATGTCCTTCGAGAACGGTTTCGTCACGTAGTCGTTCGCCCCCAGCTCCTTCGCCTGCCAGCGGTGCTTCTCCGCGTTGCGGGACGTGACGACAAGCACCGGCAGCTCGCGCGTGGGCTCGTGCTTGCGAATGGCCGCAAGCAGGTCGAAACCATGCATCCGGGGCATTTCGAGATCCGTCATGACGAGCGAGTAGACGTTGCGCTTGATCTTTTCCAGCGCCGCCACGCCGTCCGCGGCGGTGTCCGTGCGGTAACCCAGCTCGCCCACGTACTTTTCCGCGACCTTCCGGATGGAGAGGGAATCGTCGACGATGAGGATGGGAGGCAGCGAGCGGCGGTCGCGCGCCGGAGCACCCTGCGGCGCGATGGGCTCCGCCGCAGCGAGGGCTTGGGCGCGAACCATCGCGACGATGCCGCTCCGCTGGAAGAGCTGCTCAGCGATGCCGGGCAGATCGAGGAGGAGCACAACCCGTCCGTCGGGACCGATCGTGCCGCCGCTGAAGAACGGGTGACCCGCCAAAATAGGGCCGAGTTGCTTCACCACGATGTCCTGCCGGCCGATGCTGCGGTCGACTCCGAGAGCGAACTGTTCGTCCGCGAGCTGCACGACCACGGCGTGCAGATCCTCCGTCGGCACCACGTCCGTGACGGCCGGGGTCTCGAGCAAGAGGTCGAGTCGGATGAGCGGAACGGAGCGATCGGCCAGCGAAAGCATTTCCTGACCATCCTCGCGACGTTCGATCGAGGCCTTTTTGACGGTCACGGCCCGATCGAGGAAATTTGCCGCGAGCGCGTAGGTCTCGCCGCCGACGCCTACGAGCGCCGCCTGATTGACCGCGAGAGTCAGCGGCAAACGGAGGGTGATGGAAGTGCCCTGGCCGGCCCGGCTGCGCACCTCGATCGAGCCATTCAAACGCGTGATCTCGCGGCGGACGACGTCCATGCCGATGCCACGACCGGAAATATCGGTGATGACTTTCGCGGTGGAGAAGCCGGGCTGGAAGATCAGATTGATCAGCTTGGACTCATCGATGGTGGAATCAGGCTGGATGAGCCCGCGCTCAACGCCACGCTCCCGGATGGCCGAGAGGTCCATGCCGCCGCCGTCGTCGTCGAGTTCGATGACTACCTGACCGGAGCGCTGGGTCGCTCGCACGGTCACCGTGCCTTCGACCACCTTCCCGCGCGCCTGGCGGATCGCCGCGGACTCGATGCCGTGGGAAACGGCATTCCGGACGAGGTGGAGAAGTGGCTGGAATATCTGGTCGATGACGACGCGATCGAGCTTCGTCGCGGCGCCGAGCGTGCCCCAGCGAATCGTCTTGCCCTCCTTCGTCGCGGCCTCCTGAGCCACGCGACCGAGCCGTCGGAAGAGCGATTCCAGCGGGCTCATCCGGACCGCTGTGACGGTTTCCTGCAGCCGGCTGGCCGTCTTCGAGAAGCGATCGGTTTCATCGTTGAACGAGCCGATGAACTTGCCCGACTGGGTAATGATCTCGTTCGTGTCGTTACCGATTTCCACCAGCGTGCGGCAAAGGATGTTCAGATCGTCGTATCGATCGAACTCCAAATCGCTGAATCCCGCTGGTGCATCGGCCTTTTCTCCTCCCGGCGCGGACGGAGCCTGGCGCGGTCGGGCCAAGGGCGAACTCGCCGCGCCCGCGACGGGCGGAAGCGGACCACTGCCGGACATGTTCCCAACCGGCGAATACTCGTACTTTTCCTGGAAGTCATTCACGACGTCCAGAAGACGGTTTTTCGCGGACTCGAGTTCCCGCTGGAGCTGATTGAAGGCGAGGAGACGGGTCTGCAGCTGGTTTCGACCAACGATGAGCTCGCCGACAAGATTCATCAGAAGGTCGAGGCGCGCTGGCTCGATGCGGGCGGCTGACTGGCTTTCCGCGAAGACTTCTTCGTCATCGCCGCCCCGTCTGGCGTCCATGGTTGCCAGGACGGTCTCGACCGCGCGAGGCTCGACCGCCGCGACGGGGAGTTCCGGTTCGGGCGGAAGCGGAGGAACTGGAACGGAATCGGGCGCTGGGACCGCTTCTTCGATGGCCGGCGGTGAAACGAATTCCGCGACCGGGGCAGGTTCCTCGACGGGAGCGTACTCGAGGGGTGCGGCGACTTCGGCCGGGACCTCCACGGGCGCGAAAGCTTCCGCGGCGACGGGCTCAGGTGCGGCGGTCTCGGCTTCCGAGAAGACGGCCTCGGCGGGTTGGGCGACTTCGACGGGCGCGAAAGCTTCGACGGGCGCGAAAGCTTCGGCCGGCACGACGGCTTCGACCGGCACGACGGCTTCCACGGGCGGCGCGGGTGCCTCCGGCACGTGCTGAGCCGCGCGGCTGACCCGATTCAGAAGTTCGTCGAGCGTGGACGGAGCGGAGAACACCGGCGGCGTGCTCGTGGCGCGCCGCAGGCACTGGCGGATGACCTGCACGGCGCTCGAGGTCAGCTGCAGCTTCTGGCCGTGAGGCAGGTCGAGGCGCTTTTCGTCCAGCGCCATGTACATGTCCTCCATGCTGTGCGTGAGGTTTCCGATATGCGTCAATCCGATGCTATTCGCCGCACCTTTGATCGTGTGGAAGAGGCGCAGCAGCGTTCCCTGAGGCTCGACGTCGAAAGGGTGGCGCTCCCAATTCTCCAAGGCTCGCTCCATCGTCTCGCAGTACTCCTCCGTCTCCGGGATGAAGTACTGGAGCATTTCCTGGTCGATGCCATGGGCGGACTCCACGGGTGCGGACACTTCCGGAACGTACTCGGGCGCCTTCGGCACCGGAGGAGGAACGAAGGTCAATGCGCCCTCCGGGGTTCGGGCGGCGAAATCCTGGCGGGGTGGGCGAGGCGCGGATGGCATCGGCGGAAGCAGCGTCGTCCGGATGGGAGGAGCGTGCTTGTCGAGACGCGGCGTCGTGACACGACTCGTCTCCTTCCGGAGGGCCGGGGCGGCCGCGGGGTAGGGCGATGCCATCGGCGGTGCGACCGGCGCTGCTTCGGGTTGCGCACCGACGGACTGGAGGAAGTCGGCGATTTCTTCGTCCTCGGATTTCACGGGCTCGGGGGCGGGTTCAGCCGGCAGAATCGGATGCGCCCGGGAGGCGGCGTCCGCCAGGTCCATGGGCAATCCCGTCACCATATCGAGCGGGAACGGACCGCTCCGGCGGATCTTCGGGGCGGGTTCGACCAACATGGGCGGATCGAACCCCGGCGTTGCGGAATCACCCGCAACCGCCCCGTTCGCGGTTTGCGGTTCACCCCGCGCGGCGGCTCGCGCCCCGGGAAGTGGTTGATAATAGTAATCACCCCAATCGGTGAAGACGTCCGCCTGCATCTGCTCCGCCTGAGTCTCCGCTTCCGCCTCCCGGCCGCCGAGCGTCAGATTGATGATCTCGTGCACGCCCGCGAGATGTTTCTGGCAGACTTGGAAGATCGCGTTCGCCCGGTCCGGATCCGACATCGTGAACGTGCTCGACACGTCAACGAGCCGCTCGAACAAACGGCCCGCCTTCTCAATCGCCAGGGCGCGTGCCATCCCTCCCATGGAACCCATGCTGTGATAGGCCGAGAGCGCGTCTCCCAGGGCCCCATCATCCGTCGGCGAGGTGGACAGGGTTGTGAGTGCGACCCGGGCGCGGTCCATCAAGGCGGAAAGTTCGCCAGAGAAGATTTTGCTAAACTCGCTGGTCGCGACGAGCGGGAGCATGGGATCGTGGATTAGGGGCCGATTACGTGGCAGAGAGAGCACCGCTCCCGTTCGGCCCACCCGGTTTCGAGGCGGCGACGAGTGGCGCGAGAGTCGGACTCCGACCCACTGAACCGACCGCAGGCGCCGCGGGCAGCGCAGAGGCCGCATCCGGAGTGCTGGCGCGCAGGGTTGGCGCGAGACCGGCGCTGGATACGGACGCACTCGGGATGATCTCCGCGCCAACGCGGAACTGTCCGACAGACGTGATCAACTCGTCGGCCAGTTTGGTGAGACCGGCCGATTCCTCCCGGTTGCGGCGCGAGTTGCCTTCGGCCTGTTCGGCGATGCTTTGCACCACCGTCATGGCCTCCAGCACGTGTCCGGCGCCCTCGGCCTGTTCCTTGGCGGCGGTGTTCATCGCGGAGATCAGCATGGCGGACTCGGTGATGGAATGACGGATTCGCTCCAGTTCGGTTCCGGCCGAGGCGACGACGCGCGCTTCGCGTTCCACCTCCGCGGTCTGCTCTTCCATCGTGATAACGGCTTCGTTGGTGTCGCCCTGGATCGTCGAGACGAGGCCTTCGATGTCCCGCGCAGCCGCCTGCGTGCGTTCGGCGAGCTTTCGAACTTCTTCGGCGACGATGCTGAAGCCGCGGCCTTCCTCCCCGGCGCGCGAGGCCTCGATCGAGGCGTTCAGCGCCAGCATGTCCGTCTGATTCGAGATCGACTGAATCGTTCCGAGAATCGTGCTGATTTCCATCGAACGCTCGCCGAGCCGCTTGATCTTGCGGGCGCCGGCCTGCACCGAACGCCGGATGCGCTCCATGCCGCTGACGACCTCGCGCACGGCCGAGTCGCCGACTTCCGCGGCTTTCCGGGCATTATCGGCGGCAGCGTTCGCCGATTCCGCGTTGAGCGACACGACCTTCAGATTCGACGTGATCTGGTTCATGGCGAGCGTCGTAAAGCCGATCTGCGTCGCCTGCTCGGCGGCGCCGCGTGCCATCTGCTCGGAAGACTGGAGGAAGTCGGAGGCGGCCCCGTTCACGCGGGTCGTCGCGGTCTGCACCCGTTTGAGGGTGTCACCGATGTTTTCCAACATGAGGTTGAAGGCGTCCGCGATGTTGCCGAGCGCCCCTTCCGTCACCTTCGCACGCACCGTCATGTCGCCGTCCGCGGCATCGGCGACGACATCGAGGAGCTGCCGGATGTCCGCCTGGAGCAGGGTGTTTTCCTTTTCCGCCTTTTCCTGCGCCGTGATGCGCGAGTCGACCATCGTATTGAAGGCCGTCGCGAAGAACCCGATTTCGTCACCGGAAAGCACTGGGGCGCGAACGGAGTTGTCACCCTGGGCGATTCGACCGGCCACGGTCGTGAGCGCGGTCAGCGGCTGCAGCACGCCCGCCGCTGTGATCAGCGAGATGAACAAGACGCCCAGCAAAATGAGGCCGCCAACCGCCGCGAGAATCTTCAGGAGCTTTTGGGCATCGGCAAACGCTTCCGAGGTCCCCTGTTCGACCACCAGACCGAGGTCCAGACCGCTCACGGCCAGCGGCCCGTACGAGCCGATCACCTGATCACCGGCGTAATTCGCGTACGTGGCCGTCCCGCTGGTCGGAACATTCGGCGCCGTCCCGAAGATCGCCCGGGTCGCTTCGTTGTCCGCGGTGGTCGCGAGAATCGAGGTGTTCCCCGCTGCTTCACCGAGCTTGTTCATCCGCATTTTCCGCTGCGACGTTCCCAGGCTTTCGGTGTAGCGCGAGTCCGACCGAAGCTTCAAATCCGGACCCACCATGTACGCTTCACCCGTCTGACCGAGGCCGATTTCGGACAGCCGGCCCCCGAAATTAAAGAGCGAATAAATACGGTCGACGCCCAGCCGGAAGACCAGCACCCCGAGCCGGCGGCCAACCGTGTCGGTGACGGGCGTCGCCATGAAAATCGAAGGCGAGTCGTACGCGTAATCGTAGGCCCCGAAATCGGTCAGCACCACGCGGGAATCGAGATCGGCGTTCGTGCTCGACTCCGAGAACCAGGCAGCAAAATACGCGTCTCCCAACCCGAGCGCCTTGGCGGGGCCCGTGCGCACGTTCGTGCCGAAATCCAGCTCCTTGTCGAGACTGTACACAACGTTGCCGTCGGCATCGATGAGATAGACGTCCTCATAACCGAAGCGCTCCGCGATCGCCTTGAAGTAGGGGTGATAGCGATTGTTCGCGACCGCGTAGTTCGAGCGAAAGAAGGCCTCGCGGAGGGGGCGGTCGAGCTGTTCGTTCGCGAGGATGTCCGTCGTCGAATTGTTGAGTGCCTTGGAACCCGGAGGCGCGGGATTCTTGACCGTATAGACGAGCTGGAGCAGAAGCGCCTCGCGGTCTTTCGGGAGATACTTGTCCGACTCCTCCCGAGGCGCGGGTGCCCGCGCCACGAGCAGGCCCTGAATGAGGAACTGTTCGTAATACGCTCGGTCGCTTTCGCGGAGATTGAGCATGAACGGAACGTCCGCGGTGAAACCTTCCGTCGCGAGTTCCGCGAAAAGCGTGCGACGCGCGCCGGTGAACTCGGCGAGGGCCAGCTGCACGGTCTGGGACTCCGCCTGCGTCGCCAGCTGCGCCCGATTCGAGCGGAAGTATTCGTTCACCTGCCGCGTCAAAAGGCTTCGCAGCGAGGTGAACTGCGCCTCACGGTTGCTCTGCAGGGATTGGCGGAGCAGGGCGTAGGCGATTGTCGCCAGAAACCCGAGCGCGAGCAGCGCGACCCCGAGATTCGCCAGCAGCAGCTTGGTACGGACTTTCGTCTTGCCGGTGCGCTGGTTGACGTCTTCCGGCGCGGAGGTGGCAGACTTGGCGGTTGCAGTGGTTTCCTTGGCCATGACCTGGGAGGGTGCGGGGTGCGGTGAAGAGTGCGGGCCGGCGGGGCAGCGTTAGGGCGTGAATTTCTCGACCTTCGCAAGTTGTCCTGCGCGAACGACGTTGAGATAGAAATCCTTCGAACCCTGCCGGGTGGAAGGCGTGAACGTGATCGCCACACCCCCGATGTCGGCATTGAGATTCTCCAGTGCCTTGAGAAAGGCCGCAGCGTTCAGATTTGCCCCGGTGTCACGAAGCGCCTGGGCCATGACCGCGGCGTTCAAATACCCCTCCAGCGCGGCGTGCGTCGCCGAGAAATCAGGCGAGCCCTTCATGTCGTCCTGAAACGCCTTGACCAAAGGGACGCTGGCTTCCGTGGGCAAGGGGACAACTTGGGAGAAGTAGACGCCATTCGCGGCCTCCTGACCGGCGAACTCTGCGAACTGCTCGGCCCCGACAAAGGATGTTCCGACGATGATCGGGGAGAACCCACGAGCCTTCAGGCCCTTCACGAAGAGAGCGCTCGCCTGATAGCTTGTGCCGAGGACAATGGCGTCCGGCCGGGCTTGGAGCATGGTTTCGACCGCGGCCGCGACATCGACCGTATTTCGGATCGCGCTCGCGGAAGCCGCAACCGCGATGCCGCGGGGGCGAAGGGCCCGCTCGACCCCCCGCAGCACGCCATCGCCATCTGAATCGGCCTGGTGAAACACCGCGATCTTCGTCACCGAGCGATCCGTGATCAGACGTTCGACAATGAGCGCGGCCTCCTCGAAAAATCCGGGTCGGATGTGGAAGAGATAACGGTTGATCGGCTGGCGAAGCGTCTGCGCTCCAGTGAACGCGCCGACGAGGGGAATCTGGGCCTCGGTGATCATCTGCCCGGCGGCGCGCGTATTCACGCCGCCCATGTAGTTCAGCAGGGCGAAGACCTTGTCTTCGTTGATCAACCGGCGCGTATTCAACGTGCACGCGAGGACCTCGTAACGATCGTCATAAGCGATCAGCTTGACCTTGCGCTGATGGATGCCGCCCTCGCGCTCATTCAAGCGATCGAAATAAACGCGCGCGCCCTTCAGGTAATCAAGTCCAACCGCGCCGGACCGGCCCGATTGCGCGACACTCACGCCGATCTTCACCTCGTTCGTCGCGACGGGACGGTCGGTGGTGAGAAAGGTGCTGGCGGGCGCCTGGGCGCCTGCTGACCCGGCGAGGAAGAAGGAGGCAGCGACGGCGGACAGGAGCGTTTTCATGCGGCGGCGGGAGAGGATTTCTTGTATTGGAGGGCGCGAGCCAGAGCGTCGACGGAAAGGCAGCGAATGGTCTCACCAGCCCGGATCCAGACCCGCGGTGCGATGTTCGTGTGCTGACCGGGGGCCGGATCGGCAACCAGGGCGGCGTCCGGGATCTGGACCACCTGCTCGAATCGGGAAATGCGCACCGCGAAAGTCGAGTTGGCGTGCCGCACCACGAGGAAAAGCGGCGACACCTGCGCCGTCGAGCGCGTCTCGCCGAACCACGGTTCGAGGGTGGCCGCCGGGAGAATTTCACCGCGTAAATTGATCAAACCGAGGATTCCGCGCGTCCCGTGCGGAATCCGGGTGACGGACGCCTCGTTCACCACCTCGCCCACCGAACCGATCGGCAGGGCAAAACGCTGGCCCGTAACCTCGAAGATCGCGTGCGGCGACGACGGAGGTGGTGGGGTAACCGGTGGGGCGGTGGGAGGCGCGTCACTCATGGCTTCAGGCGGGGAGAAGTTTGTCGATCGCAGCGAGCAATCCTTCCTGCGTGCAGGGCTTCGTGAGGTAATCGGACGCGCCCTGCTTCATGCCCCAGAATTTGTCGCTGTCCCCACCTTTGGAACTGATCAGGATCACCGGCACGTGCGCTGTCGTCGGCTCGCGTTTGATCCGGCGGCAGACCTGAAATCCGTCGACCTTCGGCATGACGATGTCGAGCAGGACAAGATCGGGCTTCTCGCTCTGGCACAGCGCGATTCCCATCTCGCCGTCAGTGGCCTCGACGATTTCGTAGGGACGGGAGGAGAGGAACGACCGCAGGACCATCCGGTCGGTGGCCATGTCGTCGATGATCAAAAGCTTAGGCATGGGTTTGGAGAGTCGGAGTGTATTTGAATGGTACGAAGCTTCAGGCGACGGCACCCGCCAGCTCACGGCTGTTCTCGCCCGCGAACGCCGCGGAGCCTTCGGACGAGGCGTCCTCATACGGTGCGGCCACCGGGACGGTGTTAAGGAAGGCGAGATCGAGCCGGATGAGGCAGTAGATGGCGCGGCAGACCTCGAAGATGGGCTGTCCAGTAATGTCGATGAGATGTTGAACCGTGAGGGCGCCGTTGATCCGGGCAACGAGTTCGCTCTCCAGCGAGCTGAAACTCAGCCTCGCGAGCTGATCGAGCCCGTGTTCCGTCAACCCGACATAGTACTCGAGCGCCGGGACGTAGGCGGAGATCTGCTGCCAGTCGCTGACCCGGCGGTAGGAGTCGAGGAGGAGCTGGTTCAGCGAGTATTCGACGCGGTGGTCATTGGCAAAGGCGGGGAGTTGCGGCATCGCCTGGAAACTGAGGAGGGCGTTCTTTTCGTCGTTGACCCGCGCGAGGCAGCGATGGCCGCAATCGCGGAGCAGCGTGCGCAACGAAAGGCCCGAACTCTGGAACCCGCCATCCTCCAGGGAAACGAAGAACGGGGCGCTGGATTCCCGCTGAGCCTGCATGGCTTGGGAGATAAGCTGGCGAGGAACTTGGGCAAAGGGGTACGTGCTGCCCGCGCAGTAGGACCGGGGATTGTTGCTCGTAATGCTGACGATCGCCCCCCGGTCGAAGTACATCGCCACCGTCTCCTCCCGGAGCTTCATCGACAGACTGCCCGTGGCCTGCTCGGAGCACAGATACGTCATCATGTGCCGCTCACTCGCGAAGCGCGACGGGCACCGGATCGGCTCGTCATCCCGGCTGGCGCCTCCCTCTTGGACGACCGCCATGAGGTCTTCGGCCAGCTCGTCCATCAATTCGAGCGGCAGAAGGCGCGTCAGATAGTAGGAGGAAGGCGCCTGGCCACCGCGCGATTCCTCGAGCGACGGGATCGAGACGAGCGGCGGATGCAGCCGCGCCACCAGCTTCTGGAAAATCCGCTGGCGCAAATCGGCGGCGAGCGCCACCTGCGCGGGGGCCGGCACCGCCGCGAAAGCCGGCACCGGAACCGGTTCCGGTTCGGGGGCCGCCACGGGCTTAGCGACCTTCAGCAGGATGTTCGAAACAACGGCCTGCAGAACGTTGGCGGCGAAGGGCTTCGTCAGGTAGTCGACGACATTCGGAAAATCCTGATAGAGCTCGCGGATCGCATTGCCGTGCCCGCTGATCAACAAAATCGGGATGAGGTGGCCGCCATCATGGTCCTGTAACTGCTGGCAAAACTCGACGCCCCGCATGTCGGGCAGGATGTAGTCGAGCAGGACGAGATCCGGGCGCCGATCGAGCGCCATCTTGAAGCCCTCGGTCCCCGTTGAAGCAAGCAATACCTCGTAGCCAGCCTGGCGGAGAGTCGTCTCCGTCAGCTTGCGCATCGTCAAGCTATCGTCCACCGCGAGAATGGTCTTCTTGCTCATGTCGTCTAAGAGATGGGAACCTCAGCCATCCAAAATTCCCATAGCCATTGGATAACGACTCCGCAAAGGGAAGCAAGGAATAAGCCGATCGTTCGTGTCGGCAGAATGGGCGAACGTCGGGGCGACTTTCCTACGGGACCCGGCGCCAAGTGGTCTGTGTTAGGATCATTTGGATCCCCAGCAGACCAAGCGCCGCACCCGCGGCCCAAGGAAACAGGTCGCGGTATTCCCGGTATTCCGTGACCTCGATTTTCGATTTCTCGAGCGTGTCGATCTGCTCAAAAATATCCGCGAGCGCCCGGGTGTTCTTCGCCGCAAAATATCGCCCGCCCCCGATCGTCGCGATCTGCTTCAACGCGGTCTCGTCGAGATCCGCCTGGAGCGTGGTGTAGACCGTCCGGCCCAGCGCGTCGGTGACGGGGTACGGCGCCGGCCCCTGGCTGCCGGCCCCGATCGTATAGATCTTGATCGCCAACGCCGCCGCGGCCTCGGCCGCCGTAGCGGGCGCCACCCGTCCGGCATTGTTTCCGCCGTCGCTCAGCAGGACGATGATGCGCGATTTCGCGCTCGAATCCTTGAGCCGGCTGGCGGCCGATGCGAGCGCCGAACCAATGGCCGTGCCGTCCTCCACGAGCCCGATCCGCAGCCGGTCGAGGTTTTGGAGGAGCCAGCCGTGATCCAGCGTCAGCGGACTCACCAGATACGGTCGACCGGCGAAGGCGCTGATCCCGATGCGATCTGCTGGCCGCTGCTCGATGAACTGCCGCGTGATGCGCTTCACGGTGTCGATGCGGTTCGCGCGTCGACCATCGTCGGTGAGGTAATCCTCGGCGAGCATCGAGCGCGACACGTCCAGAACGACCATGATGTCGATCCCGCTGGTCTGCACTTGGGTGAAGCTGTTCGAAAGCTGCGGGCGTCCCAGAGCGACGATGCCGGCTGCCAGCGAAAGGAGCATGAGGCCGAGCGACCAGCGCCCTGAACGGAAGCGAGTCGCGACGCCGGCCGCGCGGAGCGGTTCAGTACCCGAGAACTGCACGGCGGGAGCACCGCCGAGCCGGCCAGCCAGCAAGGCCAGCGCCGGCACCGCGAGCAGCGCGAGCAACGCAAGGGGATGCGCAAACGAGAAATTGGACCAGTTCATCGAATCTCTCTCAGTGGGTCAGCGCGGCGGGTCGAATCACGGTCGGGGCGGAGCCCTCGACGAACGAGAGAGCGTCCTCGATGAGCTGCACTGCCTCCGCCGGACCGGTCGCCAGATCCGCAAATTTCAGCAGATCGCACTGCGTCAGGAACCGCTGCAGGAGTGCGCCCTCCCGCTCGGAAAAAATCCGCTCGCCCGCCATCGCCTGCAGGAACTCCTCGGACGTTCTCCTGATCGTGGACACCCCGTAACGGGAACGGATGAAATGACGCAGGACGTCCGCACACTCGGCGCCGAAATCGCGCGCGCTCAGCGCCTCGACGCGCGCACGCAACGCCTCGAGTCGGGATCGCGCCACCCCCCGGGGATCCGGCGGGGGCGGCGGCGGCGCGGGCGGACGACGAACGAAGAGTCGCCAGGCGAACCAGAAGGCGGCCAGCGTGAGCAGAATTCCTCCCCCGAGCAGCAGCCAGTCCGTCCGGTCCATCGACTCCAGAAATGTCGGCATGACCGGTCCCGCGATGTCGCGGAGGGCCGGAGTCGCGGCCGGAGCCTGGGCAAGGAGAATCAGTGAAGGCATGGCTTGGCCTAGTGCGCGGCGATGCGCTTCTCCCGCCGGCGGAAGAAGTCCGCGAGCGCCGGAAGGTAATCCTCGCCCGTCCGGAGCGGAACCCGGTCGACGCGGGCTCGACGCAACAACGCGTCGAGCGCCTCGCGTCGGCGATGGACCCCGGCGCGATGCAAGGCGCGCGCGCGGGATGAGGAGGTATCGACCTCGATTTGCTCACCAGTTTCCGCGTCTTCGAGCACCACTCGACCGATGTCCGGGAGCTCATCCTCCGCGGGATCAGTGATCGGCAGGCTGATGAGATCATGCCTCCGGGCCGTCACCCCCAGCGAGCGCGCAAAGTCCGGCGCTTGAAAATCCGAGAGCAAAAAGACCACGGCGCGCCGGTGCACGAGATGATTCAAATGCTCGAGTGCACCCGCGAGGTCCGTCCCGCGACCGCGCGGTTCACGGTAGAGCACCTCGCGCACGATCCGGAGGACGTGCGGCCGCCCTTTTCGCGGAGGCAGAAAGAGCTCGATCTGATCGCTGAAGAGCAGGAGGCCGACCTTGTCGTTGTTGCGCACGGCGCTGAACGCGAGGACGGCCGCCACCTCCGCGGCGAGGTCGCGCTTGCTCGCATCGGTGCTGCCGTACGCTCCGCTGGCGCTCACGTCCACCACCACCATGACGGTGAGCTCGCGTTCCTCGACGAAACGTTTCACGTGCAATTCGCCCGTCCGCGCGGTGACGTTCCGATCGATGAAGCGCACCTCGTCGTTGTCGGAGTAGCGCCGGACGTCCTCGAAGTTCATCCCGCGCCCCTTGAACACGGAATGATACTGCCCGCCGAAGGCGTTCTCGACGGAGCGTCTCGTCCGCAGCTCGAGGCGGCGGACCTTTTTCAGGATTTCGCGCGTGTCCGCCATTCTGCCCTCCTCACGGCACCGCGAGGCCGCTGAAAATGCGCCCGACGATGCCCTCGCTGGTGATCTCTTCCGCCTCGGCCTCGTAACTAACGAGGATGCGGTGCCGCAGGACATCGGGCCCGATGGTCTTCACATCCTGAGGCGTGACATACCCGCGTCCCTGCAGGAAGGCGTGGGCGCGGGCGGCGATCGTGAGATTGATGGTCGCGCGCGGGCTGGCGCCGCAGCGGATCAGGCCGTCCAGCTTCAGCTTATACGCAGCCGGATCACGGGTCGCGAATACGATGTCCACGATGTAGTCCTTCACGCGATCATCCACGTAGATGGAGTTCACGACGTCACGGGCCGCAATGATGTCCTCCGGCGCCACGACGCCTGAGACGCTCGGAAGTTTCGCCGAGGTCCCCATCAGATCGAGGATCGTGCGTTCCTCAGCCCGCGAGGGGTAGGTCACGTTCAGCTTCAACATGAAACGGTCGAGCTGGGCCTCGGGGAGCTGATAGGTCCCTTCCTGATCCAGCGGATTCTGCGTCGCGAGGACGAGAAAAGGGTCCGGCAGGGGAAAGGTTTTTTCGCCGATCGTGACCTGGCGCTCCTGCATCGCCTCGAGCAGCGCGCTTTGCACCTTGGCCGGGGCGCGATTGATTTCGTCGGCCAGCACGAGATTGCTGAAGATGGGCCCGAGCTTGGTCTGGAAGTCACCGTCCTTCGGGTTGAAGACGAGCGTCCCGATCAAATCCGCGGGCAGCAGATCGGGCGTAAATTGCACGCGGGCAAAGCCGGTGCGAATCGCGCCGGCGAGCGTCTTGACCGCGAGCGTCTTCGCGAGTCCCGGCACGCCCTCAAGCAACAGATGCCCATTCGCGAGCAGGCCGAGCAAGAGCCGATCGAGGAGGTATTTCTGGCCGACGATGACACGCCCCAATTCCTCCTGCAGCGGGACGATCCATTTTCCGGTTTCCTGAACGGCTTGCGTGATTTCCTGGGTCGACATGGGTTGGGATCAGACAAAAGGGTCGGACGAGCGTTCGCGCAGATGACGCGCCTCGGACCATTTCGCAATGGTCGAGTGCGCCCGCGGGCCAGAATGATCAGACCAACCCGGCCGATTGCGCAACTTTCCCGCGTGTCGGCGCGCTACTGCCCGCCCGCGGACGAGCGGGAACCGGGACGCAAGGGCGAACCCACCGCGTACTCCACCAGCAGGATCCCGCCATCCGCCGGCCGCCGAAGCGTGTCGACCCAGTAGACCGTACAGCCGGAGTTCTGAAAGATCGGCGCGAGGTTTTGGCCGCTGCTTTCCATGCCGTGGGCGATGGCAACCTTGGTCGCGCGCATGTTCGCGGTGCTCGTGCGAAACAGCACGTGGGTGTCGCCTATGATCAACAATTGGAGCTGAAACGGAGGCCCGCCGAGATCCTGAAGGTTGGCGGCTTCGTTCTGCCGCACCGCGACCTCGAAACGCATCGGAAGCGTGGGATCGTTCAGCTCGCGCGAGGTGAAGCGCGTCGACGCGGACGCGCCTGCCACCCCGGATGGAGGCGCCGACGGTACCGAACTCTTCGCGCGGCCATTTTCCATTTCGTAGCGCATCCGCCGTTCCAGAATGCCGCGCTGGACCTCGAGGAGCGCCTTTCGCTGGGCGAGCTCGACCATTTCCCGGCGGGCGATTTCGGCCTCCTCCGCCCGTTCCGGATCGAAAAAGTACTTCCTTCGATAGAACTCGGGCATGATGCCGTAGGGAACGCGCGCGATTCCCCCGAGGTGCTCGACGGAAAACTCCGCCCCATCGAACTTCAGGATGCGCGTCTGTTCGAGGATGTCCCCAGCGCGATTGCGGATCGGCTCCCGGGGAGGCGGCGGCGCGGCAAGGTCGCCCGCGGGGCCCGCGGGCGCGAGACCGGCCGCCAGGCAAATCGCCGCCATCCCCATCCGGAGCGTGCTTCGCATCTTCACGCGAGAATTAGAGCCGGAACGCCGCGCCGGCGCGAACGAAATCTCGGCGGGAGTCTGTGAGCTTCCGCTGCCCGGACGCGACAAATCGTGTCTATTGGGGTTCCTTCCCGACCGCCAGCGCGCCGATGATCCTGAAAAACCTCTTTCGATTTCGTGAAAAGGCCGCTGGCCGGGTCAGCCAGCCTGAGGCGGTAAAACCATTCCTCGAGCATCTCGAAGATCTCCGCTGGATGATCGTGAAGATGGCCGTGGCGCTCTCGATCGCGATGATCTTCGGGTTCGTCTTCCGGCAGGAGTTGATGAGTTTCTGCCAGGGCCCGCTCCATAAAGTCCCGGGCGATTTCGCAAAGAACCTGACGGCGCTCGGCGTGGCGGATTCCTTCACGATCACGTTCTCTCTCGCCTTCTACGCGGGCATCGTCATCGCGTTCCCCTTCCTGCTCTATTTTTTTGCGCAGTTCGTTCTCCCCGCGCTGACCCATCAGGAGAAAAAGTACGTCTACCCCGCCGTCGGCGTGGCCTTTCTGCTCTTCATGATTGGCGTCGTCATGGCCTTTGGCTGGATCCTGCCCACCACGCTCATTTTTCTCGCCGAGGATGCCGCCAAGATGGGACTCAAGCCCTTGTGGACCGTGCGGGAGTATTTCTCGTTCGTCACGCAGTTCACCCTCGCCTTCGGCCTGTCGTTCGAGTTGCCGGTCGTCGTGCTCGCGCTCGTGAAGATGGGGTTCCTTAGCTACGCCACGCTCAGCCGGACCCGTTCGTACGCGCTCATCATCATTTTGTTCATCGCGGCCATCATCGCGCCGACCCCCGACCTGTTCACGTGGGGCATGCTGAGTGCGCCGCTGCTTACCCTCTACGAGGCGTGCATCTGGATCGCGTGGTACATCGAGCGCCGCGACCGGAAGCGGGAGGAAGCGGAGGCTGCTCTCCGGGCGAAGGAAGACCGCGAGCGAGCGATGCGTGAGCAGCAGCGACAGGCTGCCCTGCCGGCCCCGGTGATCGAACCGTTTAATCACGACGACCCGCGCTGATTCATTCCTCCCTTTTGCATCGCCGATGGACGCGCCTGATCTCAACCAGACTGCCCCCCGCTCGCCGTGGATCGCGCTGGGCGGCTTCACGATCGCGGCGCGGGTGGTGGATAGATGCCGCGCGACGGTCGCCGGCACGAACGGGGAATATCACTACAATTGCCCGATCGATCGAACATTCCTCGCGTTCACGGGCCTCGGCGCCGACGAACTGAAATCATTTGTCGCCACCGGCGCGGATGACGCGGCCGTCGGCACCTGGATCAGCGAGCACGCCCGGATTCAAAACCCCGTGGCGAAGTTCGCTTGGTCGACGCTTTGCCGCCTCTATCCGATGTTCCTGCTCATGCAGCTCGACGACTGGATCCACGTCTGGCGGCGCCGTCGCTGAGCCGGGTTAGTTGGTCCCCAGCAAATCCTTCGCGCTGGCGAGCGCGAAATCGCGATTCATCCGGGCGATATAGCTGGCACTGATTTCCTTCGGACAGACCGCCTCGCACTCGTATTGATTCGTGCAGTTGCCGAAGCCCTCGGCGTCGTGCTGGCGGATCATCTTGAGCGCGCGGGTGCTGCGCTCCGCCTGGCCCTGCGGGAGGTAGCCGAGGTGCCCGATCTTCGCGGACATGAAGAGCATGGCCGAGGCGTTGCGGCACGCGGCGACGCAAGCTCCGCAGCCAATGCACTGCGCGGCGTCCATCGCGAGATCCGCATTCGCTTTCGGCACCGGCAGGGCGTTCGCGTCCGGGGCGCCACCCGTGCGCACGGAGACGTAGCCGCCCGCCTGGATGATGCGGTCAAAGGCGGCCCGATCGACGATGAGATCCCGCTGCACCGGGAAGGCCTTCGCCCGCCACGGTTCGATAAAGATCGAGTCGCCGTCCTTGAAATACCGCATGTGGAGCTGGCAGACGGTCGTGCCCTTGTGGCCGCCGTGAGGAAGGCCGTTGATCACCATCGAGCAGGTGCCGCAGATTCCCTCGCGACAATCAGACGCGAACGCGATCGGCTCCTGTCCCTTCTCGATCAGGTCATCGTTCACGATGTCGAGCATCTCGAGGAACGAGGCCGCGGGAGGAATGTTCTTCGCTTCGTAGGTCTCGAGGCGACCCTGTGATTTCGCATCTTTTTGGCGCCAGACTTTGAGGGTCAGATTCATCAGTTTGGAGATGGGGGATGGGAGGCGGGAAACGCGGGAAGGAAGGTCATCACTTGTAGTTCCGCACCGCGAGGTGGGCCTTGGTGAAGGAAAGCTGCTCCTTATGGAGATACGGGCGCACGCCCTCGCCCTTGTATTCCCAAGCCGAGACGTAGGCGTAGTGCTCATCGTCCCGCGTCGCCTCGCCGTCCTCGGTCTGGTACTCCTCGCGGAAATGAGCCCCGCAGGACTCCTCGCGGTCGAGCGCGTCGGTGCACATGAGTTCCGCGAAGTCGAGATAATCGCCGACCCGGTTCGCGATCTCGAGGGCCTGATTCACGCCGCCGACCTCGCCGGGGACATTCAGGTTTTTCCAAAATTCCTCGCGCAGCTCCGGGATCCGTTGGAGGGCCGTCTGGAGTCCATCGCGATTGCGGGTCATGCCGCACTTATCCCAGACGAGCAGGCCGAGCTCGCGGTGGAAGGAACTCGGCGTGCGCTTCCCTTTGATCGAGAGCAGCTGCTTCAGCCTCGCGACGCTCGCCTCCTTTGTGCCGCGCACTTCCGGATGATCCGCCGCGGGTAGCCGTTTCCCTCCTTCGCTCGAGAGATAGACCCCGATCGTGTAGGGCAGCACGAAATAACCGTCCGCCAATCCCTGCATGAGCGCACTCGCCCCGAGCCGGTTCGCGCCGTGATCCGAGAAGTTTGCCTCGCCAATCACGTGCAGGCCGGGGACGTTCGACATCAGATTGTAGTCCACCCACAGCCCGCCCATCGTGTAGTGCACGGCGGGGAAGATGCGCATCGGACGCTGATACGCGTTCTCCCCGGTGATCTTTTCGTACATGTCGAAAAGGTTCCCGTAGCGCTCGCGAATGGTGCCCTCACCCAGGCGGTTGATGGAGTCCGCGAAATCGAGGTAGACGCCGAGTCCGGAGTCGCCGATCCCCCGGCCATCATCGCAGGCCTCCTTGGCGGCCCGCGAAGAAATGTCGCGAGGCGCGAGGTTGCCGTAGCTGGGGTATTTCCGCTCGAGGTAGTAGTCGCGCTCGTCGTCCGGGATCTCCGTGGGCGCGCGCTTGTCGCCCCGCTTCTTCGGCGCCCAAACGCGCCCGTCATTGCGGAGCGACTCCGACATGAGCGTCAGCTTCGACTGATAATCGCCACTCACGGGGATGCAGGTGGGATGGATCTGCGTGAAGCAGGGATTCGCGAAAAGCGCGCCCTTTTTGTGCGCCCGGTACGTCGCGGTGACGTTGCATCCCCGCGCGTTTGTCGAGAGATAGAAGACGTTGCCATAGCCGCCCGTCGCGAGCACCACCGTATGCGCCAGATGCGTGCTCACTTCGCCGGTGTAGAGATCGCGCACGACGATCCCCTTCGCATGGCCATCGATCATGATGAGATCGAGCATTTCGCAGTGCGCATACATCTCCACCCCGCCGGCCTTGATCTGTGCGGACAAGGCCTGATACGAGCCGAGCATCAGCTGCTGACCCGTCTGACCGCGCGCGTAAAAGGTGCGGGAGACCTGAGCGCCGCCGAAGGACCGGTTCGCGAGCAGACCACCGTACTCGCGGGCGAACGGCACGCCTTGGGCCACGCACTGGTCGATGATGTTCCGGCTCACCATCGCGAGCCGGTAGACATTTGCCTCGCGGGAGCGGAAATCGCCGCCCTTGATCGTGTCGGAGAACAGTCGGTCCACGGAATCACCGTCGTTCTGATAGTTCTTCGCGGCATTGATGCCGCCCTGCGCCGCGATGGAATGCGCCCGGCGCGGGCTGTCCTGATAGCAGAAGCATTTCACCTGATACCCCAACTCGGCGAGCGAGGCGGCGGCCGATCCGCCGGCCAGGCCACTACCCACGACGATAACCTGGAACTTCCGTTTGTTCGCCGGATTGATGAGTTTCACATCCGACTTGTATTGATCCCAGAGCCCCTCGACGGCGCCCGACGGTACCTTGCCGTCGAGGACGCCCGTGGCAGCGCCGTTCTGTTTGGTTTTCGTGGGATCGGGAGCGAGGGTCGTGCTCATGAGCTGGAAGGGAGAAGGCTGAGGGGAGCGGGTGATCCGGCTATTTCCGAAGGCCGAAGAAGATGGCGAGAACGATCGCCGCGTTGCCGAGGAAGAGGAACCAGCCCAGCGCGATGCTCAGGGCGTTGAGCAGAGGGGCCAGCCGGTTCGTCCGCAACCCGAGCGTCTGGAAGACGCTCTGGAATCCGTGGCTCACGTGCATGCAAAGCAACCCCATCGCGATGAGGTAAAAAATGGAGACGAGCGGATTCTGGAATCCGCCGATCACCATCCGGTAAACATCGTGCCGTCCGAGCGGGTCGAGGACGCTGATATCCTTCGTTGGGATCACGCCGACCGTGAAGTGCAGGATGTGGAAAATCG
Source organism: Chthoniobacterales bacterium (assembly GCA_038322235.1). Lineage (GTDB taxonomy): Bacteria > Verrucomicrobiota > Verrucomicrobiia > Chthoniobacterales > SZAS-18 > SZAS-18. The sequence goes on from JBBQFQ010000002.1 coordinate 172,093, forward strand.
CGAACGAGAGCAGCGTCAGTCCGCTGATGATCATGGTGACCGAAGCTTTGCTGGCTCGCTGCGTGCGCTCCACGGCATAACGTTCCGGCCGGGCTTCCGAGCTCCGCTGCCGGAGCTGGATCGTGTTCACCACATGGAGGGCGAAGATGGCGAGGAGCCCGAGGCGGATGGCCCACAATCCCGGCCCGAGCGCCTGCAATTTGTAGGCGTAGGTATTGATCCAGTCGGGCGGCAGGAAAATCTGCAGATTCCCGAGGAGATGGCCGACGACAAATCCCACCAGACCGAGTCCAGTCAGCGCCACGACCCACTTTTTCCCGATCGTCGAGTGGTAGAAAGCGGCGAACGGCGAAATCCGATTTGGCGCAGCGGCAGCAGTGCTCATAGACGAGGGGGATGGGACTCAGCGGACGGGGAGCGCGGAGGGAAACGAATCCACGTACCGAAGGAAGTATTAGATTTTCTAATGACCGTCAATCTCCCGTCGCGGCAAATATTTCACGCAGCCAGCGTCTCTCAGGGGAACTCCGCCGGGGAAAAACCCAGCTCCACGATGGAGCAAAGCGGGCGGACCCGGAGGTTTTTCGCCCGGAGCGCGGCGATGACTTCTGGAGCATCCGCACCCGGATTCACCCAGACCTCCTGCGGAGCGACGCGCGCGATTTCGTCCACGAGGCCCAGCGTGACCCGCGGCGGGAGATAGATGCTCAGGACGTCCCCGCCGGGCGTCAGGGCGGCCAGACTGGAGCGGGCCTCCCAGCGATCGACGCGGCCCGCGGTGGGATGCACTGGGACCACCTCCCACCCGGCGCGGGTGAAGGCGCGCACGGCCTTGTTGCCAAACTTGGCGTGGTCTTCGGAAGCGCCCAGAACGATGGCTCTCATGATCCGGCAGGGTCGCGCCACACATCGCCCGCGCAAGCCGGACGGCGGGTCGATTACGCTGCGCCCGCTTCGCGCAGCCGCTCCTGCATGTCACTTTCCTGAAGAGCGCGGATGACCGGATCGAGCTCACCCTCCATGACGCGGTCGAGGTTGTGCAGCGTGAGGCCGATCCGGTGATCGGTGACCCGATTCTGCGGGAAATTGTAGGTGCGGATCTTTTCTTCGCGTCCCCCGCTGCCGATGAGGCTCCGCCGGTGCGCCGAATATTTCTCTGCCTCCTCCCGCTCTTTCACCTCGAGCAGGCGGGAGCGGAGGACCGCGAGCGCCTTCTCCTTGTTCTTCTGCTGCGAGCGGCCGTCCTGAATCCGGACGATCGTGCCCGTCGGAATGTGCATCACCTGGACGGCGGAGTCCGTCGTGTTCACGCCCTGTCCACCTGGGCCGCCGGCGCGACAAACTTCGATTCGCAATTCGTCGGGGCGGATGACGAGATCCACTTCCTCCGCCTCCGGCAGCACGGCGACGGTCGCCGTGCTCGTGTGAATCCGACCTTGTGCCTCGGTGGCGGGCACCCTCTGGACGCGATGCACCCCGCTCTCATATCTCAGACGCCGGAAGACTTCGTCGCCCGTCACCTTGAAAACCACTTCCCGGAACCCGCCCAGTTCCGAGAGCGAGGAGTCGAGCGGTTCCACCGTGAAACCCGCCGTTTCGGCGTAGCGCAGGTACATCCGATGGAGATCCGCGGCGAACAACGCGGCCTCGCTTCCGCCGGTGCCGGCGCGAATTTCGAAGATGGCGTCGCGGTCCTCGTGCGGATCGGGAGGCAGCAGCGCGTACTGCACCGCGAGTTCCAGCCGCGCGATTTCCGCCTCGAGTTGGGGGATCTCCGCGCGCGCCATCTCGGCGAGTTCCGGATCGGCATCCTTCGCCAGCTCATGGTTGGAGGAAAACGCCTCGCGCGTCTTCGTCAGCGTCTCCCAGTCGCCGAGGAGCTGCTGCAACGTGGAACGCTCGCGCAGGGCGGCACGGGCGCGCGTGCCCGATTCAAAAAAACGGGGATCGCTCACCTCGCTCTCGATCTCTCGCAGCCGCGAGGCGCGCTGGGCAATGAGGAGGGAAAAATCCATCGGGACAGAGCGGAACGAGACGGAAGGAGCGACTAAAAACAAGGCGCGGACCCGCGAAGGTCCGCGCCTGAAAATTGGGAGCGCGCGAAGAGGCGCGCGGGAACCGCTACTTCGCCGAGGCGCCCGAGGAGGCGCCAGTCGCCTTGCCGTAACGCCTCGTGAACTTCTCGATGCGGCCGGCGGTATCGACGAACTTCTGCTGGCCCGTGAAGAACGGGTGGCAGTTGGCGCAGATGCCGATGGTCAGGTTCTTGCGGGTCGAACCGGTGGTGTACACGGTGCCGCAGGACGCGCACGTGACGGAGGTCTGATTGTAGTCGGGATGGATGGAGGCTTTCATGGTTGCTGGGTCCCGCTGTATTTGGGCAGCGGAGCAAAAGGGTCGGGAGCCTACGAGAATCGAGGAGGCGCGCAAGGAATACGTTTTCCCGCGCGATCGCGGCGTCATTCTGGTTTCGGCGACGGTCATTCCGCGCTAGCGGTCTGCCCATGTCCTTGCCCGAAGCCGAGCCACCGCCCCCCGAGCACCCCGTCCAGGATCTCGTTGCCGTCCGTCGCGCCAAAGCCGCGGCGCTCCAGGCCGCCGGCGTGGCGCCATTCGGCGGACGTTTCGACGTCGATGGCGATGTCTCCAGCGTTCGCACGGGCTTCGCCGAGGGGAAAGCCGTCCGACTCGCCGGCCGCATCACCGCCCATCGCGACATGGGCAACTCGCAGTTTCTCGAGCTGAGCGACATCACGGGCCGGATGCAGATCTTCATCGGCAAGAAGGCCTTCCCGCCGGAGCAATGGCACATCTTTCAGCAGCTCGACCTCGGCGATTTTCTCGGCGTCGAGGGCGAGTGCTTCACGACCCGCACGAGCGAACCCACGGTCCGCGTCTCGCGCTTCGTCCCGCTCGGCAAGGCCCTGCGGCCACCCCCGGAGAAATTTCACGGGCTCACGGACGTCGAGCAGCGGTATCGCCAGCGCTATCTCGACCTCGTCGGGAACCCGGAAAGCCGGCGTGTCTTTGCCGCCCGAATTGCCGTGGTCAGGGCGATCCGCGACTTCCTTCACGAGCGCGGATTCGTCGAGGTGGAGACGCCGATGCTCCAAATGGTGGCGAGCGGCGCTGCGGCGCGACCGTTCCAGACGCATCACAACGCACTCTCGACCGATCTCTATCTGCGCATCGCCCCGGAGCTCTACCTCAAGCGTCTGCTCGTGGGCGGATTCCCCAAGGTTTTCGAACTGAACCGGAACTTCCGGAACGAGGGCATCTCGCGCCGGCACAACCCGGAATTCACCATGCTGGAAGCCTACTGGGCCTACGCGGACTTTGAGCGGATGGCTGAGCTCGTCGAGGAGATGGTCTGCGCGTTGTCGCTGCAGGTGAATGGCACGCTCGAAATCGCGCACAAAAATGCGGAAGGCGAGGTGACGAAGCGCATCAATCTGGCGCGGCCCTGGCGCCGCGCTCGTTATCGTGACCTCATCGAGGACGCCGCGGGTGCGAACTGGTTCAGCCGCGGACATGGGGACAAGATCGCCCGCGCGCGGGAGCTCGGGGTGCACGTGTCCGACGAGATTGTCGACCATGAGCTGAGCCAGCAAATCTTCGAAAAGCTCGTGGAGGAGAAGGCGATCGACCCGCTCTACGTGACGCACCTGCCGAAAGAACTCGTTCCCCTCGCCCGTCAGAACGTGGCGGACGAGTCACTCGTGGACGTCTATGAACTCATCATCAACGGCCAGGAAATCTCGCCCGGCTACACCGAGCTGACCGATCCGGAGATTCAACGCGCCCGACTGCTCGCCCAGGCGGGCGATGAACAAATGGCGCTCGACGAGGATTTCCTCCTCGCCCTTGAGCACGGCATGCCCCCGGCGGGTGGCATCGGGATCGGAATCGATCGTCTGGTGATGATGCTCACCGGCGCGGAGAGCATCCGCGACGTCATTCTCTTCCCTCACATGAAGCCGAAAGCCTGACTGCCATGTCGAACGATCTCTCCCGCGGACGCATTCTTGTCACTGGCGCCGCCGGCTTCATCGGCTCTGCGCTGATCTGGGCGTTGAACCGGCGCGGATTCGGGAACATCCTCGCGGCCGATTTCCTTGGTCAGGACGAGAAGTGGAAGAACTTGGTTCCGCTGCGATTCGATGACTACGTGGAGGCAGACGCATTGCTGGCGCGCGTGCAGACCGGTGATCCGACGCTCCACGACGTCACGACCGTCTTCCATCTCGGCGCCTGCTCCGCGACGACCGAACGCGATGCCGCGTATCTGATTCGCAACAATTTCGAGTACACGAAGGCACTCGCAGAATGGTCCCTCCAGCGCGGGGCGCGATTCGTCTACGCGTCCTCGGCTGCGACCTACGGGGACGGCGCGCGAGGCATGGACGATCGGGATCCGAATCTCGCGGCGCTCCGGCCCCTCAACATGTACGGCTACTCGAAGCACCTCTTCGACCGGCATGCCCAGGAGCGCGGGTTCCTCGAACGCATCGTGGGGCTCAAGTATTTCAACGTTTTCGGTCCGAACGAGGCGCACAAGGGCGAGATGCGCTCGCTGGTTCACAAGGCCTATGGGCAGATCGTCGAGACCGGTGGCGTGAAGCTCTTCAAGAGCCATCGACCCGACTACCGGGACGGCGAGCAGAAGCGCGACTTCCTCTACGTGAAGGACGCGGTCGCCATGACGATCGCGCTGGCCGAGCAAACCGCGCAGGGGGGTCTCTTCAATCTCGGTTCCGGTCGCGCGAGCACCTGGATCGAGCTGGCGACCTCGATCTTCTCTGCGCTTGGATTGCCTCCGAAGATCGATTTCATCGAGATGCCTGCGGTTCTCCAAGGAAAGTATCAATACTACACGTGCGCCGACGTCACGAAGCTCATGACCGCCTGCCCGGAGCTCTCACCGCAGTTCCCCCTGGCCAATGCGGTCGCCGACTACGTCCGCGGCTATCTCGTCGCGGAGCGGCAGCTCGGCGACGAGGGGTGAGGTAATTCGCAATCAAGATTTCAGAGATGAATCGCACGAAGATTGGTTCGATTGATTGATGCGGGATGGGTCACGCAGGCTCTGCCCTGGCGTCAGCCACCGGCAGTCGCCGGGAGCCATCGAGCCCCGGCAGGGGCGGCGGGACTGGATGCCAGCTGGAAATGTCGATCTCGCCGCGACGTGGCAGGGCAGCGGGCCGCAAACGAACGCGCTCATTTCCACCGCCACTCGGGCGCGAGGTTGATCTCCTCGGGCGGAACTTCGAGACCGCTCGCGCGGACGAGATAGGTCACCCCTTCGCGGCTCTCCATCGTTTCGCGTAGGCTGCGCGCGAAGAGCTCGACATATTCCTTGTAGGACTCGAGCGAGAGCTTGCCGCTGGAAACGTAGTCGGCGAGCGAGGCATCGTGATGATCGATCAGGTCCATCAGAGCCTTCCGGAGACGCTGGCGCATCAGCGGATCGACCATGAGCTTGAACGGGCTGGCGTAGGCATCGATGGGCTCGCCGAGCGGTTCCGCGGCGGAAGGAGAAAGGACGAGGGAGTAGGCGGAGTCGAGTTCCATGACGGCGAGAATAGTGGTGGGTCGGAAGGGGGCGGCGCTCGCGCGATTACTGAAAGGGATATCCCATTTCGCGAAATACGTCGCGATCCGCCTCGATGTATTTCTCGCCCAGTTTTTCGAGACCCTTGCTGGCTTTGAATTCGGCGAGGAAGGCATTCACCTGCGTCTTCAATTCGGTGTTTCCCTTGCGGATGCCGATCGCCCAGCTTTCGCGCTGGAATGGCTTCAGCAGTCCGCGGGTGGTCTTCGGATTGCGGCGGGAGAACTGAAAGACGGACATTTGGTCGTAGATGAACGCGTCGGCCTTGCCTTGGATCACCTCGAGCGCGCACGCGGCGTCATCTGCCAGGATGAGCGGGGTGATGTTCTTCATCTGCTTCGTCACGTAATCGAACCCCGTCGTGCCCCGCTTCACGACGACGCGCCGGCCGGGCTTGTCCAGATCGGCAATCGACTGGATGTCGGTTTTGGCGTTCACGAGGATCGCGAGCCCGGTGTTCATGTAAGGATCGGAGAAATCGATCGATTCCGCCCGCTCGGTGGTCGCCGTCATCGAGGAAATGATCAGGTCGATCCGACCGGTCTTGAGTGCCGGGATCAGCCCGTCAAAATCGGTGTTTTGAACTTGCAGCGGCCGGCCCAGCTTCTTCGCGATGGCCTCCGCCAGTTCCACGCCGATGCCGGTTGGTTTGCCCTTCTCGTCCATCATCTCGAAGGGCGGATACGAGAGCTCCATCCCGATCACGAGCGGCTTCGGGGCCTGGGCTGGAAGACCGAGGGCGACGAGGAGGGCAGCGACGGCGGTGAGAAAGGGCAGGAAATATCGTTTCATGGAGCGTAAGCGTCGGCGCCGCCGCGCGGACGGACATTCGTTTCTACCGCGGAAGCGCCTTCCGCGCCACTCGGAGGAGGAGAAAAGACCGTGCCCAAAGGACCAAGAGGGCAGCCGGAAGGCCCGCGAGCCTGACCAGCGCCTACTGAAGCGGTCCCCTCCCGAGGTCGCCTCGCTCTGGCGATCTCGCTCCCCTCGGTTCTGGTTACTGATTTGCCGGAAAGCAGCCGACCAAGGCAAAGCTTGTCCGGCGATCTCGCTCCGCTCGGTTCTGATTACTGATTACTGATTACCGATCACTGATTCCCCTTTCACTCCTTCACCGCCCCCGCCGTCAGGCCGGAAACGAGGTAACGGCTGAGGAACAGGAAGAGGAGGATCACCGGAATGGAGACGATCAACGCGCCCGCGGCGTAGAGGCCCCATTGGGTCGAGAGATTGCCCTGGAAGAGCTTCAACCCGACGGGGAGGGTGAAGAGGTCGGTGTCCTGCAACACGATGGCCGCGATGACATACTCATTCCAAGCACTCATGAACGAGAAGAGCGCGGTGATCGCGAGTCCAGGCCCAGAGAGAGGCAAAATCACCCGATAAAACGTTTGCCAGGGCGAGCAACCGTCGATCGCCGCGGCCTCCTCGAGCGAGAGGGGGATGGTGTCGTAATACCCCTTCAGCTGCCACATGCAAAAGGGCAGCGCCGTGGCGGTGTAGATCAGGACGACTCCGATGTACGAATTGATGAGCTGAAGTTTGATCAACACGAGATAGAGCGGCAGCAGCAGCATCGTCGCCGGAAACATCTGGGTGACGAGCAGACCGCTGAGGACGGCAGACCGCCCGCGGAACCTGAATCGCGAAAGCGCGTATCCCCCGGTGGACGCAAGCGCGACACCAGTGATCGTCACAGCAAGCGCGACAAGCGCCGAGTTGCAGATCCACTGTACGAACTTCGTTTCCGTGAAAAGGCGGGTGAAGTTCGAAAAAGTCGCGTTCTCCGGGATAAACGAGAGCGAGGTCGAGAGCAGTCGATCACCTGGCCGAAGCGAAACCGTCACGATCTGTGAGATCGGGTACAGCGCGAAGCCGCAGAACAGGAGCAGGATCCCGTAGGTCAGGATCATGGGCCCGAGACGTGATTTCATTGGCAGGAGTGTTGCGAAATGGTCGGGATCCAGACAGCAAAAAGGCGGCCGTTGCCGGCCGCCCTTTGAAAACAAGGCAAGCTTAAGCCTTCGTAGCGCGACGGCGTCGGAACGCAGCAACCGCGGCGAGTCCGAAGACGCCCATCGCGTAGGTCGAGGGCTCCGGAATCGCTGGAGCATTTCCCTCCACGATGTTGAAGCCACCACCATTCGCGACCAGTGATCCGATGGCACCTGCGGGAACAATCGTGCCCGCATCCGAGGTCGGGTCGATCAGAATCTGGTTTGGACCGCTGGCTGGACGAGTCCAAACCGGGTTCGTCAAGATTGCCCACTGACTGGGCGTCGAAACAGCCGGGTTGGCCGAATTGAAGACCCAAATATAAAGTTGCTGATTCGCGGGCGGGCTACCGGGGAGCGGTGAGCCAAAGATTGAGCCATAAAACTGGCCGGGGGGCGCGGCAACAATGGCCCCTCCTCCCGCCAAACCCGATTCGTCTTGACCAAACTGGACCGTATCAATAAGCGTAAACCCCGCCGAGAGCTGCGCAAAAGACGTATTCGTGACAAAATTGAAGCCAGTGGCAAAGAACCCCATCCAGACGATGTTCGGAGATGGTACGGCCGTAGTACCGTTCGAGAGGAAGACGGTGCCCGCTCCCGTGAAGTAATCGATCTGCTCAGCTTGGACAGCGGCACTGAAAATTCCAGCGGCGGCGACAAATGGAAGGAGGAGCTTTTTCATTAGGTAAGGTAAGGGGATCGAACAAACGGAATCGATCAAAGATTCATTGCCGGCTGCGGAACGAACCAAGTAAACGAACTATTTCCGGCGCGGCGGAGGACCAAAACGGCCGCACCTTCGGGGATCGTTACGGCGGAGGCGTCCGTGCTGAGACCGACCTGCCAACGATTGTTGGCCGAGCTGTAGTAGTAGTTTGTAAAGCCACCTGAGCCGGAGTTAAACAGAGAAACCAAATCAGCCGTCCCCGACGTTCCAGACTTTACGCCCGTGGCGACACTATTTGTAAAGAGCCCGGAATTCGCAAGCGACATGGAAGCCAAGGGATACGGGTTCGGAGCGATCGTGAAGTTGCCCGACGCACCGCCGCCCGTGATTACAACTTCCGTGGGCCCGAGCTTGACCTCACCGGTGACGGTGAAGGAGAAAGCGCTCGTCAGCTTGCGCTCGATCAGCACTCCTGCATCCGGGCGAACAACGACGTCGTTTGAGATGGTCGAAAGTCCGGTCTGCCAGCGGCTGGTTGCCGCACTGTAATAATAGTTGCTGAAGGCGCCGTTCACCGGATTCAAGATCGAAACGAGATCTGCGGTGCCGGACGTGCCTGCGAGGAAACCTGCGGTGTTGGTCGTCCCAAAAAGCGTTCCGAGCGTCCAGTGCGGACGAATGCGGACCGTCGTGGTACCAGCGGTAATCGCGGCCGAGATGTCCCCGGCGAGCGTGATCGTGCTCGTATCATTCGAGACGACGTCAACAAGCAGGCCGTTCTGGGCGACCGTATTCACGGTCGCAGCGCCCGAATTCAACTCCAAGAAATTCGCATTCGCCGTCCCAGCGAACTGATTCAGGGTGAACGAATTCGCCGGGAACGTGAGAACGGTGTTTCCGCCAACCACTGAGACGCCACCGACGGGAACGACGGCCCGGTAGGCGGTGGGGCGGAACATATTCACCGACAGATACGTGAAACCACGACCCGAGCCCGGCTTTGCGTTTACGGTCAACGTCGTGAACCCGACTGGCTCGGTCACAACCGATTGCGCGGGAAGGACGGAGGCGCCGAGCAGGAAGGCGCCGACGGCGGCGCAAGTTGCGGAGATACGCATGGTTTTCATGGGGTTTGGAATCGATTAAGGTTTTAGAGCGGGGGGCCGGAGAAGCAAGACGTTTTTGTCAGGGAAGCAGGATTTTTGCCGCGCCGCCCGGCCGCAGTCGCCAATTCGTCCGAAAGCGGACTCATGACTTCGTCGTTGGGGAAGCATTCCATTTAGGTATTACGGGTTTCTGTCGCGTCGGTTGCAGGGTTTCTCAAAAAACGCCGGCCGCGGCAAGCGCAATTTCGTAGCGATCCTGTTACAGGAAACCTGGAGGTGCGATGAAATGACCGCGCTTTTCCGACGGGAGAAATTCTTTCGGGGCCTAGGCGAGTGGTCTGGAGGATTTGGACGTGATCGACGGCGTGTCCTTCGAGGCCCGCTGGCGCGACGGAGGCGCGCGCGCTCACTCCCGGGGGCTCGCGCCTTCATCCGGCAGGCGTTCGATCTTGATCAGATTGGTCGTGCCGCTGGTGTGATAGGGCGTGCCGGCGATGATCGTGATCAGATCCCCCGCATCGAGCTTCAGGTCGGTCTTCGCGTGGTGGCAAGCAAGCTCGACCATGTGGGCCGTGCCGCGGATGCCTTCGACGAGCGCACTTTCGACACCCCAGCTCAGGGCGAGGCGCCGACGGATCGCGGGTTGCGAACAGAGCGCGAGGATCGGATTTGGCGGGCGGTGGCAGGCGACGCGTCGAGGGGAGCCGCCCGACATCGTATAAGCGAGAATCGCACTCGTTTGCAGGGATTCCGACATCAACGTCGCGGCGTGCGCGACCACATCCTCGAGCGTTCCGGACAACGCGGAACTCGGCGGCGGCGGCACCTCACCGTTCATCCAGGCCTGCTCCGCCCGATGAGCGATGGCCGACATCGTCGCGATGGTTTCGACGGGATATTTGCCGATCGCGGACTCGCCCGAAAGCATCACCGCGTCCGTCCCGTCAAAAATCGCGTTCGCGACATCCGCCGCCTCGGCGCGGGTCGGCTTGGGCGAGGTCGTCATGGATTCCAGCATCTGCGTCGCAGTGATGACTGGTCGGGCGCGCACCCGGCACGCGGCGATGATGCGCTTCTGGGCGATCGGCACATCTTGGGCGGTCAGCTCCAAGGCGAGGTCGCCCCGCGCGACCATCACGCCGTAGGATTCGGTGGCGATGGCATCGATGTCGTCGAGCGCCGCCTTCGTCTCGATTTTCGAGATGACCGGAATGTCGGCGTTCATCTCGCGGAGCCGATCGTTCAGCAGGCGCACGTCCGCGGCGCACTGCACGAACGAGAGGGCGAGGAAATCGAAACCGTGCGCGACGGCGAACTCCACATCGGCGTAATCCTTCTCTGTCAAAGCAGGCAGACTGACGCGCTGCCCCGGAAGGTTGATGCCGCGACGACTCGAGAGGATGCCGCCGCGCGCGATGAGGCAGTGAATCTCGCCGTTGGCGGTGACGCTCTCGACGGTCAGGATGAGATTGCCGTCATCGAGCAATACCCGGCCTCCGAGCTGCACGTCCTTCGCCAGCCCAGCGAACGAGACGCTGATCCGGTCAGGCGTGCCGACGAGCGTGTCCGGAGTCAGGACGATCGAGCCGCCGGTCGGAAGTTCGATCTTCCCGTCGGTCATGTCGCCCACACGAATGCGCGGCCCGCGCAGGTCCCCGAGGATGGCGATCGGTTCCCCCAGCGCTTCGGCGGCCGCTCGCACGCGCCCGATGGTGGCGAGCGTCGCCTCCGGCTTCGCGTGGGAGAAATTCACCCGAACGACGTCCAGACCGGCGCGGATCATGTCCCGCAGCGTCTGTTCGTTGTCCGAGGCTGGGCCGAGCGTGGCGACGATCTTGGTTCGCTTCGGCGGGTGGTTCGTCGAGACTTGGTGGGAGAGCATGTGGTCAGGATTTCAGATTTCAGATCAGACGCTGCGGGATCCGGGACGCAAAGGAGACTTTGGGATCGGAGTGCGAATGCGGCGGCGGCAGGAAGGACGCGAAGATTGCGGGAATTCGCAGCGCAGGGCGATAGAAATCGATCTCCGCTCCGAGGTGATGGCGGGAAAGTCACAATGCCGGGGAGAGCGCCCGCCGAGGTGCACGCAACGCCAACGGCACCGGGATCTCCGGCTCCATGAGCCATGAGTCGCTTCACGCGCTCGTCCGCCTGCGTTGCCCGAGCGTCTCCGCTGCGGAAGGCCGACTCGCCGTCCGGGCACCTCCGCGGCGAGTGAAGAACCTCAGAGCTCATCTGAAATCAAGCCGACCTCATCTGGGATTAAGCTGACATCATCTGAAGCCAAGCCGACGTCATCTGGGATCAGGTCACCTGTAAAAATTCTGGTTGGTAGCCGGTTAAGACGCGTCGTCGCCGCAAACCTACGACTTTCCGACACGCTTGGCGTAGAGGCAGCCCGCGGAGCGCGTGGCGCCGGCGCAGGGATCGAGCCGATCTCATCACACCGTTCTCAAATCTCCATTCTCAACCCCTACCCAGCCCCGCGGCCCTTGTGTTCGACCGGAGGCCATGGTATGCCGCCGTCCGACCGGAGGTGCCCGTGTCGGTTTCTCTGCGAACGTCGCGAGAGCGACGGTGAAAATCCGTCTTCAATACCTCATGGAGAAAGCGCATCTGCCCACGGCCGAGAATTCTCAAGCCCACAATCACGCCGCCATCCACGGCATCCTCGACCGCCCGGTCGTGCTGGTGCTGAATCGGAACTGGCAGGCGGTCAACATCCGCACGCCCGCCGAGGCGTTCTGCCAGATGGCCGCCGGCAATTCGACCGGCCTCGACATTGAACCCGAGCAGGGCATGCGCCCCGTGAAATGGGACGAATGGCTCGAACTCCCGGTCCGCGACTGGGACGCCGCGATCGGCACGCCGCGCGGGCTCATCCGTGTCCCCACCGTCCTCGTCCTCGCCCGCTACGACAAGATTCCGCGCAAGCGCCCGAAACTCAGCTCGCGCTCGATCCGCGAACGCGATGGCAACCGCTGCCAGTACACGGGCCGGGTACTCGCGCCCGGAGAGGGCAGCATCGATCACGTTCTCCCGCGCTCACGCGGGGGCGACACCACGTGGGAGAACTGCGTCTGGAGCGCCAAGCAGGTGAACGGCCGCAAGGGTGACCGATTGCCCCAGGAAATCGGTCTCACGCTCCTGACGACGCCCAAACCTCCGCCCGAGCTCCCGGTCACCTTCGCGCTGCGGAACGCCCACGGCATTCGTGATTGGGAGCTCTTCCTCCCGCACGCCCGACGCTGAGATCATGCGAGCCCCGGGGATGCGAGAGAGGTTGATCGCGATTGCCGGCGCGCTCGGACTGGCCGCCGCGTCACTTTCGGGCGCGCCGGCCGCGGCGCTGGTCTTTCTGAGCGATTTTGGCGTCAAGGATGGTGCCGTTTCCGCGATGAAAGGCGTTGCTCACGGCGTCAGTCCACGCGTCCCGCTTTTCGATGTCACCCACGAGATCCCACCTTACGACATCTGGCAGGGCGCCTACCGCCTGGCGCAGGCCGCGCCCTACTGGCCGGTCGGAACGGTCTTCGTCACGGTAGTGGATCCCGGCGTGGGCACGGACCGCACGGCGGTCGTGGTCCGCACGAAGACCGGGCACTATTTCGTCGGCCCGGACAACGGCCTCTATACGTTCATCGCCGAGCGCATGGGGATCGACCGCGTGCGAAAGATCGATGAAACGCGGAACCGGCTGAAGGGCTCGGCCGCCAGCTATACCTTCCATGGACGCGATGTTTTTGCGTACGCGGGGGCGCGCCTCGCCGGCGGGATCATCGCCTTCGCGGGTGTGGGGCCGGAGATCGCCCGGGAGGTGAAGCGGATCCCGCACGAAAAGCCGCGAGCGGAAGGCGACGGCTCGCTCATCGGTGGCGTGCCGATTCTCGACATCCAGTACGGGAATGTCTGGAGCGACATCCCCCCAGCGCTTTTTAAAACGTTGAACCCCAAACCCGGGGATCACTTCCGCGTCGAAATCCGGCACGGCGAGAAGCCCGTCTTCGACGGAGTGCTGCCCTACGCGAAGAGCTTCGGTGACGTTCCAGAAGGAAAGCCGCTCCTGTTCCTAAACAGCCTCCTCGAAGTCTCCGTCGCGCTGAACCTGGGAAACTTCGCCGAGACGCACAAGATCGTCGGCGGGCCCGAGTGGTCGATGCGAGTGAGTCGGGCGGGGGGAAGCGGAGGTAATCAGTAATCGGCAATCAGTCATCAGTAATCGGAGCCGAGCGGAGACGGTATCAGCGAGGTCGCCAGACAAGCTTCGCCCTTGTCGTCTGCCCCCGGCCGATCGGGGGTCCGAGGTGCTTTCCTTCGAAGTTCAGCGTTCAAAGTTCGAAGTTCGACGTTCGCTCCCCTCTCATCCGTTCTTGCCCGCGAGCGTGATCTCGGGACATTGCGCGCCCGCTCCGCCGCCATGACCGCCCCGCTCCGAGAGATTCCCGTACCGATGGGAATGAACGTGGCCCATTGGGTCACGCTCTCCCTCGCGCGGGTGCTGGCAAAGAGCGCGCTGGAGTGGGATTGCCAGGGCAGCGAAAACATTCCCCTCACCGGCGGAATCATTCTCGCGATGAACCACCAAAGCTTCATCGACCCCCCGCTCATGGCGCTCGCCTCCCCCCGCCAGGACATGGCGTATCTCGCGAAAAAGGAAATCATGGATTGGCCGCTGATCGGCCGCCTCTTCCCCCTCCTGCACGTCATTCCCGTTGATCAGGCCAATGCTGACCGGGTAGCGCTCCGACATATCATCAACATCGTCCGCAGCGGGCATATGACGATCATCTTCCCGGAAGGCGGCCGGACGCCCGATGGCGAGTTTCAGCCCGCCCAGCCAGGGATAGGTCTGGCCGTCGCGAAGACGCTTTGCCCGGTCGTGCCTATGCGGATCTGGGGCGCGTACGAAGTCTGGCCGATGGGCGGTCGCATCCGAATGCACAAGGTCTCGGTGCGCGTGGGGAAACCGCTCGTGTTCCAGCCGGAGGATTTCCCTCAGGGCGATCGCTCGGCGTACCAGCGCTGCGCCGACCGCGTGCTCGACACGATCAAGAGCATCCCGCTCTGAGCTGAAGCGATTTAGCGGGGGAAATCCCGAACCGACGGATTTCTCTTCGGATCCGCAAGCTCGGCGGCGCGGTGCATGCGCCCGATTCGGCTCGGATTCCGCTCGCCTCCGCGCCGCCCGCACCGGACAATGGCCTTTCCATCGTCATGAAACTCCTCTCCGGTTCCCTCGTGGCCGTCTCCGCGCTCCTGCTCACAGCTCCCGTCCCAGCCGCGCCACCAGATCAGGCGCAGCTCTCGGCCGCGGAAATCACGACCGAGGAGTTCATGATCCCCTCCGCGGACGCCGGCATTCAGCTCTACGTGCGGAACAAGCATCCGAAAGGCCTCACGAAGTTCTCGGCGGAGCGCACGCTCCTCTACGTTCACGGCTCGACCTATCCGTCGGAAACCGCCTTCGATCTGCCCCTCGACGATCTGTCGTGGATGGACTTCATCGCCCGGCACGGTTGGGACGTTTACCTCGTGGATGTGCGCGGCTACGGCCGCTCCACCCGTCCGCCCGAGATGGACGAGCCGGCGGACAAGAATCCGCCGATCGTCCGCACAACGACGGCCGTGAAGGATGTCGGAAGCGCCGTGGATTTCATTCTCCAGCGAAGGAAAACGGAGCAACTCTGCCTGCTGGGCTGGTCGTGGGGCACGACGATGATGGGGTGGTACGCCGCCAGCCATCCGGCCAGGGTGCACAAGCTCGTCGTGTACGCGCCGCAGTGGCTGCGGGATGCACCGACGTTGATCGGCGGCGATGGGCCTCTCGGCGCCTACCGGACGGCGAGCCGGGACGCCGCTCGGGGCCGATGGCTGACGGGGGTGGCCGAGGATAAAAAAGCGGATCTCATTCCCGCGGGCTGGTTCGAAAAATGGGCCGACGCCACCTTCGCCACCGATCCGGTGGGAGCGATGCAGACCCCACCCGTCCTGCGGGCTCCGAACGGCACCATTGCCGACACGCGCGAATTTTGGTCCCAAGGGAAGCCCGTGTTCGATCCCCGCCAGATCAAGTGTCCGGTGCTGCTCATCCACGCCGAATGGGATGCCGACAATCCCGCCGCGCTGGCCCGGGCGTATTTCGCCAAGCTGACCGGGGCGCCTTACCGCCGATTCGTGGAAATCGGCGAAGGCACGCACACGGTTCTCCTGGAGAAAAACCGGCTGCAACTCTTTCGCGAGACGCAGCTTTTTCTGGACGAGCCCTGGCCGGCGAAGGGGCGTTAGGAATCTGCGCCGCTGGCGCCCCACAGCTTGGCGTCGTTGTCGCCTTTTCCGCACACTGGACAGGGTGGAAGCAACTTGCGTATCCTCGCGGAAAGGAGATTCTCACGCGCGGCAATGAAGCGGGAAAACCAACACCAGAATCGCCTGCGTCGCATCGCTGCGACTGGGGCCTTTTTTCTGACTTTTGGTGCG
The DNA here is from genome assembly GCA_038322235.1 of Chthoniobacterales bacterium. Classification (GTDB taxonomy): domain Bacteria; phylum Verrucomicrobiota; class Verrucomicrobiia; order Chthoniobacterales; family SZAS-18; genus SZAS-18. Next base: position 187,951 of record JBBQFQ010000002.1, read on the forward strand.
CTTCCGGCGGCCCCAACCCAGCTGTACAGCCACGGCGATCCATCTGCCGATGAGCAGTTCATGCTCGAACTGATCAACCGAGCCCGGGCTGTTCCGCTCGTCGAGGGAAACCGGCTCGCGCGGCAGGTCGAAACGGATCCGGACGTGGCGCGCGCCTTTTTTGTCTACGCGAACGCGCCCTACAACGAGAACTGGGTCACGCGCGACCGCGTGCGCTCGGATTTCGCGGGCATCGCGGCGAAGCCGCCCCTGGCCTTCAATTCGCGGTTGATGACCGGCGCGCGCGCGCAGTCGAACGACCAGGCGCAGCGGAACTACCAAGGCCATCTCTTTCCGCCGACGAATGACGCGACGGCGAACCAGAACGCCGTCCTTAACCGGATGCTCGGGGTGGGATACGACCCACATCTTTTCGATGAAAACGTCTATGCCTCGCAGACGATCTCGGGCACCTACGCCCCGATCCCGAGCGTCAGCTACGGACACGCCGGCCTGATGGTGGATTGGGCCCAATTTTCGGATCAGTTCTTGTTCCACCGGATGGCGTTGATGAGCCTTTACTCCGGCGGACTTTCCGAGTTCAAGGAGATGGGGATCGGCGCTGTCCGGGTGCCGGCCTCCGTCGCGGGGAATGTCGTCGCGTATGCCCTGACCCAGGACTTCGGCGTGCTCAAGGGCGAGGACAACACGATTTACCTCGTCGGAGTCGCCTACTCCGATCGTGATCGCGATTATTTCTATTCGGTGGGTGAAGGCGAGGCCGGGATCAGAGTGACGCCTGATCTTGGCGTCTACTACGCCGTGTCCTCCACGTCCGGAGGCTACGCGATCCCCCTGAAGGGCCTGCCGCCGCTTGCCACTTCGGTAAATGTCACGTTCAGCGGCGGGGCGCTGGGATCGAAGACGATCACGCGAACGGTCAACCTCAACGGTACCAGTAATCTCAAGCAGGACCTCCGGGTGCCCCAGCCAGGCGATTCCGCGGTGGTCAACCTCGCGACTCGACTCCGGATCGAGACCGGCGACAACGTGGGCATCGCCGGTTTCGTCGTCACGGGCACGACCGCCAAGCGGGTGCTGATCCGTGCGCTCGGCCCATCGCTCGCCGCCCAGGGCGTCGCGGGCGTGCTCTCGAACCCGCGCTTCACCCTGGTGAATCTGCAGGGTGAGGCCGTCGCCTCAAACGATGATTGGGGGAGCAGCCAGAAGGCGGACATCCTCGCCACCGGCCTTGCGCCGACGATGGATCAAGAGTCTGCGCTGCTTGCCACGCTCGCCCCGGGCCCCTATACCGCCGTGGTCGACGGGGTCGGCGGCGCGACGGGCGTCGCCCTCATCGAGGTCTACGACCTCGACACGACGGCCCTCAATGCCAAGACCGCCAACGTCGCGACGCGGGGACGGGTGCAGACTGGGGACAACGTGATGATCGGAGGATTCGTGATCCAGGGGACGAACCCGCATCGGGTCGTCGTCCGGGCCATCGGTCCCGCGCTGACTGCGCGCGGCGTGACGGGCGCGCTCGAAGATCCGACGCTCACGATCGTGAAGGATGGGGCGGTGGTGGTGGTGAATGACAATTGGAAGCAGATCCCGCAGGCGGATCAGGACACGTTGCTCGCGCTCGGTCTCGCGCCGACGGACGAGCGAGAGTGCGCCGTGGTCCTGACGCTCGCTCCCGGGCCGTGCACCGCCATTGTGAGTGGAGTCGGCGGGAAGACGGGCGTCGCACTCGTGGAAGTCTACGACGCCGAGTAGGGCGGCTTTCGCTGTTTCCGCGTCCGGGGGGTGGAGCGGTGGCGTAGTACTTGCATTACCCTTGGGCGAACCCATTCGAACCACCGTCCGTGACCACGAAATGCAAGCCAAACAATCGCTTCCGTCGTGGTCACACCGTGTGCTAGAACCATCCGTTCGTCGTCCCGTTCTGCCATGAAACGTCGTTTCAACGCCCTCTGTCTCGCGACCCTCCTGGGGTCGCTGGCAGCGCCTCTCGCCCTCTGGGGGGCGCCCACGCAGCCGTATGTCCACGGCGACCCGACGGGGGCCGAACAATACGTTCTCGAGTTGATCAACCGGGCGCGCGCTAATCCGACGGCTGAAGGCGTCTTCGTCACGACGCAGACCGATCTCAAAATCACGCAGGCGTACCAATACTTTCAAACGCACCTCCCGCCGTTCCTCGACCTGAACGCGGTTCGTGTAGCCTTTACGAATTACACGGCGCAACCGCCCCTCGCGTTCAACTCCAGCCTGATTTCGGCCGCCCGCTTCGCCGCCAACGACCAGGCGACCCACAACTATCAGGGGCACGTCAGCTCTGATGGTTCGACGATCGTCACCCGCGCCACCAGCGCGGGGTACACGAACTACTCCGGTCTGGCCGAAAACACGTACACGACGGTGACATCGCCGCTCTTTGGCCACGTGGGCTTCAATGTGGATTGGGGCGTCTCCACCCTGGGGCACCGGATCAACATCATGAACCTCAACCTCCCGATCGTGTTCAAGGAGGTGGGCATCGCGTACGTCGCCGTCGCAAACACGAGTTTCGGAAACGCCTTTCCCAATGTGCTGACGGAGGATTTCGGCATCACGTTTCTCGATGCGAACACGCCCTACCTGGTCGGGGTCTGTTACCGCGACACGAACGGCGACAACTTCTACAACGACGGCGAGGGGCGCTCGGGCATTACGGTCACACCTGATGTCGGGACGTTTTTCGCGGTGACCTCCACCTCGGGAGGGTATGCCATTCCGCTCAAAAATCTGCCCCCGGGGATCACCACCGTGAACGTCACGTTCAGCGGCGGCGGACTCGCCGCTCCCATCACGCGGCAGGTGACGTTAAACGGCATCGCGAATAAGAAGCTGGATCTGCAGGTGACGGACGTTCAGTCCGCCCGCCTCATCAATCTCGCGACCCGGCTGCGCGTCGAAATCGGCGATAATGTCGGAATCGCCGGATTCGTCATCACCGGCACCGGCTCAAAAAAGGTGGCGATCCGCTCCCTCGGGCCGAGCCTTGCTGCGCAGGGGGTCTCGGGCGTCCTCACCGATCCCACGCTCGCGCTCTTCGGCGCAGCCGGGCAAATCGCGACGAACAATAATTGGCGCGACACGCAGCAGGCTGCAATCCAGGCGACCGGGCTGGCGCCCACGGACGACCGCGAGTCGGTGATCCTCGCCACCCTTCAGCCAGGCGCCTACACCGCGATTGTCGCCGGGAATGCCGGCGCCGTCGGCGTCGCCCTCGTGGAAGTCTACGACCTCGACCCCGCGTCACCGCTCCCCACCGCCAACGCGGTGAATGTCGCCACCCGCGGCCAGGTGCAGACCGGCGATAACGTCATGATCGGCGGCTTTGTCATCAGCGGTAATCGCGCGAAGAAGGTCGTCATCCGGGCCCGCGGCCCGAGCCTCGCGTCGCAAGGCGTCACGGGCGTGCTGCAGGATCCGGTGCTCGATCTCATTGGAGGCAGCGGACTCATCGCCACGAACGACAACTGGCGTTCGACCCAGCAGGCAGAACTCATGGCGAGCGGTCTCGCCCCGTCCGATGACCGCGAGGCCGCGATCATCACGACGCTGCAACCCGGGGCCTATACCGCGATCGTGCGCGGCGCCGGCGGGACGACTGGCGTGGGGCTCGTCGAGGTCTACGATCAGGATTAAGCAGCTGGGTAGCCGGTCCGACACCAGTCCGCTCGAACTACGGGCGCAGCATCTCGAACTGATCGCGCGTGCGGGTGTACCAGCCGCGTCCATGCATGCGGCCGATCGGGAAGAAAACGCCATCCCGCACGTGGCAGCGCTCGGCGTCGACGATCTCCTCCCGGACGTGAAGCATCAGGACGCGTCCAATCACGATCCGATTCTCTCCGATCATCTGAATCTGTTCGAGGACGCACTCGAGATGGACCGGCGACTCCGCGATGCGCGGCGGTTTCACCCGGACCGATGGTTCGGCGGTGAACCCCGCCAGCTGCATTTCGTTCACGTCCGACGGGTAATTCCCGGAGCAAAGATTCATCTGCTGCGCGATCGCTTCATCGACGAGATGCACCACGAACTCGCCGGTCGCCGCGATGTTCGCCGCGCTGTCCTTCGGCTCGTTCGTGCCGGGTCGGTTGGCGATGCAGAGAATGAGCAGCGCCGGATCCGTTCCGAAGACGTTGAAGTAGGAAAACGGCGCCGCGTTCACGTGACCGGCGGCATCGAGTGACGTGACGAGCGCGATCGGTCGCGGCGTGACCAGCCCGGTCAGAAGCTTGTAGTTATCCGTCGCGGAAAGCTGGGCGAGGTCGAAGGAATGCATGAAGGAATTCTCAGATTTTCGGAAGCGAACTCAGGCGGGCTCCGCCAGCTTCCCCAGTGTGGCGATCGCGGCCTCGAGGCGCGCGCTCCAGGGAGCGCCGCAGCTGAGCCGGATGAAATTCCGGTGGCGGCCGGTCGCCGAAAAGATGGGGCCGGGAGCGATGCTGATCCCCTGGGCGAGGGCGCGGCGGTGGAGCAGCAGCGAGTCGGCGCCTTTGTCTGCCAGTTCGACCCAAAGGAGGAACCCTCCGGCCGGGCGCGTGACCCGCGTTCCGGCCGGAAAATGCTCCCCCACGGCGGTGGAGACCCGCGCGACCTGCTCGCGCAACGTCCGTCGGATCGAGCGGAGATGGTGGTCATACGCCCCGCTGCGCATGAACTCCGCGATCGCCGCCTGGGGATGCGTCGACGTCGCGAGGGTATTCATGAACTTCAGCAACTGCACCCGCTGCGAGAACCGCCCCGGGACGATCCAGCCCACGCGATAGCCCGGCGCGAGGCATTTTGAAAACGACGAGCAGACCAGAACGAGCCCCTCGCGGTCGAAGGCCTTGCAGGACTTCGGACGCGCTCCCCCGTGGTACAGTTCCGCGTAGATTTCGTCCTCGATGAGCGGGATCCCCCGCGGCGCGAGGATGTCCTGCACGAGCGCCCGCCGGGCTTCCTCCGGCATGCAGCTGCCGAGCGGATTGTTGAAGCTCGTCGAGAACAGGCACGCCGCCACCCGGGTCTTGCGCAGCGTGAGTTCGAGCGCGGTGAGGTTGACCCCGGTCTGCGGATGGGTGGGAATTTCGATCGCGCGCAAGCCCAGGCTCTCGAGGGCTTGGAGGAGGCCGTAGTACGTCGGCGTCTCGATCGCGACGGCGTCGCCCGGCCGGCACGTGGCCCGGAGCGCCAGATTCAGCGACTCCATGCAGCCGCAGGTCGTGACCAGTTCGTCGATGCCGAGCTGATAACCGGCATCCGGGGCGCGCAGCGCCAGCTGACGCCGAAGATCTTCGAGACCGGGCGGAAAGTCGTAATTGTTTTGCGCCGCCCCGGCATGCCGGGCCGCGTGCGCGAGCGCCCGGTTCAGGGGCCGGTTCGGCAGGATCTCCGAACTCGGCGTCGCGACGCCGAAGGGCACGTACTCCGGGTGATGTCGGAACGAGTCGACCACCTCGGCGACCTTTGCCGCCGTTCCCTCGAGCTCGATCTGCTCGTAATGCTCCCCCTCATGCGACTGATCCGGCTCTGGCAGCAAATGGTCGCGCTGCGGCTTGACATAAAACCCCGACTGCGGTCGCGCCTCCACCAGACCGCGACCTTCGAGTAACTGAAACGCCTGCAGCGCGGTCGAGCGGCTGATCCCCCGCTGGGCCATCAGCTTCCGCACGGACGGCACCCGGTCGCCCGCTCGCAACACCCGACCATCGATCATCGCGGCAATGCTGTCCGCCACCTGCTCGTAGAGGTGGGGAAGATGGTCAGGCCGGGCGCGCATGGGGCATCAGTGGCGCGGAGTTAAGCCAAACTGTTCCTGTGTCAATTCACAATCGGTGGAACTGTTCCTTGCGTATCGGCGTGCGAGCCTATCCACGTTCTATGAAACTGAATCTGATGGAAAACTTGGCGCGCTTTGAAAATGTACTGTCCGCGCAGCTCTTGCAAGGGATCGAGCACCAGCAACCGGAGAATCCGCGCTACGTTCTCGATCGCTCCGGCCTGTCCGCTTCGGGGTGCGGACCGTTCATGCTCGACAAGGGCGACTTCTGGGGAGCCAATGAGACCACGGCCCAGAGCTTCGTGCTCGAGTGCGTGACAGGTAGCCTCTGGCTCACGCTTGGCAATAGCCTGCGCCAAGACGTCGTGCTTCTCCCTGGGAAAAGCTACGTCAGCCGCCCGGGCGACCACGTTCTCGTCGAGGCTCTCGAAGAGAGCCACCTGCGCATCACGCAGGCGGGAGGCCGCTAAAGCGTTTCCCGACTCCCTGGGCCGCGTTCGTCCCATACTGACGCGGCCAGCTCTTCTTCAATCCGATGCCGCCCAACACCAGCCATCGGCGCCATCTTTTTATGGGGTACGTCTTCGGCGTACTCGGGGTCGGATCGTTCAGCCTCACGCTTCCCGCCACCCGCGTCGCCGTGCAGAGCATCGATCCGATTTTCGTGTCTTCTGGCCGGGCCGTGATCGCGGCGGTGATCGGGGGGCTTTGTCTGGCCTTCGCCCGCGCCGCCCGCCCGCGGGGGGTTCAATGGGTCGGCGTCGCCGTCGTCTCGCTTTGCCTGGGCATACTTTTCCCGACCTGCGCGAGCCTCGGCGCCCGCGACGCGACGGCGGCCCACGGCGCGGTGATTCTCGGATTGCTCCCTCTGTTCACCACCCTGGCCGGAATGCTTCGGGTCGGGGAGCGGCCGTCCGTATCCTTCTGGCTCGCCGGACTGCTCGGAAGCGCCGCGGTCATCGCCTTTGCGCTCTGGGAAAATGGCGGACGCACCGTTACCTTCGCGGATGGCGTGCTGCTGCTGGCCGCGATCGTCGCCAGCTTTGGCTACGCGGAATCCGCGCGCCTCGCGCCCGCGTTGGGAAGCTGGCAGATCGTCTGCTGGGCGCTGATTCTGGTCGCCCCCGTGAACGTCGTCATCGCCGCCCTGCGCTGGAGCGCCCACCCCACGCCGGATGCGTCGGTCGAAGCCTGGGCGTCGCTCGCCTACGTCGCGACGATGAGCCAACTCTTCGGCGTCATGCTTTGGACCCACGGGCTCAAACTCGGCGGCGTCTCGCGCGTGGGCCAGTTGCAGCTGCTCATGCCGTTCATGACGTTTGTTGCCTCGGCCCTCTGGCTGAGGGAGGCACTTTCCCTCTCGATGGTTGCCGCCGCCGCCGCGGTGCTCGTATCGATCCTTCTCTCGCGCCGCGCCGGCGTGCAGCGCGCTTCCGGCGTGGTCGCGCTGCCGCGTCCCTCGGCCATGAGTTGAAACTTGGCGCGCCGAATCAGCTCGCCGCGGCCGCCGCCAGGGCGAGATCGCGCTCGCTGCGGGAATCGAGCAGCGCCCGCTGCGGTGGCTCGGCCGCGAAGGGTTCGTCGGAATCCAGATGCCGGTCGCAGCACGCCCAGAAATCCGCGTAGTTCGCGACCCGCCGGACCTCCCGCAGAAACGTTTCCTCGGGGCCAATGCCCTGGCCGATGAAGTTCAGATATTTCTTCATCCGCGCAACGTGTCCCGCCTCGGTCCCCCCGGGCTGATGCACCGCGTGGAAGAGATCTTCCAAATAGACCCGGACGTCGCGAAGCGTGGGACGGAAGACCGGCGTCCCCTCGGCATCCTCGCCGATCTGACGGAAGATCCACGGATTCCGGATCGCGCCGCGGCCGATCATGAGACCAGCCGCATTCGTGATGGAGCTCGTCTCGCGGGCAAGCCGCACCGACAGCACGTTTCCGTTCGCAAACACCGGACAGGGCATTTTCGCGACCGCCGACTTGATCCGATCCAGATGCACGGCGGTGCGGTACATCTCGCGCACGGTCCGGCCGTGGACCGTGAGCGCATCGATCTCGTGGCCGACAAAGACGTCGAGCAGCCGGTCGAACTCCGCCGGAGAATCGAAGCCCACCCGCGTTTTGACGGTGAAGGCGCAACCGATCTCGGAACGCAACGCGCCCAGAATGCCGTCGATCTGCGCCGGGTTCCGGAGCAGCCCGCCGCCCGCGTTCTTGCTGCACACGATCGGCGCGGGACACCCGAGATTCAGGTCGATGCCGGCGACCGCCCGCTTCTGCAGCGCGTGCGCGGTCCGGACGAGCGACGGAATGTCGACCCCGATCATCTGCGCGACGACCGGTCGTCCCGTCGGATTTTCGTCAATGGATCGGAGAATGTGCCGCTCCGGCCGGGAGTCGCGATGCACGCGAAAATACTCCGTGTAGTAAATGTCGGGGTCGCCGCGGCGATGGATCACGCCCATGAACGCCAGATCCGTCACATCCTGCATCGGAGCGAGGACGAGCACGGGACGATGGCTTGGAAAGTGGGGCTGGAGTCGCGACACAGAAAGGCGGGACGGTAGGTCGCGGCCGTCGTTTGTCACTCCGGCTCCACCCGCACATCGAACGGGGCGAAGAGCGCTTTGCCGCCCACGAGCACCTGGCAGTAGAGCCGGAGATTCCCCGCGCGCGGCGGGAATAGGCGGAAGGTCATGGTCGGTCCGCCCCGCACGTCCGGCCGGAGGATTTCCCCGCCCTCCGGGTGAATGTGCACCACCGTCCGGTAGTCGTCGTAAAAACCGACCACGTGCGCAAACGCGTTCATAAAGGGCGCGAGATCCCGCACCGGCCGCTCGCGCGCGTCCGTCACGGTGATCGTCAGATTCCGCGTCGCCCCCGCGCGCAGCGGCGCATTCCCGCCATCGAGCACGGCGTGGAACTTCAGGCCCCCGGCCTGCGCCAGGAAGCCCGGGTGAAATTCCGCCTGCGCGCCCGGCGCCTCCCGACCCGGCAGATCGGTGAAGGCATATTCCTGCACGCCCGTGGTCAGCGGCACGAGGTCGGCGAAGATGCGGTATCCGCCAGCCCGCTGCGGCGTGAACGCGAAGGAATACTCCCCGGGCTGACCCGTCGCGACGGGATGCTCGTGGTGATAATCCGCGAGGGCCGGATCGACGATCAAGAGATGAATCGGCTGGGTGTGCATCACGGCCAGATCGGCGGGTTCGACCGGGGACCCGTCGCCCCGCCGCAGCGTGACGGTCACGGCGGCCGGCCGGCCGCGTTGGAGCGGTTGGTCGGTTCGGGCCGTCAGCCGGATGGTAGGTTCGCCGGGTTTGAGATAGATAAAGCTATACGGGATCCGCCGCGCGCTCAGATCCATGCCGCACTTGTCACAGAGCGCCTTCGGATCGCTCGAAAGACACTCCGGGTGCATCGGGCACAGGTAGATCGCGGCTTTCACGTCCGCCGGATCGAACTGACCCGCCAACTCCCCGAGCGTGCCCCGCAGCGCAGCGAGGGCCTCGCGGGCCGAGACGGCATCCCCCGCGATCCCAGCTTGGGCCAGCACGGTCACGCCGACGCCGGCGCGGACGGCCAGTGCTTTGAGCGTCGCGCTAACCTCACCCACGGCCGGGCGGGCGAGACTTCGTAGCGCGGGGCTCGCGAGCGCGATCTGATTTGGGATCTCCGTGAGCCGGTTCTCAGCGATGAGTCGCTCGGTGTTTGCGGTCACCAAGCCGATCACATTCCACCCCTCCGCAACGCTTTCCGGATGGAGCACCCGCGCGGGGACGGCCACGTCCGCTCGCACGAATGCGATGAACGCGAGGAACCCGGCGAGGACGAGCAGTCGGAACATGGAGGAAAGACGACGGGAGATTCAGGGAGAGAAACCGGAAATCCGCCAGCCCTCCCCTTCGACGGGAAAGCGCAACCGCCACGCGGCCCGGCCGGGCGTGATTCGTAAAAGTTACCGCACGCGGCAAACCGGAGCACGGATCGTGCTCGCACCGAGGAAACCTTGCGGTCCCGCGCAAAGGATGTCCCTGCGGGGGGAGGTCTGGCGCGGCGGAGACGCGAGGATCTCCACCCCCGTTTTCAGCCATGCGCCTTGCGTCCTTCCCTTCCCTCCGGTCGACCGGCCGATTCCTTCGCGTCGGGCTCGCGACCCTGCTTCTCTCCGGCAGCGTCTCGGGCCAGATCGATCAGACGATCAATCGGACCGTCTGGAAGATGCTCTATGGGGTCACGGATGCCCAGCTGGCCGACCCGCTCTGGCTGGCGGCCGATGACGACGGCGACGGCGTGACGAACGGCGATGAACTCGTCGCGGGCACGAATCCGTTCAAGGCCGACTCCAACATTGCCTTCACTACGCTCACACGATCCGCGGGCAACACTCAGCTCGCCTTTCCCACGCAGCGCGGGAAACAATACGTCGCCGAGTCCCGTGCCACGCTCGGCACCGGGACGTGGGCGGCGATCGTCCCCGCGGCGAGCGTCACCGGCGATGGCACGCCGAAGACGCTCACGGTCGCGAGCGCGACGGCCGACACCTTCTATCGCGTCCGAATCCAGGATCTGGACACCGATGGCGATGGCGTGAGCGACTGGGCGGAAGGCGTACTCGGCTTCGATCCGACGAATTCTCACACCCGCGGCGCCACGACCGACGACAAGACCGCGATTCAAAACGCCCTCGCGGGGCAGAACATCGTGACCGTTTCCGCCCTCAAGGCGACCGCCACGCAGCCGCCGGATTCCGTCACGGCGGCGACCGATACCGGCACGATTACGATCACGCGCAGCGGCACGTTGCATTTCAGCACCATCACCGTTCCTCTGACGAAGACCGGCACCGCGGGCGCGGGCCTCGACTACGCCGGTCTGCCGGCGTCAGTCACGTTCGCTCCGGGCGTGAATGCGATCACGCTCACCGTCCTGCCGCTCGCAAATGCGAACCTGAAATCCACCGCCACCGTGACGGTCAGAGCGATGGCCGGCGGCGGCTACACTCTCGGCGCCGCCAGCGGCAGCGTCGTGATTTATCCGGCCGCCAACGCGAATGGCACCGGCCTCACCGGCGCCTACTACAATTCCAGCGCGGCCCTGATCAATGCCGGTTACAACGCGACGAGTCTCTTTAGTCCGACAGCGCTGAAGCTCACGCGGGTGGATCCCACCGTCGACTACACTTGGACGGGCACGTCGCCGAGCCCGGGCGTGGTGAACACGACGAATTTCACCGTCCGCTGGACCGGCCAGGTACTCCCGCAATACTCGGAGACGTATTACTTCGTCGCGCGAACCGACGACGGCGTGAAGCTCTGGGTCAACGGCCAGCTCGTGGTCGACTCCTGGGGTTTCCAGGGCGCGGCGGATCGGACCGGGGCCATCGATCTCCAAGGCGGCGTCCTTTACGACATCAAAATGGAGTATTTCCAGTCGACCGGGAACTCCGACGCCCATCTCTCGTGGTACAGCGCAAGCCAGACGAAGCAGATCATTCCCGCCGCCCGACTCTTTCCCGCCGCGGTCTCGCAGATTCCGCCGACCATCGTCAGCAATCTCTCCACGACGGGGTATGTCGGCCAGCCGTTCTTTTTCGAAGTCGTCGCCAGCAACGAGACGGCCAGCACGACCTTCGGCCTCGATCCGAACGGCGGACCGCTGCCGCCCGGCCTGACGTTGAATGCGGCCACCGGCGTGATCAGCGGCACGCCCACGACCGCCGGTCAGTTTCAGGTCGCCCTCACGGTGAGCAACGCCTTCGGCGTCGGCGGATCGGTTCTCACGATTCAGATCCTGAATCCTGGCAACGGCGTCACGCGCGATCTCTGGACGACGGGCGTCACCGGGTCAAACATTTCGGACATCCCGCTGACCGCGATGCCCGTGACGGACACGATCACGACGCTCGAGGACACGAGCGCCCACCCGGATAACTCTGCCGTACGCCTCCGCGGCTATTTCACCGTGCCCACGACGGGGAACTACTACTTCTGGCTCGCGGCAAACAACGTCGCCGAGCTCTGGATCTCAAATGACAGCGAGCCCGTGAACAAGGTTCGGCGCGCCTCAGTCAAGGCGCCCGGAACGGCTCCGCGCGTCTGGAACGACGGCGCCCAGACGAACCAGCGTTCCGCGTGGCTCGTCCTCGTTCAGGGCCAGCGCTACTACTACGAAGTGCTGCATAATTGCGGCGTCGGGAGCGCCAGCGACCACGTCTCGGTCGGCTGGTTCCTCGATCCCACCGGCACCTCTCCTGACACCATCGCGAACAGCTCCGGGCTCATCCCGGGCTTCGTCCTCAACGCGTACGACTACCCGCCCGCGCTGACCGCCACGGGCACGCTCTACGCGACGAACATGGCCCCCCAGGGCGCCGCGCTCAGCACCGGGGTGGGCTCCGCCAATCTCCGGCTCAACGCGGCGCGCACCCAGGCGATCCTCCACTTCAACTACAACGGCCTGACTTCCCCGCGGACGGCCTATCACATGCACTCCGATCCGTTCGGGGCGAACCCGAGCCAGATCGTCTTCGACATCGACGATGCCGACACGTTCCATCCGGAACTGCGCACCGCGGACGGCGGCTACATCTGGAATCTCGGACCGTCCGGCACGCTCACCGCGGCGGATATTGTGAACGTGATTCTGCAGGGCAAGGCGTACATCAACATCCACTCCGTCACCTACCCGGCGGGTGAGATCCGCGGCAATTTCGGGCTCGTCGAGGGATCCCAATCCGCGCCCGTGCCGGTGGCCGATCCCGGCTACGCCGATGACCACGGCACGAGCGCCGGGGCGGCGCGTTTCCTGAATCAGGCCACCTTCGGCGCCACCACGGCGGATATCGCCAGCGTGAACGCCAGCGGTTACGCCAGCTGGATCAGCTCCCAGATCGCCCTGCCGCCGTCGTATCTCGTCACGGAGCTCCTCTCGCGGCGGAATGCCGACCCAAATAACCCCTACGTCTTCGGCGCGCTCCAGGCCGGCTGGTGGGAGAAGGCGGTCACCGCGCCCGACCAGCTCCGGCAACGCGTCGCCTTCGCGCTCAGTCAGATCATGGTCACGTCCGATATCGGCGCCGTGAGCGGGAACTCGCAGATGCTCTTCCTCGCCGATTACTACGATGTCCTGCTCGACAACTCGTTCGGCAACTTCCGCGATTTGCTGAAGGCGGTGACGCTCACGCCCGCGATGGGCATCTACCTCGACATGCGCGCGAACGACAAGGGCGACGTTTCCCTCGGGCGGCATCCGAACGAAAACTACGCGCGGGAAATCATGCAGCTCTTCTCGGTCGGACTGAACCGGCTCTGGCCCGATGGCACCGCGGTGCTCGACTCCAACGGCAATCTCGTTCCCACCTACAATCAGGCCGTCATTCAGGGCATGGCCCGCGTCTTCACCGGCTGGAACTACGGCCAGGCGCTCGTCGGCACCCGCCTCCCCAGCAACTTCAATCCGCCCACGAATTACACCGATCCCATGGTGCTCGTCCCGACGCACCACGAACTCGGCCAGAAGCTCATCCTCGACAATGTCATGCGTCCGGCGGCGGACGGCTTCAGTGTCTACAGCCCCGTGCCGGTCGATTCCCAGGCGGACCCGAACAATCCGGCGTTCGATACGTATGGTCTCGCCGATCTCGACGCCGCGATCGACAGCCTCTTCAACCATCCGAACGTGGGTACGTTCTTCTGCCGCCAGCTCATTCAGCGCCTCGTCACGAGCCAGCCGAGTCCGGCGTATCTGCATCGCGTCGTGCTGAAGTTCAATGACGACGGCAGCGCGCAGCACATGCGCGGAAATCTAGCCGCCGTGGTGAGGGCCATCCTGCTCGACGGCGAAGCGCGCAACAGCGCTCAGGCGCTCGCTTCCACCTCCTTCGGAAAGCAGCGCGAGCCGATCATGCGCATCACCGGCCCCGCCCGCGCCTTCCCGTCCGTCACGAATCTCACCGGCACCTACTCCCAGGCCGGGACAAATGTGATCACGGTGACGACGAGCTCACCCCACCTGCTCTCCAGCGGCTACAGCGTCTTCCTCGATTTCAGCGCGAACAACACCGCGATCGATCCCGGCACCAACGGCTACACCGTGCTGACGACGCCCGCCCCCACGGCCACGACCTTCGCCATCAACCCGGGCGGCGCCGTGAACACGACCTACACCCAGCCCGCGAATTCGGACACGGTCACCATCAACACCGCCGGCCCGGGTCTGAACGTGCTCGTGTACCTCTTCTTCCCCGCGGGCGGACCGCCCTCGGGGGTCTACTCGGTGGCGACCACGCCCGACACCTCCCACTTCACGATCACCACGACCGAGAGCCCCGCCCCGACGACGGCGCGCAGCGGCTCGGCGATGTATCCGCAGCTCAGCGTCGGCGCGGTCGTGACAAACCTTACGGGGCCGGTTCTCTCGCGCATTACCGTCACGACCCAGACGCCGCACTTTCTCGTGGCAAGCAATCACATCTGGATGCGCGGCGCGGTGAGCGGGTCCAACACGCTCCCGGACGGCGACTACACGATCACCAGCGTCACGGACGCCACGCACTTCGCCATCGACATCAATGGCGGCGGCCTTGCCGCCGGCAACTACAGCGTCACCGCGCTCCAGCCGCTCTCCGCCCCGCCCGTCACGAGGAGCGGATCGGTGAAGTTCACGGCGAACAAGTTCGACCTGAATTACACGAATTCGGATCTCGCCCAGTCGCCGCTCGATTCGCCCACGGTCTTCAACTTCTACTACCCGGACTACAAGTATCCGGGCTCACTCGCGGCCAGCAACGTCACGACGCCGGAGTTCCAGCTCACGACCGATTCGAACATTCTCCTCCTGAGCAACGCGGTCGCCGGAACGGTGCTCGGCTCGAGCAATCTCGACGGCCTCGGAACCTACCGCGGTGGCGCGATCACGATCGACATGAGCCCCTACATGACGACGCCCTACAGCGTGGCCAACACCGCCGGCATCAGCAGCCTGGTCGATACCCTCGGCGATGTCCTGACGGGCGGCGGCCTCACCGCCTCCACGAAGAGCGCGATCGTGGGCTTCGTCGACAACAACACGAACTTCCCCACCGCCTCCGCGACGAACACCCGCGATCGCGTGCGCGCCATCATTCACCTCATCCTCATTTCGCCGGAATACGCCGTTCAGCGCTGACCATCCGCCCGCCCTTTCCCTCGTCATGGACTACGATCGTTCTCCCAGCATCTCCCGGCGGCGCTTCATCCGACAGGCGCTCTGCGCGGCCGTCGGCACCAGCGCGCTCTCGAACACGATTCGCGACCTGCGCCTCATCAACACGGCGGTGGCCCAGACGGGCATCTCCGACTACAAGGCGATCGTCTGCCTCTTCCTCAATGGCGGCAACGATTCCAACAACCTCATCATTCCGACCATCACGTCGGAGTACACTGACTACGCGACGATCCGCACCCCGGCCCTCGCGATCCCGCAGGCGAACGTGCTGGGGCTGAACCCGCTCAACAGCGACGGCCACAGCTACGGCTTCCATCCGGCGTGCCCGGAGCTGCAAGCGCTCTTCAACTCCGGGCGCCTCGCGCCGATCTTCAACGTGGGCACGCTCGTGTACCCGCTCACGAAGGCGCAGTACAACGCGGGCTCCGTGGCGCGGCCCCCGCAGCTCTTCTCCCACAGCGATCAGCAGACGCAGTGGCAGACGTCCATCCCGGATCAACCGGCCAACACGGGTTGGGGCGGGCGCTGCGCGGATCTGATGGACACGCTGAACCCGCGCAACAACAACACGGCGGTCCTCTCGCTCGCGGTCTCCCTCGCGGGAGCCAATACCTTCGAAGTCGGCGGCGTGGTGCAGCAGTACTCGGTGTCGACCGGCGGCGTGGTCTCGTTGACGAACAATTACAGCCCCACGTCCGCGCAGTCGGCGCGGCAGACCACTCTCAACAACATCATCGGAATCGACCGGATCCAGTCGAACATGCTGCTGCAGAATTATGCGCTCGCGCTCGACCACGCGAACGCGACGGGCTCCTCGCTCTCGACCGCCCTCGCTGGTTCTCCGCTCAACACGTATTTCAATTCATTCCCCGCGAACGTCGTGGTGCCCAACGGCGGAGGGACGATCACGAATTCCTCACTGCTCGCCCAGCTCAAAATGGTCGCGAAGATCATCGACGCAGGTTACCGCAGCGCCGCCCAGGGCGGACTCGGGATGAAGCGCCAGATCTTCTTCTGCCAGGTCGGCGGCTACGACACCCACAACGGCCAGACGAACAACGCCGGCTCCACGACGGTGAATCCGGCCCGCGTCATCATCGGATCGCAGGCCAGTCTGCTCGCCGAGCTCAGTCAGGGCATCAATGCCTTCCAAAACGCCATGCGCCAGATCGGCACCCAGTATGCCGACCCGAGCTTCGAGCAGCGCGTGACCTCCTTCACCGCCAGCGATTTCGGCCGCACGTTCCCGTCGAACGGCCTCGGCAGCGACCACGGCTGGGGCAGCCATCACCTCGTCATCGGCGGCGGGGTTCGGGGCCAGCGAACGTACGGCAAGTGGCCGACTCTGGCCGTCGGCGGACCGGATGACACCAGCACCGGCCGCTGGATTCCCACCACCGCCGTTGATCAATTCGCCGCGACCATCGCGAAGTGGTTCGGCGTCGACGCCTCCAACATGGCGACGGTCTTCCCCAACCTGAAGCGCTTCAACCTCCCGGACCTCGGCTTCATGGGCTGAGCGCGCGAGGCTGGGCGTCCGCCACCTTCCGTCGCCGAACTGTTTTCGATGCGTCGTCTCGGCATCTACTTCGTGCTCCTCGCCGCCGCCATCGGCCTGTGGTGGCTGCTGCGGGAGCCGCCGGCAGCCGACACCCGCCGCGCGATTGTTCCCCGGGAACGCCCGGCACCGACCGCCGCGCCCGCCGCCAACGCGCCCTCGCTCCCGCCGACCTCCTCGCCGCCAGGCGCGGGCGCCGCTCCGTCCCGCCCGGCCACGCCTGCGGCCGTTCCCATCGCGGCGAGCGCGCCGGTTGGCGTGGTGGTCGCGGCCGCTCCAGAGGCGATGCCCGCCTCCACCCGACCGCGCATCGAAGCACCGCCGGTCGCCTTTGAGGAAGTGCGCGCGGATCTCGCTCGCGTGCGAAACTCCCTCCGCGATTTCCGCACCATCTACGGCGAGAATCCGGTCGGGACGAACGCCGAAATCATGCGCGCCCTGAACGGCGAAAATTCCCGCCAGGCCCGACTCGCGCCGGAAGGAATGAGTCTGAACGGAAATGGCGAACTCGTGGATCAGTGGGGCACGCCCATTTTCTTCCACCAGCTTTCGAAGGATCAGATGGAAATCATCTCCGCCGGCCCCGATCGCATCATGGGCACGAACGACGACATTCTTGTCAGGTAGGAGGAGCCCGACCACCGTGCCGCCGGCGCCGCAACCCCGAAGCGACCGCCCCTTGTTGCCGCGGCGAACGACGCAACCCAATGGGTTGCCAGCGGGTAGCCCAGGGAGCGAAAGCTCAGACAGAGATGTCACTACGATAAGGCCGATTGATGCGGAATGGGTCACGCAGGTTCTGCCCTGAAAGGGCACGGGAAATTAGCCGGTGTGCGTCAGCCACCGGTAGTCGCCGAGAGCCATCGCGCCCCGGCAGGGGCGGCGGAACTCGATGCCCGCTCGAAACGTCGATCATGACGCGGCGTGGCACGGCTGGCGGGAATCCATCGGCCAAACCCGTTTGCGGGCCTTTGGCCCTCAGCGCGTGATGGCGCGCCCGGCTGACGAACCGTGCCGCGGCGGCCCAGCCTTTTCCGCCGCGCCAGGAGGTCTCCGGCTCCGTGAGGCGGCGGTTATTATTAAACGATGCAACCCGAAAGGTTGCCAGCAAATAGCCAGGGGCGCACGCTCGCTGGTGCTACGAAAAAACGGACCCATCCCGGACGGATGGCAGTACGCCTTCAACGGCGCTTATCTCCTCGCGCTGGCCGTACTTGGCCGTCCGAATCGGCCGTTGGTCCCCCTCCCTGCAAACCCTTGAGGCAGCCGACCCAACAAATATTTTCAATTGAACGCGTTTTTTTGCTTGCAGTGTTCTTCGGAACACTCCATTGTGAACTCGTCACTCCCGTGACAATCACCCCCGGTTCTCCCGTTGGAGAACCGGGATCAGTCAGCAAAAACCAACTAGAAAAACAAACCCAATTCGATAATTCGAACCCACAACCCAGTGCGGCAGCAGCCGCTTCCGTTTCCCCAAACGGAACTGTCACCCCGAACGTTGCCCCCAACGCCTCGGCCAACCTCAACCCAAACCTCAACCCCGCTGTCAGTGCAGCGGATTTCCCGCCGGTTCTCGCGGCTCTCGGCCTCTCGGCCGGACTGTTGGAATCGGTCCAGGCGCTCAACCGCCAGTATGAGCAACTGGTCGGTCCGCTCGCGTCCATTCCCCGGACGGAACGTCGCCGCTATCGCTACCAGGCGAACGGCGACACCGGGCACACGGACAACCTCAAGGGCCTCATCGCCCAGCGGCCGGACGCCGTGCCGCCGGACGCGAGTCTGGCGAACGTCAGTGCCCTGGAAGGCGTCCGCGACCTCCTCGGGCCGGAGGTCGAACGCGTCCGCACCATTCTGGTCCGGCTGGAGGACGTTGCCACGCTCGCCAGCCGCCAGTTCCAGGCGCGGCTGAGCACGGCGCGCATCGCGCTCCAGTCCGCGAGTCGCTACGCCGGAGTCGACCTCGGCGAACAGCTCGCGCGAGCGGGCACCCGCTTCCACCGGAAGCGGAAGAAGCCGGCCGCTCCGGGTGCCACCGGCACCCCGGCCACTGGGCAAGCTCCGCCACCGGCGGGACCTGCCGCCAAGGCGTGAGCGCGCGGTCCAGTCCGGACTGAGCAAGGTCAGTCCATCCCGGCGGGCGTCTCTTCGGAGGCGCCCGCCTTTTTCGTGCCCGGATCGCTCGGGCACTTGGGCAGACGCGAACGTTCTGAGGCGAGAGCGCTCGCCCGAAAAGGAGCAGGGCCCCAGCCTTGGCTGCGACGATGAAACCGGCGCGCTCGACCCCCGCGCCTGGCAGGACATGAAAAGCTCCGTTCCTTTGGATCCCGCCCGCCGGGCGAAACGCGACGCCGGTCCGCGAAGATCCCAGAAATGGGAGATGCGCCGCATCTCAAAAAGATCCCCGGTATCTCCGGGAGATGCGCCGCATCTCAAAAAGATCCAGCGTATCTCCGGGAGATGCGCCGCATCTCAAAAAGATCCCCCGTATCTCCGGGAGATGCGCCGCATCTCAAAAAGATCCCCCGTATCTCCGGGAGATGCGCCGCATCTCAAAAAGATCCAGCGCATCTTCGGGAGATGCGCCGCATCTCAAGAAGATCCAACGCATCTCCGGGAGATGCGCCGCATCTCAAAAAGATCCCCCGTCTCTCCGGGAGATGCGCCGCATCTCAAAAAGATCCAGCGCATCTTCGGGAGATGCGCCGCATCTCAAAAAGATCCCAACGCATCTTCGGGAGATGCGCCGCATCTCAAAAAGATCCCAACGCATCTTCGGGAGATGCGCCACATCTCAAAGCGCTCGAGGCAGCTGCGCTGGTGGATCTGCCGGATTCCATTGCCTCTCCGGATCTGAAATGCTCGTCGCGATGTCTCAACTCCGCCCGACCGAGGTCTCCGATGCTCTCGCGTCGGGCGCCAGGGATCGAGCTTCGCGCGGGACCCGTCTGAGCGAGACCGCCTTCTCGCGCCCCGGCGGGGCGCACCCTTGCCACGTGGTGGTCCGGTGGTTGCACCACCGGCTATCCATCTTTGGTCCCGGAGGGACCCAAGCCCGGAGGGACCCAATCCCGCGCCGATTGAGCGAATCTCTCGCGACGCTCAGGTGTCGGTCACGGGGTGCACTGGAACCCGCTTTGCCGTCGCTGCGCTCCGCCCTGCGGACTGCCTTCGCCAAGCTGTCTCCCTTCGCTCGGCTCTCCTCGCGGCTTGGCGGCGGGCCATTTTGCACCTCGCGCGCCCACCAGATCAAGTGTGTCGGACCACTAGAAGGAAGTCATCTTGATCCGGCTCGAGCGGTTGACCACTGTGCCGGCCGGCGCGTTGAGCCACTCGGCCATCTTGCGGGCGAGATCGTCGATGTTCCCCTCGGAGCCGTGATACCAAGTGTATTGACCCACGTTGATGAGGGCGAACTTGTCGGTCTCACGGTGCTTGAAGCGCACAAGGACTTCGCCTTTGCGACCGTCACGCATTTGTCCTTCGAGGCCGATCGATCCGTTGCCGAAAACCGTGGCGAGGCCAGCTCCTGGGATGACAAAGCCGGCGGCGGACGCGGCGGTATTCCAAAAGACCTTCGCCGGGTTCAACTCCACGAGCGAGAGATCCAGGCGCAGCGTCTTGGGCGAGGCCTTCTGCACCACGCGAAAGCGATTGCCGGGATACGCCGCGATCGCTTTCTCGAACGAGCTCTTCATGTAAGCCGCCACCCGCGCGCAATCCGCCTTCAGTTGCTCCTTCGTTTGCGGGTTTTGCAGATCCCACCAGCTCATCTGGCGCAAGCGCGGGCTGCTGACCGCGGTCACGAGCACTTCGGAATAGGTCGTGGAAGGTGCCTTGTTCTGCACGCGCGCCGCGCCCGCTTTGGTGACTTCGACCGAATCGACGAATTGCGCGCGCGAGGTGTTCGCGCCCGCCGGCCGATCCGTGGCGCAGCCAGCCAGCAGGGCCGCGCCGACGGCAGTGAGCACGAAGTGGGAAAGTGAGCGCATCATGGGAGGGAGGAAGGGAGAAAACGAGTGAAGGTGGGTCAACGAAACCCGAGCGTACGGGAAGCCGCCCCGCGCTTGCAATCCCTGGTTCGCTCCCGGCCAGAAAAACTCAGGCCTCCGGTGGAAACCGCCATATCCGCGACCAGATCCTCGGCCAACCGCTCAGCGATCCCCGCTCACCGAAAAAAACACCCCGTCGACGCGCGCGTCACCCCGAATCGTGGCATCGCAGACGCCGAGATGCTCCAGCAACCACGCGGCGAGCGGCGTGACGACCAACTCCTCCACCGCGCGCTGGAGCGGACGCGCCCCGTAGCGATGATCGAAGCCAGCCGCGGCCACCGCGGCCGTGAGCGCTGGCGTCGGAACAAAGCGGAGCCGGGCCGCGCGCAAGCCTTCGCGGTCCGACAACTCCGCCAGCGCCTTCATCGCGATGGCCTTCACCCGCTCCGGCGAAAGCGACTGAAACTCCACCACCCCATCCAGCCGGTTGAAGAACTCGGGCCGGAAGAACTTCGCCACCGCTTCCGCGAAGCCAGCGCTCCCCGTTTCGGTGAAGCCGATCGGCGCGCTCCGATCCGCGCCCAGATTCGAGGTGAGCAGCACGACCGCCTGCCGGAAATCGGTCACGCGGCCGAAGGGATCGGTCAGCCGGCCTTCGTCGAAGAGACCGAGCAAGACGTCGAAGACCTCCGGATCGGCCTTCTCCACTTCGTCGAAAAGCACGATGCAAAGGGGCTGGGCACGCACCCACCGCACCAGCTCGCTGGGTCCGCCGTCATCGGCCGAGATCAACCGACGGGCTGAGCCGGGCAGAGCGAATTCGCTGAGATCGAGGCGAACCAAACGATCCTCGGCGCCCTTCGGATCGGCGCCGAAAAGATAGCCGGCGAGCGCGCGGGCCAGCGCGGTCTTGCCGACGCCGGTCGGCCCGCAGAAAAGCTGCACGGCGAGTGGGCGGGTCGGATCATTCAGGCCGGATTTGAAGCGCGTCACGATCTGCGCGGCGGCCCGGCACGCGGCCGGCTGGCCCAGGACGCAGCTTTCGAGGTGGGCGACGACCTCGTTCTCCGAGACGACGCAATCATCGCGCAGCAACCACTCGGGAAGCCCGGTTTGCGCGCTAAATTCGGCCATGACGTCGCTGACGCTCACCCGCTTCTCTGCTGCCCTCGCGCGGCGCGCGAGCAGTTCCCGCAGAAAGCGCGTGGCCCGGCCGGGAAACGATTCGTACGGCTGAAACCGCCGAAACAGACGCCGCACCATCGCCGCCACGTCGGGAGCGATCTCCAGCTTCAGATCGCGCGTCGCATGGTCGCAGAAGCGCTCCAGCAGCCGCTGCGCCGCCGTCGCCTCGAACGCGGGCACGCGGAGCACCTCGCACGCCTCGGCCAGTTCGGGCAGCAGCCGTCGGCAGGCATCGAGCTCGGCCGGACTGGCTTCAGCCACCAGACGCAATTCGCCCCGCTGGAGATACGGCACCAGAAAGGCGCCCACGCTGTCGCGCGCGCCGGTCCCGCCGATGCGCACCAGATCGAGCAGATTCTCCACGCAGAGCACTCCCGGGATTTCCCCCAGAGCCGCCACCACTGCTTCGCACCGCGCCTCCCATTGGCCGAGATACTGCATGCCCGCGATGAGGCGGGCCGCACTGCTCCGCCAGAACCGAGGCAGCCGGATTTCCTCTTCGTCCGCGGAGCGCGCCAGCCGACGGGCGGCATCGGCGAGAATGGTGGTCTTGCCCACGCCGGGCTCACCGACCAGCAGCACGCTGCTTTTCTCCTGCGTGAGCCGCGCCATCAGATCTTCGACGAGGTCGCCCCGCTCCCAAGCGGTGGCTTGGCGTCGGGCGGCCGGTCCGACGCCCGGCAGCGGCTCGGCTACCGCGGAGAGCGCGGCGGGAACGGGCGCAGCGCTTGCGTCGCGCCGACGCGAACCGGTCGCACTGCGAATGGGCAGCGTGTGGAGCGTCGCCTTCCCGGGTGCCGCAAACCGGATGAGCGCGGCGGGCGTCAATCCGCGCAACTGCTGCGTGGCGAAATGCTGCGCGAGCGATTTCCAGCCGGACGCGATCGTGTACTCGAAGCGCAGCCCGAGCGCCGGCAGCGTGCAGATCCCGAGGCCGCCACGATCGCGCGCGAGCACCGCGGGCAGCCGGAGCACGAGGGTCTCCGCGCACGGAAAGACGCGCTTTCCCTCCGTGTATTCAGGCCGGGCCGTGACCTTCAGCTCGGCCACCTCGAAGCCCTCGGATTCTTCCCGCTCCGTCCATGGCGCGTCCAGGAAGAGCTTCTCCAAGCGCTCCTCCATCGCGCCCAGCGCTTCCTTCGCGCTCGCGCCTACGCAGGCGGCCACGTCGAAGAGATCGATCGCGCAGGCGGTGAAGAACCCCGGCGGCGTTTCCGTCAGCAGGACCGTGATGCGAGTGATGGTGGCCATGATGCGGTCGTTCACCAATCGGCAAATCACTTCTCGAGCCATGCCGCCTCGCCCGGGAATGGGGCGCGATAGTACACCGCCATTTTTCGACCCTCGATGAGAACGGCAGCTCTTGCCTTCCGAGAAGCCAGCAGGCGGCGAAGACCGGGGAGGTTTTCGGATGCCAGTTGGATCGAGTATTTACCTTCGGCCTTTTCCTCGCTCCCCGGGGAGTGGAGCCCGGGCCAGCTTTCTGGCCAAAGAACGGATTCCTCGGAAGCGTCCTCGTAGGGCCAAAACGAGACCTCCAACGAAGCGGGCAGCCACGGGGAACCCTCCTGAAGGCGCTCCGAGTCGACCCGGCGGAGGAGCAAATCCACCGCACCAGAAAGCGACTCCTCCGCCGAGAAGTCCCGCTCGGTCCAATCCTCGAGCCGAATCTCACTCTGCGGTCTCGCCATCGTCCAGTCCGCACCTCGCCAATTCCCGTAGATGCTCAGGAAGGCGGTGGAGGTCCAGATGTACGTGCTCACCTCATCGAATTTAGAGGAAAGCCGAAAGTTCTTCTTCGCTATCTGCCGGTCGAAGGTGACGAGCGTCGAGACCAACCCCCTCGCGTCAGGGACGGTTCTGCGAAGAAACCGCTGCTTCGGATCAGGCGTTAGCGGCTTGTACAAAACGCTACCGTCGTCATAAATCGCAAACGTCGGACCCTCGGCTCCGAGGCGGCTGCCCCACGGGCTCTGCTCGACAACGACGAGCAACGGACGCGGTTCCGCGGCACCAACGGATGCCAGGAGAAGCACGAGAATCGAAAGGCGAAAGAGCATCATACGACAAGTTCGGACGGATTGAAGGTGGACAACGTTCCGCCAACCTCCGCCGGCCAGGGCAACGCGCTGAGACAAAGCTCGCGCCAGCCTTCGTCGCTGACCGGCACCACGCCGCGATGCCCGGAACGGCGGTCGACGATTTCACCCGACTCAACGACGCGGATGATCTCGCCCGCGGGTTCGTCCGCGAAACGCGCGAGGATGCACGGAAGCGCGGTCAGCGGATCCTCGTTCGGCTTCAGCGGATAGGCGCGGCTACTCCGCAGGCCACCTGATTCCGCCCAGAGCATCAGCCCCGA
This sequence comes from Chthoniobacterales bacterium, assembly GCA_038322235.1. Classification (GTDB taxonomy): domain Bacteria; phylum Verrucomicrobiota; class Verrucomicrobiia; order Chthoniobacterales; family SZAS-18; genus SZAS-18. Next base: position 212,058 of record JBBQFQ010000002.1, read on the forward strand.
TTCCGATCGCGCCAACGCCAGGGCGCCCGGGCCTTCGAGGAGCGTGCTGACCGCCGGTGGCCCGCCGTCACCCGCGGCGGCAGGCGGCAGATTCGTCGCGCGGTAGCCGTCGAAATCCGCGAACGTCAGCAGCGGGCCGGACTTGTCCCCGGTCGCCTCACCGGCCGAAATGATCAGCACCCGTTCGTCCACCAGCGGGCTGCCCAGCATCAGCTCCACGAGCGAAAGCTCCCGCAGCAACCACGCCCAGCGTTCGTCCAGCGTCGACTCCACCGACCGTCGCTCCAGCGCGGTCTCGTCGACTTCCTGCACGGCCGCGGTCTCCGCCCGCAGATCGGCCACGCGGCGCTCCCGACCGAGCCAGCGCGGGCCGCGGGTCTCCCAACCCGGCGAACGCGGGTTCCAGCTGACGCGATGCGCCCGCTCGTCGGCGCCGCGCGCGGGCCAGCGTTCGTCGATCCGCGTCATCGCTTCCCGGAGCAAAAAGTAGCGCGCCTGCGACGGCGACAGCTCCGTCAGGCTCACGGCCCCGATGGGCGCGAGTTGGTCGATGGCGGTCTTCATCCGCTCCCGCGCCGCCTCGAGCTGGTCGGCGAATCGCTCCTCATCGCCCTTCGCCAGCGCCGGCGGCAGGCCGCGCCAGGGCGCCTCCGTCAGCGGAGCGACCTCCACCGCGAACGCACCGTCCCTATACCGCAGCGTGACGATGCAGCGCTGATCCGCGGCGAGCGCGGCCAGCTGCGTGGCCACGGGCTGCACGAGATGCCGCTCCACCGCGCGCTTCAGCGCGCGTGCGCCCAGCTCCGGGTGATAGCCCAGATCGACGATGCGGGCGCGGGTCCCGGCATCCATCCGCAACACGCACCGCCGCTGTTGCAATCCCTCGCGGACGAGGACGTCCGCCAGCACGCGGTCGGCGATGCCTTCCACTTCCGCCCGCGAGAGCCGCGCGAACGGGACGATCCGATCGAGCCGGTTCACGAACTCGGGCCGGAAGAATTGCTCCGCTGCCCGCACATAGTGAGCGGACGCGGATTCGTCCGCTTCGCCCTCCGCGCGAAAGCCCAGCCGACGACCAGCCTCGCGCACGCCGAGATTGGAAGTGAGGATAATGAGCGCATTCGCGAAGCTGGCGGTGCGACCGAGCGCATCGGTCAAACGGCCTTCGCCCAGCACCTGCAGGAGCAGATCGAACACGTCCGGATGCGCCTTCTCGATCTCATCGAGCAGCACCACGCAGAACGGCTGCCGCCGCACCGCGCTGGTGAGGAGTCCATCCGGCTCGAAGAGCGTGCCGCTCAGCCGCGCCACCGCGTCGGAGGAGATAAACTCGTTCATGTCGAAGCGGAGCAGCCGCGCCGCATCGCCGAAGAGATATTCCGCCGCCGCCTTCGCACATTGCGTCTTGCCCACGCCGGTGGGCCCGAGAAACAGGAACGCGCCAAGCGGCCGGCGCGGGTCGTTCAAACGCGCCCGCGCCAGGCCGAGCGCATCGGCCAGCGCCGCCACCGCCTCGTCCTGGCCCACCATGGAACGCCGCAGTCCCTTCACGATCTCGGCCCGCGCGAGCGGCGTGTCGGTCTCGATGAACGGCATCGCCAGCCCGGTGCGGACCTGGAACTCCGTCAGCACCGCGCGCCGGTCGACCAGCCCCCGCGCGTGCTTCGCCGCCAGGGTCCGGAGAAATCCCGCCGCCTTCCCGGGGAAGGCCAGCTCGGGCGAATGCCGCCGCTGTAGATCGAGCACCGCCGGCAGGGCGTCGATCTCGAAGCTGGTGCGATGCGCGTGCTCCAGCGTGCGCTGCACCCCGAGGAGAATGCGCAGATTCTCCGGCGCGGCCGGCTCGCGCACGGGCAGGACGTGGAAGAGATCGGCGAAGCCCCGATCGAGCTCGCGCAGGACGCGCCAGCGCTCGGCGGACATTTCGGCCAGCAGGCGGACCTCGCCGCGCTCGATGGATGGCTTGAGCAGATGCGCCAGGCTGATGCTGGAATGGCTGGTCTTCCCCGCGAGCCACAGCCCGGCCAGATCCTCGAAGTAGAGCACGTGATCGCGTCGCCGGGCTTCGCCCAGGATGGCCAGCAGACGCTCCTGCCACTGCCCCACGTAGCTCATGCCCGAGACCAGCCGCTGCGGCGTGAGCATCCAGACCCCGGCCGAGCGGCCAAATTTCCGCGTCGCCGTGCGCTTGGTCGCCGCCCGACGAGAAACGAACTCATGCACGAGCACGGTTTTGCCGCATTGCGGCGGACCGAGCAGCAACACCGGACGCCGCTCCTCCGCGGTCAACAAGCGGGTCAGCTCCGTGACCTCGACCTCCCGGCAGAGCGCGCGGTGCAACTCGTCCGGATCCATCCGGTCGAGGCAACGTCCGGTGCGTTCCAGTTCAGCCTCGCCCGAAACTTCCCGTGGTCCGCCGAAAAGGGCGAATCCCGCCGGCGGTTCGCGCTTCTTCGGCGGCCGGAGGCTCAGATCGAGTTCGATCTCGGTCAGCCAGGTCCGCCGCGGCGGGGTGCCGCCCGGCACGAGATCGAAGCGCTCATTCCGCTCCGCCTCGCGAAAAAACTCCCGAAACACTTCGACCGCCCGCTCTCGCAACGAGGTGCCGCGCTCCATCTGAAAGACGATGTCCGGATGCTCGGGCGTAAAGGCGAGCCGCTGCCCGTGCCGCTCGTAGGTGAGGAAGAGGAAGCGCCGCGACAGCGTGCCGCTCTTCAATTCGATCTGGAGCTCGAGGGAGCTCTCCGTCACCTCCGGCGCGGCCGCCAGCCGGGCGAGCGCGCGACCATCTCCCAGGCGGGCCAGCTCCCGCAGATGCTTGCGCACATCCTCGGCCATCCGCTCCAGCACGCGCGGGAGCGCGCTACCCTCGCGCCGAAACTGCGGCAGGAAGGCCGCCCGCGCCTCGATCCTCGGCGCAGGTTCGCCGGCCTCGCGTCGCTCGCTCAGCACGATGGGTACCCGGAATTTCACGATGCATCCTCCCGCATGTTCCGCAGCGCCCGCTCGAGTCGCGCCGTCACGCAATCGTGCAGCGCGTTGCCGAGCGCCCCGGTCCACCGCAGCACCCCCAGCGCGCGATCGCTCACCGTGCCGGCAGGCGCCGGATGGTACTGCCGGAGCACGTCGCCCGGCGTGAGCCCACCGCGGCGTTCCATGCCCTCCGGCGGCGCGTATTCCCCGACATCCTGATCCACCTCGATGAGCGCGTGCCGGCGTTTCTTTCCCGAGAGATGCTCCGCGTGCCAGCCGGCTTCGCCGATCCAGAGGGGGAGAGCCGACGGTCCGTGAAGATGAAAAATGCAGCCCAGCAATCCGTCCGTCTGCTGCGCCAGATACGCGCCGGGATCGATCACGGTTCGTGCCTTCACGGCCACGCGGCTCAGGCGCGGCACCGGGACCACCTCCGGCGCCTTTTCGCCCGCGGCCGGCAGGCCGGACTCGAGCGCGACCAGGCGGACCGAGTGATCCAGATGCCTGGCAGTCGAGAGCACCGCGCGCGCCAGCGCGAGCAGCCATTCCTTCTCCTCGCCGAACACCGCCACCAGCGCCCGCTGTGCCTGGGGAAAGAGATGCTGCTCGTAAACTTCCAGCGACAGCGCCCGCACCGCCGCCAGCGCACGCTGGCCATCCGAGGCGAACCCGGCGCGGGTCAGGCTCGATCGTTCGTGGAGCGCGACCGCCACCTCAGTCTCGAGCGCCTCCAGCGCGGTCAAGGCCGGCCCGAGCCGTGCCTCGAGGGCGGTGAGTTCGCGCAACCGGCGGGGTTCCGGAAGATCGGGCGTGCGCCGCCGCTGGCGCTGATGCGCGGCGGCCAGACGAAGGCGTTCATTGGCCAGCGCCTGCACCGCGCCGCAATGCTGGAGCAGCTGCATTTCCCGCCGGCGCGCGCTCAGTTCCTTCACCTGCCGACCGAGCGACTTCGTCTCCGGATGATCGCCCGCCGCGCCAAGTGAGCCCACCTCCACCTGCAACCCGCCCGCTGCCACGCGCACGACGGCGTGCAGAAGATGATCGGCGGGATAGCGATTCAGACGCTCGGCCAGCGGGAAGAGGAGCTCGCGTTCGACCGCCCGCTTCAGCGGCCGCGCGCCGTAGCGCGGATCGAATCCGGTCTGTGCGAAATGCTCGGCCACGCCGGGAGCGATCTCCAGCTGATGAAACCGCAGGCCGTCGCGGGTGCGGATGATCATCAGTTCACGCTCGGCGATCGCCTGCACCGTCGCGCGGTCGAGCGGTGAGAACGGGACGATGCGATCGAAGCGGTTGAACAACTCGGGGCGCATCGCCTTCCGCACCTCCGCGGTGAAATGCTCGCGCGCATCGCGCTGCTCGTTCGCCCCTGCGGCGAAACCGAGCCGGCCAGAGGCGAACGTGGACGCACCCAGATTCGAGGTCAGGATGATCACCGCATTGCTGAAGTCCGCCAGCCGGCCGGCCGCATCGGTCAGCCTCCCCTCGCCCAGGACCGGCAGGAGGAGATCGAAGAAGAGCGGATGCGCCTTCTCGAACTCATCGAAGAGCAGAACGCAGAACGGCTCCTCGCGCACCCGGGCGGTGAGCTGTCCCTCGCCGTCCCGACCGCCGATCAAGCGCTGCACGGCAAAGGGCGTGGCGAATTCGCTCATGTCGAAGCGAGTGACACGCTCGGGATCGCCGAAGAGAAATCCCGCCAGCGAACGCGCCATCTCGGTCTTGCCCACGCCGGTCGGGCCGATGAAAAGCAGCGAGGCGAGCGGCTGGCGCGGCCGGGCCAGCCGCTTCTTCACCACCGCGAGCAGCGCCGTGACTTGCGCCACCGCGCTCGGTTGACCGATCACCCGCGCCTCAAACCAGCCGCGCGTTTCCGCCAGATCGAGCGGCACCGCGTCATCGAGCATCACGCGCGGCAGCCCGGTCTCGCGAGTGAACGCGCCAATCACCTCGGCCGGCGCGGGCGGAGCGGCGTCAGCGTGATCGCGGCGCAGATTCCGCAAGAAGCGGAGGGGTCGACCTGGGTAGGCCGAGGTGGTGGCGTAGCGGCGATGCAGGGCGTCGATTTCGTCGAGCGTGGCGGCCGGCCACTCCGGCGCCGCCGCCGCGAGGATACGCCGACCCCGCGCGGCATCGGGCTCGACGACGACGAGCGGCACGAACAGCTCCAGCAGATGCGGGTCCTCGCGTTCCAGCACGGGGATTTGCTCCGGCGTGCATTCGGCAATCGCGAGGAACTCCCCGCGCCCGAGGTGCGGCCGGAGAAAGCTGGCAATGCCCTGCTGGTTGTAAATGTGCCGGCCCGTCTGGAGCAGTTCGAGCAGCGAGCCAAAGTGAAGGATGGCGTGCCTCTTCGCGGCTTCGCGCACGAGTTCGCCCAGCCGCTCCTGCCATTCCCCGAAACCGCTCATTCCCGAAATGAGGCGCGACCCACTGGTGGCGCGAAATGGGGTCTCCCGAAAACCGAACGACGCCCGCCGCCGGACCAACTCGCGCACGACGGCGCTCTTGCCCACGCCGGCGGGACCCACCAGCAGCACGTGCTGCGGCGGCTGACCACCGAGGAATCCGGCCAGTTGCGCGACCGACTCCTCCACCTCCCACGCGGGCTCGGTCGAGAAGGTGAGATCGGTCGTGACCTCGTCGAGCAGCGATTTCTTCTTCTCCCCTGCATCCGGCGTCGCCGTTGGGTCGCGCACCGTCGCGAGCACGTCCATCCGTCCCAGCTCCAGCGCGAGCGTCTCCGGCAGCGCGATCAAGCGGGCGAGCGATTTCCCGGCGCCGTCCCGCTGATGCGCGGCGCGAATGTGCGCCGGCAGGCGTTCCCTCACCTCGCCCTCATCGGCGCCGAAGACTTCGATGCCCAGCACCGGTACGCGCGCCACGTGGAGCGCGCCGACCTGCCCACAAACGACCTGAAAATTCAGCTCCACCGGCGATGTCCACTGCGACTGCCGCGGCGGCGGCTCCATCGACATCCGCACGTCCGCCACAACGGCGTTTTCCACCACCGGCCCCACCCGTGCCAGCGTCTCGGCGGCGGTGTCCGCGATGGCCATCCGGGCGAGATCAGTCAGCCCGGCTTCCAACTTCAATCGGGAATCCGCGCACCACACCGCTCCGACCCCCGGCAATTCGCCCAGCCACGTTTCGTCGCCGAGGCGCAGCGTCAAAGTCTCAAGCTGAAAGGGCCGTTCCGCCACGCCCCCGCTTCGCGGAAAGCGGCGACGTTGGCAAGGGACCGCCGCCGCCCTGCGCCTTCAGCGCGGCGACATTGTACTTCACCGGCCGGTACCGTTACGGCTCCTCCAGGGTGTAGACGCGCATTCCCTCCGAGGCCGCGGCGGCAACTGACCGAATCACCAGCTTCCCCCGCGGGGTCGGCACGGTGTGGTCCGATGCCGGGGATGCGGGATTCTCCGAGATGACCCTCATCAGCGAGGCGGGGACGCTCGCGGGAACAGATGGGAGGGAGTAGTGCGCTCGGAGGAGATCCGCGGCGCGCTCGGAACAGAATTCCAAGCTTCCCGCAGCGTCACAGACGAACAATGCATGCGGCCACCAACGCTCCAACATGGTTTCCGCGAGACACCGGCGGGCCACCTCGCGACGCAGGCGTTCCTCGCTCTCCGCCAGCGCCAGCTCACTCCGCTTGCGCGCGGTGATGTCCGCGATGGAACCGAGGTAGACCGGGCGGCCGGACTCCGCATCCAGGATGATCCGCGTGTTCTCCGTGATCCACATCACCCCGCCATCCCGCCGCCAGACGAGCGATTCACATTCCTCCACGTGGCCGCCATTTCGGGCGATCTTCTCGTTCACCTCCCCGCGCCGGTCTGGGTCCACGTAGAACTGGCGCGCGACGTCGGTGATCGTCAGCGTCAGTTCGGCCGGGCTTTCGTAGCCGAGCAGACGCGCAAAGGCCGGGTTCGCGAGGAGATTGCGACCTTCGATGCTCGACTGGAAGATCCCGACGACCGACTGCTCAAAGATGTGGCGAAGGGCGGGCTCTGGAGGGAAAAACGCAAAAGCGCTTGGATGACTCATGGAGCCCTATCAGAGCCGCGAACCGACGTTTCATTCCCGACCACGGACCATCTGCGCGCGGCGCGCCCGGCCCGCCAGCAACAGACCGCCCAAGCCCACCAGCACCCAAAGCGAAATCCGGGAGTTCACCAATCGCGCCGCCAAAAACGCGGGCAGGTGCTCCCCCACTCACCGGCGGGAACACCCGAAATATCGACATGCCCGATCGCGCCGCAAAAATGTAGCACCCTCGGCTCCGGACTGGTCACGACGACGTCACGAAGTTTCCGCGAGCGTTTCCCCCTGGGCGTGTCAGACTCTGCGGCGAGGCGGTACCACGAGGCGAGGGAAGCAGCGGGGACAACTCAGCGGGAGGGAAGCCCGCGGGCTGACGCTGGGGATCTCGCGCGCGGCCTGCAAACGGAAACCTCCACCTTCATCATTCCATGTCCTCACCCACGCCCGTCACTCTCCGCTGCGGTGCTTCGGCGGTCGTGCGCGAGCTGCTTCCGGCGGACGCCCCGGCGCTCGCGGCCGGGATGAAGCGGCTCTCACCGGCGAGCCGACAGCGGCGGTTTCTACATCAGAAGGATCACCTGACCGACGCGGAACTCGAGCGGCTGACGACTTGCGACGGGGTGAATCACATCGGGGTCGGGCTCGCGCTGACGGATCGCTCCGGTCGGGAGGTCGAAGGCCTGGCGGTGGCCCGCTGCTTTCGCGACGCAGCGAATCCGCTCCTGGCGGAAGCCTCGATCGTCATCCTCGATGAATGGCAGTCGCGCGGGATCGGCTCCATTCTCGCGCGCGCCCTCGCCGAGCGCGCCTGGGAGGTGGGGATTCGCTACGTGGGCGCCCTGCTTCTCGCCGAAAACCTCGGTGCGCGAAAACTGCTCGAACGCGTGGCGACGGTCGTGGCGGTGAAGATGGGCGGACGCGGGACGATCGAGGCGACTTATGCGCTGTGTCGGCCGCTGTGAACGGGGGACCCGCGGAGGGCGTCCGCAGAAGTGCCATCCCGCCCCCGCACCGCGCCTCAGGCGCGCTGGGTCAAGTCCCGATGCGAATGGAATTTCAGCGGCTGGGCTTCGGGAGCACCAGGACTCAGCAGTGGAACGGGCACGGAGGGCGCGGGGCTGAAGTTCTTCAGGCTGCCGATGTCGCGGGTGATGAGCCGCGAACCGCGGTAGTTCAACAGGTACGCGAAGGCCCATTCGGCGAGGACACCCAGTTTGTTGCGGAAGCCGACGAGGAAAAGGAGGTGGATGAAGAGCCAGCCGAACCACGCGAACAGGCCGTGGAGGTGGAACTTCCGGAAGACGGTCGGGAACACCTGCGCGACGGCCTTGGCCCGGCCGATCGTGGCCATGCTACCGCGATCGAAATAATGAAACGACTGGGGCGCCCGTCCTTCGAGCCGGGCGAGGATGTTCGCCGCCGCGAGCCGGCCTTGCTGGATCGCCACGGGGCAAACGCCGGGCAGCGGCTTGCCGTCCTGATGGGAGAAATTCGCGGCGTCGCCGAGCACCATGAGCTCGGGATGCCCGGGCACGGTGAGATCCGGCGCGATGAGGGCTCGGCCAGCTCGATCAAGCTCGACCGCGGCGCCGAGGGTTTTGAGCAGCGGAGATGCCACATTGCCCGCCGCCCAGATGACGGTGTGGGCGGGAATGCGCTCGGTGCCGACGGTGACGCCACCGGCGTCAATGCCAGTGACCTGCCGGCCGACGCGGACATCGACCCCGATCTGCTCGAGTTGCGCTTTCGCGCTGGCGGAGAGGTCCTCCGGGAAAGCTCCGAGCACTCGCGGCGAGCCTTCGAGGAGGATGACCTTCGCCTTGGCGGGATCGATGCGACGGAAGTTTTCCGTCATGCTGTAGCGGGCGATCTCCATGATCGCGCCAGCCATCTCGACGCCGGTCGGGCCGCCGCCGATGACCACGAAGGTCATGGCCGCGTCGCGCTCCGCCGGATCCGTGGCCTTTTCCGCGAGCTCGAACGCCGCGAGAAAACGCTGCCGGATATCGAGTGCATCCTCCATCGCCTTCAACCCGGGGGCGTGCTTTTCCCATTCGTCGTGACCGAAGTAGGAATGCCGCGCGCCGGTTGCGATGATGAGGAAATCGTAGTCGATGACGAGGTCGTCTGTGATGACGCGACGGCGCGGGACATCGATCGATTTCGCATCGGCGAGCAGGACCTCCGCGTTCTCCTGCTTGCTGAGCACCTGCCGGATCGGCGCCGCGATCTGGGCCGGCGCGAGCGCGCAGGTGGCGACTTGATACAACAGCGGCTGGAAGAGGTGGTGATTCCGCCGGTCGAGAACCGTCACGCGAACCGGTTGGCCGGCAAGCGCCTTGGCGGCCTCGATGCCGGCAAAACCAGCGCCGATGATGACGACGCGGGGAAGGGAGGGAATGGTCCCGGCACCAACCGGGTGGGTCGAAGTGGCTTCGTTCATAAGTCAGACCACCGGGCGCGTGACGCTCAAAATGGTCCGATAGGATACCACGAAAACACGCTTGTGAAATGTTTCACAAGCTCGGCAAGGTGTCATAGCGGGAACCGGTCACGCCGGTGGGATCGCCTCAATCCAGAGTGATTTCACCCCGTTGGACGCGCCGGCATGATGTGCCGTGAGCGGGAGCAACTTCGGTGAGAGTCAGGTCACCTTTGCGACAGGCATCGGTCGCGAACTCACAGCGTGGCGCGAAGGAGCAGCCGGCGATCGGCCGGCTGAGATCCGGCGGCGCGCCCGGGATCGTATAGAGATCGCGGCCCTTCGGCTGGAAGGCGGGAATCGATTTCTGCAGCGCCCGATTATAAGGATGAAGCGGCCGCTCGAAGATATCGGAAACCGAAGCCGACTCGACGATCCGGCCCGCGTACATCACCTGGACCTGATCACAGAAGCCGCTGACGACGCCGAGATCGTGCGTGATGAAGATCACCGCGGTCCCGTGATTCTGCTGCATCTTCCGGATCAGTTCCAGCACCTGCGCCTGCACCGTGACGTCGAGCGCGGTGGTCGGCTCGTCGGCGATGAGCAGCGCCGGATTCGTGATCAGGGCCATGGCGATCATCACCCGCTGGCGCATCCCGCCGGAGAGCTCGTGCGGATAGGCGAGCAACCGTGCCGAGGGATCCTGCACGCCCACCTCCGCCAGTGCATCGAGCGCCTTCTTCCGCGCGGCGTCGCTCGTGATCTTCCCGTGAATGCGCAGCGGCTCCATGATCTGATCGCCGACGCGCATGAACGGATTCAGCGAGGTCATCGGATCCTGAAAGATCATCGCGATCTTCCTCCCGCGAATGGCGTTCAACTCCGCCTTCGAAGCGTGCAGGAGATCAACTCCGCCAAAGATCGCCCGCCCGCCTTCGATCCGGCCGGGAGGCTGGGGAATCAGACCCATCATGGCGTAGCCCGTCACCGACTTGCCGCTGCCCGACTCGCCCACCACGCCGAGCGTCCCGCCCTTCTCGAGCGAGAAGGAAACGTCGTTCACCGCGCGCACGATCCCGTTTCGCGTGTGAAACGCGACGCGCAGGTTTTCGACTTCGAGCAGCGGCATGGGCGGCGGGTCTTCGGAGAGCTGAAATCTGAATTCCTAAAATTGAGGTGTCTTCAATCCTTCGATGCCTTCGGATCGAGGGCATCGCGCAAACCATCCCCGAGAAAGTTCAGCGCGAACAGCGTGAGCGAGAGGGCGAGACCGGGGAAAGTGATGAGCCACCAGAATTCCTCCATCACCTTCCGGCCATCGTCGATGAGGACCCCCCAGGACGCCATGGGCGGGGGAACGCCGAGGCCGAGAAAGCTGAGGAAGGCCTCGAGGAGCATGATCGCGGGAATGGTGAGCGTGGTGTAGACGATGATCGGTCCGAGCACATTCGGGATGAGGTGCCGGAGGATGATGCGCCGGCGCGGCACGCCTGTCGCGATGGCGGCCTCGATGAATTCCATCCGGCGCAGGGTGAGCACCTGGCCGCGCACGATGCGCGCCATGGTGAGCCACTCGACCGCCCCGATCGCGGCAAACAGGAGGAGGAAATTCCGCCCAAAGAGCGACATGAGCAGGATGACAAAAATGGTGAAGGGAAACGCGTAGATGATGTCCACGATCCGCATCATCACCATGTCCACGCGTCCTCCGTAGAATCCGGCGATCGTGCCGTAGGTCACGCCGATGAGCAGGGCGACCGCCGTGGCGCAGAGCCCGACGGAGAAGGAAACGCGTCCGCCGATGAGAATCCGGGAGAGCAGGTCCCGGCCCGCAGTGTCCGTGCCCAGCCAGTGTTCCGCGCTGGGCGGCGTCGCGTAGGTGGAGAGGTTTTGCTCCGCGTAGTCCTGCGAGAAGATGGGCCCGATCAGACAGGCGCAGGCCATGACGAGGAGGAGCACCCCGCTGGCGACCGCGAGGCGGTTCTTGCGCAGACGCGCCCAGGCGTCCTGCCAGAGCGAATGCCCGGGCTCGACCTCGACGATCGCCGGCGCAGGGAGGGTGGAGTCGACGGTCATGAGCGAGATCACTCGAGCCGCAGCCGGGGATTCAACCAGGCGAGGACGATATCGACGAGCATGTTGAAGACGCAGATGAGGGCGGCGAAGAGGACGACCGTGCCCATGATCATGGTGTAGTCGCGGTTCGAGGCGGCGGTGACAAAGTAGCGACCAAGGCCCGGAATCTGAAAGATCGTCTCGACCGTGAAGGAACCGCTGATGATGCCGGCGAGCGCCGGGCCGAAGAAGGAGATGGCCGGCAGCAAGCCACCGCGAAGCGCGTGGCGAAAGACGATGCGCGTCTCGGAGGCGCCCTTCGCGCGAGCGGTGCGGATGTAATCCTGCGACATCACCTCGAGCATGCCTCCGCGCGAGAGGCGCGCGAAGTAGGCGGCGTAGTACAAGCCCAGAGTGATCGCGGGCAGGACTTTGTCCTCCGCTTCGCTCCAACCCGAGACGCTGAACCAGCGGAGGTAGATCCCGAAGACGAGGAGCAGGACCGGGCCGGAAACGAAGGTGGGCAACGTTATCCCCACCATCGAGAGCGACATCGGCACGTAGTCGGTCACCGTATTCGGCCGGAGTGACGCGACGACGCCGGCGACCACGCCGATCGAGATCGCGATCGCCATGCCATAGAGGCCGAGTTCCACCGAGATGGGAAGTGACTCGGCGATCAGCTCGGTCACGGTCCGGTTTGTGTACTTGTAGGACGGACCGAAGTCGCCGCGCAGAATAATCCCGCTGAAGTAGCGATAGTACTGAACGAGGAGCGGCTTATCGAACCCGTAGTATTCCTCCATGTTCCGCCGGACGTCCGGCGACATGTTTCGCTCCTGATCAAAGGGTGAGCCGGGCGCGAGGCGGACGAGGAAGAACGTGATCGTCCCGACGACAAACAGGACCGCGAGCGTCTGGGCGACGCGGTTGGCGATGAACTTCAGCATGAGGCCGGGGACCCGCCCGAAAGTCTGACCCGGCGGTTCGCGGGACGAATGCTAGCGCGTCGTGCCCAGAACGGGAAGTTTGTCGGCGGCGGCGGCCTCGTCGAGAAAGACGTACTTGAACGGATGATCGTCCAGCACATTTGGCGACCAGCCCTTCACGCTGGAGGTGATGAGATAGTCCCGCACGTAAAAGAAGATCGGGATCACCGGTCCCTCCTGAAGCAGCAGCGCCTCCGCCTTCTTCAGCGACTCGAGACGCGCCACCGCGTTGTTCTGAGCCCATGACTCCTCGATGAGCTTGTCGTATTCGGCATTCGACCAGCCCGTGCTGTTGTTGCCGTTGCCGGTCCGGAAGATCTCCAGAAATGAATTTGGATCCATGTAGTCGGCGATCCAGGCAGAGCGCGACAGGACGTAGTCGAGATTTCGCTGGGCATCCATGTAGACCTTCCATTCCTGGGTCACGATCTCGCTTTCGATCCCGAGTTCCTTCTTCCACATCTGCTGGATGGCCTCCGCGAGCGGCTTGTGGACATCGGAAACGTTCGTCTGGATGCTGATCTTCCCCACGCCCTTCCCACCCGGAAACCCGGCTTCGACCAGCAGCTTTCGCGCGGCCTCCGGATCGTATTTGAGCTTGTCCTTCGGGAGGTAGCCGACGGGCCCGGGCGGCACATAGCTGTACGCGGGGGTGTGGACGGAGCGCGTCACGTTCTTGATGAGCGATTCGCGGTTCAGCGCCATCGAGAGTGCACGCCGCACGCGGGCATCCTTCAACGCGACGTTCGGGTTCTTCTTCGGATCGAGATTTACCCGATAAAAATACGTTCCGTAGTAGGGCTCCAACCGGAGCGTCGAGCCGGTCGTGCGGTAGCCATCGACCTTCGAGAGGGGAACGCCATACGTCACGTGCAACTGCCCGGCGCGGAAGGCGAGTTCCTCCGCTTCCTCCGACTCGATCGGGTAGAAATGGATCTCCTTGAGCCGGACGCGGTTGTTATCCCAGTACTTCTCGCTCTTCGCGACGATGATCTTCTCGTTCGTCCGCCATTCCTTGAGCACGAACGGACCATTCGAAACGATATTCTCTGGGCGCGTCCAGCGGTTGCCTTTGTCGTAACGCTTGCCGTGTTTGTCGATCGTCTTCGTGTGGACCGGAAACCACGAGTAGTGCTTCAACATCCCGAGGAAGAATGCGACCGGCGACCGGAGCTGGATCTGGAGTTTCTTGTCCGAGAGCGCGTGCACTCCAACCTGCGAGAACTCCTTCAGTGTGCCTTCGTTATACTCCTTCGCGTTGACCATCACGTGCAACATCGTCGCATAGGGCGACGCCATCTTTGGGTTCAAAATCCGCTCGTAGGAACGGATAAAATCGGCTGAGGTGATCGGATCGCCATTCGACCAGAGCGCGTTGTCCCGAAGGAAGAACGTGTAAGTCTTGCCGTCGGGTGAGACCTCCCACTTCTCCGCGACGCCGGGCTCCGGCTTCAGATCTTTCGGATCGGCCATGACGAGGCCTTCGAACAGCGCCTTGATGATGACATGCTCGGGCACGCCGCTGACGGTGTGCGGATCGAGGTCAGACGGCTCCGCGCCATTCCCCAAGTGGAGAACCTGATCTTTGTTTCCTTTCGTGACGTTGGTCTGGCGCTTCCCGCAGCCGCTCAGGACGAGCGCGAACAGCACGAGCCCCAAGAGCGGGACGCGGGACAAAGTACGAAATCGTTTCATAAACGGGGGTAAATGACTGGACGGATGGAAATCCACGCACTTCTCGCGGTTTTGCGGGTCGCGGTCAATCCCGCCGTGAGCGGGGCGGGGCACGGTTCGACCGAACGGCGGACGGACGCGGAGGCCGCGGCCCACGATCCGCGCCGGCTGAAATGGGGTTCGGGATCGAGCAGCAGCTCGCCCCTACCCTCGATTGCGGGCGTACTTCAACCCTTTTGCTTCCCTCTTCCCGGCTTGACGGGCGCGGCGGCTTTCGGATCCAGCCCGAGGTTTTCGAAGAACGGATCATTCGACTGCTTCCGGCCGAGGAATTTCTCGATCGATTCATTCGCATCACGCGAACCGCCGGGCTGATAGATCTCCAGGCGCAGTTTCATGCCGGCAGCGCGATCGAAGAAGCCGTCGGGAGCCTTCTTGAAAACCGTGGCCATGTCGGCGGCGATCGCATCGGCCCACGCGTAGCCGTAGTAGCCCGCGTCGTAAGCCATGAGATGGCCGAATCCCGAAGCAAAATCGGTCTTCGGATCCAGCGGGAGGAAGACCCGCTCAAGGCTGGCGTTTGCGATCTCCCGCGCGTCGATTTCGCCCTTCTTGTTCGGCTTCAGCGCGCCGTGGAGCGCCAAGTCGAGCGTCGCAAGGGCAAACTGCCGCCGATACGTGACGGCAGCGGTGCCGAGTTTCGCCGCTTTCAGCTTCGCGATGATGTCACCCGGAATCCGACGCTGGGGGTCGCGGTAATCCGCCGCAAAGGTATCGAGCACGCGCTGATCCCACGCCCAATTCTCCAGCATTTGGGAGGGCGCCTCCACGAAATCGCGTTCCACGCTCGTCCCCGCGAAGCGGGAGAACTTCGCCCGCGTGAGGATCGAATGCATCGCGTGGCCAAACTCGTGGAAAAGAGTCTCCACGTCGCGATGCGGCAGGAGCGAAGGCGCATCGCCCGAAGGCGGGGGAAAATTACACACGAGCGCGACGGCCGGTCGCTGACTGCGACCGTCCGGCAGCTGCTTCCCCTCAATGATGCCGAATTGCGCGAAGTGGTTGTATTTCCCCTCCCGCGGATAGAGATCGAGATAAAACATCCCCATCGGTTCGCCGGTGGCGACATCGGTCACGATCCAGAGCTGCAGGTCGTCCACCCACTTGTACGGAGCTTCGATCTGCTCAAATTTCAGGCCGAAGATGCCCTCATAGATCCGGAACATGCCGGCGAGGCACTTCTCCATCGGAAAGTACACCTTCAGCTCGTCGGCGTTCACCGCGTACTTGGTCTTCTTCAGCTGGTTCACGTAGTAGCGCCAGTCCCACGCGCTGATTCGGGTCTTCGCATCTCCCGTATCGGCCGCTTTCAGCGCCTGCATCTCGGCGATTTCCGCGTCGAATTTCGGCTGCACCCCTCGCACGAGGTCCTCGATGAACTTCACCGCGTTCGCCCCGCTCTTTACCATCTTCGGCTCGGTCTGATAATCCGCCCAGCTCTTGTAGCCGAGCAATTGGGCGATCTCGGAGCGGACCCGGACGATTTGGTTCAAAAGTTCGCCGTTGCGCTCGGACGCGAGGGTGTCGCGCGCCTCGTACATCCGCCGGCGCGTGGCTTCCAGCTTCGCGTTATCCATGACGGCGAGGTTTTGGTACGTCTCGTTCGCCATCACGGTGAACTCCGCTCCGTCCTCGGACTTCTTGATCTTCGAAGAGGCGAGAAAATCCTCCGGCAGGCCCTCGAGCTCGGCGCGCGTGAAGACCACCGGAACCGTCGCGTCGGTGATGTTCGCAGAGAAGGTATTGGTCAGGTCCGCCAGCTCTTTCCGCTTGCGTTCCACTTCCTTGCGCAAGCCGGGCTGCAGCGCGAGACCGGCCCGGCGGTAATCCCGCATGACGTGCTCGAGCAGACGTTTTTGCTCGCCGGCGAGTTTGGGACCGCTCTTCGCAAAGGCGGCGATGGCCCGGTAAACGTCTTCGCGGTAGTCGAGCCCGACGCTCCATTTTTCGATCCGCGTCACCGCCTCCTCAGCTGCCTTCCGGACGGCGGCATCGGGACTCGTTTCCTTGATCAGCGTCAGCCGGTTGGCGACCGTGCTCACGCGGTAGCCGAGGTCGTCGAGCGCGCCGACGGTATTCGCAAACGCGACTTTCTTCGGCTCGAGCTTTCCGATGACTTCGAGCGCCGCATCGGCTTCCTTCAGGGCATTCTCGGCCGCCTTCGCCACCGACTCCGGCGTGGTCTCGAAGGTCGGAATCGCCAGCACGGCCCCGGCTTTGGTGGCAGCGGCCTGGAAGTCGTCGACCTTTTTCAGATCGGCCGCGCAAACGCCCGCGGCGAGGAGGATGGCAGGGGCGAGAAAAACGGCGGAGCGGGAGGGCATGGGCGTCAGCAAAGCGAGGCAAACCAGAAGGAAGGCGGGCCCGAGCCCGACGCAACCGGCATCGGCCCGCTGACGGGGAAGCCGCGAACGCCGTGCCCGAGGTCAGCCGGAGACCACGGCGCCGTCCCGTAGGCGGAGGACGCGCTGGGTGCGGGCGGCCAGGTCCGGATTATGCGTGACGAGGACAAGCGCAGTGGCGGCGTTGCGATTGAGCTCGAAGAGAAGCGAGACCACGCGCTCCGCCGTCTCGCCGTCGAGGTTCCCGGTCGGTTCATCCGCGAAAAGGAGCTTTGGCCGGTTGATGAACGCGCGGGCGAGGGCGACGCGCTGCTGCTCGCCGCCCGACAACTGGGACGGGTAGTGGTCGTGGCGGCCTGCCAGCCCGACCGAGGCCAGCCGGTCGGCCGCTTCCGCGCGCAACGCCTTCTGGCTGCGACGCGGCGCGGCGTTCATCGTCCCGAGCAACTCGGCAGGGACCATCACGTTTTCGAGTGCCGTGAGGGTCGGGATCAATTGGAAGTTCTGGAACACGAACCCCGTGTGTTCGCCGCGGACGCGCGCGCGCTCGTCTTCGCCGAGCTGATCGAGGAGCACACCGGCGAGCCGAATGCTGCCCGAACTCACGCGATCCAGGCCGGCGCACAGTCCGAGGAGGGTGGTTTTGCCGCTGCCCGAGGGTCCGACGATGGCGAGCGATTCACCTGGGGCGAGCGCGAAGGAGACGCTCCGGAGAACGCTCAGCTCGCCGGCGCCGTTTGGCGCGGGATAGCTTTTCGAGGCATCGACGGCCTCCAGAATGGGCTCCCGGGATTCCTGACTCACGCGAGGAATTCCGGGGGCAGGTCAACCGGTTCGCCGGCGCCGGCGAACTTGGGATAGACAAATTTTTCGGCGGGCACACCTTTGCGAGTGATTCCGAAGGCGCGCTTCACGCCCTCCACTTTCATCGCCTGGAGGGAGCGCCAGAGCAGGTCAGTCCCGAGTCCGCGGTTCCGGTATTCGAGTAGAATACAGGGACCGGAGAGGAGATGGCACTCCGACGCCGGATTGACAGAAAAGACCGATGCCCCGACGAGACGAGAGCCGTGAGCGAGGACGAGGCCGGGGATTTCCTGCGCTTCGAAGACCAACCGTACCTGCTCCGCGAGCTTGTCCTTGATCCGCCGGTACGACTCCGCCCAGTCGCTATCGAGAGTGAAGCTGTTGACGATCACGGCCTGGACGACGTCGAGTTCACGGCGCTGCGCCGGACGGACCACGGTATTCACGGGGAGCCGGCCGGTGGCGGGCTCACCCATCTTTTCGAGATCCCACGCGAACCGCGTCCACTGAACAAGCTTCATAGAGCGGGCAGTGTGTGCGGGCAGTGCGCCCCGAGCAACCCCCCCGGAAGACGAATTCCGCGGTCCCGCGGAGACCGGACCGCCCGTTATCCCAATCGCGCAATGATCGCGTCTGCCATCCCCTCGGTTTCAACACGTTGCCCCGTTCCAGCGAAGATGTCACCGGTCCGGAAACCGTCATCGATCGCGCGATCCACCGCGGCCTCGATGCCCCGGGCGATGTCATCGCGGCCGAACGTGTGGCGGAACATCAAGGCGCCAGAAAGGATCTGTGCGACCGGATTCGCGACGCCGAGGCCGGCGATGTCCGGTGCGCTCCCGCCGCTGGGCTCATAGAGTCCAAACGGGAATCTGCGGCCATCCGCCGAGCCGAGACTCGCGCTGGGCAGCATCCCGAGCGAACCGGCGAGCATCGCCATTTCGTCGCTGAGAATGTCGCCAAAGAGATTCTCGGCGAGGAGTACATCAAAATCCCGCGGACGCCGAATCAGCTGCATCGCGGCGTTGTCGACGTAGAGGTGGTCGAGCGCGACCTCGGGGAACTCTGGCGCGATCTCGATGACCGTCCGCCGCCAGAGGACGCTATTTTCGAGGACGTTCGCCTTGTCCACCGAAGTGAGTTTCCGCCGCCGCAGCCGGGCCGCGGCGAAAGCGATGCGCGTCACGCGTTCGATCTCGGAGCGGCGGTAAACCATCGTATCCACCGCGACCGGCTCTCCATCCTCGAGATGCTGGCCCTTCGGCCGGCCGAAATACAAGCCCCCGGTCAGTTCGCGGACGCAGAGAATGTCGAAGCCATCGCCGATGATCTCGGCGCGGAGTGGCGACGCATGGGAGAGCGCGGCCCGGCAGCGGGTGGGTCGGAGGTTGGCAAAGAGTTTGAAATGCTGGCGCAGCGGCAGAAGCGCACCCCGCTCCGGCTGTTCCGCGGGCGGCAGATGCTCCCATTTCGGTCCGCCGACCGAGCCAAAGAGGATGGCATCCGCCTGCTCGCAGGCCGTAAGGGTCGAGGCGGGCAAGGCCGAGCCCGCCGCATCAATAGCCGCACCGCCAACCGGATACTCGTCGAGTTGAATCGTGATTCCGGCCCGTTCCGCAACGACACCCAGCACCCGCAGCGCAGCCCGCATCACCTCCGGACCGATGCCGTCTCCACTGAGGACGGCGACTCGGTATGCATCTGTCATCGGAGTCAAAAAACCGCCGGAGCATTTCGGCTCCGGCGGTCAAGAAAACGGGCTTAAAGTGACGAACGACGCTGGACTCAGCGACTGCGACTGGTCGCAGATTCGCGGTAGCTGACGCCCTTGCTGTCCCCGCAATTCGTACCCGGTTTCGGATACTCTCCGGCGATCGGACGGTCGGGAGTGTCGATGAGCTTGATCGATCCCTTGGCATTGTTCCGCCAGCCACCCGGCTCGGCGAACTCGTTGCCGCTGTTTCTCAGACCCGTGACCTGGTCCTCGAGACCCGTGCCGTAGGGCTGATTGATAACCGTCGGAGTAATGAATACGAGAAGATTGCGCTTCGTGCGGGAATTCAGACGCTCCTGGAAGAGATAGCCGATGATCGGAATGTCGCCAAGCACGGGAACCTTCGTCTTCCCTTTCGACGTTTCGTCCTGGAGCAGTCCGCCAATCGCGAGCGTGCAACCACTCTTAATCAGTACATTGGATTCGAGGGAGCGGGTGTCGATGATCGGGCTCGAGACACTCGCGCCTCCGAAGGTGAACACCTGATCACCAACCCGGTTGCTGATTTCGGGCTTCACGGACAGCGTCACGAAACCGTCCTTATTGATGGTCGGCTTCACGATGAGGGTGTTTCCAAACGTCTTGTCCTCGAAGCCGGAAAATACGGCCGTAGCGGTCTGTTCGTTGAAGTTCAGGCGGGGCACCGGCTGCTTGCGGACGATCTTAATCGTCGCTTCGAGGTTGTTCGCGGTGACGATGCGCGGATTCGCGAGGAATTCCGCGTCCGCATCCTCGTTCAGGAAGCGGAGCGTCGCCGACATCTGTGGGACGGAGAGAATCGCAATCTGACCGAGTAATTGCCGGCCGAAGTCGCCGATTCCGCCGCTGACGGCGAACTCATTTGTTTGAACTTGGCGCTGGCCGTTAAAACTGATGGTCCCCGGCCCCCGCTGATCCACCGTCACCGGAATCCCGGACGAATTGAACAGCGGAACGGTTGACTGAGTCGGTTGACCACGGTTGATCACGGTCTGGGCGGCCACCGAACTGAGCGCTCCTGGACCGGACGCACCGTAGCGAAAGGTCTGCGGCTGCGTCGAACTGCCGACCACGCCGGCCCAATTGATCCCGTAGCTCTGGCGCGGGTTGGCGGCGACTTCAACAAGGCGCGCTTCAATCATGACCTGCTTGGTCGGCGTATCGATCTTCCGAAGGAACTCCCTGACCTTGTCGATGTGGGATTTGAATTCGGTGAAGTAGATCGTGTTTGTGCGGTCGTCGACCTGCGGCTTGATCCGGGCCTGCAGCTGGCCTTCGACGAGAGCGATGGACTTGGAAGCCGTCGCGTAGCTGAAAGTATAGAAGTCGCTGTCCGTCGGCTCCGCGGCCTTCTCCGAGGGATCTTTGACGTAGTTGACGTTGCCGATCTGCGTGAAGAGCAGGCCCTTTGAGGTGCAGATGATGTTGATCGCTTCGAGCGCGGTCACGTCTTCAAGCCGGATTGTGACGGGACTCGGCACAGCGAGCACTTTGTCGCTGATCACGAGATTGATGCGCGCCTGCCGGGCGAGGAGGCGGAGAACGGTGCCAAGCTCGGTGCCTTCAAATTCGCGAGCCCGCGCGCCGGAAGCGTTCGCGTCCGTTGGCGTGGTCGGTTGACTCGAAATCGTCGGAGGTTCAATGGGCGCCGGTCCCGCCTGCCCGGGAGCGACGGGCGCCGGCAAGTCACCCGGCGTCGAGCCAGGAACCGGGTTCTGCGCGAGAGTCGGAGGCGGGAGCGGGGCGGGAGAGAGAGGCGGCGGCGCGCCGGCGCCGGAGGTTGGCTGCTGCGCCCATGCACCGGCCGTCGTGAGCGACGCGGTGATGGCAGCGAGGAGATGCGTTCTGAGAGGGTTCATCGCACGTGGTTGGGTCAAGGTTGAGGCGAGGGGCAGTTGAGCACAAAGCACACCAGCGACATCGTTATCCAGCAAAATCGTTTTGCAGTCACGCTTTTTTTGCAGTGTCTCTGTCAAAAAGTTTTGGACCCTTTTCGACCCCCTCCGCGCCACTGCCCAGCGCCTCGACGAAGGCACGCATGAGCCTGTGGTCTTTGCGCCGGGCGTCCGCGGCGACTTCGACGCCGCTCGCAACGTCCACCCCGTCTGGTCGCACTCTTCGGTAAGCATCACTGACATTTAGCGGCGTTAGACCCCCCGAAAGAAAAAATGCGCGGCCCCCGTGAACGCGGAACTCGTGCGCGAGCGCCCAGTCGAACGTCGCGCCGGTTCCGCCCATCGTCCCAGACTGAAATGTGTCCAGCAGCACTGTCACGGCGGAAGGGAGAGAAGGGATCACGGCAAAGCTGCCCGCGTCGCGAATCCGGATCGCCTTGATCACGGGGATGCCGGCCGATTCCAGCTGGACGCAGAGACTGGCGGGCTCATCGCCGTGGAGTTGAATGGCGTCGAGATCCGGATTCTCTGCGGCCGTCAGAGCATCCTGAAGAGACGGGTTGACCATGACCGCCACCCGGCTGACGTGAACCGGCAGATCGCGGAGCCACCCCGCGCGCTCGAGCGGCAGAAATCGCTTGGATTGCGGCCAGAGATTCACGCCGAGCACGTCCGCACCAGCAGCGACCGCGGCGAGGGCGTCCGCGGCACACGTAATACCGCAAATCTTGATGCGTGGTCTCATGGACGTGAGTCACCGCGCATCCAGCAGGCACCGCGAGACCTTCACGAGCACTCGATCCAGCGTGAACGGTTTCGCGAGCATGCCCCGCACGCCCGGCTCGCGGAGCACCTCCTGAGCCCGCGGATGATCGCCGTGACCGGTGAGGAGAAGCATCGGGGGGAGCGGCGGAATCGGTGGATCGCTGTTTTCGTAGACTGTACGGATCATCCGATACAGGAGCGCGCCATCCATCTGCGGCATGACGAGGTCAAAGATGAACAAGTCGTACCGCCGCTTCAGCGCGAGCTCGAACGCGTACTCCGGGCTGGGCGTGGCATCGACATGGCACCCCTCCACCAGCGAAGCCAGCGCTTCCCGGAGCAGGCCGAGGACGCCGACGTCATCGTCGGCGATCAGGATGTTGCGTTCGATTTCGACGGACATGGCGCAGGCGGGTGGCGAGGTGAATGGGCCGGGGAATGATGCATCTTCGTGGGATGGAACCAACGACCTTCTACCGCGAACTCGCATCCGCGCTGCAATCGCGCCTCGCCGTCATTCAGGACCGCGCCCATTACGAGCGCGACGCGGCCGACCACCTCAACGCGCTCCGAGAGGCGTCCGAGCGGATCGAGATCGTCGCCGCCGGTCTTCCCCAACCGCTCGACCCGACGCTCGCCCACTACCTCGAGCGCCGGAGCTACGACAAGGCGCTGGCGTGGCTGGAGGAGACGCTCGCGGCGCGGACGTAGGACGACGTTCAATCCTCGAGGTGCGCCTCAAGAAACCAGAGCGCCTTGTCGAGCGAACGAGAGACTCCCGTAAAAAGGTCCGAGCTGTCGGCATCGCCCGCTTCGGCCGTGGCGGCGATGGCCTGACGGGTGGACTTCGCGAGCGCTGCGAACCGGTCCGACAGGGCGACCACATGTTCGTGCCCCTGAATCGCCTCGAGCGGATACTCGTCGAGGACCGAGGTCGCCGCCGCGATGCGGGCCGTTCCCAGTGCGGTACCGCCGAGCGCCGTGCATCGTTCGGCGATCTCGTCGACGTTCTCCTCGAGTTCCTCATGGAGTTTGTCGAACAGCTCGTGGAGGGCGATAAAATGCGCTCCGCGCACGTTCCAGTGCGCCTGCTTGGTCTGGGAGGCCAGATCGACGGTATCGGCGAGTTGCTGGTTCAAAATCGCCACGACCGTCTCGCGCACTTCGCGCGGGAGATCGTTGCGGCTGGGATGCAGCGGAGAGGTTGGTTCTGATTTCCGTTTGGCCATGATGGCGCAATGTAACCCGATGCGGCGCTCGGAGGCGCATGGAAATCTGTCATCACCCGCCGGTCGCACGCGGAGCGGACCCAAAATCTCCGCGCCGAGGATTTACCCAGGGGCGACCCGGCCCATAATCATCCGTCGTCATGCTCCCCACGCCCGCCGCCTACCGCCACCTCATCACCCGCAGCCACGAGATCGCCCTCCTGCATGGAGCCACGAGCCTGCTCTACTGGGACGCCGAGACGTGCCAGCCGAAGAAGGGCGTCAAATGGCGCGCCGAACAGTTTTCCTATTTCGGCGGTCGCATCCATCGCCTGTCCACTGAACCGGAAGTCGGCGGGTGGATCGGCGAGTGCGAGCAACATTGCTTTCCCGCCGACTCCGCGGAGGCGGCGAACGTCCGGGGATGGCGCCGCCACTTCGACCGGGCAACTCGGCTGCCGGCGGCGCTTGTCGAACGGCACGAAAAAACGAAGGCCATCGCCCGCGACGTCTGGGCGGACGCGAGACGGCGATCGGATTTCGGCGCCTTCCTCCCCCACCTCGAACGGATTTTTGGCGAGGCCCGGGAAATGGCCGACCGCTGGGGCTGGGAGGGTTCCCGCTATAACGCGCTCCTGCACGCCTACGAGCCCGGAACTGACGTGGTGCAAATCGCGGAAATCTTTGGTGAATTGCGTCCCCGCTTGCGCGAACTCCTCGGCCCGGCGCTCGAAAAATCCGCCTCGGCCCCGCGCCTGGAAGGCGAGTTTCCGCCGGAAGGCCAGCGACGCCTCAACGAAGAGGTGGCGCGGGCCATCGGGTTCGATTTCGAGGCGGGCCGCATCGATGCGGCCACACATCCATTTTGCTCCCGGGTTGCCCCGTTCGATTGCCGGCTCACCAACCGCTACGATTCCGGAAACTTCGCGTCTTCGCTCTTCAGCGTCCTGCACGAGGCCGGACACGGCATGTACGAACTTGGTCTGGACCAGGACGCGTTCGGTCTGCCGATCGGCACGGCGATCTCGCTCGGGATCCATGAGTCGCAGTCGAGGATGTGGGAGAATCTGGTCGGCCGAACGCCGGAATTCTGGGAACACTGGTTTCCCCGCGCAGCCGAACATCTCCCGGCCCTCCGACGCTACACTCCTGCGCAGGTCTGCGCCTCGGTGAACGTCGTGCAGCCCACGTTCATCCGGGTGGAGGCGGATCAGGTGACGTACGATTTTCACGTGATGCTCCGCTTCGAACTCGAGCGGCGCCTTGTCGAAGAGACCCTTGCCGTCGCGGATCTGCCAGCCGTCTGGAACGAAGAGTTTGAAAAATCGCTGGGTCTCAAGGTCGCAACGGACGCCGAAGGGTGTCTGCAGGACATCCATTGGAGCACCGGGCTCGTGGGTTACTTCGCCACGTATTCGCTCGGCAACCTGAACGCCGCCCAACTCTTCGACCGGGCCTGCGCGGAACAGCCTGAAATCCCTGGCGCCCTCCGCGCGGGTGACTACCGCCTCCTCGGGGCGTGGATGCGGGAAAAAATCCACCGCCGGGGCAGCGCGCTGCTCCCGCAGGAGTTGATGCGCGAAGCTTCGGGCGAGACCACGCGGGTCGACGCGCATCTACGAATGCTCCGACGGAAATTCCTCGGAAACACCTGATCGCGCACTCCGCGCTGGCATGGCGCGGATATAGCTGACAGACTCGCCCCGGTCCCCCAGACTCCGCCATGGCAAGAATTGACGCTTTCTTCAAACTGATGTCCGAGCAAAAGGCCTCGGACCTTCACCTTTCCACCGGAAATCCGCCGCTTCTCCGGATCAACGGCGACCTCGTGCGGGTCGATTTTCCAGCCCTCCGGAACGATGACCTCAAGGCGATGGTCTACGAGATCGCCACGGAGGTGAAGACGAAAGTGTTCGAGGAAACGGGCGACGTCGATTTCGGCTACGAGATCCCTGGCGTCGCGCGGTATCGGGTAAATTTCTACAATCAGAAGTACGGAATCGGTGCTGCCTTCCGGCTCATTCCCAGCAAGGTGTTGACCTGCGACGAACTGGGTCTGCCGGCCGTGCTGAAGCGCTTTCCGCTATTGAAGAAGGGGCTCGTGCTCGTCACCGGACCAACAGGGTCCGGGAAGTCGACCACACTCGCCGCGATGATCGACTACGCGAACCTGATGCGGCAGGACCACATCATCACGGTCGAGGATCCCATCGAATTCGTGCACAAGAGCCAGCAGTGCCTCGTCAACCACCGCGAAGTCGGCGTGCACACGCGCTCGTTTGCCTCCGCCCTCCGCGGCGCGCTCCGGGAAGATCCCGATATCGTCCTCGTGGGCGAAATGCGCGACCTCGAGACGATCGAACTCGCCCTGACCGCGGCGGCCACGGGCCACCTTGTCTTTGGGACGCTGCACACCTCGAGCGCCGCGAAGACGGTCGACCGGGTGATCGACGTGTTCCCGACCAGCCAGCAGAACCAGATTCGCACGACCCTGGGCGAATCGCTCAAGGGCGTGGTCGCCCAAAACCTGTTCAAACGGATCGACCGGCCGGGGCGCGTCGCCGCGCTCGAAATCCTTGTCATCGACACGGCGATCGCGAATCTGATCCGCGAAGGCAAGACCCACCAGATCCCAGGCATGATTCAAGTCGGCAAGAAGAAGGGGAACCAGCCACTCGACGACGCGATCATGGAGCACCTTCGCGCCGCGCGGGTTTCTCCCGACGAGGCCTACGATAAATGCCAGGACAAGAAAAAATTCCGGCCGTTCCTACAGACGCCACCGGACGACTTCGAGGACTAAGCTGACCGCCCCGCCCTGCTGCCATGAGAAAGATCGAACTCGACGCCATCCTCGGTGCCATGCTGCAAAGCTACGAGGGCATCTCCGACCTGAACTTCTCCGTCGGGCGCCCCCTCCAAGTCGAGGCTTTCGGACAGCTCCGCCCGATTTCCGTCGATCCGCCGATCCACGCCCTCACGCCCTATCAAACGGAGAGTATCGCGCTGACGATCGTCGGTTCCAATCGGCGTCTGCTTCAGGACTACTTAAAACTGGGGTCGTGCGACTGCTCGTACCAACTCGGCAACGAGGCGCGCTTCCGCGTGAATATCTTTCGCCAGCAGGGCAGCACCGCTGTGGTCATGCGAAAGCTGAACTCCGTCATTCCCACGCTGGAGGATCTCGAGCTGCCCCCGATTTTCCCGGTGATCTGCAAGGAAAAGACTGGACTCGTCCTCGTCACCGGCGCCACCGGCAGCGGCAAGACCACGACGCTGGCGGCGATGATCAACGATATTAATCGCACCCAGGCGGTTCACGTGATCACGCTCGAGGATCCCATCGAGTTCCACCATCCGCATCAGTACTGCACGATCAATCAGCGGGAGATGGGCGTCGACTTCGACGTCTATCCTAACGGTCTCCGCGCCGCCCTCCGCCAAGCACCCAAGGTGATCCTCATCGGTGAGATGCGCGATCGCGCGACGGTGGAAATCGCCCTCACCGCGGCCGAAACCGGGCATCTCGTTCTGAGCACTCTCCACACGATTGACGCCGGGCAGACCATCGGCCGCATCCTCGGCATGTTTGACCTCGACGAAGGAAAACAGATCCGGCAGCGAATGTCGGACACCCTTCGTTACATCGTCAGCCAGCGCCTCGTCCCGCGCACGGACGGAGGACGCCAGCTCATTCTCGAAATCCTCGGCCACAATCTGCGGACGAAAGAGGCGGTCCTGCTCGGGGAGGAGGAAAACCGCACATTCTACGACATCATCGAAGCGAACGAAACGTTCGGCTGGATCACCTTCGACAAGTCCCTGATGAACGCGTACAAATCCGAGCTCATCACGGAGGAAACGGCGAACCTCTACGCCTCGAAGAAAGGCATCATCGCGCGTCAGATCGACCTCATTAAGAAGTCACGTGGCGACGCCATCGAAGCGAGTTCGGGTCTGCGGCTCGATTCGCTGTCCTCCGCCCGCCGCTGAGTCCTCCACCCCCTTTTTCCTGCGCCATGAGCGAACTCGAAGCCCGCTACGACATTTTTGAACCTGGCGACCTCACCGCGCTCGTGTGCGTGGAGGAAGCCGAGCCGCAGCAGCGCATCGTTCAGGCGCTCACGAGCCTCGACTACAAGGTGCACACCGGCCTCTTTGCCGAGGACATCTCCCTCAAGATTCGGACGCATCCCTACGACGTGATTTTCGTGGATGAAAATTTCGGCGGCCAGCCCGTCTCGCAGAACCCGATCCTCGCGGAAATCATCCAGCTCCCAAACTTCCAGCGCCGCGACCAGTTCGTCGTGCTTGTGGGGACGAGCGTGATGACCAACGATGAGATGAGCGCGTTCATCTACAGCGTCGATCTCGTCTTCAATATCGGGGATGTCGTGAACCTGAAACCCGTGCTCCGCCGCGGGGTGACCCGGCAGAAGGAGTTTTACCACATGTTCAAGGAGAACCTGAAGCAGCTCGGGATGGTCTGACTGACGGCGGAGCAAGCCGGGTCAGCCGACGAAAAAGTGGCGCAGGCCCCGCCAGCTGGTGAACAAGCGGTCGTGGTGCAGCGAGCGACGCCGCAGCAGGACCAGCCCGGCCGCCAAGAGCAGGAGGATCTGCGTCCAGGCGGCCCAGAACGGCGAAATCCTGGCGCCCTGACCGAGAGCGAGGAAAAGCCGGTTCAGGAAAAAGTACGCGAAGAAGATCAGGATGGCCGCGGCCACGCCGGCGATGACGCCGCGGCGCGCGTGACTCATGCTCAGCGGCGCCGCCACGAGCACGAGCAGGACGCACAGAAAAGGCAGCGCAAAATGATCCTGCAGCGCGGTGCGGAAAGGCGCGAGCAACGAGTCCGGACTGTCCGCATTCTCCGCGAGATAGAACTGCAGCTCCGGAACGCTGAGGTACTGCGCCTGCATGGTGGCGGCGCCAATCCGCGACGGCGTTTCGCTCCAGTCATTGATCAACTCTTCGGCCGGAAAGCGCTCACTGATCAGATCGCCAGCCTTGTCGAGTCGCACGATGCGCGGCTTCTCCAGCCGCCAGAGGTGCGTGACCGGGTCGTAAGTGGCAGACGGCGTATCAAACTTCCCGACCACGGTGCCATCGGCATCCAGCTGGGTGATCTGGACGCCCTTCAACGGGTCCTGTGACCGCTTGGAGAACCTTTGGATGTACCATAGGCGCGCATCGCGCCGATTCGCATACAAGTGTCCCACGACGTAGTCGTAGCGATCCAGCTTGAGGCGGCCGTCGCCGTCCCGCCCATTCGTGAGTTCGGCCACGAGTCGCCCTTTCGCGCCCTCGGCCTGGGGCGCCAGCTTGTAGTTCAGCAGCGCCACTACAGCGCTCAGCGCGAGGCCGCAGCCGAGAAACGGTGCGAGAATCGAGGCAAGGCTTACCCCCGAACCCGACATCGCGAGTAGTTCGTTCGCCTGAGCGAGCCGGATAATGGAATACAGCAATGCGAGCAGCAGGCTGACTGGCAACATCTGGACCAGCACCGACGGCAGCTGGCGCCAGTAGAGATTCACGATGCCCGAAATCGGCACGTGGGCTTCGAGAAAGTCGTTCAGGTAGTTCGCCAGATCGACGACCAGCCAGATCGCGATCAACCCTCCAATCAGGTAACTGAACGGAAGCAGAAAACTGGTAAGGAGATGGCGCGAAAGGATGCCCACGATCGACGTCAAGGAACAGGCCCGCACGCATTCCGGCAACCTTCGAGTTTATGGTTGAACCATGGTGCAACCGGCGGCAGCGAATGACATGATCGCGCTGAGCAATGCCCTGGACTCCGATTTCGTCAGCGAGGTCGGCACGTTCTTCGGTGCGGACGGCGCGATGGGGAAGGCGCGGAATTTCGAGTTCCGCGCCGGCCAGCAACAGATGGCGGTCGCCGTGGCGCAAGCGCTCGTCGAGCGACGTCATCTCATCTGTGAGGCGGCCACGGGAGTCGGGAAATCCCTCGCCTATCTGGCGCCGGCGATTCTCCACGCGCTGCGGGCCGGGAAGAAAGCGGTGATTTCCACCCACACGATCACTCTTCAGGAGCAGTTGATGGAGAAGGATCTCCCTATCCTGCAGAAGCTTCTGCCCGTCGAGTTTACGGCGGCCATCGCCAAGGGCCGACAGAACTACCTCTGCCCGCGACGGCTCTCCCGCGCACGGGCCGGGAGTGAGGATCTGTTTACGTCTTCGGCCCTGGCCGATCTCGAGCGGATTCGCTCGTGGTCGAAGACAACGCGCGACGGCACCCTCAGCGATCTGCCCTTCCAGCCGGAACCGGCGGTCTGGGCGGAGGTCTGCAGCGAGCCGCATCTGTGCACGCCAAAAACCTGCCCACCGGACAGCGGTTGCTTCTACCAAAACGCCCGCCGGCGGCTGCTGGAGGCCGATGTGATCGTGATGAATCACACCCTGTTCTTCGTCCTCATCAGCGGAATGGATGGCATCGAAGCAAAGGAAAGCGGCTACCTCTTCGCGAACGACTTTGTCGTCTTCGACGAAGCTCACACGGTCGAGCGCGTGGCGGCGCAACACATCGGCCTGAGCGTCTCGCAGTCCGGACTCCGCTACCATCTCCATCGGCTGTACAATCCGCGGACGAAGAAGGGACTTCTGACGATGCTCCGCGAAGGCGAGGCCGTGAAGCAGGTGGCCGAAACGCTCGATGAGGCTGATCGCTTCTTCCGACAGGTCGGCGATTCTGTCGAGTTCAAGCAGGGTCGGGAACATCGCGTGCGCAGGGCCGGACTGACCGTCGACACGCTCGCGCGGCCACTGCTTGCCCTTCAGGAGACGCTCGGCGGGATCGCGAAGGCGATCGATGCCGATGACATCGCGCGGTCCGAGCTGCTCGACCACGCCCGCCGGCTGGCGGACACGCGGGCCTCCGTCGCCGCGTTCCTCGATCAGACACAGGACGACTGCGTCTACTGGCTCGAAAAATCGGGCCAGCGCGGCGATCTGCTGACGCTCAACGCCGCCCCGGTGGATATCGCCGGCCGTCTGCGCATGATGCTCTTCCGGCCGGAAAATACGGTCGTGATGACGAGCGCAACGCTCGCGACCCGCAGCTCGGATCTCTTCTATTTTCGCGACCGCGTCGGGGCAGTGGATGACTACGTCGATGAACTCCAGGTCGCGAGCCCGTTCGATTTTCCGCGCCAGATGCGGCTCTACCTCGCGCGGAAAATGCCGGATCCGCGCGACGCCGCATACGAAGCGGCGCTCGAGGGCATGATCGAGCACTTTCTGAAGATTTCCGGGGGTCGCGCGTTCGTCCTGTTCACCAACCACCGGACCCTCCAATCGCTCGCGCAGCGGATGGAGGCATTCGTCGCCAAGCAGGGCTGGCGACTCCTCGTGCAGGGCAGCGGCCCATCCCGGAAGCAACTCCTCGAGGATTTCCGCCGGACCGATTCCACGCCGGGCGTGCTCTTCGGCGCGGAGAGTTTCTGGGCCGGCGTCGATGTCGCCGGTGAGGCGTTGAGCAACGTCATCATTACCCGGCTGCCGTTCTCGCCGCCGGATCACCCGCTGACGGAAGCGCGGCTTGAAGCCATTGAGGCTCGGGGGGGCGATCCGTTTGGCGAATACTCGCTCCCCGAGGCAATCCTCAAGCTCCGTCAGGGCGTCGGACGCCTCATTCGCTCGAATCAGGACAAGGGGATTGTCGCGATCCTCGACCCCCGCATCCTTTCGAAACAGTACGGGAAGGCCTTCCTCGCCGCGCTGCCGAAGTGTCCCGTCGAGATTGTTTGAGCGGAGCCCCTTTGGCTACCGGACGGGCGTCAGCTCGATGGCGAGAGGATCCTTCACGTTTTGGACGAAGTATTGCTTCCCCTCGCGCTGGTATCCCTTGAAGTCGAAATTTCTGCCTTTCGAGTCGATCATCGTACCGACGAGCTGTCCGGCGTTGTCGAGCCTGACCGCCGCGATCCGGTAGGGAAACGGGCCCAAGACCTTTTCCTCTTTCGTAATGATCACAGCCCGGAAAGTGGCCTTTTTGAGATTCG
The DNA here is from genome assembly GCA_038322235.1 of Chthoniobacterales bacterium. Lineage (GTDB taxonomy): Bacteria > Verrucomicrobiota > Verrucomicrobiia > Chthoniobacterales > SZAS-18 > SZAS-18. Next base: position 243,069 of record JBBQFQ010000002.1, read on the forward strand.
CAGGTACGTCGAGGTTGATCTTCAAGACGCTTCCATCTCCCAATTTCGTTTCCCCATTGAACTTGCCGGTGAACGGCTCCGGCAATTCCACTCGAGCCGCCTTGCCGGCCTCGATCGCGAGCGGAGCGGGAAGCGCCAGCGGGGCGATCACCGACTCATCGTCCGTCGGACCAAGCAGACGGGCGGAGTACGTCCCCGTCGGGAGTTCGGCGGTTGGACCCTTCGCTTTCAGCGACACGACCCGTGGCGCGCTCTCGTCGGGGGCGGCCACGAAGGATTCTCCGGGAAGGGAACCCGTCCGGCGCAACTCCACGCGCCCGTAGTCGGAACTCGCCGCCTTCCCAAAGGCGATCTCCAGCCTCCCGGCCTGACGAGTGAGCGGCGCGGCAACGACGTCTTTTCCGGCCGCTATCGCGACGGTGCGCGGCTCGTAGCCGGGCGCCGAGACGCTGATGGAATTAGCCACTCCACTTGCTGGGAGCCTCACGATGAGGTTCGCGCCTTCGACTCGTGAGGTCGCTGGCTGGCCGTCGATCGTGACCCTCGCATCCCGAGGAACGGATTTCATTTCCAGCCGGACTTCGCGCGGTGGGACCGCCGTGGGCGGAAGGGGCGTCGCGGTCGGTGGCAGCGGAGTCGCCGTCGGAGCCCTGGGCGTGGCCGTCGGGGGGAGGGCGGTGGGGGTCGGAGCGAGAGGCGTGGGAGTAGCCGGTCGCGGCGTCAAGGTCGGCGCGGGAATAGCGGTCGGCACCGCGGTCCGAACCGCCGTGGGTTGCGCCGTGGGTTGCGCCGTGGGTTGCGCCGTTGGGACGGGGGTCGGCGCGGGGGCACGCGTTGGGGCTGGCGTGGCGGTGGCGCTGACGCCGGGCAACTCAACAATGCGCGGGTCGCGCGAGGCCACCCATTTCCACAGCGCGAACCCGCCACCGAAGAGGACCATCACCACAACTGCCATGATGACGGGAAGCGGGTTCGACTTTCCCGCCAGCGCCGGGCCTTTCGCTTGCGCGGGTTCCGGCTTCGCAGGTGCTGTCGCGGGTGGCACCGCAGGCGGAATGACCGGCGCGACCCGAGTCGGTGGCGCCTGTGGCGGCGCAACGGATTCTGGCGCAGCCGCAACCGCGGGTGCCAGAGCGCGTCGCACCACAGGCTCCTCGGGCGGCGGCGCGGGATGGGATTCCGCACGCGGCGCCGAGCCTGGCGGGGTGAGCGTGACCGGAGTTCGCTCGACGCGCGCAGGCGGCGCGGGTGGAATCGGCGCGACGGGCGACGGCAGCTCGACTTGAGCCACTGGCTGGAGCTCGATTGGAGCCACTTGCGGCCCGGCTACGGTCACTAGAGGTCGCGGTGGAGGCAAGGGCTCAGGAGCCGGAGCCGGAGGCGGAGACCGCATCTCGACTTGGGCCGCGGGTGCCGGTGAAGCGGCCAGCTCCGAAGCCTGAGGTCCAGGCAGCGCCTCGACGGGGGCGACCGGTGGGAGTTCCGTTGCGATCACCGGACCAGCGGGCCCGGCGGCCGGGTACGCCAGCGGAGCAGTGGGTGGTACGACCGGAGCGTCCCCCGGCAGGGCGATCCGGCGGGCGCCTGGTCGGCGCGTTAGTCGCGGCGGGGCCGGCGCGGGTGGTTTGGCCCGACGAGGCGTAGGCTGGACCCCGGGCGGGAGCGGGATCCTCCGGAGACCGACGGGACGGACCCGCACCCGCGGAAGATCCGCTGGCGGCGGAATTCCGATGTACGCCACCGGCGCAGGCGGTGAGATCGGAGCCGGCGGCGCGGCGTGGACCGGCAAAGGCATGTCCGCGATCGTTTCTTCCGGAAGGTCCGGCTCCACTTCTGCAGGCGCCGCGACGGGAGCCGCGGGTGCCGCCGGCGGCAGCTGAATCGTCTCCTCCGGCAAATCCGGCTCTACCGTCGGCGCGGGCGCAATTGGATCCGCGAGAGCCGGGTATGCCAGCAAGGGTTCGCCGGCAATGGTCTCCTCCGGCAAATCCGGCTCGACCGCCGGCGCGGGCGCTGTAGGCACTTCGGGAGCCGAATATGCCGGTAACGGTTCGCCGAAAATCGTCTCTTCCGGCAAATCCGCATCGACCGTCGGCGCGGGCGCAACTGGAGAGGCGGGAGTCGAATACGCCGGCAACGGCTCGCCGGCAATCGTCTCCTCCGGTAAATCAGCCTCGACCGGCGCTGCGGGCGGCGTTGGAGACGCGGGAGCTGCATATGCTGGGAACGGTTCGCCCCCAATCGTCTCCTCCGGCAGCTCCGGCTCGACCGCCGCGGGCTGCTCGCCAGCGCCCGCGACGATTTCTTTCGCCGGGACAAACGACAGCGCAGGTTCGCTACCAAACGCTACCGTCGCCATCGCCTCGTCGTCTGACGCCGGCGGAGGTGGCGGCAACCGCGGAGCAACCGGAACGAACGCGACAACCGGCGCGGCGGAGGAAGGGGACGGAGACGGCAGGGGGATGACAGAGCGGACAGGGCCTAGTTTCTCCGTGGCCGGGCGCTTGGGCTCGACCGCGGCGAGAGGCTGAGTTCCTCCCGTTCGTTTTGCGAGCGAAGCGATGACGTCGGGGCGGGTTTCCACCGCCCGGTCGGGCAGCGGGACTCCCTCGTAAAGCGAGACAGCCGTGAGCAGGTGAATGCATGCGGCCAGCTCCGTCTCGCCGCAGATGGCGTCCGCGAGCGTGGCGTTCGCGCTCTCGGAGATTCCTGGAATGGGTGCGTATCCGGCGGCCGACTTTCGAGCCGCCACCGTCACCGTCTGCCCGCTCAAGATTCGGTAAAGGAGGCACGCGTACTCGATCGTGGTCCCCGCGTGGCCGGGAGCGAACGGCGCAGCCCCGAGAGTCGTGCGCGAAACGCCCGCTTCGAAGTGGGGCCTCAGCCGAAGGTTCACGGCCGGCCAGCGTCTCAACGGTTCCTTCGTATAGATGGCGTAGTCGGCGGCTCGCTCGGGCTCGCCGGGGGCAACAAGAATCTCGGCAGCATCGAGCGCGAGCGACGCCAGCCCCTGCGCCTCGGCAAAATCCGCCGCGTCCGCGATCGGTCGGAGAATGCGCGCGGCTTCCTCGAAGGGAAGCCGCCCCCTGATCTTTAGGAGGTCATGGAGACTCAACCCGAAGACCGGCTGGCGAACCAGCACCCAGCCTTCCGAAAATTGGGAAAGACCGAGAAGCCGGATCACGCTCGGATGCGGGGTCGCCTGCAGCACCGCCGCGGTCTTTTGAACTTCGGCAAATTTTCCCGGGTCTCCCGTCAATTTCGGAGCCAGGAAGGTGACCTGCACCGCGGCGCGGCTGCGCCGGTCGATCGCGTCGGTTTCGATTCCAATCTGGACCATCCTCGTCGTCGTTTCAGCGATCTCGAAGCGGTCGTAAGCGCTCTCGCGCTCGTCCGCGCCACCATCGGCCCGGCGACGTGCGGCGGGAGGCAGGCCGTACCTTCCCCCGAGCATCGAGAGGTCCACCCGCTCCACGAGGTCAAGCAGCTCGCGGGCGCTCTGGCAGCGCGACGTGCGATCCTTCTCCAGCAGCTGGCCGAGGATGAGCCGGAGTTCGTCCGGAAGCTCCGGCGGAAGGTCGTAAAGATACGAGCGATCCCCGAGACGCTTGACGAAGATCGTGCCCATCGCGCCGTCCTCCGGGTTGCTGCCCTTGAGCATGAACCACAAGCTCATGCCGAGGGAAAACAGGTCTGTGCGGGCGTCCAGCGACTCCTCCCGGAGTTGCTCCGGGCTGGCGTAGGGAACGGTGAAAAAACGACCGTCGAGCGTCAGGGCACCACCGGGCGCGACGTCCCCGCGGACCGCCTTGACCAATCCAAAGTCGACGAGCTTGAAGATCGGGTCAGCGCCCGCCGCGGCCAGCATGATGTTGCTGGGTTTGACGTCGCGGTGGACAAAACGCGCATCGTGCGTGCAGCCCAGGGCGGCACCGATCTGGCGGGCGCAGGAGAGCACCTGCGCGTAACCGGCGGGGCCATCCCTCTTGATCCAGTCCTCGAGGTTCCCGCCCTCGCAGAACTCCATCGCATAGTAAAACGTCCCGTTAACCTCTCCGAAGTCGACGACGTGCGCGATGTTCGGATGGCGCAGGTTGTAGACCGTCTGCGCCTCGCGCAGGAAGTTCTGTTTGGCCTTGTCGTCGTTGAGCAGGTGCTCGCCGATGACCTTGAGCGCGACGAAGTTCTCGAGGAAACGGTGCTTCGCCTTAAAGGTCTTCCCAAAACCGCCGGTGCCGAGGACATGCGGTTTCCCCGCCGGGTCGGTTAGGACGTCATAGTTGCCGTATCGGGATTCGAACATTCGGCCATATCACGGCATGAGGTCATTCGGAAACCAGCACGACGGGGAATCGGTGAAGCTGATCTCAGAAGACCCACGACGCCTGAACCCCGCCCCAGAGCTGCTGTTTCTCCGGCGCGCTCGCCGAGCTGAAGCTGTTTCCGGTACCGTTGCTCCCGGAAATGTCGATGCCAAAATTGCCGTATGGCGTAATGGTAAAGTGCTTCCCGATCGTCACCGGTATCCGCACCCCGAATTCGATCGTGTTGAACTCGTTGTAGCGCTTCTGTCGCGCCTGCCCGGTGATGAGATTGAAATATTCGAGGTCGGGATAACCCTGGGTCGCGTAGCCAAAGTTGTAGCTGACGAGTGCCGACGGAACAATGACCACCCGCACTTTGTCGGACAAGTAGACCGGGATGGCCCCCTCCACCTTGAACTCTAAGTAGCTGCCGGACAGATATGATCCGCCCGTATTCTGCACGGCGTACCGAGCGCTAAAAAGTTGCTGCACATTTCCCGGCCCAAAGACCGGCGACGGCTGGGCCTGCGGCGCGCTCGACACGACGATCGGGAGTCGGGCGTCCGAGTGGTAGTTGAAGTAGGCGAGCGAAATCCGGGTGAACGGGATCTTCGTGAAGGTCAGCTTGGCGTAGGCCTCCCCCTGATAGTTCGTGTTCCGAAACGCTTTTTCCGGAAAAATGTATCCGTTATATCCGACGCTCAGGTCAAGGGCCCCCTTGATGATGGCAAAGGTGTAGTCGAGCCGGAGCTGAAATTCCGAGTACGTCGCGGTGCGAATCGTCGCCGCTCCGCCGGACGTGTTGAGCTTCAAGACGAAGAAATCATAGAAACTTTTCAACGGTGCCGTCGAACTCGTCGCGCCCACGAAGCCGATGCCGAAAGTGAACCCCTTGAAGCTGACACCGCCGTTGACATAGACGATCGGGGAGGAAAGCGCGGGGTTGCCGAGATTCAGCAGGTTTTGACTGGCTGGATCGAGGTCCGCAAAGCGAACGCCGCCGACCGTCACCTTGTCGCGGTTGAAGGAGTTGAAGCCGACCACATCCAGCCCATGATAGATGTAGCGGGACTGGTAGCCGGCATCGATCGAGAAGCGGAATGGGCTCGCCGTGTCGATCGGGACGACGGGAGGAGGCGGGCTCTTGCCGTCGCTGACCGCGTCCGCCTCCGGCTTCGATGTTCTCACCGCGCTCGAGGACTCCTCGCGACGCACGCGGCGGGCAGGCGCTCCGTCCCGCGACGATTCGACGTCGATGGAGATCCGCCGGGCGCCGGCCGTACTGCTGCCACCGGATCGAGCGCCGGTCCCGATGGAGAACGCTTCCTGCGCCGCAAAGTCGCTCGAGGTCGCGCTCGCGCCCAGACTCTGAGCAGAGGCGTGGGGAACACCGCCCAAAGCGAGCGCGGCCAGTCCTCCCGCGAGCGCGGTGCGCCATGGTTCCCAGGTTGTACGGGCTCGGGCCGTACGGCGATTCCGACCTTTGACGGATTGGGGATTCATAAAGAGCGATGAGAGCTGGATGTTGTTTGCCAAGAATGGATGGGCGGGCGGCATCGGGCCGGGAGCGATTCGGCGCTACTGAGCGGGAGCGGCCACCGCCTGTTGGGCGGTCGAGAGGAGGTAGACCTCCACCAACCCGATCGGCGGGCTCGCCGGGGTCGAGACAGCCTCACGCGAGAGAATCGTGGAGAAAACCCCGGGAGCGAGCGGGCGGACCAGCGCAGCCTCGGAAGCCCGGATCTGGGCAATCTGGCTGGCGTCCCGCGCATTCCCAAATTCGTCGAACAGACTCAGGCTCGTCTGCGGCGCGGTCCAATACTGCAAGCCCGTGTTCGTAAAGGTCACGAAATCGGTGTTCGAGAGAGCCGTCCAAGAAGAGTTCGTGGCAAGGGACGTGGATCCCGTCGGGACCTGACCGGGGCCGAACGTGGCCTGCGTCAATTCAAGCCTGGGATCATCGAGCGCCAGGCCGGGCGTCGCCGCTCCCGCTCCGGCCTTCAGGCCGGCCGTGAGCGATGTCCCCAATCCGCGAATGATTACCGGCTGGCTGCCCGTCCCGGCGTTATCACGCAGGACGAATCCCGCGATCATCGTTTCCTCGCCCGTCCCCACAATGCCGCGGGTGGAGATGTTTATAAGACGCGGGCTGCTTGACGCGGCCGTGGTCGAATCGGACACAGGATTGCCATTCGCGTCCACATTCCCGAGGTCGTACACCTCAACGAGGCTGATGCCCCCACTGGAGGCGGAATCGGCCTCGGTCGCGATCACCGTGAACGCCGACGGCACGTTTTGGCCGTTGTGGTTGAACTCAACGAGGTAGGCGCATTCCGTGGGATCCTTCGGGGCGAGGCCGAGCGCGACGATCTGGCCGACCGTCGGATTGTTGATCAGGAAACCCTGGTTTTCTACCAGGAGGCGCGGACCGGGCGTGGTCGAAGGAATGTTCGCCGAACCGACCCCGCTGTACACGATTTTCATGTTTGGCCGGGAGACCTTTGGAGCGGTCACTGAGAGTGACCGGCCCAGCACCCGAACGAGCAGCCGCGTGCGATCTGTCACCGCCCCGGGCGAAACGACGAATCCGACAATTGCCGCCTGATCCTGGCCTTTACCGATCTTCACCCGCGTTGAGAGATTCCCCAGACGCCGGTTGTAGGTGTAATTACTCGCGAGCGGCTGCGGATAGACCGTCACGCTCTTGGTGATGGTCGGCGGCGTCGCCGAGTAATCCGCTTCCTGGCCGGCGAGCCGCTTCTGCTCGCCCGTGAACAGGTCGGCGCCGTCATCCGGCGTCAGCGTAAACGTGTACGTTCCAGGCTTGTTGAAGCGGAAGATCGCCGGCGCGGTGCTCGTGCCGCCAGCGGCGACGGCCGCGTTCGGGAACCCGCGATCGGCGGTGGAGGTACCACCCACCTCGACGCGTCCGCGCAACGCGCTGAAGGCCGTCTGCGTCCAGGTGTAACGCAACGGCGTGTTGCCAAGGATGACCTGGTCATCATCGAGGACGACGCCGTTCAGACTCGCGGACAGGCTTAGGATGAGATCGTCCGTGCCGGCCGCCGACGAAATGGCACCCGCCATCGCCGGTGCCTCAAACGCGTTCACGTAGGGCGGGACGTCGACGATGATGTCGCGGTCGGTCCCGTCCGGATTGGCCGGGCTTTGAATCTCGAGATTATCATTCGCTGTATAGCGGACCCGATACTTGCCCGACTTGTGGAAGGTGATGTCGGTCGACGCACTGGTGGGGGCACTGATATCCGGCGCGGGAATCAGCGCGCTGCCCGGCACGGCGCTCACGACCGACCAATTGTAACGGAGCGCCACCGGGCGGGAATCCGGATCCGTCGCGGTGAACGAGTAGGTCTTCCGCTCGGAATTCGCGATCCCCTTGATCAGCTTCACCTTGTAGCTATAGGACTGGCCCGTGATCGTCGGTGAAGCGTTTTTCCGCACGGTAATCTGATTTGTGCCCTCCACGCCCTGCGGGACGGCGGCTCCCGCCAGATCCACCACGGAGGTGTCAAAGAGGTCATTCACGAGCACGCGAATCACGTAGTCGCCGCCCGCGACCAAGCCGGAGCCATTCCCCGTCGTCGTGGCGGAGGAGCCAGCGTTCGGGGAAAACGTGATGCCGCTCGTTACCGTCGACCACGTCACGGTGAGCGGGTCGCCGTCGGCATCGGTGACGACCACGATCAGGTTCGCTGCGTCAGTACTCTTGATCATCGTTTGATCAAACGGGGCGGGAAGCGCGATGCCATCAAGCCCCGTGACGGGCAGCGCCCGATTCAGTTTCACAGAAGCCACAATCGGCGGGCTGTTGATCCGTACCGACACGGTCCCAAAGACGGAGTCCGCGATGAAGGAATTGTAGACTTGGACTTGGAAAACGTAGTCCTGGGCCGAACTCGTGCTTGAGTCGCTGAAGTTCGTATACGTGGCGGTTGCGGTGTTCGTGTTGGCCCCCGAGACCGTCGAACCGGGCTTTGGCTTTCCGATCAGCGTCCAAACGTAATTCAAGGCCGCCGCGGGGACGTTCCCATCCGTCGCGGTCACGGCCGTTCGCGCCGTGGGAAGGCGCTTCATCCGCACCTCGCCCGTTGCGGGGCTCGCGCCGGGGGCGCTCGTATCCACCGCCGTGACGCTGGCGATGACGGGTTTTGCGTTGACCGTGACGTTGACCGTCCCCGTCACGGCGTCCGCCGCAAATCCGTCACTCACGCGCACGGTGAACGTATAAGTTCCGGGTGCCGTGAAGTTCGTCACCGTCGTCGAGTTCCCCGCGGGCGTCCCAATCACGGGCGTCAGTCCGCTCCCGGAGGTTCCCGGCGTCGGGACGAAGCCGGTTTGGGTCCACGCGTACGAGAGCGTGCCGCCTCCTTCGCCGTCTGGATCCGTCGCCGTGACCGCGAGAGTCGTTGTGCCGTTTGTCAGCGGGATGAACGCCGGAGTCGCCGTCGGACCCGCCGTGATCACGGGAGGCGCATTGACCTTCACGGCAACGGTCGCCGTCACGTTGTCAGACGCGAAGCCGTCCCTGACGGTGACGGTGAAAACATAGTTGCCCGGGATCGTGAAAGCCCCGGCGCTCGTAGACCCGCTGCTGGGCGTGCCGAGGCTGGCCGTGCCACCCGCGGGATAACCCGGCGCCGGGGTGAAGCCCGTCTGACTCCAACTGAAGGTCGGCTGGCCCTCGACGCCGTCCGGATCAATCGCCGTCACCGTGAGCGACGACGTGCCCCCGTTGAAGGCAACCGCAGGAGGTGTTGCGGTTGGACCAGACGTGACCTGAGGCGGAGCGTTGACGACCACGTTCACGGATTGCGTCACCATCACGGCCCCGTCGAAAACGGCGACCTGATAGGTGTACGTTCCTGGTTTGCTGAACGAGTTCACCACGGTCGCGGTGGCCGTCGGAGAAACGATGTTGGACGTGGCTGTCCCGCTAAAAGTCGGAGCGGGTACGAAACCGGTTTGTGTCCAGGAATACGTCAACGGCGCCGGGCCGGAGTCGGGGTCCGTTGCCACCGTGGAGAGCGTGACCGACCCCCCGTTGAACGCCACCTTCGCCGGGGGCGTGATCGGACCGACCGTCGGGGCAATGTCGATGACGTTAATAGAGACGGTGGCAGCGACAGCATCGAGGCCATCGCTGACGGAGATCTGGAAGGTATAGTTTCCGGGTTGATCGAAGTTACTCGCGGTCGGCCCCGGCTGGCTCGAATTGAAAACATAGATCGAACCCGCCGGCCGCGCGGTCACGCTCCAGGTGTAACTCAGAGGAGACGGTCCGCCATCCGGGTCGCTCGCGGAAACGGCCAGAACCGTGCTGCCCACGCCGTTGAGCCCGATCACGCTCGACGGGGTCGCCGTCGTGCTGCCGGGAGTAATGATCGGGGCGCGGTTCACACGGATCGTGACGATCGTGCTGTTCGTCGTCGTAACCCCATCGAACACGGCCACCATGAACTGGTAGTTCCCGGCCACGCTGAAGGCCGATGCCGTCGCGGTCGCGCTGGTGGTATTGTTAAAAGAGAAAGTGGATCCAGCCGGCGAACCCACGCTGGTCCACAAATATGTCAGGGATTGGGGGCCGTCCGGATCGGCGGCGACGGTCACCATGAAAGTGGCGCTGCCGGCGGCCGGCACGGCGACCGAGCCACCGGCGAAAGGGGCCCCATTTACATTGATTCCCGTGATGACGGGGGGATTGTTGACGGCCCGCGCCGATCCGACCGCGATACAGGCGAGGGCGAGAGGGAGAAACGCGGCGGCATAGAGACGGCGGCAGAGCGCCAGTTGGCGTGGCATGCGGTTCATAGAAATTGACCTAGCGCGGATGTAAGGAATTATGCCTTCGAGGTTTACGCGATGTCTGGCGCGGATCTGCGGCGCGAAACTGAGGGACACGTCGGACAGTGTAAAGAAATTTGTCTCCCGCCCGCAATAAGATTCCGCGAACCCGCGGGGACAGATCCCGAAGGGTCGCACAAGCGCGCGACGGACGCTTGCCCAGCGCGGAAATCAGGCCGCCCGAGTGCCGTCGATCACGCGCGAAAAACGAGCGAAAAACGGCGCCGCGTCGTGCGGCCCCGGGGCCGATTCGGGATGATACTGGACGCTGAAGATCGGCAGATCGCGGTGGCGGAGACCCTCCACGGTGCCGTCGTTCAGATTGATGTGGCTCACTTCGACTTCCGGGGGCAGCGAGGCGGGATCGACCGCAAACCCATGGTTCTGCGATGTGATCTCGACGCGGTTGCTCGCCAGATCCTTCACCGGTTGATTGCCCCCGCGATGGCCGAACTTGAGCTTGAACGTCTTCCCGCCAAACGCGTGCGCAAGGATTTGATGCCCGAGACAAATTCCGAAAATCGGCTTCCGCCCGATCAGGCCGTTCACGGCGCGATGCGCGTAGTCGAGCGCCGCTGGGTCGCCGGGTCCGTTGGAAAGAAAAACGCCATCTGGATTCAGCGCGAGCACCTCATCTGCGGGTGTCGCGGCCGGCACGACGCGGACCGCGAATCCATGCTGCCGGAGAAGTCGCAATTGGTTCACCTTCAATCCAAAATCGTAAGCGACGATCCGGTGGCGGATCGGCGGGAGTTCGCGACTCTGGCCATCCACCGGCGTGCCTTTCGGAGTCCAGACCACGCTGAGCGTGCCGTCCGGATCCCAATCGTAGGCCTCCGGGGTCGACACTTCGCGCACGAAATCCATGCCGATCACGCCTGCTCCCTCCGTCGCGAGGGCGCGCGCATTCTCGGGCAGCATGCGCTCCGTCGTGAGGCAAGCCTTCATGGCGCCCTTGTCCCGCAGATGCCGGGTCAACGCGCGCGTGTCGATTCCTTGGATCCCGACGACGTCGTGGCGCGCGAGATACCCGGCCAGCGGTTCAACCGACTGCCAGTTTGACGGGAAGACGCTGTTTTCCTCGATCACGAATCCACTCACCCACGGACGCGTGCTTTCGTTGTCGCCGGGATTGATGCCATAGTTTCCGATGAGCGGACAAGTCATCGCAACGATCTGGCCAAAATACGAAGGATCCGTCAGGACCTCCTGATAGCCCGTCATCGAAGTGTTGAAGCACACCTCGCCAACCTTGGTGCCGGCCGCCCCAAACGCTTCACCTTCAAACGATTTTCCGTCTTCGAGAACGAGTAGAGCCATGGGGATTCCAGATTTCAGATTTCAGATTTCAGATCGGCAGCCTCGCCGCGATCGGGCCGGAATATCGACGAACTGCGCCATCTGCAAAATCCAATCGATATCTCGCAGGGATTTCAGATCTCGACAACGCCGCGATCCGGCCTGACTGCCCGCGCCGGGAGTCCAATGCGCCCGCCGCGCGGTTCGCAATTCCGAAACTCCGTCCGTGCCGCTCATTCCCAGCAGCCGAAAATCTGACTTCGGAAATCTGAATTCGGAAATAAAAATGCCCCGCCTGTGCCGTAGTGGCGGCCTTCCCGTTCCCAGTTGGAAACGGCGGGTGACCGGTGGTGAGGCCGCTGGCTTCCAGTCAAGGCCTGTCATTGAAAGACACCACCCCAGCCCCCTAATTTTCAGTATTATCGGTTCGGGATGTTGACGCCAGTGAGCTCGAACACTGCAGGGCAAATCGGAAAATTCGGTTGAAAAAGAACGGCTTTTACTCTCGGAACTGCACCGCCACCACTTCGCCCAGAGCCTTCTTCACCCGGGCATGGGCGACGTTCACTTCCTCGGTCGTGAGGGTGCGGTCTTCCGAGCGGTAGGTCAACGAATATGCCACGGACTTCTTGTCCGCAGGAACCTTTACGCCGCTGGCGTCCGTGAAAACATCGAAGGGCGTCACTCCCGTCAGGAGCGGCTCCTTGGACGCTCGCATGGCTCCCGAAATCGCCGCGTGGCCGATGGATTGATCCACGACGATGGCAAGATCACGCGTTACCGCCGGAAAGCGCGGGAGGGGCGTGAAACGCCTTTCCCCGGCCGCGAACGAGAGGAGCACATCGGCATCGAGCATGGCGACGAGGACCGCGCCGCGGAGATCGAGCGCTTCCGCCGCCGCGGGACGCAGCATTCCCGCCAGGCCCAGCTTCCGCCCCGCGCGGGAGATTTCCACGGCGAGCGCGAGATCGGCCGGCTCCGCGCGCTCCAACTCCAGCGGGGCGCCCACCGGAACGAGCGCTTCGAGGACCGCACGCAGATCGTAGAGATCGGTCGCCCGCGGGGCGCCTTCCCGCCACGAGCGCTCGGTGACCGCGCCGGTCACGACCAGCGCCAGATGCATGGGCTCGGATGTTCCGGCCGGCGTCGCGGTCGAGAAGACGCGCCCCAGCTCGAAGAGCCGCAGATCCGCTCGTCCGGCCCGCGCATTCCGCGCGGCACACGCGAGCAAGCCGGGCAGGAGCGACGGCCGCAGCGCGACCTGATCCTCGCTCATCGGATTCTTCAGAAACGGAGCGTCCGCTCCCGCTGCGGCATCCTTCGCGGAGACGAGTGACAGCGTGCGCGCCTCGTGGAAGCCGAGCGCAGCGAGGCGCCGGCGCAGGTCCTGCTGCGCGTCGTAGGCGCGGTCGCTCGCCGAGCCCGGCGCGATGCGGCCCTGCGCGCGGCCCGGCACGGCGTCCAGTCCGACCACCCGCGTGATCTCCTCGATCAGGTCGATCTCGCGTTCCAGATCGCGGCGGAAGCTGGGTGCGCTCCAGCCTTCGACCTGCTTCGCCAGACCGAGCGCGGTCAGGATCTGATCGACCCGAGCCGGCGCCACCGGCACGCCGAGGACCGACTCCAGGCGGGCGTGCCGGAACGGAATTCCACGCGGCGCCGAGAGTGCAGCCAGGTCGCCGCTGCGCACCATCGGGCGCAAGGACCCACCCGCGATTTCACGGATGAGCGCGAGAGCGCGCCGGGCTCCGGACTCGACGGCGGCGGGATCCACTCCCCGTTCGTACCGGTACGAGGAGTCCGAGCTGAGGCCGGTCTCGCGCGAGGTCCGGCGGATCAGCGACGGCTGGAACCAGGCGGCTTCGAGCACGATGGAGGTCGTCGCGGCGGTCACGCCGGATTCCTCTCCCCCCATCACGCCGCCGAGCGCCGACCCCACGCCCGCGGCGTCGCCGATGACGAGCTGATGCGGCTGGAGTTTGTAATGCTTTCCGTCGAGCGCGTGAAGGCTCTCGCCCGCTTGCGCGAGTCGCACGCGAATCCCGCCCCCGCCCAGCTTCGCGAGATCGAAGGCGTGCAGCGGCTGGCCGAGTTCCATCATCACGAAATTCGCAATGTCGACGATGTTGTTGATCGGGCGGAGACCCACCGATTCGAGATGTTCCCGGAGCCACGCGGGGCTCGGCCCGACCACAACGCCGTCCACCCGCGTGGCGGTGTAAAACGGACAGCCCTCGCGGGCACCGGCCTCGATCTCCACGGTGACGCCCGGATCGCCTTCCGCGTCCGTCGGTTCGAGCGGCAGGCGCTTGAGCGGTTTCCCCGTCAGCGCCGAGATCTCGCGAGCGACCCCGACATGCGAGAGCAGATCGGGGCGATTCGGCGTAACCTCGATCTCGAGCACCGTCTCCGCGGGAAAAAGTTCGCGGATGGGAGCTCCGATCCGGGAATCCGCCGGCAGGATAAGCAACCCGCTGTGATCCTCGCCGAGACCGAGTTCCTTCCCGCTGCACATCATGCCGGCGCTGAGCTCGCCGCGGAGTTTGCCTTCTTTGATTTTGAAATCGCCCGGCAGGACGGCCCCGGGGAGCGCCAGCGGGACCTTGTCCCCGACGCGATAATTCTTCGCGCCGCACACGATCTGGCGCGGTCCCTGTCCGCTCCCGTCGTCCACCTGGCAGACGCTGAGCCGGTCCGCGTTCGGATGTTGCTTCGATTCGAGAATCTGCGCGACCACGATCCCGGCGATGTCCACCCCGCGAGTCTGGATGTCCTCCACCTCCACGCCAGCGAAGGTGAGCAGATCGGAGAGCTGCGCCGGGGTGCCGTCGAAGTCGACGGATTCACGGAGCCACTTGAGCGAGAGTTTCATGACGAGAGGTGCGGGATCGAAAGGGCGCGAAATGTCGCGCACCTGCGCCCGCGGTCAACGCAGCGCTCCCGTCACCGTCTCCGCGTCCCGCACAGCCGCCTGGCCTGCAAACAAGCGCCGGATGACTTCCTCGATCGGGACCTCCTGGACCTCGATGTCGCTCACCGGATGGTTCTCGAGAATGCGCCGGCAGACGGCGGCGACCTCGGCGCGCGGAACCTTCAGCTTCAGCGTGCCCGGCGTTTGCTCCAGCACTTCGCCGCAGTCCGCGACGTTCCGATCCAGGCGCGAATCGGAAAATTCCAGGGTGAGCACCTTTTCGAGCGAAAACCGCTCGGTGATGTCGGTCAGCGGACCGTCAAAAAACAGCTTTCCGTGATCGATGATGATCACGCGCGCGCACAATTCCTGGATGTCCCCCATGTAGTGACTCGTCAGCATCGTGACGATGCGGTGCTTCGCATTGTACTCCCGGAGGAAATCGCGCACCTTCTGCTGGGACACGACATCGAGCCCGATCGTCGGCTCGTCGAGAAAGAGCACCCGCGGCCGATGCAGCAGCGCGGAGATCAGTTCCATCTTCATCCGCTCCCCCAGGCTCAGCTCACGCACGGTCGTCGCGAGCTTGTCCTTCACGTCGAGCAACTCGGTCAGCGTCTCGACCACCTCGCGAAACTGCGCCTCGGGGATCTGGTAGATCGCGCGGTTCAGCTCGAGGGATTCCCGGGCCGGCAGATCCCACCAGAGCGCGTTCTTTTGTCCCATCAGGAGGGAGAACTGGCGCTTCATCGCGTTGCTCCGCTCCCACGGCACGAAACCCAGGACCCGCGCTTCGCCCGACGTCGGATTCAGCAGACCGCTGAGCATTTTCAGCACGGTTGTCTTGCCGGCGCCGTTCGGACCCAAAAAACCCACGAATTCACCCTCCTCGATGTCGAACGAGACCCCGTCCGCGGCGCGCACTTCCTCATACCGACGCGAGAACAGCCCCTTCACCGCGCCCGCCACTCCGGGTTCTTTTTTGTAGACGCGATAGACCTTCGTCAGGTCCTTGACGTGAATCGCGGGGTTCAGCACGCGCCATCCTCGCGCGGCCGGGCGAAAGTTCGAGCGAGGAAATCAGGCCTCCGGCGCGCGGGAACGCAGGAGCAGCGAGATGCGGAACCCTAGTGCTCGTCTCCGCCGAGGTTCCATTCCTTCAGTTTCCGATGCAGCGTCCGGCGGCTGATTCCGAGTTTCTTTGCCGCAGCGGTGCGGTTGCCCCGGCACTGCTCCAGCGCCTGCGTGATGAGCAGGCGCTCCGTCGCCTCGATGTTCAGCGAGCCCGGCAGCGGCGTCGCGCCGCGCATCGCACCGGCCGGCAGGGCGGAACCGCTCGAGCGCGCGGGTGAATCGCTCGGATGCCAGTGCCGGATCTGAGCGGGCAGGTCGCGGAGCGTGATTTTCGGACCGGTCGCGAGGACCACCCCGTGGTCGATCGCGGCGCGCAACTCGCGCACATTGCCCGGCCACGGATACTCCATCAGCCGCCCGGCCGCCTCGGACGTCAGTTCGCGCTGCGGCTTTTCGTTCTCGTGCGCCGAACTCTTGAGGAACGACGCGACGAGCAGCGGAATGTCCTCCCGCCGCTCGCGGAGCGGCGGCATGTGGATCGGCACCACCTGAAGGCGATAATAAAGGTCCTCGCGGAATTTCCCCTGCTCGACCAGTCGCCACAGATCCTTGTTGGTCGCCGTAATGACGCGCACGTCCGTCTGGATGGTCTGGTTCCCCCCCACCCGCTCGAAATTTCGCTCCCCGAGCACGCGCAGGATCTTCACCTGCGTGGACTGATCGATCTCGCCGATTTCGTCGAGGAACAGGGTCCCGCCATCCGCCTGCTCGAAGCGTCCCACCCGCCGCTCGCTCGCGCCCGTGAACGACCCCTTCTCGTGGCCGAAAAGCTCGCTCTCGAGCAACTGCGGCGCCAGGGCCGCGCAGTTCACCGCGATGAACTTCGCCTTCACCCGGTTGCTCAGATTGTGCAGCGCGCGGGCGACGAGTTCCTTGCCCGTCCCGCTCTCGCCCGCGATCGCCACGGTTGCGCGGGTCGGCGCGACCTGGCGGATCGTCTGAAAGATCTGCTCCAGGATCGCCGAGTGACCGATGATGTTCTCGACGCCGAAATTTTTCTGTACCGCCTCCTTGAGCGCGGTGTTCTCCGTCTCCATGTCCCGGCTGTGCAACGCCCGCCGAATCAGGATCTCGAGCTTGTCGAGGTTGATCGGCTTCGTCACGAAATCATAGGCCCCGCGCTTCATCGCCTCGACCGCCGTGTCGACGGACCCGTACGCGGTCATCATGATGCAGAGAGGCGGATTCGGCAGTTTCAGCGCCCGGTCGATGACCATCATTCCATCCTCCCCGCCGCCGAGACGCAGGTCGGTGATCAGCAGATCGATCTTCTCGGACTCCAGCAGCGAGACCGCGCCCGAGAGCCCGTCCGCCACGTACACATCAAAATCGTCCTCCAAAGCCCGGCGGATGCCTTCGCGAGTGTTCTTTTCGTCGTCGACGATGAGGATGGTGGGCTGCACGGAAGGGAGAGCAAACCATACGGGCAGGCCCGCGCACAACAAAAAGCACCCTGCCTGGAGGGACACTTTGACACGCCCGACGATTGCCTGCCGCCCGAAACCAAGCATTCCACCCTGAAGAACCTGCTCGTTTCGCCGTCTCTTCTTGCGTCCTTTCCGCCCAACTTTTTCCTTCCCTTCGATGCGCTACTCCGTTCTCGATCTCGCACCCATCAATCAGGGGAGCGACGCCGCGCAGTCCCTCCGCAACACGCTGGACCTCGCGCGCCACGCCGAGCGCTGGGGTTACCATCGCTACTGGCTGGCCGAGCATCACAACATGCCGGGCATCGCGAGCGCCGCGACCGCGGTCGTGATCGGACACGTCGCCGCCGGGACGAAGACCATTCGCGTCGGCGCCGGCGGGATCATGCTGCCGAATCACGCTCCCCTCACGATCGCCGAGCAGTTCGGCACGCTGTCCTCGCTCTTCCCGGGGCGCATCGATCTCGGACTCGGACGCGCCCCGGGCAGCGACCAGTTTGCCGCGCGCGCGCTCCGGCGCGGCCTCGGGAGCAGCGGGGACACGTTCCCCCACGACGTCGTGGAACTGCAGTCCTACTTCCGTCCGGTTCAGCCTGGCCAGACGCTCCGGGCGGTACCGGGTGCCGGACTCGAGGTGCCGCTTTATATTCTCGGCTCGAGCGATTTCGGCGCCCGGCTCGCGGCCGAACTCGGCCTGCCTTTCGCGTTCGCCTCCCACTTCGCCCCCGAGCATTTGGAGGTCGCGCTCGAACTCTACCGCTCGCGGTATCAGCCTTCCTCCACGAATCCGCGCCCGCACGCGATCGTGGGGGTGAATGTCATCGCGGCAAACACCGATGCCGAAGCGCAGCGGCTTTTCACTTCGCTGCAGCAGGCCTTCCTGAATCTCGTGCGCGGCCGCCCGGGCCAGCTGCCGCCGCCCATCGATGCGATGGACGGGCGCTGGAGCGAAAGCGAGCGAGCCCGGAGCCTGGAACGCACCCGTATTTCCGCCGTCGGCTCTCCCGACATCGTGCGTCAACGTCTCGCCGCGATCATCGACGAAACTGGAGCAAATGAAATCATGGTGACGGCGATGATTTTCGATCACGGCGCCCGTCTGCGCTCGTTTGAGATCGCCGCGGAAGTCCTCGCCGAGCTCGTGGCATCAGAAAAAGCGTGCGTCGGCTGAACGCTTTGATCCCCGGCCGCCCCGCACATAAAAGCCGCCGCGAAGCCACCCCATGAAATCCATCCTCATCCTCGCCCTCATCTCGCTCTCGCTCGCCGGCTGCGCCTCGGATTCCACATCAAATTCCGCTGACGCCGCCACCCAACCCTCCCGCTCGTACTCACGCGAGCAGCTCGAAAGGACCGGGCAGCCATCGCCAGCCGAGGCCTTCCGCCAATCCGACCCGGCGGTCACGATCGCCCGCGGACATTGAGCCCGGTCCGCTCGCGGCGGTTTCCAGAGTTGTCAGACGTCCGCTGACGGTCCGCGGCGCGAAACAGAGGTATGAAAAAGCTTTCCTTCCTCTGCCTCGCCGCGGCTCTCGCGCTCACCGCCTGCGATTCGAAGGTGGAGCAGGCGCGGAAGGAGAAGCTCGAGACCGAGGCAAAACGCCTCGAGAGGGACGCGACCGAGACAAAGAAGGTCGCGACCGAGGACGCCGCCGCGATGAAGCGCGCGGCCGACGCGAAGGCTGAGGAACTCAAGCGCGAAGCCGATCGCGTTCGTGATCAGAAGTGACGTTGTCGTTTGCCTATCATCCCCCGCACCCCATCTCGATGAACTATCCCGCCAATCACGCGGAGATCGCCGCAATCCTGAATCCGCTCGTGCAAACCCTTCACGATGGCGTGGAAGGGTATCGCACCGCGACCGCGGAGACGCAGACCCCGCATCTGCGGGAAGCTTTTGCCCAGCTCGCGGTGGAGCGGGCCGAGATGGTGGCGACGCTGCAGATGTGCGTGCGCGACCACCTTGGTGAACACTACGAGCTCGGATCGTCCCCGGCCGCTGCGGCCCATCGGGGTTGGATGGATCTGAAAGCGGCGCTGACCAGTCTCGATGACGGCCCGGTGCTGGCGGAATGCGAACGCGGCGAGGATTTCGCCATCGAGCAGTTTCGGGCTGCGCTCGAAAGCGGCCAGCTTACCGGCGAATTTCACGCGCTCGTCGCCCGGCAGGCCGTTGCGCTTCGGGACGCCCTCCAGCGCATTCTTCTCCTGCAGGGTCAGAACGCCCCCGTCGAGCCGCCGGTCGGATCGGCGGGCTAGCGTCTTTTCCCGTTGTGGTCAGCGCGCGACTCGCGTGCGAGATTCTGCCTCGTCTCCGCACCGTTCCGGGTGGGTGACGAAAAGGGCATTTCCTCGCATGCAAATCGGTCTCGACAGTTTCGCCGCCGCCGCGCCCAACCCCGCCACCGGGGAGCGTCCTCGTCCGGCGGATCGCCTGCGAGATCTCCTCGAGGAAATCACGCTCGCGGACCGGGTGGGTCTGGATGTCTTTGGCATCGGCGAGCATCACCGGCACGACTTTCTCGACTCCGCCCCGGCGGTCATCCTCGCGGCGGCGGCTGCGCGCACCCAGAAAATCCGCCTGAGCAGCGCTGTCACGGTGTTGAGCGCGGATGATCCCGTCCGGGTGTTTCAGCAGTTCGCCACGCTCGATCTGCTCTCCGAGGGCCGCGCCGAAATCGTCGTCGGGCGCGGTTCGTTCACCGAGTCTTTCCCCCTTTTCGGGCTCGATCTCTCCGACTACGACTCCCTCTTCACCGAGAAGCTGAATCTCCTACTGAAAATCCGCGAGACGCCGCTCGTTCACTGGTCGGGACGCCATCGCGCCGCCCTCACGGGACAGGGGGTGTATCCCCGCCCTTTGCAAGATCCCCTGCCCATCTGGATCGGCGTCGGCGGCACGCCTGCTTCGTTCGTTCGCGCCGGCACGCTGGGACTTCCTTTGATGATCGCGATCATCGGCGGTGAACCCCACCGCTTCCGCCCCCTCGTCGAGCGTTACCGGGAGGCCGGGTTCCGCGCCGGCCACGCGCCGGAACGGCTCAAGGTCGGGCTGCATTGCCTCGGCTACGTCGCCGACACCACCGCGCAGGCCGCCGAGGAATTTTTCCCTGGCTACGCCCGCGCCTTTACGGAAATCGGCCGGGAGCGCGGCTGGCCGCCCACCACGCGCGCGCACTTCGACGCCGTGCGCGGACCGACCGGAGCCCTTCTGCTGGGGGATGCCCCCACCGTGACAGAGAAGATCCTCGCGGTGAATCGCGCGCTCGGCGGCATTGACCGGATCACATTCCAGATGAGCGTCGCCGCCCTGCCCCACGCCCAGATCCTCCGGGCGATCGAGATCCTCGGCAGGCAGGTCGCACCCGCCGTCCGCCGCCACCTCGGCTGACGCAACGCCTTTTCGCCGCCGGGTGACAGCTCTGATGGCGGGGGACTCCCTCCGTCCTACTCAGACGTCGCCGCGACCGGCGCCGCCAGACTCTCCCCCTCCCCCTCTGCCTTGCCCTGTGTCGGCAGGGAGAGTTGATACGCCCGCAGGAAGGCCTCCACGTGCTCGGAACGGTGGGCCGTCGAGTCGAGCGGCCGGAGCTGGGCCCCGCCCAGCAGGCGCTGGTGCAAATGCGCGAGATAGATCGGGGCCACGAGTTGGAGAGCGGCCGCACGCAGATCCGCGGCGCGCATCTCGCCCCGGGCGATGTGCGCGGACAGCCGCACCTCGACCGCCTGCAGGATGGGTTCGAGCATGGTGCCGAGGTAGTAAGGGCCACACTCCTCGTGGGCCACGCCTTCGATCAATCCGACGATGTGCAATTCCGTGACCACCGGGATCGCCAGGCCCAGATCAATGTAGGCGCACGCCTCGACGATCGACTTGCCGAACGACCCTGACGGCTGGCGCAGCGCCTGCATGTGCGGGCCGGAGAAAGCGGAGTGGGCCTCCAGCACTCCCTTCACCACCCCGTCCCGATCGCCGAAGTAGTGCTTCAGGGTCGGTACGGTCACGCCCGCGCATTCCGCCAGCTCCCTCAAGCCGGCTCGGCCCGGCGCCGCCAAGCGCTGGCGCAAACGGCGGGCCAACTCGGTCCGCCGCTCGTCGTAGCGTAGATTTCTCGAACCGGCGGGCCGTGTCATCGTAAGGGGTTTTCCAGATAAACTATCGCATTTGAATCATAAAATCATCGAGATAGACTCAACGATGGACCTGCTTCCGGGGCAACCTTCGAAATTCGTTCGCGCCCACGCGATCGCGACTCCCCAAATCAAGCGCACCCTCCTCGCCCTGGCGGCCCTCGCGGCGGGGTACGGGCTGGCCACCGCGGTGGAGAGTGCCGTCGGGGGCACGGCACCCCCAGCCGTGCAGGAAGTGCGCGATCTGCTGGTCGGGAATTTTTCCAGCACCCAGCAGGCGGCGGCCGATCCGGACTACGCCGACGTGCACCTCCACATCCGGCAGATCTGGCCCGGGAGGGAGGATGGACCGTGGCTCTACGTCGAGCAGGGTCTCGCGACCGCTCTGGAAAAGCCCTACCGACAGCGCATCTATCAACTCGCCACCCTCCCGGATGACCGGGTGAAATCTAGCGTCTTCACGCTGCCGGAGCCGGCCCGGTTCGTCGGAGCTTGGCGCGATCCGGAGCGCTTCGCGAGCGTGACCCCGGCCGAGCTGAAGCTGCGCGAAGGCTGTTCCGTCTGGCTGGCCCCCACCGGAGCGGACGGCAGCTACGCCGGGTCCACCGGGGGCAACGGATGCGCGAGCGATCTGCGCGGGGCCGCCTACGCGACGAGCGTCGTCACCCTCGACCGCCATTCGTTCGCGAGTTGGGACCGCGGATTCGATGCGAGCGACACGCAGGTCTGGGGCGCGAAAAATGGGCCCTACATCTTCCGCCGGATCCCGCCAGAAAACGGTCCGTAACGCCTTCCGACGCGGATAAAACATCGCGAATGGAATATTCTTCTGTCGCACGGAACTTTCTCCTTGCCAGTTTCCGCAGTCCAAGGCACCACTGGCGCACCATGAAGCGATTCATTCCGCTCCTTTTCGTCGCGCTCGGAGTTGCGACCCCTCCCGCCCTTCTCGCCCAGACGAACGTCCAGATCGGCGAGAACGGGGTGTCTGCCCTGCTCCCCAACGGGTCGGGTAACGGGATCTGGAGCACCCAGAATCAAGTCAGCGCGCTGCTCGGGGCCGGCTTCGGCAGCGGTTCGTATCCGGTCTTCTCGAACAATCCGCTCACCCGGTTGCTCTTCTATTACCGGACGGAAGGCGACAACACGAACCGGCTCTTCAGCTTTGTCGATACACCGGTGGTGAACTTCGCGGGCAATACGGCGACGGTCACTTACACGAATGCCGGCCCGGGTGTCTCCGGCCAGGCGCGTTTCAACGCCGTGTTTACCTTCACCCTGAACAGCACGGGACCGGGAAACGGCTTTCTGACGACCGCGTTCACCATCACGGCCGCCGCGGCGAACTCGCAGGTTCGCACCTTCAACATTTTCCAAGTGCTTGATCTCGATGTCTCCGGCACGGCCGCGGACGACAATTTCAACATCAACTCGAGCACCGCTGGCTCCACCGTGCTGCGCGCCACGGACGGGACTTCGAATTTTATCGAGGTCACGGGGAACGGGATTTCGCGTTACGAGATCAACACGCGGTCCAACCTTTATAATCTTCGCATCGGGGGTTCGGGGGCCGGCTCGGGGTCGGCCAACTTCAGCCAGCTCGCCGGCACCACCCAGCCCGCCCAAAACGGCGATCAGGCTCTCGGCCTCCAGTGGACCGCGGCGCTCAATCCCGGCCAGTCGATCAGTTGGTCGAGCACGGTGGGGTTCAACACCACCGTCCCCGAGCCCTCGACGGTCGGGCTGACCATGCTCGGCCTCTGCGCCGCTTCGCTGCTCGGCCGGAATCGCCGCCGCTAACTTTTCCCGCCGCTGCCAGCCCCTCTCCCATGAACTCCTCCTCCCTCCTTCACCGTCTCGCCTCCTACGGCACCGCCGCCGCTTCCGCCACGGCCGCCACGGGCGTTACCGCCAGCATCGTTTATTTCGACATCCCGGACACGACCACCCCCTCGACCGGCGCGCGCCTGATTTACTTCACGCCTTCGAATGGGACCTTCGCCTTGTCGCCCCAGTCGAACAGTTCAGCCTATCAGTTCGTCATCTTCGGCGGCAGCAACGTGGTGCCGCTGGATTCGATTCGTCCGAACCAAAACTTCTCCATCACCCCGAATAGCGCCGTGACCCTGCGCAGCGGCCCGGATGTCCTGCCGGCCCACCTCACCCTCGGCGCGGTGATCGGCGGAGCTGGACAATTCGCTGGCCCGAGCGGCACGCTCGCCTCCGGTGGCTTCACCACGGGCGGGAATTTTTTCCGATACGGCAACTGGAACGCGCCGCCGATCCCAAATTCCGGCTACGTGGGTTTCCGTTTCGGAACGACCGGGGATCTTCATTACGGTTGGGCGGACATCACCATCAATGCCGACTATTCCGTGACGCTCCGCGGCTTTGCCTACGAGAGCACCGCCGGGGCGACCATCACCGCCGGGGCGATCCCGGAGCCCGGCGCCGCGTCGCTGCTCCTGCTCGGGCTCGGCGCGGGTGGCATGGCCGCGTATCGCTCGCGCTCCCGCCGCCTCCAGCCCGCCGCCTGAGCGGAGCGCACGCCACCGTCAACCGGTTGGCCGGCGCGCGCTTCGCTGCCATGGCGAGTCGCCCCAAACTGCTGCTGATCGGATGGGATGCTGCCGACTGGCAGGTCATCCATCCGCTCCTCGATCGCGGCGAGATGCCCGCGCTCGCCCGGCTGATCTCCGATTCGGTGATCGGCGATCTGGCCACCCTCGATCCGCCGCTTTCGCCCATCCTCTGGAACACGATCGCCACGGGGGTCAACGGCCACCGGCACGGCATCCTCGGGTTTACCGAGCCCGATGCCCACACCGGCGGCGTGCGACCCGTCTCGAGCGGATCCCGCCGCGTCAAAGCCCTCTGGAACATCGCCGCGCAGCAGGGCCTGCGCGCGCACGCGGTCGGCTGGTTTGCCAGCCATCCCGCCGAACCGCTCCCCGACGGCGTCGTGGTCAGTGATGCCTACATCCGCTCCTTTCCTGCCCCGGACGCGCCCTGGCCGATTCTCCCCGGGACCGTTCACCCGCCCGATCTCGCCGGGACCCTCGCCGACTTGCGGCTGCATTTCTCGGAGATCGAGCCGGAACTGATCCGACTCTTCGTGCCGGATGCGGCGGAGGTCGATCAGTCGACCGAGCCGGAGTTGCACCAGATCGCCAAGCTGCTCGCGGAGATGTGCAGCCTGCACAATGCGGCCACGTGGATCATGGAGCATCGCGAGTGGGATCTCCTCACGATCTATCAGCCGGCCATCGATCATTTTTCTCACGGGTTCATGAAGTTTCGCCCGCCGCGGCTGCCGTGGATCGATGAGCGCCACAGCCGGATTTTTGGCGGCGTGATCGACGCGTGCTACCGCTTTCACGATGTCATGCTGGCCCGCCTGCTCCAGCTCGCCGGGCCGGATGCCTCGGTCATTCTGCTTTCGGATCATGGCTATCACTCCGGTCCCGGCCGCCGCCGGGAGCTGCCGAGGATCTTTGCCGCGCCCGCGCTGGAGCACCGCTCGCAGGGGGTTCTGGTGTTGCGCGGAGCCGCGCTGAAGCGGGACGAGCGGATTGCCGGTGCGAGCCTGCTCGACATCGCGCCC
This sequence comes from Chthoniobacterales bacterium, assembly GCA_038322235.1. GTDB lineage: Bacteria > Verrucomicrobiota > Verrucomicrobiia > Chthoniobacterales > SZAS-18 > SZAS-18. The sequence continues at coordinate 267,741 of JBBQFQ010000002.1, forward strand.
ACCGCGCTGGCGCTCCTCGGGCTGCCGGCCGGGGCCGACATGGAGGGCCGCGTCCTCGCGGAAGCGTGGCGCGAGCCGCCTCAGTTGGAGCGCGTCCCCAGTTGGGAGGATGTTCCCGGCGCGTGTGGCCGGGCGGAAGGTGGAGGCGCGCTCACGGAGGAGGAAAGTGCCGCGCTCCTCGCCCAATTCGTCGAGCTCGGCTACGTCGACGCGCCCTCCGGCGATCTCGCCGAGGAGCAGCGGCGCTGCCGGCAGGAGCAGGACTGGAATCTGGCCCAGATTCATCTCGCCGCCGGGCGTCTGCGCGAAGCCCTGCCGCTGCTCGACTCGCTCGTGCGCGCGACCCCGGAGCGCGGCGATTGGGCGCTCGCCCTCGCGAACTGCCTCGCCGGCCTCGGACTGGCCGACGAGGCCCGCACGCAGCTGGAACGGATCATCGCCGGGCAGCCGGATGCGCCGCTCGCTCAGGCCATGCGGGGTGAGCTGGCCCTTGCGCTCGGCGATCACGAAGCCAGCCTGCGACACCTCATGGCGGCGCAGGAGCGCCAGCCGGACATCCCCGAACTCCCACTCCTGCTCGCGCGCGTGCTCTTCGGGCTCGGTCGGATCCGCGAGTCGGAGTTCGCCTTCACGCGCGCCGCGGAGGTGGATCCCTCGAGCGGAGTGCCGCATCAGGGGCTGGCGCAGGCGCTGCTGAGGCAGCGGCGCTGGGAGGAGGCCGCAGGCGCGGCGCTGACCGCCGTCGGCTTCCACTTCAACCTGCCGGTCGCGCATTTCACGCTCGGGCGGGCGCTTTGCCATCTGGGGTTTTTCGATCGCGCCGAGCAGGCGTTTGCGACCGCCCTCGCCTTCCCTGCACCGGTGTGGGAGGCGCATCGCTGGCTTGCGGCGATCCTCGCGCGTCAGCCGGGACGCGAGGCTGAGGCGGCGGCCCACCGCGCGCACGCGCGCTCCGGCGAGGCGCGCAGCGCCGCCCAGGAATCCTCGCGGCGCGCAGCCGTCGCCGCGCTGCGGCAGGTGGGGACGGGCGAGCGAGCCCCGGGAAATGATCCGTCGGCGCCAGCCGAAAACGGTCCGATCGCGGAAACCGTCCCGACCGAGGCGGCGCGGCCGGGCGAATTCCTCCTCGTCTCCGGCTTGCCGCGCTCCGGCACCTCGCTGGTGATGCAGATGCTGGCGGCGGCAGGGTGCTCCATCCTGACCGATGCGGAGCGCCGTCCGGACGCCGACAACCCCGAGGGATATCTGGAGTGGGAAGGAGCCCGCCAGCTCGGCCACCGCCCAGGGTCCATCCACGCAGCGCGCGGAAAGGTCGTCAAGATCGTCTCCCCGCTGCTGCCGTTGCTGCCAAATCAGCACCGCTACCGGATTCTGTTTCTCCGTCGGCCGCTGGATCAAGTGGCGCGCTCGCAGGCGCGGATGATCGCGCGTCGGACGGGCCGGGGCGAAGCGGAGCCCGCTGAAACGGCGGCGATGGAGCGGCGGCTGAGGAAACACCTCGAGTGGACGACGACGCACGTCAGCCGCCTCCCCAACGTGACCTGGTTCGAAATCGATTTCCCCGCGCTCGTCGCCGCACCCGCGGCCTGGGTGCCGCAGATCGCGCGCTTTTGTGGCGTGGAACCCACGCCTGAGACTCTGGGGAAAATGCTCGCCGTCGTTCGGCCGGAACTGCACCGACAACGGTGAGGAATGGGCGGCGCTTCCGGCGAAATCGAGCAAAAATCGAGAGAGTTCGGCCGAAGGGGAGGACGGTTCCACGATTCCGAGGAAATTGCGCCAACTCCCCGCAACGCGGGGCGAGATCGAGGACTTCTTGTCGCTGGGGAGGAATCTGCGTCGAATTCGAGGGAATTTGGTCGCCTGGTCGACGTCGCCGCCGAAATCGGGGGAGTTTTTGCGCAGGGCCGAAGTTTCCGTCGACTTCCGCGTGATTTTGTCGTTTTCGACCGTACAGCGCCGGAAACGGCGAAGTTCCCTCGTTTGCAGCGAATTTCTCTCGCGGACGGGAGACTTTTCTCGCCCGCGGCAGAGTTTTCCCGCCCACGC